>NZ_JACFOU010000002.1:0-137937 GCF_016102305.1 Bartonella sp. M0192 | reverse complement strand
CCTTGGCGCGGGGTGGAGCAGCCCGGTAGCTCGTCAGGCTCATAACCTGAAGGCCGCAGGTTCAAATCCTGCCCCCGCAACCAATCCTTATCTTCCTATCTTTTTACTTACCTATTGATATCCGCTTTCTATAACCGGCAGGGGTGTTTTTGTTGGTTATGATTAAATGATAAGTTCAATGGTTTAGATATTACCATCTTGAAACTTTAGCACCGAAAAAACACTGATAACGGTTAAAAGCTTTGTTAAAAAAGATGAAGACATTTGAGCTGCTGCTCTTATTGAATCAGCTGAGTTTGTCGCTCTGATAGCATTCAAATGCTCGTTGTTTGGCGTTTGTGTAATGCAGAGCAGAAATAACGGCCAATATAATGCTATCGCGCAAATATCAGTATGTTAAAACCTAAATCCTGCTTCGGGAAAAACCAGCTTCGTTACTTGCTAGCGAAACGCCCGTCAAAAACATCCTGCTGAAACACCTCACATGACCATGAGGTAATTAAATTACCTCCTTCAAAATAGTGGCTTCAAATACCCAAGCTGGCAATTGGCCGGATATCTATCGAGTCACCTCCTTGCCGCTTAATAAGTGGAGATCTTGGGCGTGTGTGATGGCTACGGCCTTTATACTGTTCACCTCAGATCCAAATGAAAGCTATCCAGAGGGTCACTTGTCTCTTTGCCTACAGCTGAAATTGATCTGACGTTTGGCAGCAAACGCGGTTTTAAGCCTCACTCAGATAGAATATGCAACGTGTCGATGTCTTGCACTTCCGTACAACGCGTTCTGGTGGGGCTTTGCATCAGGAACCATTGACAATCGTCACTTTACTGCTATCCGCAAAATCTCGTAAACTGACAATCTTCAGTCTAACCCGCGAAAAAGATTGTTTTTTACTAGTATAGAAAAGTCAACGCTTTCGGAATAGACTCAAAACATATTTGCGCTTCAGTCTAATTAGGTGGAGTTCGTTTATTTTTGGACAGTTGGGAAAAGCAAAGTTTTAACTGATTAATGGTATAACAGTGCAATCATATTGTTGAAGGATTGACAAAATGCCGGAAACTAAGATCGAATGGACTGATGCAACGTGGAACCCTGTGGCAGGCTGCTCCATCGTGTCTTCTGGTTGTAAAAATTGTTACGCGATGAAAATGGCAGCCCGTTTGGAAGCAATGGGATCGGAGAAATATGCTGGGTTAACACGAAAATCGGGTGGTAGAATAGTCTGGAAAGGAATTGTACGAGAAGATTGGCAAGCACTTTCAATTCCGTTGAGGTGGAAAAAACCACGAAAAATTTTTGTAAATTCGATGAGCGACCTATTTCATGAACGCGTCTCTGATTCATTCGTAAAACAAGTGTGGCAAGTTATGAGGCAGACGCCACACCACAATTATCAAATTTTGACAAAGAGACCGGATCGAATGGCGCAATTCGTTAAAACGCAAATAGCGGACATATTACCTAATGTTTGGCTAGGCACGAGCGTGGAAAGTTTTGACGTAATAAAGAGAATAGATTTTTTGAGAGATATTCCAGCTGCAATCAGATTTATCTCGTTTGAACCTCTTATTGGCCCCGTTGGCAAGATAAATCTGACAAATATTCATTGGGCGATTGTCGGCGGAGAAAGCGGTCCAAAAGCACGACCTATTCACGAAGAATGGATTGACGACATTTATGACCAGTGCTTAACATATCAAACAGCATTTTTTTTCAAACAATGGGGAACTTGGGGAAAAGATAATAAAAAGCGTTCAAAAAAAGCAAATGGGCGTGAATACAAGGGTAAAATTTGGGATGAAATGCCGATATTTTAAACATAACTGATTATTTTTAATTCATTTCGGGGAAAGAATTGACTAAAAAATCATACGACTGGGAAAAAGGCGCCGAACTAGGTGAACATTCCAAGCGTAAACTTAAAATATTACGTGAGTATTTCTTTAGATATTTAACGGTTAAGTGTGGCAATCCTCTGCAATCCAGTTTCCGACTTGCCGTAGTAGACGGTTTTTCAGGTGCCGGACGTTATAAAACGGGGGTATCAGGTTCACCGCTAATTTTTATTGAAGAATTACAAAAAGCATATCAAAATATAAATGTCCGACGCGCCGTACAAAGACTCAAGCCTATCACGTTTGATTGTATCTTGTTTTTTAACGACGTAGATGCGAGCGCGATTGAACTCTTGAAAATAAATTTGGCGCCTTTGATAATTGACATAAAGGAAAAAAATTCGGGGCTAAATATAAAAATACGGTATTCAAATTGCATATTTGAACAACGCTATCGATATATCAAAGAAGAAATTAATAAATTAAAGATTCAAAATGTAATTTTTAATTTGGATCAATATGGATATACTCATGTAACAAAAGAAATAATTATTGACATTATGAATAGTTTTAAATCAGTTGAAATATTGTTTACCTTTATGATCGGCGGTTTTTTGCAATATGCTTCACCATCGGATATTCCGAAAATACAAAAAAATTTAGATCGAATTGGCATTTCTTATGAAGATTTGAATGCTATTAGAGATATTATTGATAAGAAAGAATGGTTAGGCGCTGCCGAAAAATTGATATTTGATGTCTTTAAGGAATGTTCGACATTTTTCACTCCATTTTCGATCAATCATAAAGATGGATATAAATATTGGTTGATGCATTTCGCGAATAATTACAGGGCTAGGCAGGAATATAATAATGTGCTTCATAACAACGCTCTTCATCAAGCGCACTTTGGTCGTTCGGGACTGAATATGCTTTCTTATAATAGTGAAGATGAAGGGATGCTATATTTATTTGATGAAGAAGATAGAAAGGTTGCGAGAGGACAACTTTATGACGATATTCCAAATTATATTAACCGAAATGGTGGTGCGACTCAGCTTCGAGAATTTTACACGAAAATTTTTAACAATACTCCTGCGCATTCAGATGACATACATAAAGCTATAATTGAAAATCCAGATATAGAAGTTATAACGAAAGCAGGCGGCTTAAGACAAAAATATAATACTATTAGGGCTGATGATTATATAAGGCTAAAAGAACAAAAATCATTTTTTTATTTTTTTACTAGAAAAACATAGTTTAACCGTTATTATTAAATATAATTATTAAATATTTTTTATTTTAGATATAAAATAATATTGATTGTTGTAGTTTGTATAAATATGATCGTAAAAACGAAAAATTGTTGATAAAAATTATAAGAAAAACATATAATTACAATATAATTCAGTTAACTATATTTAAAGAAGATAGATCCAGTATGGTTTTTGCTTATTAGTGAAGGGCAAGAATCAACAATTAGGATGGAAGGTGACTGTAGAGACGATGCTTATAGTCGAGAAAAAGTGTGTACATC
Source organism: Bartonella sp. M0192 (assembly GCF_016102305.1). Classification (NCBI taxonomy): domain Bacteria; kingdom Pseudomonadati; phylum Pseudomonadota; class Alphaproteobacteria; order Hyphomicrobiales; family Bartonellaceae; genus Bartonella; species Bartonella sp. M0192. The sequence continues at coordinate 134,555 of NZ_JACFOU010000002.1, read as the reverse complement.
GGTTGTACCGCGGCGTGCAATAGGCTGCCGGTTTTTGAGTTTGTTAGACATATTTTCGATTTCGTATGGCTTTTTAAAGCCGTTTCCAACCCCGATTATCTTGCCTAAAAAACCGAAGCGAGCGACAATTATAACTTTTTACTGCTATCCACAAAACTATCATGATCGAATAATCGACATTCCAACCGTTAGAAAATGCCCATCAGTCATGATAGGTAATTTACGTCAGTCAGCCGGCTATTTGCCCGCTTATCACATGAACAAGGATAGTTGGATCAGTATTGTTCTTGATGGAACCGTACCTATGAAAGAAATTTGCGATCTCATAGACCAAAGTTATTCTCTCACTCATTAAGTCGGATTTTATGGTAAAAATAGGGAAATTATTCCTGAGCTTTTTAATCCCTTCGGCCGTAATTGGTGCTTAAAAATATACTTTGAGCCCACCTCAAAAACTGTCTGAATTGAGAACAATAGAGACCAACCCTTTCCATTGAAATCTTTTCAATTCATTATATGCTTCAAATCTCCTGCTTGGAAACCCGCTCTCGTCTCGCCAAAGTAAGCTGATGGATGAACAAAAAGTTTTTTATGGCAGTCTTGTTGAGCAATTGTACAAAATGAAGGATTAGGAGCCGCCTTTTGATTGCAGAATTCTGGTTGAGGCTCGATGGCATTAGGCCATAATGAAGCTGTGAACCGCCTTTTGCGAAAGGAGCCTAACCGGCCAAATCCTTTTGCTACTTATCTCAAATTACTGTTCCAAAAATAAATTCCTTGAAAGGTTGGACCACCGCGATGTTCTATACCATTGTCCATTTAAGCACTGTCATTGTGCTTTTTTTGATTGCCTTGACACATTACTATTGGGTATTGAAACCCGATGCTGAACCATCATCAAAAGTAATTCCCTATATTGAGGGTGTCCCGGCTTTCCATGCAAGCAAATTAGGTACTTTTCTAGTTGCCTCGGCACTGTTGCTTGTTACATTGTTCGTAATGGAATTGGGAGCAGGGATTATCGGCTTGCTGCCAACTTATATATTAAAAATAGGTGGGACTTTGCTTGCAGCCGTTTTTATTGTCAGGGCAATTGGCGATTTTCGGCTTGTCGGTTTTACCAAGAAAATAAAAGATAGCACATTTGCTTACTATGACACGCGCTACTGGTCTCCACTATGTGCATTGATCGGCCTATCGCTGCTTTATATAACGTGGGGCTCCTGACAAAAGATGGCACGGTTTTTAAGCTGCAATCTGTTAGAAGATTGCAGGCTACATGCTTAAGCAGAAGAACAGTGATTTTGAAAAGTAGTTTATTGCCGGCTTATCATATGAACAAGGATAGTTGGATCACTATTGTTCTTGATGGAACAGTATCTATGAAAGAAATTTGCGATCTTATAGACCAAAGCTATTTTCTCACTCAATAAATCAAAATTTTCAGTAAAAATAAGGAAACTTATTCCTCAAGTTTTTAATTCCTGCAGGCGTGATTGGTGCTCAAAAATATATCTCGAGCTTACTTAGAAGATTGGCTGAATTGAGAGCAGAATTATAGAAAACAAACTTTTCCAATGGCACCTTGTCGGTCCATTGCATGGCTCAAATCTCTCGCTCAAAGGAAAACTTAGCCGCTTTCGTCTCGCAAAAGTAGGCTTGTTGTTGAGATACGGAAATTTTTAACTTAACACGTCGGCTGTGTCCGTATGTTAAACTGATATTCGATAACTCATTTCACTTTATAAGCTGCGTTTGAGCCAATGGTTGGCAGAAAATAGGTGAACAAGAATTGCTTGATCGTTCGGATCATCAAAGACATTTACAGTGTGATCCTCTTAAAAACGACTTACGTCTCAATAATATGGAATATCAGTGCAACCGAAATCGAGAAAATAGATGTTCTATTATATATGATTAAGATCTCGGGATAAACGTGAGGCTTGCAATAAAAGTGGAGAAATAGATTTGTGTTAAATGTGCGAGAATGAATGCATCTCGTGCAAAAAATTCTGGAGTCAAAATAACGCAGTTGAAATCGACTTGGTTTGCGAAGCTAAAAAAGGGATCTCTTTACATAAAAGATAGCCGATCAGTGAGAATTGGCAGATGAGGCAATTCCAGAATTTCAGAATAATTAGAGCGTTTTTCGTTCTCTTACTCAAGAGAATAATTAATAAAAACATCAGGATAAAAAGGTGAAAAATTGAGATGGTGCCCAGACACGGAATCGAACCACGGACACGCGGATTTTCAGTCCTTGAATTTTTATTTAAAAATCAATGTGTTACCTATTTTTAATTGTCTTGCTTGGTTGATTGAATAAATCAGTTGGGAGAATAATGTCTAACCTTTTGTTTGACAAACAATGTGATTTAGAACGACAAATGAGACTAACATCATGGCAATTCTCAAGCCGGTCGCGACAAGCAAGATTATTTATCTCGGAACACCTCAGGCTGAACAATCAATTTATAACTCTCTTTCTGATCGCGGTTATGAAATAAGAATCATACCCGCTAGATACCCCACAGAAGCTCAGAGAGCGCGATATGGTGACCGCTTGGCACAATTCATCATAGATGACCTAGAAACGTCTCCTGAGCTTGCTGGTGAGCCTGTATGCACTCGATTTTCTAATGACACTCTTCAAAAAGTTACTGAACAACAGCGAGACGAAGAATTACAGAAGGAATTAGATAAAGTTATGGAGGACAAATATCAAGCTAAAACAAGTTTGATAGACCGTTAAATTTTAATACCCCCCCCCATTAGATAGGATGCCCCCTAAGCCTCCCCTAAAGTTATATCTATAGGTTTACCTTAGGTGTAACTTAGGTGTAACTTAGGTGTAACTTAGGTGAACTTAAGGTGCACCTTCATCATTTTCATTACTAATAAATATTCAATCTCTCTTTTAAAAGAAAGGCATCCCCTTTGGTTGTCTTTAGTGTGTGCTACCAATTAGATTTTGTAGAAAAATCTAAAAAGCTAAATCAATCTTTGAGGAGATCACAATATCCCCATAGCCTTGTGATAATAGCTGCTAAAGGTAATGCTTTAAGATGCTTGGTCATGATAATGGTCATAAGAATGCTTAAAAACACAATAAAACCAATATGTGAAAAAAGATTGTAAATCTTATTCACTTCAAAAATTTCATTTTTTTTATTCTCTTTCTCTATCTTTATATCTGTTTTTTCCTTTTTTGCTTGACTTATTTTTTCCTATCAATTTTCATCATATATTATGCACTATCTTTAGTAGCCGTCTTGTACCAGATCTATAACGGCTGGTTTCATTTAAAGAAGCGCTAATATGTGACAGAAAAAATCTACTTGATTTCATTTCATGTCTATAAAATGGAACAAAAATAAGAACATTGGGAGAACAAAATGTCTAAGTTGAGAAGACTGACGGACAATGAAGCCCCTCAAAAGCCTCACCGCTTGCCACCATCGGTACAGGAACTGAACATTGCAGCACAATTTCTATTAACCGCCTCTTCGTTAATCTCTCGTGGAACTGAAGAAGCACTTGTTAGAAGAGAGGTAAGACATGCGATTTTAATTCTTAAACAAGCTGGTTTTTGATTGACGCGCTTTATTTTGTTGCGGTGGGCAGATATAAAACCAATATCTGATTAAAGGAACCACCAAATGCAAAGCTATAACAAAGTTTCGAGCGAAGCACTAAAAGCCTTACTTAAGCTGGCTATTGAAATGCGGGCTATTGATGGTAATTTTGACGCTAACAAGTTACTTGTTTTAATATCTATTGCTCAGAAAAGCGGTATTGAAGCTACAAAAATCGCCGATGCATTCGACATTTCAAAAGGAACAATGAGTAATGTTATTTTATCATTATCACCCCAGTCGTACCTTCGGGGCGCAAATGGAAAACTAAAAAAGGGTCTTGGACTTCTTATTCAAGAACCTTCTATGAACGACCGTCGGGCTAAAGAATTGCATTTAACACTCGAAGGCAAGCAGTTTATTGATCGTCTAATTAAAATTTTTGCAGGATAAACAAGATGACAAGGGAATACGGCCGGAGGTAGAGGGCTGACGTTCGATCCGGCGGTAAGCGGTTTAAGTTCAACATGGCAAAAAATTAAAATACGACTATTAGCTGAGCATAAAGTGTCAGAAGGGCTAACATTAAAAGGCTTGCGACACACCGTAGCGACGATTTTGGCAGAAATGGGTTTTGACGATCGAACGATTGCAGACATGTTAGGGCAGAAAACTTTGGCAATGGCTCAGCATTATTCGAATCGCGCAAACCGGTCAAAAAAGCTTACAAAAGTAGTTCGACAATTCGAACAAGAGGTAAATGAGCGGCATAAAAAATTGTCTACCCCACGCTAAAAAAGTGTCTACCCCAAAATAACCTAGAGTAAATATAAACCAAATTATATAATCAAATCAAGTAGATGAGATGGTGCCCAGACGCGGAATTGAACCACGGACACGCGGATTTTCAGTCCGCTGCTCTACCAACTGAGCTATCTGGGCAAATCCGATTTTTTAACCGGAGCGCTTGGGTTTATAACATTAAAATTTCGAGTGTCTAGCCTCCAAAACAAAAATATTCAAAATTTGCCCTGATAAGTTCATTTTTTTGGGAATTTGGCATTGCTCTTTGAGTAAACAAGGCTTATTAGCGGCTTTACACCGTGCGCCTATCGTCTAGCGGTCAGGACGCCGCCCTCTCACGGCGGAAACAGGGGTTCAATTCCCCTTAGGCGTACCAATTTTTCTGAATATATCTCTCGTGGAAACTTTATTGAAAAATTCTGGCAAATATCGTTTTGCCTTCGGATGAGCCGTTCGAAGTCATCAGCCTTATCCGCACGGCAGTAAAATTTTTTAAGCCGTGAAAAACGGTTTTCATTTGGGCGTTTTCTTATTTACCGGTTAAAGCCGCCTGCCTGTTCGATAAATCGAATAATGTCCTGAAGCCCTTCTCGGCGCAGCATATCCGTGAAAACGAAGGGTTTGTCGCCGCGCTGGATTTTTGCATCATGGTTCATCACATCAAGATCGGCGTGAACATATGGGGCTAGATCTTTCTTGTTGATGATAAGCAAGTCAGAGCGCGTAATGGCTGGACCGCCTTTACGCGGAATTTTTTCGCCTTCTGCTACCGAAATAACGTAAAGTGTCAAATCGGCAAGGTCGGGAGAAAATGTTGCTGCGAGATTATCTCCACCTGATTCGATAAATATCATATCAAGGTCGGGATGCCGCTTAACCAAATCGTCAATAGCCTGCAAATTGACACTTGCATCTTCGCGAATAGCAGTGTGCGGGCAACCACCTGTTTCCACGCCGATGATGCGGTCTTCCGGCAGTGCCTGAACACGATTGAGGATGAGGGCATCTTCTTTTGTATAAATATCATTGGTAACAACAGCAACCGAATAATGATCGCGCAAGGCTTTGCAGAGCATTTCTGTCAAGGTTGTTTTTCCCGACCCCACAGGTCCTCCAATACCGATACGTAACGGGCCGTTTGGTGAAAATGAAGATGTCATGAACGGAAAATCCTTGAATAAAGTGTTTCGTGGCGCATTGCCATGATGTCGGATAGAAAACAGCATGAACCGAAATCATCAAGTGTAAGCTTATCGCTGTTACCGGTGATAGCAAGAACTGTTTTTTCGAGCTTTGCCATGATTTTGACGCCGTCGCTTTGGCCAAGCGGAACAAGTCTTATTGCTGCTTGTACCAGATTTGACAGGAATGCGTGAAGATAGGCTGTCAGGACAGATGACAACGAAATTTCCATTTGATGTCCGAGAACGCCCACAGCAACCGGATAGGGAAGAGTCTTATAGATTTCTTTTGAAAAACCGGTTTGGGCAACTGCCTTACAAAAAGCTGCGCCTTGTAAATCAATTTCCAGAAAGCGTTCTTTCGAGGCAGCGTTGGCATTGGCTATTTCAACAAGGGCAATAATGGATTTTCCTTGATCGGTTGATCTCCACGTTTCGGCGATCAACACCACGTCATTATGGAGAGATCCGTGATTGGCAAGAGCATCAAGCCAATCAAACAAATCTTCGGCATTTTGAATAGAATTTTCATGGACTGCTTGTTCGAGGCCATGGCTATAGGCAAAGCCTCCGACAGGAAAGACGGGCGAAAAAAGCGTCATCAAACGCAGTAAAGAGGCGTCACCCTGCAACATTAATGATGGTGCCCCGCATGGTCGTGATAAGCTCCGTGGAGTGGTTGAAAGGGAGCTTCAATCTCTTCAATGGCAGCTCCTAAACCTTCAAGCATAGTGCGAATAACCGGATCGCGAGACAGAAGAATCCTATTTTCTTTAATTTCGACAGTTTGATGACGGTTGCCCAAATGCCAGGCAAGTTGGGTAAGCTCAAGGGGAGTTGCCGCTTTGACAGAATAAAGTGGTTCTTTTGCCGCGTGGATGAGAAAATATTCACCATTTTCTGCTTCGAGAACATCACCTTCCGAGAGATGGACGGGTTCTTTCAAATCCACCATAATCATATCGCCATTGGCAAAATGAAGTAATTTCCGGCGGATATGGCGCTCGTCATGGGAGAGTGAAAGTTCACCTGAAGGTGGCAATCCTTTGGCACTGGATGCCGGTATATATTTTGTTGCTCGAAAAGTTTTATAGGACATCATAACCTCAATAAAGGAAATAGCGTTGTGCCATAGGAAGTATCTTTGCCGGTTCGCAGGTTAATAATTCACCATCCGCACGCACTTCATAAGTTTCAGGGTCAACGTCGATATGCGGCGTTGCAGAATTGAGTTTCATGGATTTTTTGGAAATAGTACGGGTGTTTTTGACGGCAACGAGTTCTTTTTCAAGCCCTAGCTTTTCGGCCAGTCCATTATCAATAGCGGCTTTGCTGGTAAAGGTAAGAGATGTGTGTTTGACAGCCTTTCCGAGAGCGCCGAACATTGGCCGGAAGTGAACCGGTTGTGGCGTTGCAATCGATGCATTGGGGTCCCCCATTGGGGCTGCTGCGATCATCCCGCCAAGTAAAACCATCTCCGGTTTTACTCCGAAAAAGGCTGGTGACCAGAGGACAATATCGGCACGTTTACCGCTTTCTATCGAACCGGTGACGTGACCGATTCCTTGTGCAATAGCCGGATTGATTGTGTATTTTGCGATATAGCGTTTCACGCGTTCATTATCGTTGAACCCGCTATCGTTGCCCAAATAACCACGTTGTTTTTTCATTTTATCGGCTGTCTGCCATGTGCGGATGATGACTTCGCCGACACGTCCCATTGCCTGACTATCCGATGCAATAATAGAAAAAGCGCCGAGATCATGCAGAATATCTTCCGCCGCTATTGTTTCCTTGCGTATGCGGCTTTCGGCAAAGGCAACATCTTCGGGTATTTTTGCCGACAAGTGGTGACAAACCATGAGCATATCGAGATGTTCGGCAATGGTGTTTTCCGTATAGGGGCGCGTGGGGTTGGTGGAGGCAGGCAATACATTTTCAAACCCGCAAACACGGATAATATCGGGAGCATGGCCCCCGCCCGCACCTTCTGTATGGAAGGCGTGGATTGTCCGGCCTTTGAACGCAGCAATAGTATCTTCGACAAAACCCGCTTCATTCAAGGTATCGGTGTGGATCATCACCTGCACATCATAATCATCGGCAACACTCAAGCAATTGTCGATTGCAGCCGGAGTCGACCCCCAATCTTCATGAAGTTTGAGCGAAGAAGCACCGGCATTGACCATTTCGATCAAAGCATCAGGGGAAGATGAATTGCCTTTGCCGGCAAGGCCGATATTCATTGGCAAGCTGTCTACCGCCTGTATCATGCGCGCCAAATGCCACGGTCCCGGTGTGCAGGTAGTGGCAAGCGTTCCGTGTGCAGGCCCTGTGCCACCGCCGAACATGGTTGTAACGCCGGAATAGAGTGCTTCGTTGACCTGCTGGGGGCAAATGAAATGGATATGCGAATCAATTCCGCCAGCGGTTACAATTTTCCCCTCCGCTGCAATAATTTCGGTTGCAGGACCAATGATGATGTCGACATCTGGCTGAATATCGGGATTGCCGGATTTACCTATTTTTTCGATAAGCCCGTCTTTCAAACCGATATCGGCTTTGTAGATGCCGGTATAATCGACAATAAGGGCATTGGTGATAACTGTATCCATAGCCCCTTTTTCACGTGAATACTGGCTTTGCCCCATCCCGTCGCGGATAACTTTACCACCACCGAATTTGACTTCCTCGCCATAAGTTGTCTTGTCATCTTCGACAGTTATGAAAAGGTCTGTATCGGCAAGGCGGATATGGTCACCTGTTGTCGGCCCGAACATTTGCGCATAAGCGGCACGCGAAATTTTATGGCTCATCAAAGATCCCCCTGAATTTTTGCACGAAAACCGAAGACGCGTCGTTTTCCCGCTAACGGTATGAGGAAAACATCTTTTTCCTGTCCCGGTTCAAACCGGACTGCGGTACCGGCTGGAATATCAAGGCGCATTCCACGGGCTTTTTCGCGGTCGAACTGAAGGGCAGGATTGGCTTCATAAAAATGATAATGCGACCCCACTTGAATAGGGCGGTCACCGCTATTGCCGACTTTGAGTTTTATCGCGCTACGGCCGGCATTCATTTCAATATCGCCTGCCTCTGTAATAATTTCTCCGGGAACCATCATATTTCTTTCCGATTGTTAGAACGGGTAGCAGGAATTCGATTTCATGCGGCAGCAAAGGCCAGATAAAGTCCTGCAAGAGTGGTCGCAACGCCGCCGATTCTGATTGCTGTTGCACCATTTGACCGGCCAAAAATTTTACCTGCTCCCAAGCCGATTGTAATACCGACGCCGTGAAGCAATGCTGTGGCAATAGAAAAACCGATTCCGTAAGCATAGGCTTCCGAATTTTCAAGTTCGAGACCATGTGCATAACCATGAAAAACCGCAAAAGCACCGACAACGAGCATGGCGGGCATAATGGGAAGATGAATGGCCATTGCCGCAAAGAGCCCCATTGCAATAACAGAAGCAAGAATGACCGGTTCGACATAAGGTAAGGCAATGCCTTTTGTGGCTAGCCAAAAACCGATTGCCATACACACAACAAAACTTGCCGGAACCGCGAGGATAGATTTTCCACCGAGTTGAGCTGCCCATAGGCCAACTGCAACCATGACAAGAATATGATCGAAGCCGGTTAACGGATGTAAAAAGCCGCTTGTAAAAGAGCTATGGTCATGTGGAACACCGGTCAGGTGGGCAAAAGCCGGTGTGGATGTGAAAATCATCAAAGCCGTTATGACTGTCGATCTTGACAAAAGTTTCATGAGAGTTCCCCTCTTCATAGTTTTATATTTTTCAAATGTCGGGCTTAACGTATCGGATGGTGGACAGTGACAAGTTTTGTACCGTCGGGAAATGTTGCTTCGACCTGAATATCTTCAATCATTTCAGGAATGCCTTCCATGACCTGATCACGGCGCAATACGTAAGCACCTTGTTCCATGAGGTCGGCAACGCTCCGGCCATCGCGGGCGCCTTCGACAACAAAATCGCTAATCAATGCAATAGCTTCCGGATGATTGAGCTTGACGCCCCGTTCGAGTCGTTTGCGAGCAACCATTGCAGCCATCGAGATCAACAATTTGTCCTTTTCTCTTTCGGTAAGTATCATTATTCACCCATAGCTAAATTGACCAAAATTTCGGCACATCTGCACCTTTTGTTAGCAGTTTTACCAAAGGAACGAGTTTTTTCCTCAAAGAATAGGAGTCCTTTTCAATAATCCTAGCAAGAAGCTTGCCATTCCATGCAGATACCCCTCCGGATAATCCGATAATATCTCTTGCAGCTCCTTCTTTGCCTTCATAATCATTGGCAATGTAAAGAATTGTGGCAATGGCTTGATTGGCGTTAAAAATTGCAGGACGGGTTGATTGCTGTAAAATATTGCCATTAATTTTAAAGGCTTCAAAATGGACAAGCTCATCGCAAAGGCGAACTTGCCACTCGTCATCAATAAAGCCGTTGGCAACTTTCTCCCCCATGAGTTTCCGGCCGAAAACAAAAGCTTCTACCAGAAGAAGGGCTGCGCCTTCTTCCATCTCGACAGTGATTTTGCGTTTTAGAGCGCCACGATTGAAAAAAATTGTCTCCTGAGGGAGCCAGAACAATGTAGAGTTTTTTCTTAAAGTTAGCGAAATATTGATCTCGGCCGGAAGACCATCAAGCGAGCGATATATTTTTTCGGCGGCTTGGGTGGTAATTGTTGCTTTTGTTTTTTCACCGAGTTCGCATTCCCAGAAAAGCTTGTCGCCGCCGGTTACACCGCCTGCTGTATTGATTTGGACGGCCTCGAAATGGCTGTCGGAATAAAGCGGAAAACGCAATTTCAATGAACCGGATTGATAAAGCTTTTCCAAATATGACCGTTGATCTTTATAAACCGTACTGAACGAAGCGCTGCCTTTCATGCGCTGCATAACGATCTTTTTTAAAGATGAATTTTGCAAGTTATTGCCGTCCCGACGTTTTGGTAAAACTATCGTTGCTTTCAACCTTATATGACAACAGTTCTTCTATAAAACGCAATTTTTATCTTGAACTTGAAGCGACCAACTTGTTGAAAACAGCTATTTGGCAATAACCTCGGTTACATCATAAACTTTGGTCGATTGTGCTTCGGGCGTATGCATCATGGTGACAACCCAATGGATGCGACGCGTATTTAATGGTAAATCCATTGAAATTCCGCCCCCTGTACTGTCCGCACCGGGGTCAGAAAAACCATAAGGATCGCGTCCGTAATTGATGCCGATCGTCGGCATTTTTGAAGTCTGGGCACCTTCGGATGTATCGTTGATTGTAAAATAACGATAGCCGCGACGTTCTGCTGTAAAGGCGGCACGCCTCAGGACATCGGCCGGAATGCCAACTTCATTTGTCGGGCGGGTGTTGAACTCGTAAATATTATCGGGTGATTTGAGCTTGGGGTGAGATTGGCAACCGCTTAAAAACAAAAGCGGAATAATCATAAGGCTTAAGCTTTTTTTCCAATGCAATCGTTTCATTCTGTGCCCGTCCTGTTTTAAAGCTCATCATAGTTTTATTAGCTCTTCCCGACAAGAATGATTATCGTTATCCGATAGACTGACAGTTTTTGAAAGAGAGGTGAATCATGTTTGTCGTCATGGGCGCAACCGGCCATATCGGTTCGGAGTTCGCAAAAAATCTGCTTCGTTCGGGGAGGGATATGACGGTGGTCACCCGTTCTGGAAAACGCGCTGAAAACCTTGTCAAGCTTGGTGCCAGACTCGCGGAAATCGATATTTCCGACTACGATTTGTTCCATGAGATTTTGAAAGAAGCAAGCGGCGTTTATATCCTTAATCCCCCGGCCAATCCTGTTCATGATGTTGATCTTGAAGAGCGCAAAACAATTGCTGCGATTACGCGCGCTCGAAAACACGAATCTTGAAAAAGTCGTTGTGCAGTCGACTTATAGCGCTCAGGAAGGTGACCATATCGGAGATTTAGGAAGCCTTTATTTATTGGAGAAAAAGATTAAAGAGATTTATCCGGAAGCAATGATTGTTCGTGCAGCTTTTTATATGTCCAATTGGGATTTGGCTCTCAATGAAATTGTCGAAAAAGGATGTTTGACCACTATTTATCCCTCCCATTCCATCATTCCGATGGTCGCTCCCCGCGATATTGCCGATTATCTGACAGGGCTTGTTGAAAGTGGAAAGGCTGGCATTCATTATATTGAAGGGCCGGAACGTTACACGGTTCAAGATGTCGCAACAGCTTTTCAAACGGCGCTTGGAAAACCGGTAAAACTTGTAGAAGTAAAGAGGGAAGATATTGAAAATTATTATCTTTCTCTTTCTTTCTCAAAATCAAGTGCAATGTCATTCGCTGCGATGGCGTTAAAGACAATAAGTGGAGATTGGCCGCCTTTGAATAAAATAGAGAGGAAAAGTAACACTTCAACAATACATCGAAAAACTCTGTCTAAAAGTGGTTCCGGTTAAATAATTTGTGATAATCTATTTTTTTACTTGTGTTGAAAGCGCCTTTCGGATAATCACGTCAGCGGGCCACCTCTTCCCAACGAGAGGCGAGCTATCTGAAAGGGTAGAATATTATGACAAATCTAAACGAGCCGGGCGTGCGCCCGAACAATCCCAATTTCTCTTCTGGTCCCTGTGCAAAGCGTCCCGGTTGGACGGTTGAAGCGCTTGCTAATGCGCCGGTTGGCCGTTCACATCGTGCAAAAATTGGTAAAGCCAAGCTGGCAGAGGCAATCAACCTCACCCGCGAAGTGCTGGAAGTTCCTGCAAATTATCGTATCGGCATTGTTCCCGCATCCGATACCGGTGCTGTTGAAATGGCACTGTGGTCGCTCCTTGGAGCACGTGGTGTTGATATGCTGGCATGGGAAAGCTTCGGTTCCGGCTGGGTTACAGATGTTGTCAAACAATTGAAATTGACCGATGTGCGCAAGTTGGAAGCGCCTTATGGTGAATTACCGGATTTGACCAAAGTCGATTTTGATCGTGATGTTGTTTTCACATGGAATGGAACAACATCGGGTGTGCGCGTTCCCAATGCCGATTTTATTCCGGCTGATCGTAAGGGGCTTACGATTTGCGACGCGACATCCGCCGCATTTGCGCAAAATCTCGATTTCTCGAAACTTGATGTTGTCACATTCTCCTGGCAAAAAGTGCTGGGTGGCGAGGGTGCCCACGGTGTGCTTATTCTGGGACCACGCGCGGTAGAGCGTCTTGAAACCTATACGCCGGCATGGCCTCTGCCAAAAATTTTCCGCATGACAAAAGGCGGAAAACTCAATGAAGGTATTTTCGAGGGCGCAACAATCAATACGCCGTCTATGCTTTGTGTTGAAGATTACCTTGATGCATTGAAATGGGCAAAGTCCATAGGTGGTCTGAAAACTTTGATGAAACGGGCTGACGAGAACTTTGCTGTTCTGGACAAATTCGTCAAAAAAACTCCGTGGATCGAATTTCTGGCGACAGATCCGGCAACCCGCTCGAACACTTCCGTCTGCTTCAAAATTGTTGATCCTGCCGTGGTTAAACTCGATGCCGACAAACAGGCAGCATTTGCCAAGGCTATTGTCAATCGTCTGGAAAAAGCCGGTGTCGCCCATGACATAGGCGCCTATCGCGATGCACCGTCGGGTTTGCGCATCTGGGCTGGTGCAACGATTGAGGCCGCCGATCTTCAGGCATTGACGGAATGGCTTGACTGGGCTTTCAAGGCTGAAAAAGCAGCTCTTTAAAAAATAAGATTCCCTTGTAGCGGCTTGTTTCAAGGCCGCTCTTTCCCCCTTTTTACAAAATTTTTGGAGGCCATAATGGCACCTCGTGTACTCGTATCTGATAAACTATCCCCGACTGCTGTCCAGATTTTCAAAGATCGCGGCGTTGAGGTCGATTTCAAACCGGAACTCGGTAAAGACAAAGAAAAGCTTCTCGAAGTTATTGGCCAATATGATGGTCTGGCAATCCGTTCGGCAACCAAAGTAACGGAAAAACTTATTGCTGCGGCAAAAAACCTGAAAGTTGTCGGTCGTGCCGGTATCGGTGTTGACAATGTTGATATTCCGGCTGCTTCACGCCGCGGTATTATCGTTATGAATACGCCATTCGGCAATTCGATAACAACAGCAGAACATGCCATTGCATTGATGTTTGCAGTTGCCCGTGAATTGCCGGCTGCCGATAAATCGACCAAGGCGGGCAAATGGGAAAAAAGCCGCTTTATGGGTGTTGAAATCACCGGCAAAACTCTCGGCATTATCGGCTGTGGCAATATCGGTTCGATTGTCGCAACCCGCGGTGTCGGATTGAAGATGAAAGTCATTGCCTATGACCCGTTCCTTTCGGACGCCCGTGCCAAGGAACTCGGTGTTGAAAAGGTTGAATTGGACGATTTGTTGAAGCGGGCCGATTTTATCACATTGCACACACCGCTTACCGATAAGACCCGTCATATCATCAATGCCGAAACCATCGCCAAGATGAAGGATGGCGTAAGACTTATCAATTGTGCACGCGGTGCGCTGGTTGTTGAAAAAGACCTCGTCGACGCTTTGAAGTCGGGCAAAATTGCAGGTGCTGCGGTTGATGTCTATGAAGTCGAGCCACCAGCTGCCGATGATCCGCTCTTTAGCCTTGATAATGTCGTTTGCACACCGCACCTTGGTGCGTCGACAACCGAGGCGCAGGAAAACGTTGCCATTCAGGTTGCCGAACAAATGTCGGATTATCTCATCAACGGTGCCGTTAGCAATGCAATCAATATGCCGTCGATTACGGCAGAAGAAGCACCGCGCTTGAAGCCGTTTGTCAAACTTGCCGAAGTTCTCGGTGCATTTGTTGGTCAATCGACCGAGGAAGACATCAAGGAAGTCGAAATTCTGTTTGATGGTTCAACCGCTGCCATGAATACGCGCGCGCTCATCAGTGCCGCATTGGCCGGTCTCATCCGCCCGCAACTTGCCGATGTCAACATGGTATCGGCACCGGTTCTCGTTAAAGAGCGTGGTATTATTCTTTCCGAGGTCAAGCGCGATAAATCCGGTATTTTTGACGGCTATATCAAACTGACTGTCAAAACATCGAAGCGCACACGCTCCATTGCCGGAACCTGCTTTGTTGACGGCAAGCCGCGCTTTATCCAGATCAAGGGTATCAATCTTGATGCCGAGGTCGGCCCGCATATGCTTTATATCACCAACACCGACACACCGGGAATTATCGGTACAATCGGTACAATTTGCGGGAAATCCGGCGTGAATATCGCAAACTTCGCTTTGGGACGTAATGAACCGGGTGGAGATGCAATCGCGCTTCTTTACCTTGACGCACGCATTCCCGATAAAGTGCTTGATGAATTGCGCAAGATAAAGGGTATTAAACACACGCAACCTTTGGAATTCGATGTTGCAAACGGTTGATTGAACCGTGAAATATTGGCGTTTAATGAAAGAAAGCGATCTGGCAGATGTCTGCCGGATCGCTTCACTTTGTCATCCGGATTTTCCGGAAGAGGATGCTGTGCTTGAAGAAAAGTTTAATCTTTCTCCTTTGTCCTGCTTTATATTATCCGATAATGAATCAAGCACGGCTAGCGTTTTCGGTTATTGCCTAGCCCATCCATACAAATTGAATTCCATTCCTGCTCTTGATCGCCTGCTTCATAAACTTCCGGAAAAATGCGATACGCTCTATATTCACGACCTTGCTTTATTGCCTGAAGCGCAAGGCGGGGGAAATGGCAAAAAAGCGGTTGAACTTCTGGTCGCTGTCGCTGAGCGGGAAAAATTCGGAACACTTTCCCTTGTTGCTGTTCATGGGTCACAAGTCTTTTGGCAAAAGAACGGGTTTAAATTGGCGGAAGTTTCAGAAATGTTGAAACAGAAACTGCTGACTTATAGCGAAGATGCCCGTTACATGGTGTTTCAACGCTAAAAATTTGGGTGCTGCCGGTTTTCCGCTTTATCGGCCTTGTCTCCTCTTTCTGATCATCCAAGTTCATTTTTCAGGTTTTATTTTGTATTTTTAAATTTGAAATTCTGATTATATTTTGAAACGAAAATAATCAATTACCCGAAAATTTCAAAATTCCATAAAGCTTGTCTATTCATTCTTTGAGTTTTCTTTATGCAGAAAATGATTGGTCGTTACAAATTGCGGCCTCTCGCTCGATAACAAAGAAAAACTGATGAGTTCAAACACGGAACGGCATGCATTGGCAGCATTTTGGATAAAATATTTGATTTTTTGAAGAGTAAAATTATCTAATTCCATGATGGAGAGAAAATAAAAGAAAATTCGCTTTCAGAGCGTCTTTTATCGGAAGTTATACGGTTGATGTAAGAAATCTCGACTAAAAATTGTAGCAGCGGGAAAGGTTATTGTTTATGAAACGCTATTTCCTGTTTGCAGCAATATTATTTATTTTCATAGCTTTATCCATTGTCGGTTATATTAATTTGAGGCCAGCAATTGATGGCGTTGCTCCCCCTTCTTTATCCGGAATAAAAAGAACTGAAATCGAACGTGGTGCTTATCTTGCCCGCGTTGGCGATTGTGTCGCTTGTCACAGTAAAAAAGGCAAAGCGGATTTTTCAGGGGGTGAGCCGCTGCTCACCCCGTTTGGGAAAATTACTGCCGGTAATATCACGCCGGACCGGCAAACCGGCATCGGCGATTGGAGCGATCAGGATTTCATCAATGCCGTCAAATATGGCCGGTCGAAAGCAGGAAAATTCCTCTATCCGGCAATGCCTTATCCGAATTTTGCGCAAGTGAGCAATGAGGATATTCTGGCAATCAAAGCCTATCTTTTCACCCTACCGCCCGTTAAAGCTTCATTGCCGAAAAATGAGCTTAAATTTCCTTTCAATATCCGTTTTCTCGTTATCGGATGGAACACCTTGTTTTTTAAAAAGGATGGCTTTGTTCCGGATCGTCAACAAACAGATGAATGGAACAGAGGGGCATATCTTGTTGAAGGTTTGGGCCATTGCGGCATGTGCCACACACCGAAAAATACATTTGGTGCCGATAAATTAGATAAGCTTTATCAGGGAGCAGTGCTGCAAGGCTGGTACGCGCCGGAGATAACCTCCGATAGCGCGAATGGTATTGGAGCATGGAAAAACGAGGAAGTCGTTCAATATCTTAAAACGGGTAATAATGCCCATGCATTTGCCACCGGTCCGATGGGCGCAGCTGTCAGCAATTCGCTCCAGCATGTGGATGAAAAAGATTTGCAGGCAATTTCTACCTACCTTCAATCCATTTCCGGCTCCGGAGAGATAGGCGTAAAAAAAGCAATGGCGCCGGACAGTCCGGAACTTCAAAAAGGGGCTTTGATATTCAGCGCTCATTGCAGTGCCTGTCACGGCGTTCAAGGTGAAGGAACGAAAAATATCGCACCGGCTTTTTTAAAACCAAGCAGTATAGATGTGCGGAATTTAACAAATCCCGTTATGGCGGTTTTGAATGGCAACCGCGCTACCGCGACAGAAAAGCACCCGACGGCGCCTACCATGCCGAGTTTTCGCAATAGTTTGTCGGATGAAGATATCGCGGCGGTGCTCAATTATATCAGAAATAGTTGGGGCAACAGTGCCGCGCCGATTGGAAAAGATGTGGTTTTCGAAGCCCGCAAGAAAATCCGTGGTGACGGGTGAATAAATGATCAATTTCGTCATCGCATTCTCGTAAAGGAAAAGAGCATGAAAAACAGTGCCGCCCGATTTTCTCGCCGACATTTTTTGATGGCTGGTGCAGCATTTTTGACGTTCACACCAACCATTCCGAGCTTTGCTTCAGTGGTAAACGCGGTGCCAGACTGGATTGCCGGCGATGTCAGTATGCCGGAGGTTTTTCCGGCCGGAAAATGGTATTTCCTGAGACAAGATGAAGTCGAACTTCTCGGAGCAATTGTCGAGCAGTTGATACCGGCTGATGCTTTAAGTATTAGCGGAAAAGAAGCGGGCTGTGTCGAATTTATCGATAGGCAACTTGCCGGTAAATATGGCGATTTTGCAAAATATTATATGGCAGCTCCCTTCATGGAAGGCACTCCCCAGCAAGGAGACCAATCTTCGTTGACACCGCGTGAGCGTTACCGCTTGGGGTTGAAAGCGTTGAGTGAATATTGCGCAAGCAAGTTCGGTCAGTCATTTATCGCCTTGCCCCCCGAACAACGTGACCGTGTTTTGCACGACATGGAAGAAGGCAATATCGCCTTTCAGGGAATAGATGCGAAATCATTTTTTGAAATCGTGTTGCAAAACACCATGGAAGGTTTTTTCGCCGATCCGATTTATGGGGGAAATAAAAACATGGTCAGTTGGAAAATGTTGGGGTTTCCGGGTGCGCGTTACGATTATCGCGCCTTTATTCATCAACATAACCAAAAGCTTGAAATTGAACCGGTGAGTATTGCCAAATTACCGGATTAAACGGGGAAGGGGTTAAGACATGGCGCAAAAATTGCCTGAAGTCGATGCAGTTATAGTCGGTCTTGGCTGGGCGGGTGCTATTATCGCCAACGAGTTGGCTGATGAGGGCTTGAGCGTTGTCGGTTTCGAGCGGGGGCCATGGCGTGATACCGCACGCGATTTCAACATAACGACAGTTCCCGATGAATTGCGTTATAACGACCGTCAGGAATTGATGGTGGAGCCGCGCCAAAGTGCTGTGACTGTGAGGAATAACGTTTCTGAAACGGCTTTGCCCATGCGCCATTGGGGGTCGTTTCATCCCGGCAATGGCATTGGCGGCGCAGGTCTTCACTGGGCGGGAATTACATTCCGTTTTCAGCCGGAAGAATTTCGTTTGAGAAGTCATCTTGAAGAACGATATGGCAAAGGTGCTATTCCGGATTTTCTTTCTTTGCAGGACTGGGGAACCGATTGGCAAGAGATGGAACCCTTCTATGACAGGTTTGAAAAACTTTGTGGAACCTCGGGAAAAGCTGGAAATATCGGGGGTAAAAAAATTCGTGGTGGCAATATGTTCGAGGGGCCACGTTCAAGCGACTACCCAACTCCTCCGATGGATCAGCCTTATGGGCCGGCATTGTTTGCAAAAACAGCCGAAAAAATGGGATATAACTCTTTTCCTGTTCCCTCTTCGCTTCTCTCGCAAGCCTATACAAACGAGCTTGGAGTAAGTTTGGCGCCTTGTACATTTTGTGGCTTTTGTACAAATTACGGTTGCGCAAATTATTCGAAAGCAAGCGCGCTCACCTGTGTCATCCCCGCATTGATGCGGAAGAAAAACTTCACGGCGAGGGTAAATAGCGAGGTCTTGCAGGTCATGCTCGATAGCAACGGAAAGCGCGCAACAGGAATCCGCTTTATCGATGAAGATGGAATAGAATATGAGCAGCCGGCCGATATTGTGGTGGTCTCGGCGTTCACACTTGAAAATGTGCGCCTTATGCTGCTTTCAGGCGTTGGTAAGGCTTATAACCCGATAGACCGGAGCGGTACAACCGGCCGCAATTATGCGTACCAGACGGCCAATAATGTTCAATTGTTTTTCAACGACAAAACGATTTTCAATCCCTTCATTGGTGCAGGTGCTGTCGGCATGGGCATTGACGATTTCAATAATGACAATTTTGACCATTCGGGGCTTGGCTTTTTTGGCGGTGGCAGTATTCGTGTAACGCCGATTGGCGCCGCTCCCATCGCGTTCCGGCCGGTTCCTCCCGATACGCCAAGATGGGGGAAAACATGGAAAGCTGCCACGGTGAAACATTATCTGTCCACAATGTCGATCGGTTGTGAAGCATCGAATTATTCGTCACCGGCAAATTATCTGTCGCTTGATCCGACATATAAGGATCCGCACGGACGGCCACTTTTGCGTATAACTTATGATTACACCGACAATGAACGCAAAATGGCGCTTTATTGCACCGAAAAAGTTGCAGAAATTGCAAAGGCCATGGGGCCTGATCAGATTGTTCAACAGCCATCAAAAGGACATTGGAATTCGGCACCATACCAATCTTCCCACGTTGTCGGCGGCTTTATAATGGGAGCCGATCCGGAAAATAGCAGCGTCAATAAATATCTTCAAAATTGGGATGTGCATAATCTGTTTGTTGTCGGCGCTTCGGCTTTTCCGCAAAATCCCGGTTATAATCCGACCGGAACTGTTGGTGCTCTTGCCTATAAGGCGGCTGATGCAATCAGGCGCTTATATCTGAAAAATCCACGTCCTTTGATATGAGGAAGATGGCCTTTTCATATGCAATATTTTGAAAAGGATAAAAGTTCGCGCATCCGTTCAATGATCAATTTCAGCTTTGATGTTAGGGTGAGTTCCAGTGATTTATCCAAGGCTCCATCAGCTTTGTAGCAACAGTTTTCCGGCGGGGCAGAGCCGGATGAAACGCGGATGGAATGAAGCAAATGAAAAACAGACGGGATATGCGTCTCAAATCATTCGGGTGAGCCTAAAAGGCTCTTTAAAGGAGTAGGATTTCCAATAGTTTTACGGAAAAGCTCAACTTTTATGAATATCACGGATGAAGATAGCTAACTGCTTTATCTGGGAAGTCGCTGAACAATAACAACTTTGTCATTGCCATCGTTATTGGCGGTGGTGCTGAAGGTTGAACCCTTCAGCACCAATCTCGTCAGCAACAAGTTTAAAGAGTGTTTTTACAAAACACTTTTTTCTGTGAAAGACGTCTTCTTTAAAAAACGTCTTCTTTTGTGATTGGCGTCACTTTATCGGATGGAACGCCGATCAGTTTGCTTGCTCTTTAGCATGTTGATTGCGTTCGCCAATCATTTCGATAGCAAGAAGGATGACAGCGATGACACCGCCACCGATCATGAGAAGGAAACCACCGTTCCAGCCGAAATAGTCGACCGTATAACCAACGATCGCGCTAGCAGCAACCGAACCACCAAGGTAACCGAAAAGGCCGGTGAAACCTGCAGCAGTGCCAGCCGCTTTCTTCGGTGCCAATTCGAGAGCATGAAGACCGATCAACATAACAGGCCCATAAATCAAAAAGCCGATAACGATCATGCAGATCATGTCGATATTGGGGTGGCCTTCAGGGTTGAGCCAGTAAATAATGGTGGCAATGGTCACCAATGTCATGAAGAAAACACCGGTTGCACCACGGTTGCCGTGGAAGACCTTATCGGACATCCAGCCGCAAAGAAGTGTGCCGGGAATGCCTGCATATTCATAGAAGAAATAAGCCCAGGACGATTGGTCGACTGCAAAGTGTTTGACTTCTTTCAGGTAAGTCGGCGACCAGTCGAGAACGCCATAGCGCAAGAGATAAACGAAAACATTGGCAAAAGCGATATACCAGAGCAGCTTGTTCGGCAAAACATATTGGGTAAAAATCTGCTTGGTTGTGAGTTCAACCTCGTTCTTTTCCGAATAGTTTTCCGGATAGTCGTTTTTATATTCTTCAATTGGCGGCAGGCCGCAAGATTGCGGTGTATCGCGCATCATTGCAAAGGCGAAAATGGCAACCAGAATGGCAGCAAAAGCCGGCATATAAAAGGCTGCATGCCAATCGTTGAACCAGGCCATACCAAGCATAAAGAGGATTGGAGGAAGACCACCGCCGACATTATGGGCGCAGTTCCACAAAGAAACGATACCGCCACGTTCTTTTTGCGACCACCAGTGCACCATTGTGCGCCCGCAGGGAGGCCAACCCATTCCCTGAAACCAGCCACAAATGAAAAGCAACACGAACATGACGGCAATGCTCGAAGTAGCCCACGGAACAAAGCCCATGATCAGCATGACAACTGACGCGAGAATCAAACCGACGGGCAGGAAAACGCGCGGATTGGAGCGGTCCGAGACTGCCCCCATAATAAATTTTGAAATGCCATAAGCTACAGAAACAGCCGACAAGGCAAAACCCAGATCACCACGGGTAAAGCCTTGTTCGACCAGAGAAGGCATGGCCAGAGCAAAGTTTTTACGTACGAGATAGTAGGCTGCGTAACCGAAGAATATCCCGAAGAAAATCTGCCAACGCAGACGACGATAAAGCGGGTCGATTTCCGCTTCAGGGACACGCGGTTTGTTTGGCGCGTGTTTAAAAATGTTTAGCATGAACTGCCTCCCATAGATATCGACAGAACGCAACCTGAAAAACCAAAGCGTCTCATGTTCAAGCAGCCAAAGCCCCCACCAGATGGACAGGAAAACGTTGCACAGATGTTACATTCCAATGACAATGTGATCCGATTAGTGACCAGTAACACGTTATGTTTTTATGGTGAGTTCAATGAAGATGATTATTGAACAATCCACAACAGTTCTCGAATAAATGGTTAATACGGAAAAGACAATACTGTTAAGTCGACTAATGTCGATAATCAGGCTTTGTGACTAAAACAACAAAATCGTAGATGTTATCTAACATATTGTTTTTAAAGGTTTTTTTTATCTTAAAAATTAAATTAAAAAGATAGAATTTTTAAAAATTTGTTTTTTCAACCTGTTTTTTAGAAAAAATTATTCTCAAAAAAATTTCCAATATTCGTTTTATGAAAATACGTAAAAATGAAAAATTAACGTTTATTATCAACTCGTTATGTTTCACATCCAGCCTCTGCACAAAACGAGAAAATTGTTGAATAATTTAAAAATTTTTATGTGATTAAAGGCCTTTTGCAGTCCGGAAAATGTGTTTTCCGGCAATAAAGTGCAAGTTCCGAAGCTGATTGACCTCTTTTGATCCGGTGAATGGAGAATCACTTGAGTTTATATCCGACATTTAATTAAATCGATTTAAAAAATATCAAGATTATTGCAGAATTTTAATAATAAAAACGGTTTGATGGTCTTGTTTCGGCCAGTTGATAGACTTGGTTTTTTGCTTTGACGCTCCTCGACTATGAACAGGTCGGCTAGAAAAATGAACCGGTTAGGGAAATTGGCCGGAAGCCAAGGACAGTTTTTGGTATGGATAAAAATATCTTCCGGTAGAAATAGCACCACTTTTCGATAGGGATAACAACGCCTTTCAATAGGAATAAAGGGATCTTTCGGCAGTTATAATGACATCTTCTGGTTAGGGATATAACCACCGCCGTTATGAATATGGCGGGATTGAACCAACTGTCCCGATTGCTTTTAAAATATAGCGAGTGAGAAAAAGAATTTTTCACCAACATGTTCATTAAAAACACGGTTTTGGATTTCATCCGGTTATGGTCTTCTATGTTTTTAACCGGTTTTGGTCTTTTATGTTATGTCGGGAAATTGACTTTGATCGGGAAAATTCGCAATTTTTTTGGCGTAAAAGCGCAAAAGAGGAGTCGCACTCGACAGGAGAGTCCGGTATAAGAAACTCGTTTATTGCGGAAAGAAGGTTGGAAAACCTTCAAATTGGACGGAGAATATTATGGCCAATGTAGTGGTTGTCGGTGCACAATGGGGTGACGAGGGGAAAGGCAAGATTGTTGACTGGTTATCCGAACGTGCAGATGTAGTGGTGCGTTATCAGGGCGGGCATAATGCCGGTCATACATTGGTTATTGATGGAACAAGCTATAAATTGTCGCTGTTTCCGTCGGGGGTTGTGCGTGGCAAATTGTCAATTATCGGCAATGGTGTTGTTGTTGACCCGCATCACTTTGTGGAAGAGTTGAAAAAACTTCGCGGACAAGGGATTAAAATTACACCGGAAAATCTGCGTATTGCAGAAAATGCACCGCTTATTCTTTCTCTCCACCGTGATCTTGACGCCGCACGAGAAGACGCCACATCAAGTCTTAAAATCGGTACAACCAAGCGCGGCATAGGGCCTGCCTATGAAGACAAAGTCGGCCGCCGTTCAATTCGTGTGATGGATCTCGCCGAACCCGATACTTTGATGAAAAAGATCGAACGGTTGCTTGCCCACCACAATCCGCTTCGTCGCGGCATGGGAAAACCGGAGATTGATCCAAAAACACTTTATGACGAGCTGATGGAAGTGGCGGGCGATATTCTTCCCTTTATGGACCGCACATGGAAATTGCTTGATGAGCAACGCCGTGCCGGTTCACGAATTCTTTTTGAAGGTGCGCAAGGTGCGCTTCTCGATAATGATTTCGGTACATATCCTTATGTGACTTCATCCAATACGATTGCAGGTCAGGCCGCAACCGGTTCGGGCATGGGGCCGGGAGCAATCAACTATGTTCTCGGTATTGCCAAGGCCTATACCACGCGCGTTGGCGAAGGCCCGTTTCCGACCGAACAGAATAATGAAGCGGGTGAATATCTTGGAACACACGGACATGAATATGGTGTCGTCACCGGACGTAAGCGCCGTTGTGGCTGGCTTGATGCGGTATTGTTGCGTCAGATGATTGCTGTTTGTGGCATTAACGGTATCGCACTTACCAAGCTTGACGTTCTTGACGGACTGGATGAAATCAAGATTTGTGTCGCCTATGAGCTCGACGGCAAAAAGATTGATTATATGCCCTCTTCAATGGGAGCGCAGGCGCGTTTGAAACCAATTTATGAAACCATGGAAGGCTGGAAAGAAACCACTGCCGGCGCAAGAAGCTGGGCGGAGTTGCCTGCCAAAGCGGTCAAATATGTCCGCCATATTGAAGAATTGATCGGCGCACCGGTTGCGCTTTTGTCAACAAGTCCGGAACGTCAGGATACAATTCTTGTTACCGATCCGTTTGAAGACAGGTAAAAGTTTGTGCAATGCTTCCGAAGTTCGAAGATTAGTCCGGATTTGACGATTGTTTTCCAAGACTATATTTATTCCAGGCTTGGAAAATGAATTTACCGGATAGTGTTGTTACAAACAATATCGGTCAACAATCCGAAGCAACTTAGAAAACAACTTGCCTACTGGTTGTTAAGGATGTGAGAAAGCAAAAGCCGATGGCGAATTTCGCAGGTTTGTTAAAAAAAACAATTGATGCTCAGGAAAATCCGACACCGGATTTGCGGGCGCGGGTTTATGCCCGTGCTCGTGAAACTGTTGTGCGGAAACTTGCCGAAACCGGTGTTTCCCCAACTGTAGCCGAAGCTCAGCTTCAGGCACTTGATGACGCTATCAAAAGTGTTGAAGCCGATTATGTCGCTGTCGAACAGGAACTTCTTTCAAATATTCTGGTCAAAAAGCCGGAAGCGCAATCTTCACTTGAGCTTAATCCGGTTTCATCATCGGACAAACTTTCAAGACATGAGCCGGAGCCTAAAATAGAGGAATCCGGAATAGGAAAATCGGAATTCGGGGAATCCGGTTTAAACGCTTCTGAAAAGGTTGCCCCATCAACCGCGCCAATATTTCCCGCCGGAAACACGGCTGATAATCCTGACAGGCTTGATGGTGAAGCTTCGAATAAGACTGCCGAACAAACTGCTTTAAAACCGGAGACGAGTTCATCTGCCGCCGTTGAAATCGGACGGACACAGAATTTTGAAAGGAATAATCATCAAACTTCCGGTCATCCGGTCGGAAACGAAGATAAAAATGGTGATCTCCGTGAAGGAGCACCTGCTTTTTCTCGCCAGTCGGTTTTTGATCACGACAAGACACCGCCTTCAACGATTGATGAAGGGGAACAAAAGTTAGAAAAAGGGGACAAAGAGGCGGCTCATTCCAGTCTCCATCAACAAGTACCGGATGCCGAGCCGGTCAATATGGAAGATATTATAGCTGCCGAAAAAGAGGCTGAAAAAGAAAAGGCCGAGCAAGAACTCCAGTCAGCAAAGGCTTTGGGCAATAATCAGCAAAACGGTGATTATGATATTGTTTCCGATATATTTGTACAAGCCGCGCGGCGCACAGAAAGGCGTGCAGCACGAAAGAAGGCAATTGTCATCGGCTTATCAAGTGCTGTGGTGATTATTGTTGTTGTTGGCGTTCTTTTGACAGCCTGGTCATTCCTTTCAGGCCGGAACAAGTCGCATGATGCGGAACAACATGTCGCCGGAAATACGAACACAAGCGAGCTGCCGAAAGAAAAATTCACCCAGCGTTTGCTGGCTGACGGTAGCGAGGTTGACGAAGGGCCGGCGCAAAGCCCGATGAAGCCCGGCGAGGGAACGTCAACATCGGCCGGAACAATAGACGCAACAACGCCGCAGGAACAACCCGGCGAAGCGACCTTTTATCAAGCCCGTACCGATCAACAGGATGAAAAAGTAGAGACCGGTACCGTTCAATGGTCGATTGTCAAAGACAAAGCCAATTCGCAAGGTCGGGAAGAAATTGCAGTGCGCGGCAATGTGACAATTCCCGACGAGAAGCTTTCTTTGAGGTTGACACTTAGGCGGAACACAGATCCATCTTTACCTGCCGCCTATCTCATCGAGGCGATATTTATCGTTCCGGATGATTTTGAAGGCAAGGCAATTGATAATGTGCACGAACTAACATTCAAGGACAGTGAACAGGCGCCCGGTCAACAGCTAACAGGTACTGTCGAAGCAAAAATCGATGATGATTTCTTCCTCTTTGCATTAAGTGGAGCAAATCCGTTCCGTGATCGCAATTTACAACTTATGAAACAATTGGGATGGATCCGGCTTGTCATTACCGATAAAAACAAACGGGTTTCGGAACTTACTTTTTCAAAAGGGCCAAATGGGGAAGCTGTGTTCAATCAGGTTATTGATAGCTGGCTGAACCAGAACAATAAACCCACTCTTTATAACCAGAAGCAGACTTCAGACAAAGAAAATGCATCTGTTCCTTCTGGTGATAATGTGGAAAATAATAATGCCTTGCCGCAAGATAATCCGGAAAACGGCGGACAAAGTGGCGATAGTGCGGACGTAAATTCTGTAAGCCCCACAAATGCAACGGAAGCACCAGAGAGCGGCGGGCAAAATTCTACCAATGATGATCAATCTGGCGATGCCGGTGAAGAAGACACCGAATAGCCGTTTGATCACTTGAAAACGGCTTGCCGAATGCGAACTAACGCAGTTGGATTTGTTTGCATTGGTTACTAATGCTTCGGGAAAAGAGCGGGGTTGTGAAGTGCAGTATCTCGCAAGAACAACCGTGTAATAAAGCTCATCGGCGATTGCCTTTTTCATACACTTTGCAAGGTGTAGGGGGAAAATGGGTGCAGGAAAAACGGTAGCAGTTAAAAAGCTGCCTGACCAAAATTTTTGCTCGCAGTCCAACAAAAAATAACCGAATGCCGGAATGGGCGTCGATCAAGCTCCTGATACCTCATTAAAAAGAAGGTCGGCAGAAAAGCCTTGCCGATAGGCAAGGGATAGCAAAACGCGTTGAATAGAGAACGGTATTTTCAAGTTTTCCGGAAACTTCGTAAAAGAACCAGACGTTCCTATCAGGCTGCTTTCTTGAGTGAAATTTTTAGAAGCCAAAATCTAATATGAAAAACAGAAAAAGGCTCTTTCGAGCCTTTTGATTTTATTTTTTGTGGGGGGCGCAAGAATTCATTTTTTTGTTTCGTCGGAAATTTTTACTGCTTAACCAACAAAATTTCGCGTTGTGCAATCAACTGTCGACAATAACCGGAATGCTTTCCGGTTATGTTTATTTGTTTGCCGCAGGTGCGAGTTTTTTTGGCGTGGTTGGTAGCAGAGCATGTTTTTGCGCAATAGCTTCAGCTCTCACAGCGTTCTGCACTTTTTCAAAAGCGCGTACTTCAATTTGCCGAACGCGTTCACGGCTAATGCCAAATTCTGTCGAAAGTTCTTCAAGCGTGACCGGATCGTCCGACAAACGACGGGCTTTAAAAATCCGTTTCTCGCGATCATTGAGACCTTCCATTGCTTTTTCGAGCATGGCACGGCGGTTTTCGAGTTCGTCTTCTTCAATCAGCAATTGTTCCTGACTGCTTGAATCATCGACGAGCCAATCCTGCCATTCTCCGCTTTCACCTTCACTCGCACGGATTGGCGCATTGAGTGATGTGTCGCCTGACAAGCGCCGGTTCATCGAAATGACATCATCTTCGCTGACATTAAGACGGGTCGCAATTTCCTTGACCTGTTCGGGGTTAAGGTCGCCGTCATCCAAAGCTTGAATCTTGCTTTTGACTTTTCTCAAATTAAAAAACAGGCGCTTCTGATTGGCCGTGGTGCCCATTTTTACAAGGCTCCACGAACGCAAAACATATTCCTGAATAGAGGCTTTAATCCACCACATGGCATAAGTTGCAAGCCTGAAGCCGCGTTCCGGTTCAAAACGTTTGACAGCCTGCATCAGTCCGACATTGCCCTCGGAGATAACTTCGCCGATTGGCAGACCATAGCCACGATAGCCCATTGCAATTTTTGCAACGAGTCTTAAATGACTGGTAACGAGTTTATGAGCTGCCTTCGGGTCGTCATGCTCGCGATAACGTTTTGCAAGCATATATTCTTCCTGTGGCTCCAGCATAGGAAACCGGCGTATCTCTTCCAGATAGCGGGTAAGTCCCCCATCACCGTTAGCAACTGATGGTAAATTTGTCTGGGCCATAAAGCACCCTCCTTTAGCGCGTTCTCCCATTATAGGCGAAAACGAAAAATATCCTTTTTCGATCAGGATGTAACAAGCACGTTACACCGTCTATATGGCCTTTTTAAGAAATATGCGGATGTCCGGTTGACGTTCAATCAAACAAACCCGCCAAAGCCAGAATAGTTTCACCTAAATTTCCGAAATGCCCCGATAAGTTCGAGCATATCAGTTGGCAGGCTGCTCGTAAAGCTCATGATTTTTCCGGTAGATGGATGTTTGAAGACAAGTGTCGCAGCATGGAGCGCTTGACGCGGGAAAAGAGCGACGGTTGTTTTCAAGTCATCCGGCAACATATTGGCTTTTGTCTTGAAAGCACTGCCATAAACCTGATCGCCGACAAGCGGGTGGCCGATGTGAGCCATATGCACACGGATCTGGTGTGTACGTCCTGTTTCCAATCGGCATTCAATCAGACTTGCAATCGCTTCCTTTTCATTTGTTTTCCCGAAAGACTCCAATAATTGATAATGTGTTATTGCGTGGCGGGCATCCATCTGGGTGGGCGAAACAACGGCTCTTTTTATACGATCCCGTGAGGAACGTCCGAGATAGGTGTCAACGACACCGGCCTTTTGTGACAAAGCGCCCCACACAACAGCCTGATAGCTGCGTTCGAGAGGGCCTTGCCGGCCATGATCAGCAAATTGTCGGCTTAAAACATTATGGGCATGGTCATTTTTGGCAACAACCATAACACCGCTTGTATCCTTGTCGAGGCGGTGCACGATTCCTGGACGTTTGACACCCCCGATGCCCGAAAGCGATGAACCGCAGTGGTAGATTAGAGCGTTAACCAGTGTTCCTGTCTCGTTGCCATTGCCGGGATGGACAACAAGGCCTGCCGGTTTGTTGATAACTATAAGATCATCATCTTCATAGAGAATATCAAGGTCTATTGCTTCCCCTTCGGGTTGTGCAGCAACGGGTTCCGGCAAAGAAACCTCAATCGAATCGCCGGTTTTCAGCCGCGTTTTCGGTTCGCGTATAACAAGTTGATTTATTTTCAACTGCCCTTCGCGGATGAGCGACTGAAGACGCGAACGCGACATTTCCGGACAATTCTTTGCCAGCCATTGATCGACGCGTTGACCTTCGGCCGTGTCATCACTTACCAGTCTGATCAAATGAAGTCCTATCGACGTTTAAAGTTTACGAAATTGAGCCGCTCCGGCAAGAGGGAATGTTCCCTCCGCCCGAGACGGATAATCATTATATTACCATTCGGAGATGGCTTTGGTATCAAGAAATTGCTTGATTCCCCAGATACTACCTTCACGGGCATGGCCGGAATATTTGACACCACCGAAGAAGCTTTCCTTCGGCAAGCTCTTACCGTTCACTTCAACCATGCCGGAACGCAAGGCCGTTGCAACACGATGGCATTTTTCCTTGTCTCCGGATTGGACATAGTTGGTCAGGCCATAATCCGTGTCATTGGCCATTGCTATCGCTTCTTCTTCACTGTCAAAAGGAATCATCGACAGAACCGGCCCGAAAATTTCTTCACGGAAAATTTTCATGTCCGGTTTGACATCGGCAAAAACAGTCGGGCGGACAAAATAGCCGCGCTTGAAGCCGTTAGCCAAGCCCGTTCCACCGGCAATAAGTGTGGCACCTTCGTCAATACCTGATTGGATAAGGCCTTGGATCTTGTCAAACTGGGCTTTTGATACAACCGGTCCCAAATGGTCTCCGCGCTCGCTCGCAACAGCAAGTTTGATATTATTTGCTACTTCTTTAGCAATTTTCTTGGCCTTTTCATAAATGGAACGCTCGACAAACATACGGGTTGGTGCATTGCAACTTTGTCCGCTATTGTTGAAGCAGGCTAGAACGCTCCATTTGATCGCATCTTCACGGGCATCGGCAAAAACCAGATTGGCTCCTTTACCACCAAGCTCCAGATCAACATGTTTTAATGTGTCGGAAGCATTTTTGGAAATTGCTTTGCCAACGCGGGTAGAACCGGTAAAGCTTATCATCGCAATGTCCGGATGGCCGGAAAGACATGTTCCAACACCCGCACCATCACCATTGACGAGGTTGAACACGCCCTTGGGAAGACCTGCCTCATCAATAATATCGGCATATAATAGGCCGGAAAGCGGAGCAATTTCAGAAGGCTTCAAGACCATCGTGCAACCGGCAAGCAATGCCGGAATAACCTTCAGGTTAATCAGGTTCATTGGCCAGTTCCATGGCGTAATGAGACCGACGACACCGACCGGTTCATATTGAAGCGCACTATCTTTATGACCTTTTACAAGATCGGTCTTAAAAGAAAAATGCTTGAAACTATCAATAAAGCCTTCGATAAAGAAAGCGCCGCCTCCGACTTGTTGTTCCAAGGCCATATCAATGGGGGCGCCCATTTCGGTTGAAATAGCTTTTGCCATTTCACCTCTGCGCCGGTTATAGATGTCCAATATTTTTTCAACAAAAGCTAAACGCTTTTGCGGGTCGGTGTGCTTCCATCCTTCAAAGCCTGCTTTTGCAGCTGCAACGGCGCGATCGACATCCTTTGACGTGCCATTGCTGATGACAGCACAAGCTTCTTCCGTGGACGGGTCAATCACTTTGAGGTCATGTGCCTCGACTGGTTCAACCCAGGCGCCATTTATATAAAATTTGCGTTTATCTAACATATTTATCCTTTTAAAGCCCATGCAGGGCAATTTTTTATCGGCTCTCCTTTTTCCCGAAGCCATAAAACATCCATATTGGAATAACTTCTGTTGTTCGAAAAAATGGAAGAACCGGTATTTCCGTGCGAACGGCTTTTTAAAAATACGATTGCCCCTATTATTTAAAATGCGATCGTAGCTATTAAAGTGTTGTTGTTTATTTTTTTAAAAAAGTCGCGATAAGACAAGACACACGAAAGCCGTGTTGAAACACGATAAATCCGGTAAATTTTAAACGCTCTTATAAGCCGAACGATCTTTTAAAGAGAGCCAATATCGGAAAGCGAAAAACCGGACGAGCAGACCACGGCATTGACCATTTTACCAGTCTCGTTCCCATTGCCGAGATGGATAAAAAGGCCTGTTTGTTGATAACTATAAAACATCAGTTTTATGGCAAATATCAAGGTCTGTTGCTTCGCCTTGCAAGTGTGCAGTAACGGGTTATGGCAAAGAAACCTCAATTGAATCTCCGATTTTCAATCGGGTTTTCGGTTCTGGATTTCAATCGGGTTTTTGGTCCTAAAATCAAATTTTGATTGATTTTCAACGGCCCTTCACGGATGAGCGTTTAAAGACGCGCGCGACATTTCCAACAATTTTAGCTTCTGACAATTCTTTGCCAGCCATTGGCCGATATGTTGACCTTCGGCCGTGTCATCACTTACCGGTCTGATCAAATTTTATTCTGCTCACATGCAAAAGTCATAAATTTGCATTTCCGGCAAAAAGGAAACGGCTTTTTGCCGGAAAGAGTAATCTTGTTTTACCACTCGGAAATGGCTTTGGTGTCAAGAAATTCCTTGATTCCCCAGATGCCACCTTCACGGGCATGGCCGGAATATTTGACGCCGCCGAAATAGCTCCCTTTTGGCAAGCTCAAACCGTTAACTTCAACCATGCCGGACCGCAGTGCCGTTGCAATACGGTGGCATTTTTCTCTGTCTTCGGATTGGACATAGTTCGTCAGACCATAATCTGTGTCACTCGCCATAGCCAAGGCTTCTTCTTCTGTATCAAAAGGTATCATCGACAGAACCGGCCCGAAAATTTCTTCACGGAAAATTCTCATATTCGGTTTGACATCGGCAAAAACAGTCGGGCGGACAAAATAGCCATGGTTGATACCTTCGGGCAGACCCGTTCCACCGGCAATAAGCGTTGCACCTTCGTCGATACCTGATTGGATAAGGCCTTCAATCTTGTCAAACTGGGCTTTGGATACGACAGGTCCGAGATGGTTGCCGTGTTGGCTCGCAACAGCAAGTTTGACATTATTCGCTACTTCTTTTGCCGTGGCTTTGGCTTTTTCATAAATGGAACGCTCGACAAACATACGTGTCGGCGCATTACAGCTCTGGCCGCTATTATTGAAACACCTTAAAACGCTCCATTTGACGGCATCTTCACGGGCATCGGCAAAAACCAGATTGGCTCCCTTGCCACCAAGCTCAAGCCCCACACGTTTCAGCGTGTCGGCTGCATTTTTGGAAATTGCCTTACCTGCACGAGTGGAACCGGTGAAGCTTATCATGGCAATATCCGGATGGCCGGAAAGACATGTTCCAACACCGGCGCCATCACCATTGACGAGATTGAACACACCTTTCGGAACTCCGGCCTGATCGATAATATCGGCAAATAATAAAGCGGAAAGCGGTGCAATTTCCGATGGCTTCAAAACCATGGTACAACCGGCAAGCATTGCCGGAATAACCTTCAAGGTAATCTGGTTCATTGGCCAGTTCCATGGTGTAATAAGACCGACGACCCCGACCGGTTCATATTGTAGCGCACTATCCTTATGACCTTTGACAAGATCGGTCTGGAAAGAAAAATGCAAAAAACTGTCAATAAATGTTTCGATATGGCGAGCACCGGCTCCGACTTGTTGTTCAATAGCCATATCAATAGGCGCACCCATTTCGGTTGAAATGGCTTTCGCCATTTCGCCTTGGCGCTGGTTATAGATAGCCAATATTTTTTCAACAAAGGTTAAACGCTTTTGCGGGTCGGTGTGCTTCCATCCGTCAAAGGCTGCTTTTGCGGCTGCAACTGCACGATCAACATCTTTTGACGTGCCATTGCTGATGACACCACAAACTTCTTCAGTTGAAGGATCAATCACCTCGAGGTCGTGCGCTTCGGCAGGCTCGACCCAGGCGCCATTTATATAAAATTTGCGTTTTTCTAACATAATCTATCCCTTTAAGTCCTCGTTCTATGATTTTATACCTCTTTTCATTCTATCCAAAGCAATAAGACGTTCAGATTGCCAAAACTTTTTGTCATTGGAAAATGATGGGGAAAATTCACGGGGAAAACTGATTGGGAAAAACGATAAGGAAAAACCGACGCGGAAAACTAAAAGGGAAAATATACGGGGCGAAATAGCCAAGGAAAAAGCGAATGCAACAGGTTTTTAGAAACGCGATTGCACTGATTATTTAAAATGCGATCACTCTTGTTAAAACCATTATTGTTCGGTTTCTTGAAAGTGGCCGAAGACAAGACCAGTAAAAGCAATGTTGCCGCAATAAAAATCCGATAAGCTTTAAACAGCCTTACCCGAACAGTTTTATAAGCCAAACGGTCTCATAAAGAGACGCGTTTAAAGAGGCGCATTTTTTAAACCCCGTTTTTCGAGCTTTTCCGGTGAGAGTTTTCCAAAAGCTCTTTATTTATCCTGTTCGGGATTTTCGGATTTATCGGTTTCGGAATTTTTAGCTTTATCCGGTTTTGAGCTCGTAGCCGGTTTATCCGTGCAGCTTGACACCGGAATTTCCATCTTGGCGCTTTTATCCCCATCAATAAATTTGACGTAATAGGATTTGATCGTCAAATCAAAATATCGCTGGTTGGTCTTCCGATAGGGTAGCGCTTGTTCGGCGTTGAGTATTTCACAATAATCGACGAGCTTTTTATTCAGATAAGAATTGGCATAGGCCTCGAGGTCGTCTTTCGTGGATCCTTCGGGCAACGGGTTATTGTTTTTTAAAGTGAGTGTAAGCGAATGGGCGCGCACTTTGACATCGGTGAATGTCACATTTTCGAATTTCAATGGTTTGTTTTCGAATTGTTGATCGAGCTGCTTTTGCCTTTGGGCGAGGTTTATCAGAGGTTGTATAGGCCCCGGACCGTCAGTCTGGAAAGCCATATAGATACTCATTGCAAGAGCACCGGTCGCGATTACCATAAGTTTCTGGGGAACTTTCAAAATCCGCATGACAATAGAGAACAAGACCAGTGCCACTATAAGAATTGTAACAACAATTTCGACACCGTGCAGATCAAATGGTAATATGTAGATCAGTTCTTCCATGGCTCAATCAGTGTAACAGTCAATCGGACTAAATTATAAAACATATGTGTTAATCAAAAGATGACGCTTAAAACGGCATCCACTTTCATCTGTTGAACTCAAAAGTTATATCCACATTAAAAGTTCCACAGCGCAATTCGGGTTGTTATTTTTTATTTTTCTCACTATACTGTACCTCTCATATGTGATTTTGGTTGACGGTTATTGATCTGGCCCTAATTTCAAAATGGTCATTATCGTTGTTGTGGGCAAATGTTCAACCGTCTTTAGCCCTTTATCAGTTTCCCGTTTATTTTTAACGGCAGAACTGATGGAAGCAAGTCGTTAACTGACTTTTTTAAACGGGGGGAAGGGCAAACCGCGACATCGTGAGATTTGGTAATGAAACAGTCTTCATTTGCGTAGTATTTTGCGCTTATCGAAGAGATATGTCTTTTGTCTAAAAGAGGCGGAGGCTTTTGGCAAAGACGTATCAGGAATAAGGAAGAACATATGTCAGAAACGACACCGCAACCACTTACTGTCAAAGATATTCCAATTGTCGGAAATAAAGAGCTGCGAAAAGTTATCTGCGCTGCCGGTCTTGGAAATGCCATCGAGTGGTTCGATTTCAGTGTCTACGGTTTTCTGGCAGTCATTATCGGACACACGTTCTTTGCTTCCGCTCCCCAATCGGTGCAGTTGATCGCTTCTCTTGCCACTTTTTCCATTCCGTTTCTGTTCAGGCCGATGGGCGGCGCCATTTTCGGTTATCTGGGCGACAAATATGGTCGTAAAAACATTCTATCCTTTACGATTATTTTGATGTCGGCAAGCACATTTGCCATCGGCCTCATCCCCTCTTACGCGACAATCGGGGTATTTGCGCCGCTTTTGCTGCTCCTTGCTAAAATCATACAGGGGCTTTCCGTTGGTGGCGAATATGCCGGTGCGGTGGTTTTCGTGAGTGAATATTCACCGGACAGAAAACGCGGCTTTATGGCAAGTTGGCTCGATTTCGGCTCCATTGCCGGTTTTCTTGTCGGTGCCTTGGTGGTGTCGACAATTTCTCTTGCGATCGGGCAGGATGCAATGGGGGATTGGGGCTGGCGTATTCCATTCTTTATTTCATTGCCACTGGGATTGATCGGCCTTTATTTAAGAAAATCGCTGGATGAATCGCCCACTTACGAAGCCCAAAACAACAATTCGGCCGAGGCTGAGGAACAAGAAAAGGTCGAGACGACATCTGTCGGTACCGTCATCAAGGAAAACCTCAACGGCATTGTAATCAGTTGTCTGCTGGTGGTTGCGGTGAATTCGACCTATTATATGTTGCTCACCTATATGCCGAACTTTTTATCCGTCAATCTCGGCTACAGCTATGACCATGGCGTTCTCATTATCATTGTTGTCATGGCTTTTATGCTTCTGGTGCAACCGCTTGTCGGTTTTTTAAGCGATAAAATTGGCCGCAAACCGTTTCTGTTTCTTGGCTCTGTCGGACAGTTATTTCTCGCTATTCCCGCTTTTTATATGGTTATGCATCACAATGTCTTTATGATCGCGGGGGGAATTGCCATTCTTGCAGTTCTTCTTTGCTGTTTCATCGGCGTTATGGCCTCTATCCTTCCTGCACTTTTCCCGACCGATGTACGCTTCAGAACGCTTGCGATCTGCTTTAATATTGCGGTGCTGATTGCAGGTCTTACGCCACCTATCGCAGCCTGGCTTGTTGAAACTTTACAATCGCTTTATATGCCGGCTTATTATCTTATGGTGGTTGCTATTTTCGGCTTTATTGCAGCAGTCAAAATGCCTGAAACAGCCAATCGGCCGCTCAAGGACGCAACGCCGGTTGCTTCATCCAGAACCGAAGCAAAAGAAGTTTTGCAGGAACATTTCGATTATATCGAAGATCAGGTCAACGAGATTGAAAACAAAATCTCCGACCTTGAGGAACAGAGACAAAATCTCGTCGACCAGCATCCAAAACTCAATTGATTGAAAAATATGTCTGTTGCATTTTGTTGACGACCGACCGGCTTTTTGCCTTTAAAGTCTATGCATAGGCCTGACGAATAAAGGGCAGGTGCCGGAGGTTTCCGGCATATCGGTTAGCGTCTGAAACCGGAATCGACAACATTTTGCATAACCACAAAGGTCGATGTACTTTCAACATAGGGCAAGGCGGAAATTTTTTCGCCAAGAACAATGCGGTAGCGCTTGATGTCGCTGGTTCGCACTTTCAAGAGATAATCGAAAGAGCTTGCAATCATGTGACATTCTTCCACTTCCCGTATTTTTTTAACGGCAGCATTGAAAGCCCGCAAAGCTTCTTCCCTTGTGTCGGAAAGTTTCACTTCTGCGAAAGCGATGTGTTCAAGTCCCATTTTTGCAGGATTGAGCACTGCGCGAAAGCCGGTAATATAGCCGTCATTCATGAGCCTTTTCAAACGCAATTGGCATGGCGTTTTGGAAAGGCCGACTTTCTCGGAAAGTTCGGTAATAGATATACGGCCATTTTCAACAAGCGCATCAATAATACGATTATCAATGCGGTCAATTTCACTATTTTTTTCTTCCATTAATGTAAAAAGACCTAATTTTAAGGTAGAAAACAAGAAAAATCGCTAAAAAATACCGTTTTTTTTGCGAGAAGTAAACTATAGCCGGTGATATTATCACCCGATAATAAGCTATAGACGCATCTTTTCCAATTTTTATCGAATTCAAGAATTTTTATCCAGAGTGGAATGAAATTATGACCAGAACACAAAAGCCTTTTGCCGAATTTGCACCTCCGATTTCCAAGCAGAGCGAACTTCGCAAAAAAATCACCGCAGCCTATCGTCGTGCGGAAACCGAATGTCTGAAACCGCTTCTCGATGCAGCAACAATTGACGAGAAAACCAAAAAAGACATTGCTGCCACAGCCCGTCATCTTATCGAAACGATGCGGGCAAAATATAAGGGCAATGGTGTTGAAGGTCTGGTTCATGAATATTCCTTGTCGTCGCAGGAAGGTGTGGCGCTCATGTGTTTGGCAGAAGCACTGTTGCGCATTCCCGACAAAGCAACCCGTGATGCCCTCATTCGCGACAAAGTGGCGGGTGGTGACTGGAAAGCGCATTTGGGTGGTGGAAAATCACTTTTTGTCAATGCTGCAACCTGGGGACTTGTGGTTACCGGCAAATTATCAGCAAGTTACAGGGAAGGGGAACTTTCTTCTTCTTTGACAGGCCTTATTGCGCGTTGTGGCGAGCCGGTTATCCGCAAAGGAATGGATATGGCCATGCGCATGATGGGCGAACAATTTGTGCGCGGCCAAACCATTGATGAAGCGCTCGAGCGCTCGAAACCACTGGAAGCACGCGGGTTTCGTTATTCCTATGACATGTTGGGGGAAGCCGCTACAACGGCTGACGATGCCGATCGCTATTATCGCGATTACGAGATGGCAATCCACGCTATCGGCAAAGCCTCGAACGGGCGTGGCGTCTATGAGGGACCCGGTATTTCCATTAAACTGTCGGCACTTCATCCCCGTTATTTCCGCTCGCAAGCCGACCGTGTTATGGGCGAACTCATGCCGCGCGTCAAACAACTGGCTTTGCTTTGTAAAAATTACAATATCGGCCTTAATATAGATGCCGAGGAAGCCGACCGGCTCGAACTATCACTCGATATTATGGATAGCCTTTGTTTCGATCCTGATCTTGACGGGTGGAACGGTATCGGCTTTGTTGTGCAAGCTTACGGTCGTCGCTGCCCCTTTGTGCTTGATTATCTCATTGATCTTGCCCGCCGCAGTCACCATCGTTTGATGGTGCGCCTTGTTAAAGGTGCCTATTGGGATGCTGAAATCAAACGCGCACAGGTCGACGGACTTCAAAGTTTTCCCGTCTATACGCGCAAAGTTTATACAGATGTTTCCTATGTTGCCAATGCCCGAAAACTTCTTTCCGCTCCCGATGCTGTTTTCCCGCAATTTGCAACGCATAATGCGCAAACCATGGCAACGATTTATCATCTGGCGGGGCCTGATAAATATACTGTCGAACAATTCGAGTTCCAGTGCCTCCACGGCATGGGGGAACCGCTTTATGACGAGGTCGTAGGCAAAGATAAAATGCAGCGTCCGGCACGCCTTTATGCACCGGTTGGTACACATGAAACTTTGCTTGCTTATCTGGTGCGGCGGTTGTTGGAAAATGGTGCCAATTCTTCTTTCGTCAATCGCATTACCGATAAGTCTATCTCGGTTGATGAACTTGTTGTTGATCCGGTTGATGTGGTGCGTAATATGCCCGTTCCCGGTGCCCAGCATGACAAGATTGCTTCGCCTGACGATCTTTTCGGGAAAGACCGTCGCAATTCCGATGGTTATGATTTATCGAACGAAACAGTACTTGCAGAACTCACTGAAGAGTTTCAAAAAAGTTCGGCAACAGACTGGAAAGCAGCACCGGCAAATGTAGAAAAGGGTGCACAATCCCGCAAAATCGCCAATCCAGGAGACCATCGCGACAAAGTGGGCGAGGTTATCGAGATTGATGAAAGTGAAGCCAGAAAGATGGTCTCTCATGCTGAAAAAGCGTTTTCATCATGGGCAAAGACTTCCCCTCAATCGCGCGCCGGAATTCTTGAAAAAGCGGCTGATCTTATGCAGGCGCGTATGCCTTCACTTCTGGCACTTGCGGCAAGAGAAGCGGGAAAATCTATTCCGAATTCTATTGCCGAAGTGAGAGAAGCAATCGATTTCTTGCGCTTTTATGCCGGACAATTGCGCACGAATTTTAAAGGCAATGAAGAACCTTTGGGGCCGATTGTTTGTATCAGCCCGTGGAATTTCCCGTTGTCGATTTTTATCGGTCAAATATCGGCTGCATTGGCGGCGGGCAATACCGTTTTGGCAAAGCCTGCCGAAGAAACACCGCTTATTGCTGCTGAAGGCGTGCGCATATTGCATGAAGCGGGAATCCCGAAGGATGTCTTACAATTCTGTCCGGGAGACGGAAAAATCGGTGCGGCACTCATTGGCGAGAAAGCAACTTCAGGTGTTATGTTTACCGGTTCGACAGAAGTTGCCCGTCTCATCCAGAAAGAGCTTTCAACCCGCCTCAACAAGAATAAGAAACCCATTCCGCTCATTGCCGAAACCGGCGGGCAGAATGCCATGATTGTCGATTCGTCAGCACTTGCCGAACAGGTTGTAGGCGATGTTATTGCTTCGGCTTTTGATAGTGCAGGCCAGCGTTGTTCGGCTTTGCGGGCTTTGTGTTTGCAGGAAGAGGTGGCCGACCGCATTCTGGACATGCTCAAAGGCGCAATGCAGGAATTGCGTATCGGACGCACCGATTTTATCGGTACCGATATTGGCGCAGTTATTACCGAAGAAGCCAAGGATAATATCGAAACGCATATCGAAACAATGCGCGCTATGGGCCATAAAGTAACGCAAGTTCCCCTTCCCGATATTGCAAAAGAGGGGACATATGTAAGCCCCACTCTTATCGAGATCGATTCGATTGGCGAATTGAAGCGTGAAGTCTTCGGGCCGGTCTTGCATGTTGTGCGTTATAAACGCAAAGATATTGAAAAGCTTATCAACGAAATCAATTCAACAGGATATGGTCTGACCTTCGGGCTTCATACAAGACTGGATGATTTTGTCGATTATGTTTCAAGCCATATTCGGGTAGGCAATATCTATATCAACCGCAATATTATTGGCGCGGTTGTCGGCTCCCAACCATTTGGCGGAAGGGGATTATCCGGAACTGGCCCCAAAGCCGGTGGGCCTTTATATATCGGCCGCCTCGTCAAACAGGCTCCCGACACGCAATTTTCTGTCGGGGCAAGAAAAAATGAACTCATCGACAGTTTTGTCAATTGGCTTCAAAAAAACGGAGACTCATCCGATGTGGCCTTTGCAAAATCATTAAACGGCAAGTCACCGCTTGGCGTCTCCGTCAATTTGCCGGGACCGGTTGGGGAAAGCAATGTCTATTCTCTTCACAGTCGCGGAAAAATTCTCTTGTTTCCGCAAACAAAAAGCGGGCTTTACCGGCAGCTTGCTACGATATTTGCAACCGGCAATGTCGCCGTAATTGATGCAGCTTGCAAATTGCAGAATTCGCTTTCGGATTTGCCGGAACAACTTATCCGGAATGTCGAATGGTCAGAAAATTTGAATGCTGACGGTCCTTATGCGGGTGCGCTCATCGAAGGCGATGAAAATAACATTCTAGAAAAACAAAAGATTATAGCAGCCCTTTCAGGTCCTATCATTCTCACCCAAGCGGCTACAAGCGAGGAGCTTACATCAGGTGAACTCCCCTATAATCTCGGTTATCTTAGCGAAGAAGTCTCGACTTCGGTCAACACAGCCGCAGCCGGAGGCAATGCTAGCCTGATGACAATCGGCTGAAGACCGGCAATTATTGCCACTTGTTGTAGATTTATTCATGACCACCGGAATTCTTTTCCGGTGGTTTTTTTGTTGATAAAGCGACTTTGGCAAAAGGTTATTAACTTTCGCACTTTAACGTTGAAAAAATGAGTTTTGTTAAGAGGCAATCTTGAAAAATTGCCGCAATCTAGTTTGAGTGCCATGCGTAATCTGAAAACAAATCCGGTCTCTTTAAATCCTGATGCCAAGCCCGTTTCTGGTGCAACTGCAAAGCCAGATGAAGCGGTTTCTGGCGCATCATCACAAACGCAATATCCGACCATATGGAAGAAAGCCTTCGCTCTCGGACAGAACGTACGTTTCACACGCACACCGGAAGTCGAAATCGTCCGCAAACGGGTTGAAAGTGATCCGGATTTTGCCGAAAAGCTGAAAGCCTTCGAAGAGGAGCAAAGGCAAAAGCGTGAAAACGTGGCCTTGAAAGAGGATCTTTCAGAAAATAAAGAACCGGTGATACTTGCCGGAACCACGTCCTTGGAGCAGAGAAAGACTCAAGTTCGCTCCTTGCAAGACGAGGTGATTGCTTCTGTCAAACGCAAAAATATCGAACAGAATTACAGCGTCAAATCTGTTTATATGCGCCCTCAAAATAATAGTGCCGCTCAAATCCGGAACGACACTTCTATGCAAGAAGCGGTGAGCGAGGTTGAAAAACCGGTAGCCGAAATTAATAAGCTTGCCGATATCAAGCCGTTTTATCTTTCCGATTCGGCATTTTTTGAATGCGGGCCGGATATTCTGGAAAATCTTGCAAAACTTACGCCGCAAAATGAAAGCAAGCCGCAGCCGGTTGAAACGCCGCTTGCAAGTGAAAACGCTATCGCTCCGGAAACAAGCGCGAACATGACTGCGCCCGAAACAGATGCAAACGCTGTTGCCGTTGAAAAGAAGCCCGTTGTAACTGTACAAAAAATGTCACTTGATGGCGCGCCAATGTCGGGTGCGTCGCAATTGCCGCCTGTGGCTTCGAGTTTGATGGCGGATAATGCAAGCGAAGAAAAAAGCACTGCTAAAGTCGAGGAAAAATCCATTGCCGACCTTTATCGGGTGCTGGAATGCCGTTTCCCGAAAAAAGCTACAAATGTTTCTGAAAAACCGACAGAAAAAGCGGAAGATAAAATAGAACAACAGGCGGTAACGCCCGTTGTCACTCAGCCGACAAGTACTGAACCGGCGGCTGCGACTCCGGTTGCGCGTGACGCGGCAGTTGAAGAACCTGAAATAGCGGATACTGATCGTGCCAACACAGTTATCTTTGACACGGCACCGCAATCAATCGTCAACCAGACAGCAGTAACGGAAAGTGTATCCTTATCAACTGTTAGTCCGGCAATCACTCCCCGACTGACTGAAACGCCAGTTCTGCAAGTCGTAACACCATTGCCTGACAATTCTGTTGTCACCAGTTTCAATAATCAGGGGCAAGTGGTTATCGAAAATGCGGATGTCGAGAAAAATACGGGGAATACGGCTGGTGACGCACAAACGGGTGAACCTGTTGGCGTCACTCTATCCCAAGCAGCACCGCAAAATCCGGTTTCTATTTCCCCGTCGGGGCAGCAAAAGACGGTTAATGTATCTGCCGGAATTATCGAGGATATCGAACCCGTAAAAACCGCCAATCTCGCCTCCGGTCAATCGCTTTCACAGGCTGTAACGCCTCAGCAGAGCGGAGAAGAAAAGGCTTCCGAACAAAAGGAAAAACCGCAAACTGTTGCGCAAAATGCAATAACTACGAAAAATGCAACAACTGCGCCAATTGCAACAACTGCGCCAATTGCAACAACTGCGCCAATCGCAACAAAAGCGACGATTTCTGCGCCATTTCGCACGCTCAATCCGGCTTTTATTCCAAGCCCGAAATCGCAAAGTGATGATTCTTATATTTTCCCTTCAATCGACCTTTTGCAGGAGCCGGAACATAAAGATGGTGCGGTGATTTCTCAGGAAACACTCGAACGCAGCGCCGGACTTCTTGAAAGTGTGCTGGAAGATTTCGGTATCAAAGGCGAAATCATCCATGTCCGTCCGGGGCCGGTTGTAACCATGTATGAATTCGAGCCGGCAGCCGGTGTCAAATCATCGCGCGTTATCGGTCTTTCTGATGATATTGCCCGTTCGATGTCAGCCATTTCCGCACGTGTTGCGGTTATTCCGGGGCGCAATGTTATCGGCATAGAATTGCCGAATAAAGTACGCGAGACCGTTTATTTACGCGAGATTATCCAGTCCAAGACATTTCAGGATAGCAATTACAAGCTTCCGCTTGCTCTGGGTAAAAATATCGGTGGTGAACCGGTCATTGCAGAACTTGCAAAAATGCCGCATCTGCTTGTTGCCGGTACCACGGGTTCAGGGAAATCGGTGGCAATCAACGCCATGATTTTGTCTCTGCTTTATCGTTTGAAACCGGAGCAATGCCGCCTCATCATGGTTGATCCGAAAATGCTTGAACTGTCGATCTATGACGGCATACCGCATCTTCTCACTCCGGTTGTTACTGACCCTAAAAAGGCGGTAACGGCGTTGAAATGGGCGGTGCGCGAAATGGAAGACCGCTATCGCAAAATGGCAAAACTCGGTGTGCGCAATATTGACGGCTTCAACCAGCGTGTCAGTGCGGCAGCCGAAAAAGGCGAAACCATTACCTGCCGTGTCCAATCCGGTTTTGACAAAGAAACCGGCGAAATGCTTTATCATGAAGAGGCAATGGATCTTACGCGTCTTCCTTATATCGTGATTATTGTTGATGAAATGGCCGACCTGATGATGGTTGCAGGTAAAGAAATCGAGAGTGCAATCCAGCGTTTGGCACAAATGGCACGTGCTGCGGGGATTCACCTTATCATGGCAACACAACGCCCTTCGGTTGATGTTATAACCGGCACGATCAAGGCGAATTTTCCGACCCGTATTTCATTTCAGGTTACCTCCAAGATTGATAGCCGTACGATTCTTGGCGAACAAGGTGCCGAGACATTGCTGGGGCAGGGTGATATGCTCCACATGGTGGGCGGCGGCCGGATTGTTCGTGTTCACGGCCCCTTTGTTTCGGATGAAGAAGTCGAACATGTTGTTGCACATTTAAAGACTCAAGGCACACCCGATTATCTTGCAACGGTGACGGATGGTGAAGACGAAGAAGAAACCATCGAGGATGCCGATTCGATTGCCGATATTGTGGCTGCCGGCAACGCCGGAGAAAATATGGAAGAACTTTACTTGCAAGCGGTCAAAGTGGTCATGCGCGACAAAAAATGTTCAACATCCTATATCCAGCGCCGTCTGAGCATCGGTTACAACAAAGCCGCGACACTGGTTGAACGCATGGAAGCCGAAGGTATTGTCGGTCCGGCCAACCATGTGGGAAAACGTGAAATTCTTTTAAATCATGGTCATGAATTTTGATAACCGGTTGAACCAACCAATTCGCGGGAAGGTGTAGATAGTAATGTCTGCACCTTTTTGCTTTTTAGAGATCAAATCCCGTCATTTTTAAAAAATGGACAGCACCGTTTCAGATGGTAGAATTGATTGATAAGCTTTAGAAAGAAGAGGCGGAATTCGGCACATATTTGATTGATCGCCTGAGTAAGAGGCCGAAAATTTATAAACGCCGATAACGATATTTCCCGATTCCTTTTGAAACTTTTTGCTCTTTCCTGTAAAAGATCGAATTAACATTTCTTTAACCGGTGGAGCAATCCTTGGCATTTCTGGATTTTCTATCTGAAAGTACAATCAGAAACGCTTTTTTGAGCGGCAAGTGTTCTTTCGTGCTTGACCGCAACGCATCGGTTTTATTGTGGCTTGATGGTGCTGCTCTTTCATTTTTCGGCTTTTCATCTCTTACCGATGCGCTTGATCGGGAAGAGATTTTCGATAGTGCAGTCAAGCGCCAGATCGAAAATGGCATTAAAAGCGGTCGTCCGGTTCATTTGCGCGGAAAAAGCGGGGCACGGTCTTTCAGCCTGTCACTCATATCCGGCGGGGCTCATGCATTAAATAAAACGCATGGGGAAAATGCGCCGGACAAACAGAAACAGTTTATCTTTGCCTCGGAGGTCGATTCGACTGGAAAAACAAACAGGTCGGGCAAAGCAGCAAATGATATAAATCGAAATCTTTTGGTCACTCATCCGGAAGCACTTCTTGAAGGACTGGAAGACCATAATATTTCGGCTGCTATTTTTGGTGACAAGAACAAAAT
Organism: Bartonella sp. M0192; assembly: GCF_016102305.1. Lineage (NCBI taxonomy): Bacteria > Pseudomonadati > Pseudomonadota > Alphaproteobacteria > Hyphomicrobiales > Bartonellaceae > Bartonella > Bartonella sp. M0192. Next base: position 89,821 of record NZ_JACFOU010000002.1, on the reverse strand, counting down.
TCTTGCACAGACCGGAAATTTTCAGCCACTTGGCGATGCACTGCAAATTTTTCTTTCTTCCATTGACGGTTTTTCACCCGTTAAAACCTTGATGAAAAATGGCGGGGAACAAGTGCAGGTCAATGCTATTCACTTAAGTGAAATGCCGCAAAGCTTTCTCGTTCTTTGCTTCAATATCGCGACTATAGATGAAAACACGGCCGGTCAAAACAATCAGAAGACAAATGAAAAGCCGGCCCGTTTTACATGGCAGATGGACGAAAACGGTGCATTCAGCAATTTTTCCCGCGGGTTTTACGATCTTGGTGGCGATGCCGAAAAATTGCTTGGTAGGCCGCTCGCCGATCTTGCTAATGAATATCAGAATGCCGGTTTTTTAAAACTTGAAGAAAAAATTTCGCAATGCACCGCCTTTCAAGACGTGGTTGTTCTTTTTCCAACTAAAAGGGAATACGCGAATTTGGAAGTCTCTTTGTCGGGTCTTCCCGTTTTGTCGCTTGATGGAAAACTTGACGGGTTTCGCGGCTTTGGCATGGTGAAGGATCGAGTCAACAGGCAGCCAAATCCGGAGAGTGAAAATCGGGATGTTGCTCCTTTTACAACTGTCGAAAAGAAGTTAGCTCCACTACCGGAAAAGCCGGTCGAAAACGAAACAATTCACTCGCAATTATTGGCGGGGAATGCGCCGGATGACGCAGACAAAACGGCTCTTGGGAGCCTAGAAAAACAAGCTGATCAAACATTGCAAGAGCAAGATACCGGTTCGGCTTTGAATAGTTCGGAACGCTCGGCTTTTCGTGAAATTGCCGAACGTTTGCGGAGCGAATTACAATTGCCGGCCGTGGCGCGGCCGCTTTCAAAAGCTTCAAAAGGCGATAAAACAGCTCATGATGAACAGTTATCCGGAGAAAACAGGTTTACGCCTGAACGGTCTTCCCTTCTCAATTTGCTGGATACAGCAACAGACGGCTTTGTTTTTCTCAATAATGACGGGTCTATAGAAGGTTTTAGTGCAGCCGCATCGGCACTTACCGGCTATGATGAAGAGGATGTGGCCGGTCGACCGTTTAAAAGCTTGTTCCGGACGACTTCCGAAGAAGCAATCAGCGACTATCTTGCAGCACTCAAAAGCGGTGGGGCAAAACGGTTATTTAATCGTGGTCAATCGGCCGATATTCAAACAAAGTCTGGTGATGACATTCGGGTTTTTGTCACGCTGGTACCGCTTTCCAATCAAAAAGGATATGCGGGTCTCTTGCGTGATATGACGAATGTGTCGGCGCAAAGCCAGCCAATTTATGATAACGAGGTTTTTGCACAAACCATCCACGAGATCAGAACACCGCTTAATGCTATGATCGGTTTTGCCGATATTATGCGGGAAGAACGGTTCGGCCGTATCGAAAACGAACGTTATCGTGGCTATTTGCGCGATATTGTTTCTTCCGGAAAACATATATTGACCCTTGTAAACTCCTTTCTTGAAAAGGCAAAATCGCGTTACGAAGAAAAAACACGCTCTGGAGAAACAATTAGTGAAAAGGCAATAGACAAACGTCAATCCTCAGTGCCGAGTTTTGACGTTATCCAGCAATTGAGGAAATCGGTTGCATTGTTTGAAAATCAGGCCAACGAAAACGGCATTATCATTCGTATTACCATGCCGTCAAAAATACCGGCAATCGGAATTGATGCGCAGGAATTCAGACAAATTATTTTCAATCTTCTGTCAAATGCTATCCGTTTCACCCAAAGTGGCGGGCAAATTGTGGTTCATCTTTCAACCACAGACAAGAATTATGTGAAATTATCGGTGAGCGATAATGGTATCGGTATGAACGAGGAAGAAATGGCGCGCGCCCTTCAGCCTTATGGACAGGTTGCAAGAAAAGACGGACGTATGGGCGATGCAGTCTTTACCGGTACCGGTCTTGGCCTGCCGACGACAAAAGGGCTTGCCGAAAAAATTGGCGGAAGACTTATCCTGCTATCAAAACCGGGGCAGGGAACAACAGTAGAAGTGTTTTTTCCCGTTCGCCGTTCGTAAAATCAAGCCGGAATTTTAAGTGTTTTCAAGCGGGCTGGCGCACTCCGGTTTCTCGAATGGCCAGCGCTTTATGTAATTTTTCAAAGCAATTCCAATGCCTGAATGATCGCACTTATGAGCTTTCAAATTTTATTGTAAAGCACGCTTTATCAAAATGCGCATTTACAAATATTATTTTTTGGCAGCCAGCAGATCGCGTATTTCGGTCAGCAATACCTCGTCACGGGGAACCGGCTTTGGTGCAGGGGCTTGCTGCTCTTTACGGTGCATTGCATTGATTGCTTTAACGACAATGAATAGCACCCAAGCAATAATGAGAAAATTGATGAGCAAGGTAATGAAATGGCCATAGGCAATTGTTGCTCCCGCTTCGCGCGCGGCTGCAAGAGTTGTCTGTTTTTGACCGGCAAGCTGGATGAACATGTTGGAAAAGTCTATGCCACCTGTGATAAGCCCGATAACCGGCATCAGCAAATCGTTGACAATAGAATTGACAAGGCCGCCAAAGGCACCGCCGATAATAACACCGATGGCCAGATCAATCATATTGCCCTTTAGTGCAAATTCCCGAAATTCTTTGAGCATTAGCCTTTTCCTCGCCTGTTCATGATCGTTTTCAATTCTCACAATAATCAATGCAGATTATGCTACGATCCTAAAATATGGCACAATAACGGGAAGAAAAGACTTTTATTATCATTTCCTGCAAGAAGCTAAAAAACATCGCGCAGAATTTTCAGGAATTAAAGTTTATCGGCACCTTTGTCGGGCGAGGTCTGGTTATCTTTAAAGTCGTTTTTAAACTTGTCGAAGAAATATTTCATTGTGTCATAGGCCTGATCCATATCCTGTTTGCTCGGCAGGCCCGTTGTGGCTTTATTTTGTTGAAGCTCTGCTATTTTAGCTTTCAACGTTTTGATTTCCTGTTCGTAACGCGCGCGTTCGTCACCGGAAATAGCGCAGGTTATTTTCCCGTCCTTATCAAGACATTTGTCGATACTGCCGGTATCGGTATCAAGACGCAAATAACCGTCATCGACTTTTTGAAATTCAAAACGATGATCGGATGCAGAACCGATTGTCGTCAAACCGATAGTACAGCAGGATGCGAGAACAAGTGTTTTAAGAAAAGTCGACATTTTTATTCCTTGGTTGAAACTCTCATATTGGTTATATAGGGATGAATAAAAATATTTCCCATTTTGTGGATTCCAATTTTTAACGAAATAGCATATTGGCTCGAAAGTTATGGCCTTGATTTATAAGATTGTGTCGAAAGACGAATGGAAAAAAGCCGAAGATTCAGGTGTTTTTTCAGGTGCTGCGGTCGATATTGCCGACGGTTTCATCCATTTTTCAACTGCCGAACAGGTGGCAGAAACAGCAAACAAACATTTTAAAGGCCAAACCGGTCTCTTGCTTGTAGCCGTTGATGAAGATGAGCTTGATGAAGAGGCACTGCGTTATGAAGTGTCTCGCGGAGGGGCGTTTTTCCCTCATCTTTATGGTGACTTATCGCTTGAAGCTGTTGTCGGTGTCAGCCCTTTCGAAGCTGACGAAAACGGCCTATTCGAGTTCAGCGAGGTATTGCCATGAACCTTTATCGTTCTCTGTTACGCCCGTTGATTTTCTGCCTGTCGCCCGAAAAAGCCCACAAGCTTTCCATCCTTGCATTGAAAGCGGGCTTCGGTTCGAGGCCGGCAATCCATGACCCACGTTTGGGGGTGGACATAGCCGGACTGGAATTTCCGAATTTTTTGGGCTTGGCCGCCGGTTTTGATAAAAATGCCGAAGTTCCCGATCAAATATTGCGTTTGGGCTTCGGCTTTAGCGAAGTTGGTACAATCACGCCGCGTCCACAGGCAGGCAACCCTCAACCCCGTCTCTTTCGTCTTCGTGAAGACGAGGCTGTCATTAATCGCATGGGGTTTAACAATGAGGGGCATGAAGCTGCTCATAAACGGCTCGCCAAGCGTAAAAAGCAGGGCATTGTCGGGGTCAATATTGGTGCGAACAAAGATTCGGACGATCGTATTCTCGACTATTCGCGCGGCATTCATTGTTTTTATGATGTTGCAAGCTTTTTCACCATCAATATTTCATCACCGAACACACCGGGTTTACGGAATTTGCAAGCCCGTGACAGTTTGAAGGAGTTGCTGTTGTCGGTGAGCGGGGCGAGAGAGGAAGAAAAACAAAAGACAGGTGTTCATGTTCCGGTCTTTTTAAAAATAGCACCTGATTTGACCGAAGAAGGGCTTGATGATGTTGCCGCCGAGCTTCTCGCCTCGGATGTGGACGGGCTGATTGTTTCCAATACGACACTTTCCAGAACAGGTCTTGAAAATAAAAGCTTCAGCAGCGAATCGGGCGGGCTTTCCGGCAAGCCGTTATTTGAACGCTCGACGATTATTCTTGCGAAAATGCGCAAGAGATTGCAGCAACAAAAACCGATCATCGGGGTTGGCGGTGTTTATGATGCGAAAACAGCGCTCGAAAAAATAAAAGCCGGTGCCGATCTTGTCGAACTTTATAGTGCGATGGTTTACGAGGGTGCGGGGCTTGCCAGACACATTCTGAAAAATGTGCTCGAAACCATGAAAAATGATGGTGCGAAAAAGATAGGGGAATATCGCGACCTGTCTTTGGATGAATGGGCAAACCGCAAAATTCCTGATTAGGAGCACACCAAGCGGTTCCCCAAAAGTGTGAAACGGTTTTGGGATAAACCCAAGTTTACTAAAGACTTGGTTCCCCAAAAGTGTCCAAGCAGTGCCTGAAAAGTGCGAAGCGGTTTTCGGGAAGTGCACTGCGACAAGGAAAGAGTACGGTTTTGGGATAAACCCAAGTTTACTAAAAACTTGGTTCCCCAAAAGTACCCAAGCAGTGCCTGAAAAGTGCGGAGCGGTTTTTATAGAAAGCACCGCAATAATGGGAAAATCCGGTTTTGAAAAACCTTTGATTGCAAATTCCCTATAAAAGAAAAGAGAGGCTTTTTTGGGCGTGTTTTATCCCGCATTGATTGCCAATTTAATAAGTGCCATTATGCGGGCGGAATAAAAGTTTCAGTGATTTTGCAGTCCGCCGAAGACAAAAATCCAATGAAAATACCAATAAATAGAGTTTAAATGCGCTAAGGCACTTGCAAAATTGTTCGATCTTCCGTATGTCACCCGTCAGAATGTTTCATTCTGGCGATGCGGTTGTAGCTCAGTTGGTTAGAGCGCTGGTTTGTGGCACCAGAGGTCGTAGGTTCAACTCCCACCAACCGTACCATTTTTCCTGAGCTTTTCGGTTATTTTAAAAAAAGAGTGCACTTTTGCGTAAGCGCTTTCATCTACGTAAAAGCAGAAGAGAGATGAACGGCTTAGCACGGTTTAAAAAAATTCGAATAGAGCCGCGCTGACAGCTTAAAAAAGAGCCTGAAGAACCATGTTCAGACAATGGAACGTCTTCGAACTTCCAGTGATTTTTGTTGAAAACCTGACTCTTGCATAATTTGCGCTATGCACTGATGATTTTTATGTCTGACGGGTTTTCATTCAGCAACCGGCGAGCCAAAGGCAAGATCGGATAATGGCTTGAAATAACATTTTGCAGCCAAATTGTTAAAACCCGTCCAATTTGCAAATCGGAATATCGGCTAAAGGTTGATGTAATAAAAGCTTTGCAAGGTCTTTGTTCCATGAGGTAATATGAGCTCGTAGGGCCAAGGCTTAAGACGGGCAGGGGGAAAATAAGAAGATCAAGATCAGCTTGGGGCAAGACGGGACGAATAGATTATATCCGGTTTTGATAAATTGATAATCTGACGGGAGCGATAAACGTCCGGTTGACAAAAGACGGTGGGCGTTAGAATTTTTGAAACTGGATAGCCGATATCTATAGACCATAGAAATTTCAATTTGGTGTTTTATGACCTTAAAAAAAACAAAAAAGACAAAAGATAAGAGCACAAAGTTGCAACACGCTTATCTCAAGAATATTTATGGCGTTAAAAATTGGCACGAAGCCTCGGAGTGGCTTGCTTTTCGCGGTATTGAAGACATTGAATGTATTACCCCCGATCAGGCCGGTGTTGCTCGCGGCAAAATGATGCCGTCGAGCAAATTTACGTCCGATACGTCGCTTGCTCTGCCTTCGGCTGTGTTTATGGCAACGATTTCCGGCGATTATCCCGAAGATGGCAACGGTTTCCATTATCCGGCCGATGATGGTGATTTGCGATTGGAACCCGATCTTGCAACTTTAAGTGTTGTCCCGTGGGAAGATGATCCGACCGCACAAGTTATTTGCGATATTGTTTACCAGAGCGGTAAACGGGTTGAATTCACGCCACGCAATGTTTTGCGCAATGTTGTGGAAGAATACACAAAATTGGGTTTGAAACCGGTGGTGGCACCGGAAATAGAGTTTTATCTTGTCCAGAAAAATCCTGACCCCGATTATCCTTTGACACCTCCTGTTGGCCGCTCCGGTCGCGCTATCGGTGGCGGGCAGGGCTATTCCATTGCCGGTGTTAACGAATTCGACGAACTGATCGACGATATGTACCATTTTTCCGAGGCGCAAGGTCTGGAAATCGACACATTGATTCACGAAGAAGGGGCAGGCCAACTCGAAATCAATTTGCGTCACGGTGACCCGATCGAACTTGCCGATCAGGTTTTTCTATTCAAACGCACCATACGTGAAGCGGCATTCAAGCATGATATGTATGCAACCTTTATGGCAAAACCCATAGAGGGCCAGCCCGGTTCGGCCATGCATATCCATCAATCTATTGTCGACGTGAAGACCGGCAACAATATTTTTACCCGTTCCGACGGGAGTGAAAGCGAAGCCTTCCGGTATTTTCTGGGTGGCTTACAGAAGCATATGGCAAGTGCAATGGTGATGCTTGCGCCATATGTCAATTCCTATCGCCGGTTGGTGCCGGATCTTTCGGCACCGGTCAACCTCCATTGGGGTTATGACAACCGGACCACGGCCTTTCGTGTTCCCCGTTCGGCACCTCAAGCGCGACGTGTTGAAAATCGTCTTCCATCATCCGATGCCAATCCCTATCTTGCACTTGCAGCATCACTCGCCTGCGGTCTTATCGGCCTTGTCGACAAACTCAAGCCTGACGAACCGTCGTCAAAGACTGTTAATGCCGATCATGTAGATTTGCCCCGTGGTCTTGTCGAGGCGGTAGCATTGTTTGACGAGAATAAACGGTTACGTTCGGTGCTGGGGGACACATTCGTTAACACTTATGCCGCTATAAAACGGCAAGAATTCGAAACGTTTATGGAAGTTATCAGTCCTTGGGAGCGGGAATATTTGCTGCTCAATGTGTAGGATATCAATTTATGTTTCACGAAAACAATATATCACCGGGGCTATCCTGGTATGAATTCAGTGTAGCCGAACGCCCGACCTATCCTTCTCTCCATGAAAAAAAAGACTGTGATGTCGCTATAATCGGTGGCGGCTTCACCGGACTTTCCGCAAGCTATCATCTGGCAAAAGCGGGCTTAAGTGTTGTACTTGTCGACGCGGCGCGGTTTGGTGACGGAGCGTCCGGCCGCAATGGTGGACAACTTGGAACAGGCCAGCGGCAATGGGTTGAAAAGCTCGAAAAAACACTGGGGTTCGAGCGGACAAAAGCTCTGTTCGATCTCGCTGAAGAAGCCAAGAAAGATATATTGGACTTTCAACAGAAAGGCATAATCGATCTCGATTATGTTCCAGGACAACTGTCTCTTGCTTATAAAAAACGCGAGATTGCCGCCTATCAGCAACATGTCGCCAATATGCTCCGTTACGGCTATGACAAATTGTCTTTTATGGACAGCAAGGAGACACATGAGCGTTTGGGAGCGGATTTTTATTATGGAGGAATTCGCGATACCGGTACCGGTCACATCAATCCGCTAAAACTGGTTGTCGGGCTTGCCAATCTTGCTTCGAAAGCAGGTGCGCAGCTTTATGAAAAAACCCGTGCTACGGCAGTTCGGACAGAAGGCGATAAATGTATTGTTACGACCAGCGAGGGATATATCGTAGCCAGACAGGTTTTGCTTGCTACCAATGGTTATGATCTGGGTTTGCAACGTTTCGTCGAAAAATATATTGTGCCGATACGTTCCTATATCGGAGCAACAGCCCCCTTACCAATCGATAGCGAAATTTTGCGTGGTGGCGAAGCTGTTGATGATTCGCGTTTTGTTGTGCGCTATTTCAGAAAAAGTGCCGACAACCGTTTATTATTTGGAGGGGTTGAAAGCTATGACCGTTCGCTCATTGACCACCTTGCCGAACGTATTCGTGCCCAGATTATAGAGATTTTCCCGAAATTGGGGCAAATCGAACTCACCCATTGTTGGGGAGGGACAGTTGCTATTACCGTCGAACGCATGCCTTACGTTCGAAAAATTATGCCGAATGTGATTTATTGTGGCGGTTATTCCGGTCATGGTGTGATGCTGGCACCTTTTATGGGCAAGCTTTATGCAGAATCTATTCTTGGAAAGGGCGACCGGCTTTCTCTCTTCAAAGAATTGAAAATTTCTTCTTTTCCGGGTGGAACAGCATTGAAGGCGCCGCTCCTTTGGGTGGCAATGCGGTTTTTTGCCTTGATGGACCGATTCTAAAAATGGTGATTGTGAATTCGACGCCTTGAAGAATGAGGCAGCCATCGCAAAATTGATGAACGTCAATATTTGCACTTGATCGTACCGGATGCACGTTGTCTTCTATTGGAAACGCCTCTTGGAAGCGCCGGATTTGACAGAAAAATTGTGTTTCTCCAAAGGGGAAACGCCGGATTGCTTGTTTTTGATTGCCCGTACAATAAATTTAATGGTGAAGTAACCGGCAAATTAACAGCTTATTCAGCACCTCAAGGCATATATATCGTGATATAAGTAAGATTTACGACTAGAGGTAAAGCGTCTGAGGACTTTGGTATTTCTATGGTAAGTAAAATAATTCCTATTCCCCCGTTTGATTGCATTGTTTTTGGCGGTGCGGGCGATCTTGCCGAAAGAAAGCTCTTACCCGCACTCTATCACCGCCAATGCACAGGGCAATTCAGTGAACCGACACGCATTATCGGTACATCACGTTCGAAATTGACTGATGAAGAATATCGCAATTTTGCGCGCCAAGCGATCGAGAAACATGTTTCGGCCGCCGATATAGACAAAGGTGAAGTTGACCGTTTTCTCAAAAGACTGAGTTACGTTCCCGTTGACGCTACAAGCGATGACGGTTGGGACAAATTGAAAAAAGCAATCGAGATTTCTTCGAAAAATACGATCAGGGCTTTTTATCTGGCGGTCAGTCCGGCACTTTTCGGTAGTATTGCCGAACATTTGGGAAAAAATGGTCTGGTAACCGATGAAACCCGTATCATCGTCGAAAAACCGATTGGACGGGATCGTGAAACCGCAACCAAGCTTAATGATACATTGGCACGGGTTTTTCACGAGAGGCAGATTTTCAGAATCGACCATTATTTGGGCAAAGAGACTGTCCAGAATTTGATGGCATTGCGCTTTGCCAATGCGCTTTATGAACCATTATGGAATTCTGCCCATATCGACCATGTCCAGATAACAGTGGCCGAATCAGTCGGGCTTGAGGGACGTGCCGGTTATTATGACAATGCGGGCGCTCTTCGCGACATGGTGCAAAACCATATGTTGCAACTTTTGTGTCTGGTTGCGATGGAACCGCCTTCAGCCAATACGGCCGATGTTGTCCGTGACGAGAAGCTTAAAGTTCTGCATTCGCTTTCCCGTATTGATAGCCATAATGTAACAACCCGCACCGTACGCGGCCAATATGAAGCCGGTGCTTCGACAAGCGGGCCTGTCGGCTCCTATCTTGATGATCTTAAAAAAGATAAAAGCAATACCGAAACATTTGTTGCTTTGAAAGTTGACATTAACAATTGGCGTTGGGCGGGAGCGCCCTTTTATTTGCGCACCGGCAAACGTCTTGCGACCCGCATGTCGGAAATTGTGGTGACGTTCAAACCCATTCCCTACAATATTTTCGGCAGCGAGGCTGGTGAGATTGTACCGAACCGGCTGGTTATCCGTTTGCAGCCTGACGAGGGTGTCAAACAATGGCTGATGATCAAGGATCCGGGGCCGGGCGGGATGCGGCTTCACCATGTACCGCTTGATATGACATTTGCCGATTCATTTCAGGTTCGAAATCCCGATGCTTATGAACGTTTGTTGATGGATGCTGTCCGTGGCAACCAGACATTGTTTATGCGGCGTGATGAAGTCGAAGCTGCGTGGAGTTTTGTTGATCCGATCGAAGAAGGTTGGGAAGCAATAAATATGCCGGTTCAAGGTTATACGGCAGGAACATGGGGGCCATCAAAATCGATTGCCCTGATCGAGCGGGATGGTCGCACATGGAACGACACAGTTTAGGGTATTTGTTATGAGCTTGATGGATACAAACCGGCTGAATTTCGACACGCCTTCGGCATTGGCTTCAGCTTTGGCTGATCGGGTTGCAGCGGAATTGAGTGTTGCTATTGTTGAACGCAAACAGGCAGTGCTCGCTGTATCAGGTGGTAAAACACCAGAACTTTTTTTCCATTACCTTGCCAAGGCAGATATTGATTGGAAAAATATTCTTGTCACTCTGGTGGATGAACGTTTTGTGCCCGTGACAGATGATCGTTCCAACGAGCGTCTGGTGCGTTCAAGCCTATTACAGAATTTCGCCTCGAAAGCCCGCTTTTATGGCCTTTATAACCCGTCGATCACCGCAGAACTTGCGGCCTTTTCCGCAGCAAGTCGCATCAACGGCCTGCCGCGGCCTTTTGATGTGATCGTTCTTGGTATGGGAACCGACGGGCATACAGCCTCGTTCTTCCCGGGTGGTGACCGCTTGAAACAGGCTATTGATCCGGAATCGCGTGCGCTGGTTTTACCAATTCATGCACGTGGCTTGAAGGAAGCCCGCTTAACGCTTACATTGCCCGTTATTGTCGAAGCACGTTTTATTGCTCTTCATATTGAAGGTCAGACGAAACTCGATGTTTTCGAACGGGCTTTAGAAGACGGACCGGTTGAAGAATTGCCTATTCGTGCAGTGTTGAAAAATACACGCCATCCTGTTCAAGTCTATTGGTCGCCGAATGAAGAGGAAAAGCAGATAACGGATGGAACCCATTCGTTATTTGACACAGTTTCAGTTTAGGAGAAAGAAAGAACATGTCTCTTTCAGGCACTATTGCTGCCGTGACAGACCGGATTCGCGAACGGTCAAAGAAAAGTCGCGAAATCTATCTTGACCGGATAAACCATGCCGCACGCAATCGCCCGCGTCGCAGCTTTTTTGCCTGTGCCAATCAGGCGCACAGCTTTGCTGCCTGTGCACCGCTTGATAAAGAGCGGTTGAAAGAAGACGTTGTCGGCAATATCGGCATTATCACAGCCTATAATGATATGTTGTCCGCGCATCAGCCTTTTGAAGCTTTTCCTGAAATTATCAGGGCTGCAGCGCGCGAGGCCGGTGGTGTAGCCGAAGTTGCAAGCGGTGTTCCGGCAATGTGCGACGGCATTACCCAAGGTTATACCGGTATGGAACTGTCGCTTTTTTCACGCGATGTGATAGCAATGGCTGCTGCCGTCGGCTTATCGCATGATGTATTTGATGCTGCACTTTATCTTGGTATTTGCGATAAAATTGTGCCGGGTCTTGTCATTGCCGCTTTGACCTTCGGGCATATTCCGGCAATTTTTGTGCCTTCAGGCCCGATGACAACCGGTCAGGGCAATGACAAAAAAGCGGAAATCCGCCAGCTTTATGCAGAAGGCAAGGTTGACCGCAAGGCATTGCTACAATCGGAAGCGACATCCTATCATGGGCCGGGAACCTGCACTTTCTATGGAACTGCCAATTCCAACCAGATGATGATGGAAATGATGGGGCTTCATATGCCGGGAGCTGCTTTCATCAACCCCAATACTCCGTTACGCGATGCGTTGACGCGGGAAGCAACAAAGCGTGCTCTCAAAATTACCGCCCTTGGCAATGAATATACGCCGGTCGGTGCGATGATCGACGAAAGGTCATTTGTCAATGCGATTGTCGGGATGAATGCGACTGGAGGTTCGACCAACCATACAATTCATCTGATCGCTATGGCTCATGCGGCAGGTATTGATCTTACCTGGGGCGATATTGCCGAAATTTCATCGGTTGTTCCGCTTATCGCGCGCGTTTATCCCAATGGTCTTGCCGATGTGAACTATTTTCATGCCGCAGGCGGCATGGGATTTGTCATCAAACAATTGATTGAGGCGGGTCTTGTTCATGATGATGTCCGCACAGTTTTCGGCGAGGGCTTGGATGCTTATGCTACCGAACCGAAACTTGGAAGTGACGGGCAAGTTGTGCGTGAACCGGCACCGGAAAAGAGTGGCGATGAAAAAGTACTCACCGGTTGGCGGAAACCCTTCCAACCGGACGGCGGCATTCGTGTGCTTTCCGGCAATATGGGCGCTGCCATTATCAAAGTATCGGCAGTCAAACCCGAACGCTGGTTGATCGAAGCACCGGCTTTGGTTTTCAATGACCAACTGGAACTTCAAGATGCTTTCAAAGCCGGTAAACTTGATGGCAAGGATTTTGTTGCCGTTGTGCGCTATCAGGGGCCAAAAGCCAATGGTATGCCGGAATTGCATAAACTGACGACGGTTCTTGGCGTATTGCAGGATCGCGGGCAGAAGATTGCCCTTGTAACCGATGGTCGTATGTCCGGCGCATCCGGAAAAATTCCGGCTGCCATCCATGTCACACCGGAAGCACTTGATAATGGTCCGATTGCACGGTTGAAAGACGGCGATATGATCCGGCTTGATGCCAATGAGGGAACATTGACAATTCTTGTCAATGAACAGGAGTTCAACAACAGACCGATTGAACACCCTGATCTTTCAGCACATGAATTCGGTACCGGACGCGAGCTTTTCCGTGTCTTCCGCGAATTTGTCGGGCGGGCCGATCAAGGGGCAAGCGTTGTTGTTGGTCCTTTGCGCAAATAGCTGGTTTAAAGCTTGATAGTCATAAAAAACGCTCCGGATTTGATTGTTCCGGAGCGTTTTTTATTGATCTTCTGAAATGACATTCAGTCAGTAAATGTTTCGAAGGAAATATCGCAACCCAATCAGAATTTTGGCAATGGCAAATTATTTGCCTTGCAAGCCGCTTTCAAAGTATTTGCCATTAACATTGCAATTGTCATAGGCCCGACACCACCCGGAACAGGGGTAATGAAGCCTGCCACTTTTTCTGCGGTTTGATATTCGACATCACCGACAAGACGGGTTTTACCCTGACCTCTTTCAGGTGCAGGAATGCGGTTGATGCCGACATCAATGACCGTGGCACCGGGTTTTATCCAGTCACCTTTGATCATTTCGGGTTTACCGACCGCTGCCACGAGAATATCGGCACTGCGGCAGACATCATCAATTTCGCGAGTGCGGCTATGGGCAATCGTTACTGTTGCATTGGCCGCAAGAAGGAGCGCTGCAACAGGTTTTCCTACGATATTCGAACGGCCGACGACCACTGCATCAAGGCCTGAAAGATCTTTACCCAAACCATGGTTGATCATGAACATAATACCGGCGGGTGTGCAGGGAATAAATGCATCTTCGATTGCACCGGTCATAAGTTTTCCGGCATTGATATAGTGGAAGCCGTCAACATCTTTATCCGGCGAAATTGTCTGGATGACATGATCGGCATTGATATGCGCCGGTAATGGCAATTGCACCAGAATGCCGTGGATATTTTTGTCTTCATTCAGTTCCTTGACAAGGGCAAGCAAATCCGACTCGCTGGTTTTTTCATCCAGTTCATATTTGTTGGATAGAAAACCGCATTCTTCGGCGCGTTTTTCCTTGGATGCAACATAAACCTTGCTGGCAGAATCCTCTCCGACAATAATCACCGCAATACCCGGTTGAATATTGTGTTGTTCACGTAAAACAGCAGTTTCCTGTTTTACCTTGGCAAGGATGTCTTCAGAAAGTTTTTTCCCGTCGATCACATTGGCCATAGAGGAATCCTTTCACTCGGCTTTTTGTTCTGCTTTAAAGCATTTTCCTGAAATAAAACAGGTCATTGTGTCAAGATTGTACGCATTTGACACAGAGGAGTTGGAAAATAGTGAGTTCGGCTGCAAGAGCAAGAGAAAATAGGCCTCCCTCCGTTAAAGCGGCCAAATAATGAGACGATGCTGTCCTACGGTAAAAATTCGAATGAAGATTCTCGCGTATTTTGAGCGGACGGGAAGCTTTTTTGTCAAAAAAATGTGCAAAATAAGCGTGGGGGCAAAAATTCGCGCGTTACCCGAACAGCCAAAACCCCTTATCAATGTGTTTTGCTATAAAGAAAAATTGTATGACCGGCTAAGAACACGGGGCAAAAAAATTATATGCGGTTTTTATAAAGAACCGCATATTTTTTGTTCTATTTCAGAAGCCATCCCAAAATTGGCGCAAGCAGAACATTGACAATGCCAACCATCACCATAACGAGGCCGGCAATCGACCCTTCTTGGCGCCCCATCTGGTGGGCACGGGCGACGCCTGCTCCGTGTGCCCCCATACCGAAAAGAGCACCACGTGCAAGAGACGAGCGTAGGGGCAAATATTTGACAATCACTTCACCGAGTGCAGCGCCCATAACACCCGTCAGAACAACAAAAATAGCTGTCAAATCCGGAATGCCGCCAATATCGCCCGAAACCTCCATGGCAAAAGGTGTGCTGATCGAACGCGGCATAAGACTGAGCCGCAAAGTCGGATCAAGTTGCATAAGTGTTGCAAGCCCCCAGGCCGACAACATCGAGGCAAAAGAACCGACGATGATACCGATTGTAAGAATAAACCAGTTTTTAACGATGATGCGGCGTTGCTGCCAGATTGGTACGGCAAAGGCAACGGTGACCGGCCCCAGAATAGCAACCAGCCAATGGGTAGCTTTGATGTAATGGGCGTAGTCGCCTTTAAGCAAGACGACAACAATCATCAAAAGAAGCGGTGTCACCGCCAATGGTGTGAGCCACCAATAAGAAAAACGACGGTAAAATGCTTTAGCCGCCATATAGAGAAGGATAGTAACGAGCGACCAGAAAACCGTTTTGAAAACCGGACTGGTATAAAGCTCGATATCAGCCATATATTGTTCAAGATTTGCTTCAATGTTTGACATGGCGCATTAACATCCAGCGGTAACAAAGATCTATTGTCAAAGCGGTGATACTCATAACAACAAAAGTACCCCCCAGAATAACAACCAGAATTTTAATCCCTAACAAGCCGATAAATTCTTTGTGATTGAGTAGGGCAAGAACGGCTGGAACAAAAAACAGGAGCATTTCGGCAATGAGCCAATCGGCACCGCGTTTCATGCTTAATATGCTGAGTTTGTGGCTAGCGAGCGCAAGAAGTGCGAGGACCATACCGATAATGGCGCCCGGAATCGGTAGGTTCAGTGCCCAGGTAATGACCTCGCCACCAATCCAGAATGCGCACAAAAGTCCCATCTGTGCAAATATGTTGCGATGGAAAAGCCGGCGTGTTTGAATAGAGAGACGATGTATCATTTAATTTATACTCCTGACAAAACGTTAGATAAGTGATGCTATGTCATTCGTAAAATGAATTGAATTCATGATGACTATTCTGATATAGAATAGTCATGCAAATAAGAACACTTGAAGCCTTTGTCGAAATTATACGCCAGAACGGCTTTTCCTCGGCCGCGAAAGTTTTGAACTCGACGCAATCGACGATCAGTAAATCTCTGGCCCAGCTTGAAAGACAGTATGGAACCAAATTAATCAATCGAAACAAAGGAAAAATGCAGCTTACAGCGGCGGGCGAATATGTCTTACGTCATGCCCAACGAATTCTTGCCGAAGAATCGGCAATGGAACGCGAGATCGCCGAATTGAAGGGGCTAAAACGGGGTATTTTGAAAATAGGACTTCCCCCTATTGGCAGTTCGGAGCTTTTTGCTCCCGTTCTTGCCCGCTATACGTCCTCACACCCGCAGATTGATATCAATATAGTCGAACACGGGAGCAAAAAACTGGAAGAGCTGGTGCGGCAGGGCGAAATCGAACTTGCCGGTTCTCTGGTGCCAATTGCGAGCGGCTTCGATTATCAAGATGTTCGTAATGATCCTGTTGTTGCCTTAATGCCGGCCAGTCTTGCCGGAGAGCGAACCACAATCACAGCCAAAGAACTTGTTGAATATCCGTTTGTGCTTTTTGCCAGTCAATTCGCTTTGACACCGCTTGTTATTGAAACATTTCATAAAAAAGGACTGTCACCAATCGTTTCGGCGCGCTCGAGTCAGATCGACTTTTTATTTGGTTTGGTGGCAGCGGGAATGGGGGTTGGTTTTTTACCCCGCATGATTGCGGAAAAACGGAATGTCAAAAATGTCAAAATGGTTGAAATGACCGACACAATCATTGAATGGCATATGGCATTGATTTGGCGTAGCAATAGTCACCTTTCCTATGCGGCTCGCGAATGGTTGCGGCTGTCGGGTGAATATCATGACGAAACATTAAAGGTAAATAACAGCATAAAATCATGAACCGTTTTTTCCGGAAACCAAGATAAAAAATTGTGCAGAAGCTGCATGGTTTAGAGTCCTCTATGAGATTATCGGCGAATAATTCTTGCGTCTGACAATTAATTTTCTATTATTCTGCCATTTAAAACAGTAAATTACCGCTTGTGTGTGGTCATTTAAAAGCGCGGGGGCGTGAAGCGTCAAACTTGGGATTGGTTATATGGGAACTCAAAAAAGACGACTCATCGTTGTTGGAAACGCCGATTTACCGAGGGATTTGTCTAAAGAGATAGATAGCGCAGATTATGTTTTGCGCTTTAACCGTCCCAGATTGCTTGACGGCTGGAGTGGTTCAAAGACCAGCTGTCTCATGATGTGCAACTCCGGCAAACCAATGCAGCAGAAGCTTAGCGATAAATCGTTTTTGGAATACAAATTTTTTAAACAGGCCGAGCTCATTACACTGGTCTATCATCCCTATATTATGAAGACTTATTTTGCACCTCCCCGCTTAAGCTCGCAATTGTTAAAACACCGAAGGCTTGACTGGACCGACAAGGCTATCAAAGTTTTTGGCGAGGCGAGCAAGGATGTGGTTATAAAATCCGCGCAGTTCTATCTTGAAGCTTGTGCTGAAATCGGCATTGAAGGCAATAAACTCAAGGAATGGTTTCCATCGACCGGCTATCTCGGCATTTGGGATTGTTTGAAACAGTTCGATTTGTCGGAATGGGAAATTTTTATCTGCGGTTTTACCTGGCAGGGGTGGAAACACCATGCCTGGTCAACAGAAGAAAAATGGGTGCGTGAGCGTATAGACGATGGAACTTGCCATTTCTTGTAACAAGCGTGATTGATCGCCGTTGTTTTCTTTTCATGCAATCCGTATTATGACAAAAAACTTGTCGGTTCCGCTGTCGGATTTTCAGGATAACTATGAACGGTTCATTAAAAACCATTAAAGCACTTGTTATTCATCTTGAACGGGCAAATGAACGGGAAAGTCAGGTAGCGCTTTTGAAGAAATATCTCCCATGTCCGACAATTGTTTTAAATGCGATAGATAGTCTTTCTCTGGATGATCAAACAATTCATCGCTTTTATCAAAAAAAGCTCTATCGTCCTTATTATCCTTTCACATTATCAAAAAATGAAATTGCGTGTTTTTTATCCCACAGGCTCGCCTGGCAAAAAATAATTGATGAGAGGTTAGATGCCGGTTTTGTGGTTGAAGACGATGTTGCCCTCGACGAGCGATTTGATGAAGTTTTCCGTTTCGCAGTTGAGAACAGTAATTGCGACAGTTTCATCCGTTTTCCTTTCCGGTTGCGCGAGACCGGTAAAATAATTGCCGAAAAAGATGACATTAAACTGATCAGGCCAACAGAAACCGGTTTGGGGCAGGTTGCCCAGCTTGTCGGGCGCAATGCCGCCAAGAAACTTCTTGATGCAACCGGAATATTCGATCGGCCGGTCGACACAAGCGAGCAACTTTATTGGAAAACCGGTGTTCATCCGGAGGTTATTTTACCGCCGGTGGTTCGTGAAATTTCTGCAAAACTAGGCGGCTCGACAATAAAAAGTAAACATTCATTTTTTGCCCGCCTTTATCGTGAAATCGCACGTCCGCTTTATCGGCATCGTATCAGGGCTTTATCAAAACGTCAGGAAGGTTGAGATGGCTGTCCCCATTCTTCTTTATCATCACATTGGAATGCCACCCAAAGCGGGAATTCCGGGGCGCTCGAATTATGTAACTGTTAAAAATTTTGCCAAACAGATGCGTGTTCTGAAATGGCTTGGCTTTAAAGGTTTGTCTCTCAAAGAGGCAATGCCCTATATTCGGGGTGAGAAAAAAGACAGAGTTGCAGCCATTACATTCGACGACGGTTTTTTATCTGTCTATCAGGACGCTATGCCTATTCTTGACGAATTGGGGTTCAGTGCCACGAATTTTTTTGTCTCGTCGCATATGGGGCTTGATAATTCATGGGATAACGAGCGTTCGGAACGCAATAAAATCATGACATTTGATGAAATGAGAGACTGGGCCGCCCATGGACATGAAGTGGGAGGCCACACGAATGACCACCTGCATTTGAAAGATATTCCACTTCAAGAAGCAAAACGTCAGATCGTCGAAAACAAGCAAAAGCTCGAGGAGGAGCTCGGGGCGCCACTTGTCTCTTTTGCCTATCCATTTGGCGATGAAAATGAAGCAATACGCAAAATAGTGAAAGCAGCCGGTTATCATTTTGCTGTAACAACCATCAAATCACGGGCACGTGGAAATGAAGGGGATTACGAACTGCCAAGGCACAGTGTTCGCCGCAATGACACAATTTTGCATTTTTTAGCCAAATGTCTATTGCGCTAACCAAATGTTTATTGAGCTAAGCGGGGCATAAAGGCGGGTTTTTAACCATTGTTATTGTCGTGCGGTCAAAATTCATCTAAAAAAATGCCGGGCAAAAAGACCCGGCAAAAATTTAAACAAGGGCATTTCAGAAACAAGCTTTTCACTGGAAGCCGAAATGTAATTCGGTTTTATTCTTTTATGGTTAATAGAGAGTAAAGGGACGAGGTGCACAAAAAAATCGTAAAATATGTCGGCGCTCTGATTTTTTTGCTGGTTATTGTCGGCGTGGCAATTTTCCTGTTATTGCCGCTTGTCGTCTCGACCGATGCTATCCGGATTCGTCTGGCGCAGGATCTGAGTGCCTGGACCGGCTATAATGTGCAATTGCGTGAAGCTCCGCACCTTGATCTTTTTCCCTATCCCAAAGCGTCACTTTCCGGCGTTACGCTCACGCCGATGAATGATGAAGCCGCTCCACTTATGGAGGCGGAGCGTATCGAGGTCGATTTATCACTCTTTGATGCTTTACTCGGGCATATTTCGTTTTCGCAGACCCGCATCATCAATCCGCATTTTGTTATGGAAGAACCGGTCAAAACAGTTGCGGATTTTTTCGACACTCTTTCCCGTTCGCAGGGAAGTCTAGGATCAGCGGTTCGTGAAGCGCGCGAAATTGTGGAAAAAAATCCCGATCATCCGGATACGACACGCCTTCTCAACCAGCCTTTCGGCAGGATTGTTATTGAAAATGGCGAACTCCTTTATCGCAAAAGTCTTGGCGGGATGGCTGAAAAAATCACTGCTCTTAATGCCGTTGTCGAATGGCCCGAATCAACAAGGGCGGCAAGTTTTCGCGCCAACGCGTTATGGCACGGGCAGGCGACCGATTTACGTATCGATGCTATGCAGGCGCTGATATTGTTGTCCGGCGGTACGAGTGATCTCAGAGCCAGTCTCAATTCTTTAAGTGGCGGTATTACTTTTGAAGGAAAGGGGCGGCTTTCGGACAATTATATTTTCGACGGCAGGCTTTCCGCCCGCTCGCCAGGCTGGAACAAAACTCTGGATTGGTTGGGCTATCACCAGTTGTTGGGACAGGGCTTGAAGGCCCCGCTGGTTTGGGAATCGGATTTTTCTGCCCAACCCGGACACATGCAATTCAACAATATCATTTTCAGTTTTGACAAGGACAATGCGCGTGGCGCTTTGGCCACCGGCTATCAGGATGACTTGCCGCTTGTCAGTGGATCTCTTGCTTTTGATAGGCTCAATCTTGATACATTGATTGCGACGTTTTTTCCTGATGAAGAGAAAAACGAATTTCTTGATCTTTCTGTTCTTGACCGCATCGGCCTTGATATACGGATGTCGGCACCGGAAGCAAAACTCGGCAACGTCACTCTCAATAATCTTGCAGCCGCTATCCAGATCAGAAACGGAAAAGGCATATTCGATCTTGGCAATGCCAACGCTTTTGGCGGGGCCATACAATCAAATATCCAGATCAGTCGCGATAATGACAAAGCCGGTATTGAAGGGCGCATATCGGGAAACTCGCTTGATCTCCAGTCAATAGCACAAGCTTTTGAGCGCCCCTTTCCGGTTATTGCCAAAACCGGTTTCATATTGACAATGCATGCACCGTTCACCCGTTGGCCGGACGTACTTTCCAAAATGCAGGGGCATTTGACGTTGAATATGTCATCGGGCACTCTTAAAGGTTATGACATTCATTCGATCCGGAGAGCCATAAGCTCTGACGATAAAACCCACATAGAAAAATCCGATAATGTTTCCACCGGTTTCGACCGCTGGGATATCGAATCAACCATTACCGATGAAAATCTGCTTATCGACAAATCTTCTATGTTTATCGGCAATTGGCGACTTCTGGCAAAAGGAAAAGCCGATCTGCAAAATGATGGGGTTAAGAAAAAGGGCTATCAGATCAAGCTTCATTCGGTACTTGAAAAAGTTCCCCGTTCCGATGCCTCGTGTCAGGATGTCACCTGCGTTGCAAATAGCTTGGTTAAACCTTTGAATTTCTTGTTATCAGGAAATGGTTTTCCTGATGACGGGATTGATCTTGAAAAAGATAACGAAATCGATGAAGATCGATAAACCGCACTATCGGGCTTGTTAAAAGGCCTTTTTACGGAATTGGCGGGACAAAAAATGGTACAACTTTTGGCACTCTCTGTCGGACCGATCAAGTCTATCGGGCCTGACAACTTACAAAGCGGAATCGACAAAAAACCGGTCGATAGGCCGCTTTTACTCACCAAAACCGGCTTTATCGGTGATGAGCAGGCAGACAAGAAACATCATGGAGGTCTAGAAAAGGCAGTCCATCATTATGATTTTGACCATTATGCATATTGGAAGAAAGAATTGGGGCATAAAGCGGTGTTTGACACGCCGACAGCGTTTGGAGAAAACCTTTCAACGTCAGGCGTGAGTGAAAAAAATATCGCGGTTGGCGATATATTCCGGTTAGGCAAGGCAATCATTGAGGTTTCTCAAGGAAGACAACCGTGTTTTCGGCTCAATGTGAGGTTCGGTATAGCCGATATGTCACTGCGCACACAAAAGAGCGGGCGAACAGGCTGGTATT
This sequence comes from Bartonella sp. M0192, assembly GCF_016102305.1. NCBI lineage: Bacteria > Pseudomonadati > Pseudomonadota > Alphaproteobacteria > Hyphomicrobiales > Bartonellaceae > Bartonella > Bartonella sp. M0192. Next base: position 68,179 of record NZ_JACFOU010000002.1, on the reverse strand, counting down.
ATCGTGTTTTAGAGGAGGGTGAAGTAACTCTGCAAGACGAGCTTGAACTCCTCGAACGACGTCACGAAGATTGGACTATTTATCGGATATGGAAGGCTTTTTACGTGACACGCAATGATTATGATGAATTATCACAAATTGCGTCCCTTGAAGAATTATCACCGAGCTGGCGATCTCTTGCACAAAAAAGACTGGATAGTCACCAGATTGAAGACTGGACAAAAAGATTGACCGGAATAGCTTGAATAACAGTCAAGCGATGAGCCAATTAAAAATATCCGAGAGGCCTATTTTCCCTTTCACATTTTCGGGTGGAGCTTTCCCGTATCTGTCAGCTCCGGTTAAAGAAGGGAGAAAGAATAGCAAAATTGTCCGATTTTACGCTCTGTAAAATAGAAAAATTGTCGAATTTTGCATATGGCTTCATCCCGATAGTTGCCGTTATTGAATTTCATCATGGAGAGACCCTGATCGAGTGAGCTTATGCGATAAAGATTTCCTATTTCGATATTAAAAAATCTGAACAAATCGTTTTTCGAAAGTTTTTGTGAAACCGTTCGACTTTTTTGAGTTACAGTAAAAGAAATAGGAGGGGCACAGGCTCGCAAATCTGCTTCATATCATGGACCGGTGCGTAAGCCTGAAAATTTCATTTTATGAAATTATAAAATAATATTTTATTGAAACAATTTTCTTTAAATATAGATTGCCAATGATGATGGAAAAGGTGTAAAAATAATTTTATAAATAGATTGTTTTTATTTTATTTTTTAATCATTTTTGACGAATAATTAAGAAAATTCTTGTTTTTTAAAAATAAAATATGGCTATCAATTTTATTTGTTATGAAAAAGCTTTTTTCCCTTGCTGTCAATTCAAGGGATTATGCATTATGATGACCATTGAAGAATAATCCATATGCGTTGCTAACGCATGTGGAGCGAAGTTCATTTTAACAGGAGATTCAAGGACAATAGATGCCAGAATTATCACAAAAAATATCGGTTCCCTTGCTTAAGATGAATGATGGCTTGTCCATTCCACAATTGGGCTTCGGGGTTTTTAAAATTCCAGAACAAGATACCAGAGATGCTGTTAAACAGGCAATAAAGACAGGCTACCGGCACATTGATACAGCCAAAGCTTATGACAATGAAAAAGGTGTCGGGCTTGGTGTTGCTGATTCAGGTATCGAACGCAAAAATATTTTTATTACCACCAAAGTGTGGAATAGCGACCAAGGCTATGACAATACGATGCGCGCTTTTGAAGGAAGTGCCAAACGGCTCAATATGAATGCAATTGATCTCTATCTTATTCATTGGCCGTTGCCAGCACGTGATCTTTTTGTAGAAACGTGGAAAGCTTTGATCAGGCTCAAACAGGAAAACCGCGTTCGTTCAATCGGCGTTTGCAATTTCCGTATTGTCGATCTTGAGCGCCTCATCAAGGAAACCGGTGTTGCTCCCGCGGTCAATCAGGTGGAATTGCACCCGCATTTTCAACAAAAGCAATTACGCATATTTCACGACAAAAATAATATATTGACAGAAGCATGGGCACCACTCGGTCGGGGGCAATTTTTTGATGATCCGGTGTTGAAAAAGATTGCCGATGAACATCATAAGACTGTCGCACAAATTATTTTGCGTTGGCATATCGAAATGGGCACAATCGCTATTCCGAAATCGCAATCACCGGAACGTATGGCCGAGAATTTCAATATATTCGACTTTGCGCTTACCGCTGCCAATCATGACGCGATTGCAGCCCTTGATAAAGTCGATGGCCGATTGGGACCAAATCCGGCCGAATTTCAAGGTTGAAATTTCCACTGTATTGACATGATAAAAGTGGCGTCTTTTGTGGCGCCGCTTTATTAAACGGGGTTTAACGGGCTTAAATATCGTTGTTTCTGCTGTTTTGCCGTTATCCGTATTCGTAGTGTTTTTTACCAAAAAATTGTCTGAATAGATTCTTCCTGCTTACGAATGCTCTTTCGTATTTCGTTTTTTCCGCTTAGGGGAAGGAAGGAACAGAAAAGTCGGAATTTTTAAGCACTATGTTGCTATTCGTGCTGAATATCCATAAGCGTTATCTCTTTTGTGGGGGGGGCTGTACTGTTACCGATTGGCTCCGGTGATACGGAGATTAACCTGAAGCAAGCACGGACGAGCCTGAAACGGCTTTGGAAAAAGGGCATAAATTCAAAAGGCTATTTCAAAACCGTCATAGGGGTTCTAACGAGACAGCATAGTGTTGTGATGAAAAAATGTAACCGGAAATGTGGGAAGCGGGAGCCTTCTATCTGCGGTTTTGAAAAAATCGTCTCATAAATATAGACAGCGCTATCTGAACGTTCAGCCACACAATCCGAATTTGTTATACCCGTTCATTCAAGCTTGCTTGCCTGTAGGTTCAAGCTTGAGCGGTCGTGGCTTAGATCTTCTTATCGAGGGGAATTTATTATTCCGGATGGGGAGTGACGATCGTTTTCATCAGGATTTTCTCAAAACGAAAAGACAAATACGAAGATCAAGCGCGATATATGAAAAAGAAGGGGCCAGAAGGCCCCTTTTTCAAACTCTCTTCATCCGGATAGAGTTCATTCCGGAAATTCATTTCGTCATTGGTGCATGGTGTTGTGAACACCATAGCCGTCTTTGGTCATAAATTCGTTATTTCCGGCACCTACCGAACCAATACCTGCAGCGACAACAATAAATGTGAAAAGAGCTGCAACAGTCACCAGAGTGGCTCTCTTGGCTGACATTTTATCTCTCCGATCAAATGTGATTAGTAAATATCAAATTGTGTGTTGTCATATAGCGAAGTTTATTTTTCGACAATGAAAGAACAGCACTTTGACAAACCTTTTCCATGATTAAAGTAAAAAAAAGTTAAATCTGTTGCAGTTAAGTGACGAAAAATCTTGACGAAAATCAACCGGTTATTGCTTCTTTTCTTCAATAGCGACACTGATCGTACGCCCCGATACCAGATGGACACTGTCAGGGACCGGATCAAGCTTGATACGGACCGGTATACGTTGGGCAAGGCGAACCCAGTTGAAAGTTGGTGCAACATTGGCAAGAAGGCTTGTCGTCTGTGTGCGTTCACGGTCTTCAATGCCGGCTGCAAACCCTTCAACAACACCGGTCAAAACAGTGTTTGAGCCCATAATGTGGATCGTTGCACGACTGCCGATGCGAATACGGTCGAGTTTATTTTCTTCAAAATATCCGGAAGCATAAAACGAATCGGAATCGACAAGCGCGGTGACCGGTTTACCTTGCGTGACATATTCTCCAGGTCGAAGCGAGAAATTGGTCAGTTTGCCATTGACAGCAGCACGAACTGTCGAGCGTTCAAGGTCAAGCTTTGCTGTATCGAGCTGGACGATTGCCTTACGCAAAGTGGCGGCAGTTTGTAATTCCTGCATAGCGGCCGTTTCCAATTGTTGGCGGGTGATGGTTTTGTCATCAAGTTTCTGGTCGCGTTCAAGGTCGCGTTTTGCCTGATCGTGAGCAGCTTTTGCATTGTCAACCATCGCTTGAGCATCTTCCAGAGCCAAAGAAAAACGTGCCTGATCAATCGTGAAAAGAACATCGCCCTTTTTGACCTGTTGGTTATCAACCACATGGACTTCGGTTACAAAACCGGAAACATCAGGTGCGACACGAACAACATCGGCACTGATTTTACCGTCTCTCGTCCATGGGTCGTTCATGTAGTAGTTCCATAACTGCCAGAGGAGGAGGCCGGCCACCAGAGCCATGACAAGGGTGAAAAATATACGACCGGAATTGGCTATAAGCTTGTTCATATCCGTTAAATCCGCGTTACAATGAAAGAAAGAATACTCAAAATGATGAAATAACTTGCTGCGGCAAACAGCGCATGGTGCCAGATAAAGCGTTCCAGCCCTTTTCGTAAGATGAAACGTTGGAGGGCAACATTCAAGAAGTAGCTGACAAGTGCCAGAATTCCGATTGTCGGAATATAGACACCATAAATATCGACCTCAGGGTTCATGAGTCATGTCCTTTGAAAATTGGAGGCAAGACTGCTTTGTAAGGTTCGGCATCACCAAACAAATTTTGCCGCAAACCGGTTAATGCAAACGAGATTTTCTGGTGATCTTCAGAATCAGGCAGAGCAAGCGTCCAATCAAGTGTTGTGTCTATTGCTTCCAGCAATTCTTTGCCATCTGGTACATCGGTACTGTTGATTTTTACACGGTAATAGAATGCCAGTTCCTCCAGAACATTGGCAAGATTTTGGCGATTGGTCGGTCCTTGCGATTCTTTTAAGTGTTGCAGTTCGATTGTATCAAGCCCGACACGCACATCTTTGAGAATGTCGGTCTGGCGAACCGGTGAATGAATCGGTATCAGGGCATAACGGGGTGCAATCAGTCCATAGCGGTAAAGCATGCGGTGCAAAAGTTCGTTATAGGCTTTGGTGTCTGTAGGTCTTTCCGCCACTTCGATAATGTCGTTCCAGCTTGCACGAATGAGACGAAATGCACTCCATTCGGCTCCAACAGAACGGACAATGGAAGCTGTTGCGGCTGCAACAATAATTCCCAGAATCATTGCCGTGTTGATATTGATAAAATTATAAAAATCGCCGCTCAAGCGGGATTGCAGCAATAACAGATTGGGCAGGTTCACCGCCATTGTCATGCCCATGGCAAATTTTGACGGAATAGCCATCATGACACCAGCAGGTATCAGCACAAGTGCCAGACTAAGCATGAGCGGCAAATAGCCGTCGACAAGCGGTAAAAGACCGAATTGAAGAACAAAGGCAATGACAAGAACAAGAAGAATTTGCTTGAGCATTCCGCGAATTGCAGGAACAGGATCATCTTTCGTTGCAAAAAGGCTGCTGAAAATACCGGTCATCATGGCAGCGGTTGCGCCTTGTGTCCATTCTGTCATACGCCACAAAGTAACAGTAATAAAAATGGCAAGGATTGCAGAAAAAGCTGAAAGAAACGCAATGCCGAAATCGTAGTGAATCGATCTTACTTCTCCTAAAAAATCGAAACGGTGCCAACGCAATTTATGTTGGGTGCCGTTGACGATGTCATTGCGCAAATGCAGACAGTCTGAATAGATTTCCATAATATCGACAAGGCGCAATGTCAGATTGCGTGAAACGAGATCAAGCCACACTTTCGAGCGGCCAATATCATCCAATACGGATTGTTTCAAAGCTTTGATACGGGCAATGCCTTCCGGCTTCATCGGTTCATGGGTTTGTAACCATGCAGATGTTTCCCCGATAAGTTCGTCAAGTTTGGTGTTGTTGCTCTTGCCGCCACATTGCTCGTCGAGCAATTTGTTGCGCTGGTTGATGAGATCGTTACAGCTTGCCACCATTGGCAATAGTGAAACCATGCGGCTTTGTAACACACGCATTGCGTTCACTGTCGATGGCAATGTGGAGGAGTCATAAGTGACATGGGTGGTAAAAGCGCGCAAATCGACAGCATCAATTGCGAGTTTTTGGCGCCTTTGCAATGCGTCTTCGCTTTTGCCTTGTCCTTTAATATACATAATGGCAAGGTCGGCGCTGTTTTTCAGCCATTTGTCGATACGCTCGGCAAGAACCGGCCCTGCATGACGGGGAAAAACAAGGCGGCCGACAAGCGCGGCAGAAATGATGCCGACGCCGATTTCTTCAACACGACTTGCCGAATAATCAAAAACGGTTTCCGGCGCGTCAACAACCATAAATCCGATAATGCCGACGCTATAGCCGGCAAGCATGGAAACATAAGCGCGCGGGCTGCGATCCAATACACTGACAAACAAACAACCGCCAAGCCAGAGAGCGAGCCCCAAAGTTGTGAGTTCCGGCGAGGGGATAAGATGCGGTATAATAATGACTGTCGCCATACCGCCGATTGCGGTACCGAGAAGTCGATAAAAGGCTTTTGATGTCAAAGCGCCCGACAAAGGATGGGCAACAATATAGACGGCGGTAATTGTCCAATAGGGGTTGGGAAGATCACACAAAAAGGCGATATAGAGAGCCAAACCCGCCGCTGCGATAGTTTTTAACGAGAATACGACATCCCATACAGTCGGTTGTTTTACGCTAACAGTCATATATTTTCAAACAAACACAATAAGCGGGCAAAAAGACAATTCTCCTTTGTCCGGAATAACACTATAAAGCTGCTTTCTTACGAGATCACCAATTTGACAGCGTTGAGAGAAGGTAGTTTCTTCTCATATTTAGTTTTATTTTTAGAAAGTTTCTAGTCACCTTTCTGTAAAAAGTGACTACGAATTTTGATACGCACGCGATATTGTTGATCTTGATTTTTCAAAATTGCCAGAAAACCGGCTTGAATGTTCAAATCGGGCGGATATTTCATAAAGCTTATAAAGCGTGGATAAACAGGACATCGTCAGGCCATTTCCGAATTTGAACGGAATTTAAAAAAGAACTGTCAGGAAAGTTAGAAGTGATGCGTGCCAATTACAAATTACAAAGGCTTTTTGTCAAAGAACCTTTGTCACTCCACCAAAAATTGGATTTGAATGAAACCCAGTCGCATTATCTCAAAAATGTCTTGCGGATGAGGGAGGGAAGCGAAGTTCTGCTATTCAACGGAAAAGATGGTGAATGGCGCGCCAAAATTCATGAAATCAAAAAGAAAATTGTAGTGCTCGAACTTGTCGCCAAAGAACGCGAGCAGACCGAACCCGCCGATCTCGTCTATTGTTTTGCTCCGCTCAAACATGCCCGCCTCGACTATATGATACAAAAGGCGGTAGAAATGGGGGCTTCTGTCCTACAGCCGGTGATGACCCATTTCACACAAGTGACCCGCCTCAATGAAGAGCGCATACATGCCAATATTATCGAAGCGTGCGAGCAATGCGGCATTTTGTCAATAAGTTCCTGCCGCTCACCGGTTACATTGTCGGCACTTTTGGATAACTGGCAAAAGGAGCGCTATCTCATCTTTTGTGATGAGGCAGCGGAAACACAAAATCCACTTGAAATTTTGAGAAGCTTACCACCGGCTCCCGCTGCTGTTCTTATTGGACCGGAGGGTGGTTTTAGCGACGAGGAGCGCTCGCAACTCAAACGCTGTTCTTTTGTTCACGCTATTCCATTGGGGCCCAGAATTTTGCGTGCGGATACTGCGGCGGTTGCTGCCCTTACGGTTATTGATGCGACATTGGGAGATTGGCGTGACGACGGGCAAAACCGAATGTAAGGCAGGCAGTACTTGAAAGAGCAATGAAAACAGTTCAATGATGAGTAAAATCAAGACAAATTGGAAATTGTGAGTTATGGCGCGCGATATTGAAGATGAAACAACAATCAACGGTTTTGAAGATCTGGTAAATTATCTTGCTGCGGGCTCGAAAGAACCTGACAAATGGCGAATCGGCACCGAACACGAAAAATTTCCATTTTTTGTTGAGGGTAACCGCCCTGTTCCTTATGAAGGGAAAAGAAGTATCCGTGCACTGCTTGAGGGAATGCAAGCGATGCTCGGGTGGGAACCGATAATGGATGAAGGAAAAATTATCGGTTTGTTAGAGCCGACAGGCGCCGGTGCCATTTCACTTGAGCCCGGCGGACAATTCGAACTTTCGGGCGCGCCACTCAAAACAATTCATCAGACTTGCCGTGAGGTGAATGCCCATCTTGCGCAGGTCAAGGAAATTGCCGCCCCCCTTGGTATCGGTTTTTTAGGCCTTGGTGGCAGCCCCAAATGGCGTCTTGATGAAACGCCGCAAATGCCGAAATCGCGCTACCATATTATGACCAACTATATGCCCAAAGTGGGCAAGCACGGTCTTGATATGATGTATCGCACCTGTACAATTCAGGTCAATCTTGATTTTTCATCTGAGACCGATATGCGCCGCAAAATGCAGGTTTCGATGAAATTGCAGTCCATTGCCACCGCGCTTTTTGCAACTTCCCCCTTCACGGAAGAAAAACCCAACGGCTTTATGTCATGGCGTTCCGAAATATGGCGCGACACCGATAACCGGCGTTCGGGTGTTCTTCCCTTTGTATTCAATGAAAATTTCGGCTTTGCCGATTACGCAAGATGGGCACTCGATGTTCCGATGTATTTCATTGTACGCGACGGGCATTACCATGATTGCACCGACATAACATTCCGCCAATTCATGGAAGGTGCTTTAAAGGGAAAAGTTGACGATTACCGCGCCAATATGGGCGACTGGATCAATCACCTTTCAACATTGTTTCCGGAAGTTCGGCTCAAACGTTTTCTGGAAATGCGTGGTGCCGATGGCGGTCCATGGCGGCGTATTTGTGCATTGCCGGCTTTCTGGGTCGGGCTCCTCTATGATAAGGAAGCGCTCGATAGTGCCTATGAGATGACAAAAGATTGGGGCTATGAAGAAGTTCTTGCTATGCGCAATCTTGTTCCCATCAAAGGATTGAAGACGCCTTTCCGGAATACGACCATTCTTGAAATTGCCCGTCAGGCTCTGGAAATTTCGCGCAAAGGCCTTGCCAACCGCAAAAAACTCAACGTCGATGGTGATGATGAAACGCGTTTTCTGGATCCGCTTTTCGAAGTTGCAATGACAGGCAAATGCGATTCGGAACGGTTATTATCGAAATTCCATTCGGTTTGGGGTGGTTCTGTCGATCCGGTTTTCTTGGAATACGCCTATTAACCTTTTCCTCAACATTAACCTTTTCCTCAACACTTGGCCTTTGCGCAACACTATGAGAGGCAAGGTAAAACGGCTTGTTTCCAACAGGCCGGATTGGCCGCCTCTTGATAAAAACGCGCGCAGGGCAGGCAAGACCTGCTTAAAAAATAGCGCGGTTTAAAAAGTTCCGTTTTCATTTTGAAAATCCGGAACCGTTTTTGCCGTTTAAAAATAGAGCTTTTTAAAATACGAGGCTGCTTTAAAAAAGCTTCATAAAACGAATTCTATTGTCCAATTCCATGTCAAATAGACTTTGGCTCCGGAAAAGTTGTGTAATTTTCAATAAAAGTAAAATTAAAATCCTGATTGTCTTGTTTTTGGACATGTCGAGTTCCCATATCAGTAATGAGTAAACAAAAGAGGAAAGGGATTTCTCAATGCAGCATGTCGATATTCCATCAATGTCGGATTTTAACAAATTACGAGAGGTGCGCGCCGACGCATGTGTATCAATATACTTGCCGACGACACCGATTACATCCGAAATTGGTGCCAGTAAAATTGAGTATGCCAATCAAGTGAAGGAGGCATTGGCACAATCCCAATCCCTTACAGATAAACGGCGTCTGGCAAATCTGGAAACGCTTCTGACAGGACTTTCCGATTATGAAGAGTTCTGGTTGAAACAGGCGCGTAGTCTCGCCGTTCTTGCCACCCCTGATCGTATCTGGACATTCCGTCTTGCCAACCGTTTGAAATCATTTGTTGAAATTGCAGACCGGTTCATGTTGAGCCCGCTTCTTCGTTCGATTACCTTTGCCCATACGGCTCACGTGGTGGCTATTTCAGAATCGAAAGTAAGACTTATCGAAATTGCAAGTGATATCGAGCCATTCGAAGTCAAAGTGCCGGACATGCCCAAGGACATCAATAGCGCTGTCGGCACCAGTAACGAGAGAATCAGTTCCAATAGTGCAGTGCGGTTGACCCAATATTGCCGTCTGATCGATTCAGCTTTGCGTCGTTATCTGACGAGACCGGATATTCCTTTGATTATTGGCGGAAATGAAGCAATGATCAATGCGTTCCGTTCGGTTTATGGCGGCAACAACCTTATCGGAGAAATTGTCAATGCCGGACTTGATCGGGCAAATCCGACAGAAATCGGGGATCTCGCGCGTCCTGTTCTTGACCGTTATTATGAACGGCAAGTGGCCGATATCCGTTCGCGGTTCGAACATCTGACAGCGGAAGGACGGACCACAACCGATATCGCGCTTGCAGCCCGTGCAGCTACGATCGGTCAGATCGATACATTGCTTGCCGATATGGATGAAATGGTTCACGGGACTGTTGATGAAACAACCGGAGCTGTCAGTTTCGGCAAAGAGGGGCCGGATACCTATAATGTGGTCGACGAGATTGCAAGCCGTGTTCTTGCCAATGGCGGTCATGTACTTGCCGTTCGCAAGAGTGATATTCCCAATCACCAATCGCTTGCAGCAATTTTCCGTTTCAGAATGTAGGAAAGTTTCGTTTTGTTGATGCCACCCACAAAAACGGGTGGCATCGTTTAAAAAGCGAAAATTTTGGTAATAAATAAAAACGAAAGCCCGCAACAAATTCTGTTCGGGCTTTCGGTTTTTTAAAACTTGCGAATTTTATGTAACCACAGTCCTATTCGATATAAGACGCGGGCGATGATTAGCCGCGGGTACGGCTTTGGCCTTCTCTTGCCGGTTTGAAACCCGGGTCAAGACTGACGGCTTTTGTATAGGAAGCATAAGCTTTTTTCTTGTCGCCACGATGTTCATAAACCATTGCCTGATTTGACCAGCTTTCAGCATTACTGCCATCCAATCGTATGGCAGCGTTGAAATCATCAAAAGCATTATCCCAGTCGCCAAGTGCTGCGTAGGAGAGACCACGTCCATTATAAGGGGCAGGCGCATTGGGTTGGCGCGACATGGCTGCACCGAAATCGGCAATGGCCTGTTGCTGGTCACCGCGTGCCTGTTCGATAAGTGCGCGGTTATGCCAGGCACGTCCATCGGTTGTGCCGGCCTGAATGGCACTGTTGAAATCATTATAGGCAAGATCAAGCTTGCCACTCAAACGATAGACATTGCCGCGTCCGATCAAAGCAACATCATAATTTGGGTTGATTGCCAAAGCACGGTTATAATCGGCAATAGCAGCCGACATATTTCCCGTATTACGATAAATCAAAGCACGATTGGCATAGGCTTTATAGAAATTGGAGTCGAGCGCTATAGCGGACGTAAAATCGGCAATGGCTTCTTTGTTTCGACCTGCGCGCCCATAAGCCGAGCCGCGCACATTGTAACCGTCAGGGTCGCGTGGATTGGCTTTTATAACGGCTGTCAGAGAAGAGATATTCTCATGCGAGCCCTGGGCAACATCTTCAGGATCAAGAACACCGCTGGAAGACGTACAACCGGCCAAGGCGATAGCCGCAAAAAGAAAGACTGCTGATAGTTTCAATTTTTTCATCGGGCACGATCCTGATACAGACAATTCCACGGGGTCAAATGCGTCATGTCTGACGACTTGGATACAACAAAAAAGTGGAAATGCACGGCGCATCTCCACTTGAAGTCAGGCGAAATTCAGTTTCGCATAAATTGGTCTTTCCCGAAATAAATTAAACCATACGAGAGTAAACTCTACAAATCTGGCAAAAAATTTCAGCAAAATTCCGAATATCAATGAGCAGAACCGCGCCCGCTCACCAAACCTTCACGTTGTGCACGCTTACGTGCCAACTTACGAGCACGCCGAACAGCCTCGGCCTTTTCACGGGCACGCTTTTCCGACGGCTTTTCATAATGGCCGCGCATCTTCATTTCACGGAAGATGCCTTCACGTTGCATTTTCTTTTTGAGCGCACGGAGCGCCTGGTCAACATTATTATCGCGAACGAGTACTTGCACGTTTAATCCTGCTTTGTTTTTACTATCTCTGTTAAATGGGAATATCCCAAAACGACCAAGCCTTTTCAGGCAAGGTTTTAAATGATTGTGGTGCCAATACCATAAAAACGGTTCGCTTGTCTATATTGGTTTTCTAAAAGCTGTGTTTTTTAAAAAAATAGCTGTCTTTTTATTTCTCTATTCCCGCTTTTCGATAAAAACCGGCAAAACAACGCGAAAATGACGTTAAAATTGGCATCATTTCTATAATAATTTTTCCTGTAACAGACATTCAAATAAAAATTGTGACGGGGCTGACCAGATCTAGAATGAAAACAATGAAAATCGACTCGCTTCTACAGTTTTGGTTCGAGGAATGAATCGTTGAAAAATAATCGCCTTTGTTAAAAATTTATCCGGCAGCAATAGATCCGCCCACACTATATCCGGTCCAATAGAGTTGAAGCGGAAAAGGGATAAATCAGCAAGAAAAACCGCAAAATGGAAGAAAATATTGGCAAATGCCCGCTGTCACCGGATTGATCAAACCCTTTTTTGTCAATGATATTGCAATACGGAAAGCCATTTTAACATGTCGAGACAGAAGTGCTTGAACTTTGCAAGGCAGTAAAAGCACTGTTGCCGGAAGGGGCCTCGTTACTTTTCTTTCACGGGAAAAAGAAATGTCCCATTCAAATAAAAACAGGTCTGCCAGATATGCGCTGCTTAAAGTTACAAATCTGAGCTGGTCAAAATTACAAATATGTGCAGCTCAATGTGACGAATATGCACTGCGCAAGAATTACGAAGCCTTTGGCGGAACCATGGCAATTGTAATCCAGTCGGCAGTCAAAGCCGGTTTTTTCACATTTTCGATTTCAAGAGTGACAGCGTAATGAAAAACAATTCTGCCCGAGGGGCGAATTTCGGCATCACTTAAAACAAAATGGGCGCGAACTTTTGCACCGGTTTTGACGGGGCTCATCAAACGCACTTTGTCAAAACCGTAATTGATACCCATTGTTGTCCCCTCAAGCTCGGGGAGCGCCTCATAAGCCAAAGTCGATAGCAGCGAAAGGGTTAGAAAACCATGGGCAATTGTGCCGCCAAAGGGCGTTTCTTTGGCACGTTTTTCGTCAACATGAATCCATTGATGGTCATCGGTTGCATCGGCAAACTGGTTAATCATTTCCTGTGTGACAGTACGCCAATTCGAAACGCCTACTTCTTTGCCGATTGAAGCGGGAATATCGTCAACAGTCACTTTGCCGGGCATGAGTGTTTTTCCTTATCAATATTTTTTGCGGTCGCCTCTTATTGGCGAAAGACCGCTTATGTCATGAATTCAAGCTGCTTATACAGGGCAAATAATTTTCGCGCAAATTTTTGTTTGGAAAATGTGGAGCTTTGTTATTCTGCACTCTGCTCCTAACCCTCCGTTCTTTGTCGTCAATCAATGACGAGCCTTGCAATTCTTTAGCGTTGTTATTAGACCTTTGAAGAAAGGATTATGCGCTGAACGACTGGCAAAACCCGATGATAGAAATATTTTGTCGGGTTGATGAATGATCGTTTTTTACCGGAGAATTTTTTGAAATGACAAGCAATGTAGCCCTTATCGGTTTGGCCCGCGACCTCAAAAAACGCGAAGACAGTGGCAAGCCTATCCGTATAGGGCTTGTCGGTTGCGGGGAAATGGGAACCGACCTTTTAACAGGCGTCGCCCATATGGATGGTATAGAGGTTGCAGCGGTTTCAACACGCACACCCGAACGGGTGCTTGATGCGGCAAAAATTGCCTATGATGAAACGGGGCATGCAAAGGAAGTTTCCAACGCGTCGGAAATGACAGCAGCAATCGAAGAGGGAAAAATTGCCGCCACCGACGATCTTGATATGTTGCTAAAAAACGAGCTTGTAGATGTTATCGTCGACGCGACAGGCTATCCCGAGGCAGGAGCGGAAATCGGTTATAAAACGCTGCAAAATAACAAACACGTTGTTATGATGAATGTCGAGGCTGATGTCACAATTGGCCCTTATCTTAAACATGAAGCCGAAAAACGCGGCCTTATCTACACACTTGGAGCTGGTGACGAGCCGTCTTCCTGCATGGAGCTTATCGAATTTGTTTCGGCACTCGGGCATAATGTTGTTGCAGCCGGAAAGGGCAAAAACAACCCGCTCGATTTTGATGCAATTCCCGATCATTATGAAGAAGAGGCACAAAAACGCAATATGAATGTGCGTATGCTTGTCGAATTCATTGATGGTTCAAAAACCATGGTCGAAATGACGGCCATTGCCAATGCAACCGGCCTTGTTCCCGATTGCCCCGGCATGCATGGCCCGAAAGCCGACATAGATCGCCTGAACAAGGTGCTCATTCCTGAAAAAGATGGTGGCGTTTTATCAAAAGCCGGCGTTGTCGATTATTCGATCGGGCGGGGCGTTTCACCGGGGGTTTTCGTGGTTGCAGAAATGCGCCATCCGCGCGTTTGGGAACGTATGGAAGACCTGAAAATTGGTGAAGGGCCTTATTTCACGTTCCATCGTCCTTATCATCTCACAGCTATGGAAGTGCCGCTTACTTGCGCACGGGTCATGCTTTACGGAAAGGCCGATATGGTGCCGCTTGACCGGCCGGTTGCGGAAGTGTGTGCCGTTGCCAAAAAAGATTTGAAACCTGGTGACAAGCTCGATTTTATCGGACTTTATACCTATCGCGCATGGAATATGACAGTCGAGGATGCAAGGAAGCACGAGGCAATTCCCTGTGGTCTGCTTGAAGGGGCAACAGTTACCGCACCGATCAAGAAGAATGAATTGATTACTGCAAAAAATGTTGCAATCAATGAAGACCAGTGGATTGCACGCTTGCGCAAAAAACAGGATAAACTCATTTACGGCTGATCGGGATTTTTAAAAACCGGTCACTCATAATCGTTCCAATTGCGATCTTTATTGATCGAAAGTTGGAAATCGCAGGTTTTGTAATGGGGAAAGCCTCCTTTCGTTGCATTTTTTATTCTTCAGAACGGCAACGAGAGGCTTTTGCATCGTCCGGTAGGTCATATATTTTATGGATGTCATCCGGATAATGGCAGACGAATTTCAAAAACAGATCTGCAAAACGTGCGGCAAGTTGCGCATCAATATGCGATAAAGGGGCTGGTTCAAATATCCAAGCACGATTTATAAGCGCAAATGTATGAGTGCAAATGCGCTAAATTATCTCTCAAGAAAGGTGGAAGCTTATAATGCCGCCGCAAAAAAGACGATTGCGGCGGGTATTTCCGATCATCAATGTCAATTCGGAACGCGGGGTTTGCGCGGTTTGGTAAGCACATTCCAATAGAGCACAACGAAACCTAAAAAAGCCAGAATCCATAAAGTTCCGGCAAGGTGAAGTGTCGGCAGATTGTTATTGGCAATGCCGGCAAAAAGCCGCAGCCAGACCGATAGAAACAGTGCAAGGTAAACCAGCACAACAGGCCAGGAAACTGTAAGCGGGCGGCCTGCGTGACCAAGGCTTGCGCGTGTCATAACGGCCATTGTCATCATGCCGATACCACCGGCCATCCATAAATGTTGCACAGGTGCGCGCCCTCCCGGAATAATTCCGAATGTACCGAGCGCCAAAGCGATAAACCCTAATGGAATAAACAAAAAGCCGACATGAAGTACAAAAACCAGCGGTTCTTTCAAAGTTGCCAAACCACGCCAACGTTGCAGCCGGTAAAGATTCGCAATGCCACAAAGGCCGCACAATAGGGCGGTCAATTTTGTGTCGGGAAAGAGAATCCACAGAACGAGGCAGATAGCCGTAAAAACCATGATGGTCTGGTCAACGCGCCCGTGTGGAGCCGGTAGTTTTGTGTTCCCGCGTTTGGCAAGCCAATTACGTGTAAAACTTGGCACAATCCGTCCACCGATAATGGCAATAAGGAAAACCGCAATGGCAAGGGCAAGGCGAGCTCCATAACCGTCGGCAGCATAAACGCCATTGAAAGCTTCACAATCGAAAATCAGATTGGCGCAGAAAAGCAGAACAAGCAGAATAAGCACTTTGAGATTACGCCAGTTTTTTCCATATATAATTTCGCGCCCGATTGCGATGGTGAAAAGTAGCGGAAACAGCAAATCAAGACCGACTGTTACTGTTGCAGGCAGATCGGATGAAAGCACCATGGCAATGCGCCCGATAAGCCAGATGGATACGAGGCCCAAAAGCGGCCAGCCAACAATGGGCAATCGTCCGGTCCAATTGGGAACGGCAGTCATTAAAAAACCGGCAATGACAGCCCATAAATAACCGAAAAGAAAGCTGTGGGCATGCCAGGAAAACGGATCAATCCCGATTGCCAGAACATCTTTGCCGGAAAAAAGGAAAATCCAGATAAACAGGCTGAATACAGCCCAGATACTTGCAAACAGAAAAAACGGACGATAACCATAACTCAAAAGTGCCGGGCCTTGCCACGCTCTCATCTGTTCGGCTGAACTTGCCATGATTGTTCCTCTAAAAAAATGCCGCCTTGATGGCGGCATCTTAAGGTTTATTCCATGGCTTTGACAATGCTTTCGACCATTTTTTTGGCATCGCCAAAAAGCATCATGGTGTTGTCACGGAAAAACAGCTCGTTCTCAACGCCCGAATAGCCTGTTCCCATACCACGTTTCAGGAACAGAACTGTTCCTGCCTTCGACACATCGAGAATCGGCATGCCATAAATCGGCGAAGATGGATCCGATTTTGCGGCAGGGTTGGTCACGTCATTGGCACCAATGACAAAAGCAACATCTGCTTCGGCAAATTCGGAATTGATATCGTCAAGCTCGAAGACTTCGTCATAAGGCACATTGGCTTCGGCAAGCAGCACATTCATGTGACCGGGCATACGACCGGCAACCGGATGAATGGCATATTTGACTTCGACACCGTTTTCCTTGAGCTTGTCGGCCATTTCACGAAGTGCATGCTGGGCCTGCGCAACGGCCATACCATATCCCGGTACGATAATGACCTTGTTGGCGTTTTTCATAATGAATGCGGCGTCGTCTGCCGAACCCTGTTTGACAGGGCGGCGTTCAACTTCATTATTTCCGGCAGGGCCGGCACTTTCACCACCAAATCCGCCGAGGATCACGGAAATGAACGAGCGGTTCATGCCTTTACACATAATGTAGGAAAGAATAGCCCCCGATGAACCAACCAGTGCACCGGTGATGATCAAAGCCATATTTCCGAGAGTAAAACCGATACCTGCGGCAGCCCATCCCGAATAGGAATTGAGCATGGAAACAACAACCGGCATATCCGCGCCACCGATCGGCACAATCAGTGTGACACCGATAACGAGCGATAAAAGCACAATAAGCCAGAAAACCAGATGGCTTTCGGTTCCGACAAGTGCGGCGATGAGAACAACGATTGCCACTGCAAGAACAATATTGATCAAGTGACGGTTCGGCAAAATAATCGGTTTACCGGACATACGCCCGTCAAGTTTTAAAAACGCAATGATGGAACCGGTAAAGGTTATCGCACCGATTGCAACACCGATTGCCATTTCAACAAGTGCTCGCCCATGGATGGAGCCGATTTCGCCGATACCGAATGAATGCGGCGAATAAAGCGCACCGGCGGCCACCATAACGGCAGCGAGACCGACGAGTGAATGGAAAGAGGCAACAAGTTGCGGCATTGCTGTCATGGCAATGCGGCGGGCAATGACTGCACCGATAGCACCACCAATGGCAAGACCTATAATAATAAGGACAAGGCCACCAAAGCTTGGACGGGCAAGCAGCAATGTTGTGATGATGGCAACGGCCATGCCGACCATGCCATAGGCATTGCCTTTCCGGCTGGTTGTCGGATGGGAAAGTCCGCGCAGTGCCATGATGAACAGAACACCGGAGACGAGATAAAGGAAGGCTGCAAAATTAACACTCATAGGTTCAAGCCTCACTTATCTTTTTTCTTGTACATGGCAAGCATGCGCTGGGTAACGAGAAAGCCGCCGAAAATATTGACGCTTGCAAGTACCAGTGCGATGAAACCGAAAGTGCTTGCAAGACCTGAAGCCGAAAGGCCGACAGCAAGCAGCGCACCAACGACGATAACCGAAGAAATTGCATTGGTAACAGCCATGAGCGGTGTGTGGAGAGCCGGTGTGACGGCCCAGACAACATAATAGCCGACAAAAATTGCCAGTACGAAGATCGCAAACTGGAAAATGAACGGGTCAATAACACCGCCTGTCGCATTGTGGACGGCTTCAACGGCATTATTGGAAATTTGGCCGCCAGCTTCGCGCACAGCGGCAATGGCCTGATCGAGACCTTGAAGGGCTTTGTCGAGAGCCTCGTTAGACATTATTTGGCTCCTTTTTCATTTGGTTTTTTATCCGCTTTTGCGGCTGGTTCTTTAGATTTCGAGGATGTACGCTTTGCCGGTTTTTCGCCCTTTTCATCGGCTTTTTTTGCCGGAGCGGGTTTTTTATCGGCGTCTTTTTTTACCCCTTCTTCTGCAAAGCGGGGATGAACAACATGACCGTCGAAAGTGAGCAATGTGGCTTTCACGAGTTCGTCATTCCGGTCGATTGTAAATGCCTTCGTCTCCTTGTTTGTCATGATATCGACAAAGGCATAAAGATTGCGCGCATAAAGCTTTGAAGCGGTAGCGGCAATGCGGCCCGGAACATTGGTAAAGCCGATAATCTTCACCCCTTCGACTTCAACAACCTTATTGGCAACGGCGCCTTCGACATTGCCGCCTCTTTCAACGGCAAGATCAACCACCACCGAACCTTGGCGCATGGTTTTGAGCATTGCTTTTGTGATAAGGCGCGGTGCCGGACGACCGGGAATCAACGCGGTTGTAATGACGATATCCTGTTTGGCAATATGCTCGGCAGTCAAAGCCGCCTGTTTTTGCTGGTATTCCTTCGACATTTCCTTGGCATAGCCACCAGCAGTTTCAGCAGCTTTGAATTCATCATCCTCGACGGCGATAAATTTTGCACCGAGTGAAGCGACCTGCTCTTTTGCCGCAGGACGGACGTCATTTGCCGTAACAGATGCACCAAGACGCCGCGCAGTGGCAATGGCCTGAAGACCGGCAACACCGGCACCCATAACGAAAACCTTGGCAGCCGGAACGGTTCCCGCAGCTGTCATCATCATGGGGAGGGCGCGGTCATAATATTCGGCAGCATCAATCACTGCCTGATAACCGGCAAGATTTGCCTGTGATGACAGAACATCCATGACTTGCGCACGCGTAATGCGCGGCATGAATTCCATTGAAAAAGCATTCAGTCCGGCTTTGGCCATGGCCTTGACATCATCCTCGTGACCGAATGGATCAAGAATGCCGATAAGGTTGGCACCCTTTTTATAGAGGGATATTTCCTTGGCATCCGGACGGCGCAATTTCAAAATGATGTCGGCTTTATTTGCCTCGTTCGCACCAACGACTTTTGCACCGGCTTCCTTGTAGTCCTCGTCACTTATCAAGGACTGGAGACCGGCACCTTTCTCGACCGACACATTATAGCCGAGATTGATAAGCTTTTTGACAGTTTCCGGAGATGCGGCAACGCGCGTTTCCCCTTCGGCTGTTTCTTTGGCAACAAAAATTGTTTGACCCAAATGTTATCTCCTTGAGTTTCAGGGAAGACAGGCTGTCTATCGACAGTCTCTTCTCCCCACTTATTCACAATGCCGGATTATTTCAGAAAAATCGAAACGATTTAGTAGTAACGGTAAAACCACATTATTTCCAGTGCTTTTGCTAAAATTTCGTTTTTCACTTCTCTGACCGTGGATAGTTCAGGAAAAAACTTTTTCAAATGTGCCTGTCTTAACGAAAACCGGTCATTTGACAAAAGCTTGTTTTCCTTAAATATTGATCCGATAATATAAAAGGGAACACAAATGGCTGAACATTTAAAACCGCTTATTGCGGTACCTGCCGATTGCCCCGCTTTTGACGGTTATGTCTGGCATGGTGCACCTCAGCAATATCTTGAAGCCGCGTCGAAAGTGGCCGATGTTGCCCCCCTTATCGTGCCATCGCTTGGGGCCGGAGCCGATGTCCAGTCTATCCTTGCGGTGGTTGACGGTGTTCTCATCACCGGCGCAAAATCCAATGTAAATCCGGCACGTTATGGTGAAAAAGCAACCGCCGACCACGAACCGTTCGATTTTGCCCGAGACGAAACATCTTTTTTTCTCATTGATGCAGCAATCAGGCAAGGTTTGCCGCTTCTTGCCATTTGTCGCGGAATACAGGAACTCAATGTCGCTCTTGGAGGAACACTTTCACCGGCGCTACAAAAAATACCCGGAAAGCTCGATCATAGAGCCAATGATAAAAGTGACAGTGATAAAAAGTTTGCCATCAGGCAACCGGTTCGAGTGAACGAAAATACGGTGCTTGCAAAAATTGTAGGAACTGGCGAAATCATGGTGAATTCTGTTCACCAACAGGGAATCAACAAGCTGGCGCCACATCTTGTTGCCGAAGCAACAGCTCCCGATGGCACAATAGAAGCTGTCAGTGTGAAGGATGCAAAAGGCTTTGCACTTGGCGTCCAATGGCATCCCGAATATTGGGCAACAAGCGATATACCATCAAACAAGATATTTAAAGCATTCGGCGAGGCAGTGCATCAACATAAAGATCAGCGTCTTGAAAAAACCGTGCCGTGAAAAAACAGCTACCCTCAAAAAACAGGTGTCTTGAAAAAGCGTATTTCGGAAAAAGAGAAAACAGTTAAAAAACGAAACCCCGCTTATGATGTCAGAATGACAGGATATCAAAATTTAAAGTTTTCAGATTTTTCTCGGTACCATGCGACCGGTTGATTGGCGAATGCGCAATTCCGGTTTAATGAGATCATGGCCATTTTTGACTTCGATGCCGTTTAAAAGGTCAAGGAGAGCACGCGCTGCACGCCTTCCCACTTCCCTCTGACCGTTCCAGACTGTGGTGAGCGAGGGTGTGGCAATTTCGGCTTCCTCAAGATCATCATAGCCGGTCACAGAAATATCCCGCCCTGCAACAAGGCCGGCACGGGCAATTCCGTTCATCAAGCCGATTGCGGCAAGGTCATTGAAACAGACGGCAGCAGTCGGTTTATCTTTGAGAGCCAGAAATTGCGGTGCTATCTCGAAACCTGCCTGTTTTGTCCGAGGTCCTTCAAGGCGCCATTCCGGTTTGACCTCGAGTCCGGCAAGTTGCATGGCATGGCGATAGCCTTCATAACGGTCATGTCCGGTCGAGGTGTAATCTGTACCGCCAACCATAGCGATGCATTTATGCCCGAGAGAAATGAGATGGTTGGTGGCAAGAGAAATGCCGTAAGTATCGTCGCCGCGAAACACCGGTACGTCCACTCCTTCAACATGGCGCGCAACAAAGACAACAGGCAAACCGTTATTTTGTGCCATTTCAATGTCTTTTGCAGGGGTTCCGATTGCCGGTGACATGATAACGCCATCAGCTCCGAGCTGAAGAAGCGTTTCCAGAAAATTGCGTTGCTTGTCCAACTGGTCATAATGGTTGGAAAGGATGAAAGTTTGCCGTGAACGGTCGAGTTCCGTCTCGATCGAGCGCAATATTTCGGCAAAAAACGGATTCATAATGTCGTGGACAACAACCCCCACAATGCCGGAGCGCGATGTGCGCAAACTTGCTGCACGGCGGTTATAGATATAGCCGATATTACGGGCGTAATCCTTGATTTTTTCACGTGTATCATCTGCTACCAGCGGGCTGTCACGCAGTGCCAACGAAACTGTGGCTGTCGAAACATTTAACGCATCAGCAATCGTGGAAAGTTTAATTTTTTGCGCCAATGCTCATTATTCCTCGAAAATGAATTAAATTTTAGCGTTTAAACCGTCAAATCGGAAGAACGGGAATTTCCCCGATTGGTTCGAGAAAAGTCGCCAAGCTTCAGGAGTGATTGATAAACGTCTATTTTAAAGGAAACTATAGTCATTTTAAACTGTTTTGTTCAATGAACAATTCATTGGAATAAGGGAAAACAGTGTATTTTTTAAAATTCGCTTCGCCGTTTTATCGATTATTTAAAAGTCGATCATTTGAAAGAGGTGGAAAATTTTGTTTTTCCACCTCCCGATAATCAAGTGAAATTCGACTATTAGTTTTGTGCCAGCCGGTTTTTAAATAATGTCGGCATGTTCATCGGCCGGCATGTTCATCGGTATGTATCGGTTAAAAGTGATTGTTGCTGCTCAAGATTTTTATGGATTCTGTCCATGAGGGTCAGCAAAGTAAATTGCTCTTGTTCATCAAGACCACCGGTCACTTCCCGCTCGGTCTCTTCAAGTGCCCTTTCGATGAGGTCGACAATATTATGGCCGTCTTTCGTAAGAAAAATATGAAATTTGCGCTGGTCTTTGTGTGATCCACGTTTGGTAACAAAACCTTGTTCCTGAAGACGCGCTATCGTTTTTGTGACTGTAGGAAGTTTTACGCCCAAGCGTTTGGCCAGGCTTCCGGGCGATTGCCCGTCTTTCATCGCCAACAACAAAATTATTCTATCTTGACCGGCATATAAACCAAATTCATAAAGACGACGAGCCAATAAGGTCTTCATCATTCTTGCTGTTGATTGGACGATCTCTAACGCTGGTATCCGAGTTTTGTCTGGCATTATATCTTTGTCTCCCCGAAGACGTTTTTGGAAGAAATAACGATTCACTTGTCTAGTATATCAACCTGATTCGTTAATTTTCACAAAATGGTGAATTTATCTATAACATGTAAGGGCAACAAAATCTGTGTATAGCCAAATAAAAATAATTCGATAAGGATTAAAATAGTGAAAAAAGAAGATCAAATAATAGCAATTTTGCCTTTGGGTGCCCATGAATATCATGGTCCTCATTTGTCACCGACGACGGATGCTGTCATTGCCGGGGCTTTTGCTGAACGTCTTGCATCTTTGTTTCCAACCGCCCCGAAACGTTTGACTCCACTGGAGGTTGAATCTATCGGCTATTCAATCGAACATAAAGGTCGGCCGTTTACAAAAACATTGGAATATTCACAAGCTATTGACCGTTGGATTTCGATTGGTGCCGATTGTTATAAAAAGGGAATAAAAAAAATTCTCGTTCTCAACGCTCATGGTGGCAATTCGCCATTGATGAATATTGTCATCACCGAATTGCGTTGTCGCTTCAAAATGCTTGCTGTAGCGACCAGTTGGGGACGCTTCGGCCTGCCGGAAGGTTTGATGACGGTCGAGGAAAAAGCCCTTGATATTCATGCCGGCTTTATTGAAACGTCACTTATGCTTTATCTTGCGCCCGACACCGTCAATATGGAAAAAGCACAAAAATTTTCCAACTGGCAAAAAAAATTACAAGAAAAATTCAAATATCTCCGGGCTTATGGGCCATTTCCTTTCGGCTGGAAAATGGCGGATATCAATAGATTGGGTGCGGCCGGAAATGCACTTGCCGCAAATAGAGAGGCAGGAAAAGCGATATTCGATCACGCAATCGAAGGTTTTCGCGGCCTTGTTGAGGATATGTTCGCTTTTGATATTGACGAACTCTCCTAGAAAGCCTCTTTTCCAAAGCTAGAAATTGTTAGCGACATTGCTTATATCGACAACAGTAAAAATTCCCGTCATTTGAAAGGTCATGCTATGAGCGAGACTGAAAACACTCCCCGCAAAATTCCGGTAACTGTTCTGACCGGTTATCTGGGGGCAGGAAAGACAACGCTTCTCAACCGGATTCTGACAGAAAATCACGGCAAACATTACGCTGTCATTGTCAATGAATTCGGCGAGATCGGCATCGACAATGATCTGATTGTCGAATCCGACGAAGAAATTTACGAGATGAATAATGGTTGTATCTGCTGCACAGTGCGCGGCGACCTTGTCCGTGTTGTCGACGGTTTGATGCGACGTCCCGGCCGGTTTGACGGTATCATTATCGAAACCACCGGTCTTGCCGATCCGGTTCCTGTTGCACAGACATTTTTCATGGATGATGATGTCAGGGCAAAATCGCAACTCGATGCTGTTGTGGCGCTGGTCGACGCAAAACATTTGCCGTTAGAGTTGAAAGACAGTCGTGAAGCGGAAGACCAGATTGCTTTTGCCGATGTTGTCCTTTTGAACAAGACCGATCTTGTCAGCCCGCAGGAACTTGCCGATGTCGAAGCAACAATACGCGCAATCAATCCTTCTGCTGTTATCTTTCGCACCCAACGTTCCAATGTCGATTTGAACGAAGTGCTTGATCGCGGTGCATTCGATTTAAGCCGTGCGCTTGAAAATGACCCGCATTTTCTCGATCATGACGAGGAAGAGGAAGAGCATGTATGCGGGCCTGAATGCGACCATGATCACGATCATGACCATCACCACCATCATCATCATGACCACGAGCATCACCACCATGACGGGGACGAGCATGTCCATGGAGCAGCCCTTCATGATGTAACGGTGAAATCGGTTTCGTTACGTGCAGGCGAACTTGATCCGGGCAAGTTTTTCCCGTGGATCCAGCAGATTACCCAAACACAGGGGCCGGATATTTTGAGACTTAAAGGCATTATCGCATTCAAAGGCGATAAAGACCGTTATGTTGTGCAAGGTGTCCATATGATTTTGGAAGGCGACAGCCAGAGACCATGGAAAGAAGGCGAAAAGCATGAAAGCCGTCTGGTCTTTATCGGCCGTAAACTTGATGCCGAAAAGCTCAAAGCCGGTTTCGAGAAGTGTGCCTGAGTTTTGAGAGGAACCTATGCCGACAATTGCACATTGTGACCTCGACAGCTATTGCCTGTTGGCGGGGTTTTTGGATGACCAGCCGGTCTTTGTGACAGCAAATGGTGAAATTACCCTGCTTGGCGAAAAACAAAAAGTGGTCGAGGCACATGAAGGGATTGCCTCTGTTGCTTTATCAAGAGACAAGAAATCGATTATTACCGGCGGTGAAGATGGCCGGATTTGCCGGACAACCAGTGCTCTTCAGTGTAGCGAGCTTGCCCGCCATGAAAAAAAGTGGATCACCTCGGTTGCAGCCGGTCCCGACAATTCTTACGCCTTTGCTTTTTCACGCACGGCATGGGCTGATGGTGGCAAGGGGCTTCAGGAGTTCGATCACGAGCGTAGTGTTGAAGATCTTGCTTTCGCACCAAAGGGTCTAAGATTTGCTGTGGCACGATATAATGGTGTGACATTGCATTGGCTAGGTGCCGACACAAAGCCCACCGACCTTACATGGAAGGGCGCACATTTTGCCGTTACATTTTCGCCCGATGGCCGTTATGTCATTTCGTCGATGCAGGAAAATGCCTTGCATGGATGGCGGTTGAGTGACGAACAGCATTTGCGCATGAGCGGCTATCCGGCAAAGGTCAAGAGTTGGTCATGGAGTGCGAAAGGCAAATGGCTTGCGACTTCCGGCGCTCCGGCTGCCATTGTCTGGCCGTTTCAGGCGAAAGACGGCCCGATGGGAAAAGCACCCCTTGAACTTGGCACCCGTGCCGATGCCATGGTCACATGCGTGTGCTGCCATCCGGAAGAAGACATTGTTGCTGCCGGTTTTAATGACGGCATGATTTTGTTCATCCGCTTTGCCGATGCGAAAGAAGTACTTTTGCGCCGTCCCGGAAAAGGTGCCATTTCAACCATGGCCTGGGATGATAAGGGCTATCGGCTGGCATTCGGCTCAGAAAGCGGGGAAGCTGGTATTATCGATATTTCTGCCTAAGAGCCGGAGAATAAGTTTTTAATAAAAATAAAACCACCTGCTGCGCGCAGGTGGTTTTTTAATTGAAAGGCTTGAACCAATCAGCCCAAAGTCGGGTAATCGGTATAGCCTTTTTCATTGCCGCCATAGAGTGTTGTCTGGTCGACCTCGTTCCATGGAGCATGCTCTTTGATACGGCGGACAAGATCGGGATTGGCAATAAACGGACGGCCGAAAGACACAATATCGGCATAGCCCGACCCGACAGCTTTTTCAGCCATTTCGGCGGTATAGCCATTATTGACCATCCACGCGCCATTGCCACCGGCATCGCGATAGACGTGTTTCAAACGCTTATAGTCGAAGGCATAATCGGCTTCCGTATAATTGCGGTCGCCTCCTGTGGCACCTTCGATCAGGTGGATGAAAGCAAGCTCATAGGCTGCCAAAGCATCAACATAAAAATCGAAAAGCGGCTGCGGGTCCGGATCATGGGCATCATTGGCAGGTGTCACCGGAGAAATGCGGATACCTGTTCTGCCACCGCCGATTTCTTTTGCAACGGCTTCGGCAACAAGGAGCGGAAAACGGCAACGATTTTCAATCGAACCGCCGAATTCGTCGGTGCGGTGGTTCGATTCGGAGCGCAGGAACTGGTCAAGCAAATAGCCATTGGCCGAGTGAATTTCCACGCCGTCAAAACCGGCAATATCGACAGCATTGCGTGCGGCTTTACGATAATCGTCGATAATGCCGGGAATTTCGGATGCGTCCAATGCACGTGGTGTCGATGTTTGTACAAATTCACCCTGACCATTCTTGTCTTTAATATAGGTTCGGGCTTTTGCCTGAAGGGCGGAAGGGGCAACAGGCGGTTTGCCTGCAGGTTGCAATGAACTGTGGGAAATACGTCCCGTGTGCCAAAGCTGGGCAACAATTTTGCCGCCTTCTTCATGAACGGCATCGGTTACTTTTTTCCAGCCGGCAAGCTGGGCTTTTTCGTAAAGGCCCGGAACGTCGATATTGCCTTGTCCCTGTTGTGAAATGGCCGTACCTTCAGAGACGATAAGGCCGGCGGTCGAACGTTGACGATAATAGACAACATTCAAATCATTGGGTGTTGCATTGGGCGAGCGAGCGCGAGTCAACGGCGCCATGGCAATGCGGTTTTTTAAAACAAGGTCTCCTGCCTTGATCGGGTCAAAAAGTGATGTCATGAAAAGCCCCTTTCATAATGGCTGCAAATTTAAACATAAGGTGAACCGGCCCGATTAAAAAGGGCTTGATTAATTTTTATGAGGGGAAGAATTGCGGTTGCGTTCCGGTTTGCAATCCGTAATCTCTCCTTGAAATTGAAAGAATCTGGTAAATAGAATGACTACAATTGCGCAATCAATCTGCCAAACAATTGCTGGCGACATCAAGGCAAGTCAATCTCAGGTTGCTGCCGCCATCGGCCTCATTGACGAGGGGGCAACCATTCCCTTCATTGCCCGCTATCGCAAGGAAGTAACCGGTGGCCTTGATGATGGCCAATTGCGCCTGTTATCGGAACGGCTCATTTATCTTCGTGAAATGGAAGCACGTCGCGAAGCGATTATTCAAGCAATTCGCGAGCAGAACAAGCTTAGTCCGGAACTGGAAGAATCTTTAAGGAAAGCAAGCTCGAAGGCTGAATTGGAAGACCTTTATCTGCCGTTCAAGCCGAAGCGGCGTACCCGTGCCGAAATTGCCAAAGAAAACGGATTATTGCCGCTTGCGGAGGAAATTTTGAAAAACCGCAAGGAAGAGCCGGAGCTTCTTGCCAAAGATTATATCAATGACAAAATTTCCGATGTCAAAGCTGCTCTTGACGGTGCTCGCGATATTATTTCGGAAACCATGGCGGAAAATGCCGAACTCATCGGAAATTTACGTCACTATATGCAATCACATGCCTTTATCCATGCCAAGGTTGTTGCCGGTAAAGAGCAGGAAGGCGCGAAATTTTCCGATTATTTTGACCATAGCGAAAAATGGTCGACTGTGCCAAGCCATCGCGCACTGGCAATGTTTCGCGGGCGTAACGAAGAAATCCTGAATGTCGATATTGAAGTCGACGAGGATATTCCAAATGGCGAAAAACCGGTCATAAAGCTGATTAAACAGGCCTACAAAATCGGCAATCAGCTCCCCGGAGATATTTTTCTTGTGAGTGTCGCTGTATGGGCATGGCGGGTAAAGCTATCTTTACATCTTTCGCTTGACTTGATGCGCGATTTGCATGAGCGAGCCGATGAAGAAGCAATTTCTGTTTTTGCCCTTAATCTTAAAGCACTTTTATTGGCTGCACCGGCGGGTGAAAGGGCAACAATGGGGCTTGATCCGGGTATCCGCACCGGTGTCAAGGTTGCAGTGGTCGATAAAACCGGAAAACTCAAGGAAACCGCAACCATCTATCCATTCCCGCCGAAAAATGATGTTCGCGGTGCAGAGGCGGTGCTTGCCGCTCTCATTAAAAAACATCAGGTTGATCTCATCGCTATCGGCAACGGGACAGCAAGCCGCGAGACAGAAAAACTTGTTGGCGATTTGTTGAAACAGATGCCAGCACCCCGTCCGACAAAAGTCATTGTTTCGGAAGCCGGTGCTTCTGTCTATTCGGCTTCCGAACTTGCGGCCAACGAATTTCCCGATCTTGATGTGTCACTGCGCGGGGCAGTTTCAATCGCCCGGCGTTTGCAGGATCCGCTTGCCGAATTGGTTAAAATCGAACCGAAATCTATCGGTGTCGGGCAATATCAGCATGATGTCGACCAGTTCGAGTTGATGCGGGCGTTAGACGGTGTTGTCGAAGATGCGGTGAATGCCGTTGGCGTTGACCTTAACACCGCTTCGGCCTCTCTGCTTGCCCGTGTTTCGGGAGTGGGTGCATCATTGGCCGATGCAATTGTTGCTTATCGCGATGAAAATGGCCCGTTCAAAAATCGTAACGGGTTGAAGTCGGTACCACGCCTCGGTGCAAAAACATTCGAGCAATGCGCAGGTTTCTTGCGTATCCGGAATGGCGACGAACCGCTTGATGCTTCGGCAGTGCATCCTGAGGCCTATAGTGTTGCACGAAAAATTGTCGCCGCGTGTGGCTGTGACTTGCGGTCATTGATGGGCGATAGCGCTGCTTTGAAAAAACTTGACCCGAAAACATTTATTGACGAGCGGTTCGGCCTGCCGACCATTAAAGATATTTTGAGCGAATTGGAAAAACCCGGACGTGATCCGCGGCCGGAATTCAAAACCGCAACTTTTGCCGAAGGTGTTGACGAAATTTCGGACCTCAAACCGGGGATGAAGCTTGAAGGAACCGTGACCAATGTCGCGAATTTTGGAGCATTTGTCGATATAGGCGTGCATCAGGACGGGCTTGTCCATATTTCGCAACTTGCCGACTCTTATGTGAGTGATCCGCATAAAGTGGTGAAAGCCGGAGATATTGTTTCTGTGACAGTGCTTGATGTTGATCCAGCACGCAAACGCATCTCGTTAAGTATGAAAAAACAACCCGACAATCCGGATAGTCGCGCAAAAGCAGCGTCTTCGGAAAATTCGGGACGCAATCAATCGCGTAATATGAAAAATAAAAAGCCGGTTTCCGAAGAGGGTAGTTTCGGTTCGGCTCTTGCAGAAGCATTGCGCAAACGCCATTAAAATTGCGCAAATGCTATCAAACGTCGAGAGGCAAAGAGGGCAGGCGAGGAAGTTTGCAAGATGCTCTCTTTGCCGAACTTTGAATAAACGCGATTTGACAGAAATTACCTGTTTCGAAAAGAGCAATAAACCAGTATCGGCCAAGGCTTTTCATGATTGGACAAGGCCTTGCACCCAATCATCATCGGGAAGGGCTGTGCTTTCCGGCTTTTGTGCCGAGAGGCATTTGTCTTGTTTATCAGAGCTTGTGAAGGTCTCCGTTAATCAAAACGTTTTCATGTTAAAGGTTTGAAAGCGACAATCGGGATAAACGCAAAAGAAACCGGAAAGGCGGATAGGCACGCGCTAAAGCGTGTCTTCGGGCGCGCTTGTATGCGTCCCGAAACTTTTCAGACCGTGATGAAAACGGTCATAGTTTCAGGAAAAGACGAATTTCAATTTGTAAAGTCGGCGTTTTGTTCTTTTGCCCGTTTTGTTGCATTCCGATAGCAAAACATTATGGGCAATCGTGAGCAAATACGAGTGCAATAAAAACAAAAAGCCGGTTTAACCGGCCTTTTATTTTTAACCAATTTGTTTTCCGTTTATTTCTTTTGGGGCTTAGCCGCTTTTTGGCTGTCCAATTGCTTATAGGCTTCTGTCAATTCCGATTGCATGGGAGCGCAGTTTTTGGTGTGGGCAATATCCTGTAACACGCCGTTACGATTGCGCAATGCATCGATTTCCACTCTTTCCGGCGATTTCGGATCCATGAAAAACCACGCAGGAAAGAAGAAAATACCGGCTGCCCCCAATGCAACATTCTTTCCTTGTGCATTTGTGCGCTCATGGATGACTGCTTTAATCTGGCGCTCATTGGCGTGGAATTCACGAGAAATACCCGCACAATCCATGACACTGTCGTTCGGATTGGTCAAAGCGACCGGATGGGCATCGCGTCCGCCACAGCCGGAAAGCAGCATGGAAGCGGCAATTAAAGTGGCAATTGGAGCCACAGACACAAATTTTGTTATCCGGCTTTTAGTATCTTTCATCATTCTTCCTCCCCTTTTCCAAGTGAAATGGCTAACGTTTCGAGTGGTCAAGCTTGCGGGCCAACCGGTCACCGCAGGATTGCACAACCAGATTCATGACAATCAGAACACCGATAACGATGTTCATAATCTCCGGATTATAGCGCTGGTAACCATAGCGGATAGCCATATCACCAAGGCCGCCACCTCCCAGAAAACCGGCAAGCGACGTTGCACTGATAATTGAAATAACCATCACAGTAAAGCCGGTCACAAGGCTTGAAAATGATTCCGGTACGATGACATTGGTAACAATTTGCATCCGTGAAGCGCCCATCGAGCGGATAGCTTCGACGAGTCCCTTGTCAACCCCGCGAAATGACAGTTCTGCCAAACGCGCATAGAGCGGTGTCGCCGATAATATCAGCACAAAGATAACCGATCTGATGCCGACACCGGTTCCAACAACAATGCGCGTTACAGGAAGAAGATAGAAAGCAAAAATGATGAACGGAATGGCGCGCACACAATTGACAAGGAAGCTCAGTAACCTGTTGAGATTTTCCTTTGGAAACAGGCTTCCCTTTGCGGTCATATAAAGGATAAGGCCGATCGGCAGTCCCAGAATGAGCGCCATAAGAGAAGAACTCACCGTCATGATGATGGTGTCTATAATTGCTTTCGGCAATTCTTTTGAAAGTACATCATACATAACCGAGAACCTCGCAATAGCGGCCATGCTTGATAAGCCAGGAAACCGCCTTGTCAAGTTTGTCTTTGTCTTTTGCCGGAAGGCCTAAAAAGAAACGGCCGACCGGTTCACCCTGAATCGTATCAATGCCGCCGTGAAGAATGCGCGGGATCAATCCGCTTTCATATTCTATCAAATGCAGGAATGGCTCTCTTGCCACGTCACCGGCAATATTGAGCTCGATAACGGCTTCATCCCCTTCGGGCTTCAACCTTTTGGCAAATTCGGCCGGTAATTGCGGTGTCACAATGCGCAGCATCGCAATGGTGGTGTCATCTTGCGGAGAGGCAAAAATATCTCTTACCCGACCTTCTTCGACAATTTTTCCCTTGTTCAGCACAACAACCCTGTTGGCAATGGAGCTTACAACTTCCATTTCGTGGGTAATCAGAACGACGGTGAGGTTGAGCCTTTTATTGATATCGGCAATCAATTCAAGAATGGATTGGGTTGTTTCCGGATCGAGTGCCGAGGTTGCCTCGTCGGATAGGAGCACTTTCGGATTTGCCGCCAATGCTCTGGCAATGCCGACGCGCTGTTTTTGCCCACCGGAAAGCTCGGCCGGAAAATGCAGCTCTTTACCTTTGAGGCTCACAAGCTCGATAAGTTCCATCGCCCGTTCGCGGCGTTTTTCCTTCGGAACACCGGCAAGCTTTAGCGGCAATGCGATATTGTCGATCACACGTTTCGATGACAACAGGTTGAAATGCTGGAAAATCATGCTGATGCGTTGACGATAGGGCGCCCATTCGCTTTCGCTCAAATGCGAAACGTCATGGCCTTCAAAGAAGATTTGTCCTTCATCAATACGTTCAAGACCATTGAGACAGCGGATAAGCGTGGATTTACCGGCGCCGCTGCGCCCGATAATTCCAAGAATTTCGCCTTTTTCAATATCGAGTGACAAATGGTCAACGGCCGCCGTTTGGGAAAAACGGCGGCTGATATTTTTAAGTGATATGATTGGTTCGGATGCTGAACCCATGTTTGAATTTACCATAATGGCTGGGCAGTTACGCCAAACACTTCCTTGATTTTTGCGCGAACCGGTTCCGAATTATAGGCAGCAACGAGTTTTTTCACCCATGGCTCGTCTTTATCGGCGGTACGTACGACAATAATATTGTTATAGGGGTTGTTTTCGGACTTTTCCCAGGCAATCGCATCTTTATCGGGTTTGAGGCCAGTGGTCAAAGCCCAGTTGGTATTGACAATGGCAATGTCGAAATCATCAATGGCACGACCGAGCATACCGGCATCAAGCTCGCGAATTTCGAGTTTTTTGGGGTTTTCGACAATATCAAGTTTGGAGGCAAGAACATTCTTCGGGTCTTTGAGCTTGATAAAACCCATATCGTTCAAAAGCCGCAAGGCGCGACCGCCATTTGACGGGTCATTGGGAACGCCGACGACAGCACCGTCACGAAGGTCTTTCAAGTCTTTGATTTTGTGGGAATAGACACCCATCGGGAAAAGCACTGTATAGCCTACGACCGAAAGCTTGTATCCGCGCTGTTCGACTTGTGCGTCGAGATAGGGCTTATGCTGGAATGAATTTGCGTCAATATCACCGGCATTGACCGCTTCATTTGGCAAGGCATAATCGGAGAAAAAAACAAGATCAATGTTTAGGCCCTGTTTTTTGGCTTCCTGAGCGGCAACCTTCCAGACTTCCGATTCTTCACCTTCCATTGTTCCAAGCTTGATACTTGTTTTATCTTCGGCATGAGCGAGAACCGGTGCAAAAGCTGAAACACTTGCAAAAGCGGCAAAAGAAAAAGCAAGCCCGAGAACTGTACGTCTTTTGATTTTATCAAGAAACATTATTGAAACCCTTCATGTTAATTTTCAGAATGTTTCATCTCAAAACATAGGCTGAAAAATTTCCGTTCATTCATTGGTTTTAAAAATTCTGAATGCCGGTTCTAACAGGGCCCAAGATTTTCTAACCAATATGCCGATCAGTTTTACCGGAAGTGGTATAAAAACCAAGCAACATTTTCAATAGATATCAGTTATGTAGCAGGATGATTTTTTTATAAAAAGCCAAATAAATGGAAATAATTTTTTCGTATATCAGCGAGAGCGCTTGCCTTTATGGAAAAGTTGGGGTAGCAGCCAGCACAAAATCGAGAAGAAAATCAACATCATTAATGCGACGCCCATGCGGATGAAGTCAAAATTCGTTGCGTCTTCAGGAATAAAAAGTGCGGTGATATAACCGGCACAATCTAGTATAGCCTGTGCAACAGCACGTATCATTTTTGCCTCCACATATTACCGGAAGATAGACCGGTATTTCTGCATGGTTTTCTTTATTTTGTTTTATATACAATCATGAATGTTGCAAAGATAAAAAACTATCTTTTGGTAAAAAAGGCCGATTCGCCGCCTTTTTGTTATTTAAAATGGTTTTAGATTATCTTTCAAATGCAATTCATTCCTGAAAACGTAGTTTCACTGCAATTTTTTCTCCATCTTCGTCAGTTTTCATGAGTCGCTGGAATCTTGCGATATGTGTTCCTGTCCGAAATCTGCCATTCAATCACGAGACCGTATGTGTGCTTAAAAACGCTTCCATAGAAGCCGAAAAAATTGCGGCCAAGTGCTTTATTAGTTTTTTAGGCTTTTAGCTTCTGCAGGATTCATGACGGTGCTCATTCCTGTTTTATGTTTGAAACCGAAGTAAATAGCTCTCATTATCGAATGATAATTTAGTCTTAAAAAACACCCCTGCGAGAAGTCTCGACAGGGGCATTTTCCTTTTCAAAACGGCTTTAAAGCTCGCAAAGTCAAAATATTGCTTTAGCTGACAAGCGTTTATGCTTTGGCTTTTTTAGGTGTAATCAGATTGCGGGCGATCAGAAGTTCGGCAATCTGCACCGCATTAAGCGCTGCACCTTTGCGCAAATTATCGGCAACAACCCAGAAAGACAGGCCATTTTCAACCGTGATATCCTCGCGGATACGGCTGACAAAGGTGTCATCTTCTCCGGCTGATTCATAAGGTGTCATATAGCCGCCATCCTCATGCTTGTCGACAACCTGACAGCCTGGAGCGTTACGCAGGATTTCGCGTGCTTCATCGGCACTGATGGGTTTTTCAAACTCGACATTGACTGCCTCGCCATGGCCGATGAAAACCGGAACACGAACGGCAGTAGCCGTAAGCTTGATTTTCGGGTCGAGCATTTTCTTGGTTTCGGC
The DNA here is from genome assembly GCF_016102305.1 of Bartonella sp. M0192. Lineage (NCBI taxonomy): Bacteria > Pseudomonadati > Pseudomonadota > Alphaproteobacteria > Hyphomicrobiales > Bartonellaceae > Bartonella > Bartonella sp. M0192. Next base: position 34,158 of record NZ_JACFOU010000002.1, on the reverse strand, counting down.
AACCATTTTCCATTCTTCTTTGGTGTAGCCGTCTTCCATGAATACGTCGATATGGGGAATAACGTTGAAAGCAATACGCTTGGTGAATTTGCGCACCGTAATAGGGTCTGCCACAAAAACCGCGCGCGATTGCTCGAAAAGCTCGTCCATTCCGGCCTTTCCGGCACCCGAAACCGATTGATAGGTTGCAACCACAACACGCTTGATGGTTGCGGCATCGTGCAACGGCTTTAGAGCAACCAGAAGCTGGGCTGTCGAACAGTTCGGATTGGCAATAATATTATGTGTTTTGAAGCCGTCGATTGCATCCGGATTGACTTCCGGAACAATGAGCGGAACATCAATATCGTAACGCCAGGCCGAAGAATTATCGATAACGACAGCGCCGGCCGCGCCGATTTTCGGTGCCCATTCTTTGGAAACATTGCCACCGGCCGACATCAGGCAAATATCTGTGTCGGAAAAATCGTAATTATCAAGAACTTTGACCTTCAGTGTTTTGTCACCGAAGGAAACTTCTGTTCCCAATGACCGATGCGAGGCGAGTGGTACAACTTCATCAGCCGGAAAACCGCGCTCTTCGAGAATATTGAGCATTTCTCGTCCAACATTTCCCGTGGCACCTACAACAGCAACCTTAAAACCCATTTAATCAGAACTCCTGTCTCTCTCCGTGTTTTGTGAAGAAGCCCGGCGGCCGTCAGGCTTACCCCCCGGGCCGCACCCGGGAGAGAGCAGGTTGGCCAAGGGACGTCAGATAATTTTCTTTGTCGTTTTTTTGTGGCCAATAATTGTCAAGGATGCGCAGCAGTCATCAAAGCCGCAATTGCAGCTCGAAAACCGATCGATATGGAACCGAGAAAAGTCCATTGTTAAACTCCTTGATCGCATTGGTTTTAGCTTATTTTCAACCTCTGTCAAGAAACACAATAATAATCGGTTATTTTTTCATGTTGAATTTTTTTGGGCTCGACAAGTTCCATAAGAAAAATAGGTCATTTTATCAGAATTAAGGACAAAATTTTTCTCCTCAACAAAGCTTGAATTTCACGCAATTGAAAGAGGAAGTTTTGAGCAGCAAAAACTTTCGGCATTTTCAATGCCTATAAAATCGGGTGTTCAATATCCAATTGCAATAGAGCCCTTTAGAAATGCACAAAAAGCGGTGTTTTCCCACCGCTTTTCGGGACTGATCTTCATTCAAAGAACAAATTGATAAATGTTTTTGGCAGCATTCGAGCTTGACCGGTTTTAATCCGGTCAAGTTTTATTCACGAAAGTCTATTCATTAATCCTGTCAGGAAAGCCGGTTTCAAGCAACCATCGTTTTGAACTTTTGCAAAATGGCATCACCCATTTCACTGGTGGAAACTTTTTTCATGCCTTCCGAATAAATGTCGGCTGTGCGTACACCATCATCAAGAACGGCAGAAATCGCTTTTTCCAACCGGTCGGCTTCCGCACCCATGAGGAAAGAATAGCGCAGGCACATAGCAAGTGACGCTATCATTGCGATAGGATTGGCAATGCCTTTTCCGGCAATGTCGGGAGCAGAGCCATGAACCGGTTCGTAAAGCGCATGGCGTTTACCGGTTTTCTTGTCTTCTTCGCCCAGAGAGGCAGAAGGCAACATGCCGAGCGACCCTGTAAGCATGGCTGCAATATCGGAGAAAATATCGCCGAATAGATTATCGGTTACAATAACATCGAACTGCTTGGGCGCGCGCACCAATTGCATGCCGCCGGAATCGGCCAGCATATGTTCAAGCGTTACATCCTTATAGTCTTTGTCGTGCACTTCCGTAACGACCTCGTTCCAGAGAATGCCGGTTTTCATGACATTGTGTTTTTCAAGAGAAGTCACTTTGTTTCTGCGGGTGCGGGCAAGGTCGAAAGCAACTCTTGCAATGCGGTCGATCTCGTAAGTATCGTAAATCTGAGTATCGATTGCGCGTTTTTGCCCATGGCCGAGGTCGATAATTTCTTTCGGTTCGCCAAAATAGACGCCACCTGTCAACTCGCGTACAATCAATATATCAAGCCCGTCAACAAGCTCACGTTTGAGCGACGAGGCAGACGCAAGCGAGGGGTAGCAAATGGCCGGTCGCAAATTGGCAAACAGGCCGAGATCTTTACGCAGCCGCAACAATCCCGCTTCGGGTCTTACCTCATAAGGAACCTTTGCCCATTTCGGGCCCCCAACAGCACCAAAAAGCACAGCATCGGCTGCCAAAGCCCGTTTCATATCTTCTTCCGAAATGGCCCTGCCATAAGCATCATAAGCCGATCCGCCAACAAGCCCTTCTTCACACTCGAAATCAAGCCCGAGTTCTTTATCCATATAAGCAATGATTTTTTTAACTTCGGCCATCGACTCAACGCCGATTCCATCTCCGGGAAGAAGAAAGAGTTTTCTGGAAGCCATGATGATTGTGCCCTCTCAAATAATCAAAACAATCGGACAACAAAATTCCAAACGTCCTAACAATATCGTTCTTTATAACAATATAAAGGATCACCCGCATGAATTGGAATAATGTGACCATAATTTCCGTTATAGCATGGTCTTTGGAAAGCGAAACAAGGTTTTGGAAAATTATATTTCGTTTTCTTCCAACGGGCGCGCTTCGGATGCAAGCATAATCGGTATACCGTCACGAATGGGAAAGGCGAGCCGCGCCTTTTTGGAAACGAGTTCCTGCCTTTCTTTGTCAAAGTGAAGCTCTCCGCCCGTTACCGGACAGACCAGAAGTTCGAGCATTTTCGGGTCGGTAGTATATTTGACCATCAATCCACGTCCAATCCTTCAAACCGCTAACGGCTAACGACGTTCAATTGAGCGGTTTATCATCGCCATTGTGTTCCATGAGCGAGCGTTCTGTCAAAGCAACGAGGGTCGCAGCACGGGCAACAATATCGGGTGCTTCAAGAAGTGCCTGCTTTTCGGCAGTGCCGAAAGGCGCCATGATAGCGAGCGCATTGACAAGCGATTCTGTCGGTGCCTGCATGATCGAATCCCAATCGGCTTCCATTTGGTGGGCATCAAGAAATTTTTCAAAAGTATCAAGAAGCTCTTCCCGATTGATTTTATCGCCTGCATCCGGTTGCTCGACGAGGTCACTTTCATCAATCGTAATTTTGGCAATCCGGTAAGGTTTGTCACTTGCAATTTCTTTTTCAAGTTTGAAACGACAAACACCTTGTAAGCCGATCATCAGCCGACCATCTCCCGTTTCGGCAAAACTTGTAATGCGGCCGATACAGCCGGTTTTATAAAGCTCCGGCTTTTCCGGATTCTTTGGTTCCGGTTCCGGCTGGATAATGCCGATCAACCGGTTACCTTTTATTGCATCTTCAACAAGTTCAAGATAACGCGGCTCGAAAACATTAAGCGGCAAATAGCCATTCGGTAAAAGCAGAACCCCTTCGAGCGGAAACAGACCGATTTCGTCGGGCAGGTCTTTCACCTGAATATAGTGGGCATTTCCAGCTTTCATTGTCTTTTATCGTCCAGAGCCATAACAGGTTACAAAATCTTGAGGAGATATATTTCTATCGTCCCGATAGTGGTGAAATCTTGAGGGGAGCATAAAAGCACATCATCAAGAAAACAATAATGATGACAGTTTTCTACGCGCGGTCAATGTCGCCGGATCCATTGCGCCCCAGGCTTCAAAAAACTGCAATAATTGCTTTCTTGCGCCGTCATCATTCCACGTTCTATCCGCTTTCATGATACCGAGCAGCAAATCGGCTGCTTCATCCCGTTTGTTTTCAGCATTATAAACAAGAGCAAGATCATAGGCCGCCTGATAATCTTTCGGATTTTCGGCAATGCGTTTTTTCAATGCCGTCGGGTCGCCCAATTTTGCGGTTTCCTCTTTAAGGGCAATTTTCGCTTCGACAGCGCGAATGGCAGGGTCAGACTTTTTGGCATCCGGCACAGCTTTGAGAATGCCTTTTGCCTGATCAAGTTCACCATGTTCGACAAGCATATCGGCAAAAGCGGCAATAACCGTGACGTTATCGGGTGCCTGTTTCAGAATTTGCGCATAAAAAGTGGCAGCCCCCGTCACATCGCCACTTTTGCGCAATTCATTGGCTGTCTCCAAAGCTTCGTCAATTGCTGCTTCTTTTTCGTTACCCGTTAGTTTTGCAACAAATTTCTTGACTTCGCTTTCCGGCACTGCCCCCATAAAACCGTCAACTGGGTGGCCATCAACAAAAGCAATGACCGCAGGTACAGAGCGTATTCCCATCTGGCCGGGAATGGCCGGATGTTTGTCAATGTCAAGTTTGACGAGTTTGACAGCGCCTTTCGCCGCCTTAACAACTTTTTCAAGAACAGGCCCCAATTGCTTGCACGGGTTACACCATGTTGCCCAAAAATCAACGATAACAGGTTGTTTTTTTGATTCGACAAGAACATCCTTTGAAAAATCGGCCGTTGTTGTATCCTTGATGACAGAATTATCTGCCCCGCCTGTTTGATTGGCCAAATTTACATTTGCATTCATTTGCCCGCCTTGTGGCGCAAAAGGATTGTCACTCATTATCAAGTCCTGTTTCTTACGAAATGTCTATTCGTTTCTATTCTCAAAATCGTGCCTTTGGGTACGAATTTCAACCCTCTTCCTCTGAAACCTGAATAATAAGCGGTTCGTGATTCGTGGCGCGAACAAATTTTACAAGATCTTCTCGCGCAATCGATGTGGTCGCCTCGTTGGTCATCGGGTGGCAATTGATAACGGGGTGATCATAAAGGGCCTTATCAAGAATAAATGTCACATGATTTTCTTTGTCATTTATCAGGCCGAAAACGCTGACAGCCCCCGGATAAAGGCCGAGATATTCGGAAAGTTTTTCAGGGCTGCCAAAGGAAAGGCGCCCCGATGCACCGATTTTATCATGAAGATGTTTAAGATCGACAACCGAATGGGCGCCGAGTGTCACCAGAAAATAATGCCCCTTCTTATCTTTCAGAAACAGATTCTTGGTATGGGCGCCGGGAATATTTTGTTTAATATTTTCACCTTCTTTGACGGTAAAGACCGCCGGATGGGTTGTTGTTTTGACATGAATGCCAAGTGTTTTTAGAAAATCCAATAATTCCTGTTTTCCTGCTGGCATTTTTAGTCCTTTATTTTGTTTTTTTGGGCATTCTGTTTTAAATCGTCATGTTAATTTATGGCATGAAATTTTTATGTCGGCATTTTATTTGATGCTCGAATTGAAATAGTTTTCCTTCCTTTAAGGAGATTATCCGATGACTGCAACATTATGGGTGGCTTTTGGCGGTGTACTGGGCACAGTTTTACGTTACTGGTTATCGCTCCTCATGGTTCCGGTCAGTAAAAATCTGCCATGGGGAACAATTCTTATCAATATTGTCGGGTCTTTTGTGATCGCGTTTTTTGGCGTTATCACTCTTGCAGAGGCAAAATGGCCGGTGAGCGAGAACATCCGGCTCTTTGTCATGGTGGGGATTTGCGGCGGCTTTACAACCTTTTCTTCCTTCAGCTTGCAAAGCTTCGAACTTTTGAAAAAAGGCGCAGTCGGTGAGGCCTTTTTCAATATTATTGTTTCTGTCGTCTTTTGTCTTTTCGCGACAGCTTTGGGATTTTATCTTGGCAGCAAGATCAATCATTAGAAAATTACAAAAACAAAACGGCTTTACAGTGATTATCACAATTAATTGTCATAAACATATAGGCTAAATATTCCGACTTAGTCGGGGGAAATGATTTTTTGAGGATGACTTCACTTTGAAGATCGGCTAGAACCGGTGCCATGTCAGGGAGGGGTAAATTAACCTTTCCCATCTTTTTGCGGGAGAGTGTAAAAATACAGTCAACCGTGTTTTGGCCGCCGAAGGGGAAAACAGCCCGTAATCTCTCAGGCACAAGGAACCGTAAAAAGATCAAGACAGCTCTGGAAAGTCGGGTTTATCCCGCGCCGAAGGTGTAAGTGGAGGGAAGAGCTTTCCACAAGTCTCTCAGGCTCAAGACAGAGGGGTGTGAAATAGATACATTGTGTATCTATTGGCGCAACCTCGGAGCAATTTATGGGCAACTCTCAAGAAGACCTTAAAACTTTGCCGCTTTTTCATATGCATGAAAAAGCCGGAGCCAAATTCGGCAATTTTGCCGGATGGAACATGCCGCTCACTTACCCGCTCGGTGTTATGAAAGAGCATTTGCATACACGTGCCCATGCGGGTCTGTTCGATATTTCTCATATGAAACTGATACTGGTTGAAGGAAATGGTGCAGCCGACTTTTTGTCAAAAGCTCTGCCGCTTGACGCCGAAGCACTACAAATCGGCCAGTCACGTTATAACTATCTTTTGAATGAAGAGGCGGGCATCCTTGACGATCTCATTGTCACCCGCCTTGGCGAGAAACGTTTCATGGTTGTTGCCAATGCCGGTAATGCGAACGCCGACATTGCCGAACTTCAAAAACGCTCCCACGGGTTTGACTGCACTATCGAACCGCTTGAACGCGTGTTTTTGGCGTTACAAGGGCCAGAAGCTGCCGATGTCATCAAAAAAGCAGGTTTACCGGGAAATGAACTTCAGTTCATGCATGGTTTCGAGCCGAAGAAAAACTGGTTTATGACACGTTCGGGCTATACCGGCGAAGATGGATTTGAAATCGGCCTACCGGTTAATGAAGCTCAAGCACTTGCCGAAAAACTGTTGAGCGACCCGCGCGTGACATGGATCGGCCTTGCCGCACGTGACAGTCTGCGACTTGAAGCGGGTTTGTGCCTCCACGGCAATGACATCACCGCAAAAACCAATCCGGTCGAAGCGGCAATTACCTGGGCTGTCACCAAACCGGTGCGTGAAAAGGGTGAATTTTTCGGTGCCAAGGCTTTTCTTGAAGCGTTGAAAAATGGTGCAACACGCCGCCGCGTCGGTTTGATGCCGGAAACACGCCAGCCGGTGCGCGCCGGTGCAGAAATTTTTGACAAGTCGGGCAAACTTGTCGGTCACGTTACATCAGGCGGTTTCGGACCATCATTCAATGGTCCGGTTGCAATGGGTTATGTTGCAATCGACCTAGCAAAAGCCGGAACCGAACTTGAAACAGAAGTTCGCGGTAAGAAAATACCGCTTGTTGTCCACACACTTCCCTTTGTCGAACATCGTTATTTTAAAGGATAAAACACATGGTTAAACTGTATTTCACCGAAGATCATGAATGGATCAGTCTTGATGGTGATCTTGCAACGGTCGGCATCACAAACCATGCTCAGGAGCAGCTTGGCGACCTTGTTTTCGTCGAATTGCCGGAAGTCGGCAGCACTGTCAAAAAGGGCGACTCTGTTGCTGTTGTCGAATCGGTCAAGGCTGCATCCGATGTTTTTTCACCGGTTGATGGCACAATTAGCGAAGTCAACGAAGCTTTGAGCGATGATCCGGCACTCGTTAACCAGAAGGCAGAAAAAGAAGGCTGGTTGTGGAAGATGAAAATTTCCGACGCAAGCCAGCTTGATAACCTGATGGATGAAGCCGGCTATATCGCAATGATTGGATAATAAAATGCAGGAACTTCCATTTTCATCACGTCATATCGGGCCGCGGCCCGAAGAGGCAAAGGCAATGCTGCATAAATTGGGGCTCGGTTCTCTTGAGGAACTGGTCGAGCAGGCAGTGCCGAACGCAATCAGGCTTCAACACCCGCTTCAATTGCCAAAAGCTGTAAGTGAAGGGGCAGCTCTTCATGAGCTCCACAACATGATGGAACAGAACCGCCTCCATAAAAGCTTTATCGGACAGGGCTATTATGGCACTTTTGTTCCCTCTGTTATTTTACGCAATCTTTTTGAAAATCCGGCCTGGTACACTGCCTATACTCCCTATCAGGCAGAAATCAGTCAGGGGCGGCTTGAAATGTTGTTCAATTTCCAGACTCTCGTCTGCGAATTGACAGGCTTGCCGATTGCGGCAGCCTCGCTTCTTGATGAGGCGACATCACTTGCCGAAGCAAACGCCGTTGCGGTGCGCTTTTCGCGCAATAAAAAAACCGCGATTTCTGTGTTTGGCGAACTTCACCCGCAAACTTTGGCGGTAGCCCAGACAAGGGCTGAAACGCAAGGTTACGAGATCGGGTTAGAGAGCGAGATTACCGACAAGACAGCGGCAATCGTTTTGCCATGGCCCGATACAAAGGGGCGTTTTATCGATCATAGCGATGTTATCAAAAAGGCCAAAGCAAAAGGTGCATTGGTTATCGTTGTCGCTGATCCTCTGGCTTTGACAATCATGGAAGCGCCTGCCCTTTGGGGAGCCGATATGGTTGTGGGCTCGATGCAGCGTTTCGGCGTTCCAATGGGATTTGGCGGTCCACATGCCGGTTATCTGGCGGTATCCGAAGCCCTGACACGTATGATTCCGGGGCGCATTGTCGGACAGTCGATTGATACCAAAGGGCGGGTTGCCTATCGTCTTGCTTTGCAGACACGTGAACAGCATATCCGCCGCGACAAAGCAACGTCAAATATTTGTACTGCTCAGGCACTCCTTGCCAATATGGCAACAGCTTTTGCTGTCTGGCATGGTCCGGAAGGTTTGCAGGCAATTGCCAATCGCGTTCATGATCTTGCCAGCCGGTTCGGTGACAGTGTCAAAGATGCGGGCTTTTCTCTTGCCGGTGAGCATTATTTCGATTGTGTAACCGTGAATGTTTCCGGCAAAGCGGATGAACTGCAACAAAAAGCGGAAAGTGATGGCCGTCTCATACGCGTTATCGACAAGGATACCGTTTCGATCAATTTTGATGAACTTTCCGATGAAGAAGACGCAAAAGCACTTGCCAAGCTTTTCGGTGCAACGCTTAGTGATAAAGCCCCGTCGAAACTCTTGGGCAAAAAACGCGATGGTTCTTTTTTAAGCCAGCCGTTTTTCCATGCTGTGCAATCGGAAACCGAAATGATGCGCTTTTTGCGCCGCCTTGCCGACAAGGATCTGGCACTTGACCGCGCTATGATTCCGCTCGGCTCCTGCACCATGAAATTGAATGCGGCTGCCGAGATGATGCCTTTGAGCTGGCCGAAGGTTGCAAATCTTCATCCCTTTGCTCCGAAGGCCGATAGTCGCGGCTATCAGCAACTTATTTCCGAACTTGAAAAATGGTTGTGTGAAATTACCGGCTTCAGTGCCATTTCATTCCAGCCCAATTCCGGCGCACAAGGTGAATATACCGGTCTTCTTGCTATTCGCCGCTATCATGACAAAAATGGCGAACATAATCGCAATATCTGTCTTATTCCGGCTTCTGCCCATGGCACAAATCCGGCTTCGGCCCATATGGCCGGTATGGAAGTGGTTGTGGTCGATTGTCTGGGTGACGGTGACGTTGATGTCGAGGATTTGCGCAAAAAAGCCGTCGAACACAAAGACAATCTTGCTGCTTTGATGATTACCTATCCGTCAACCCACGGGGTCTATGAAGAAAGTATCAAAGAGATTTGCAAGATTATTCATGAGAATGGCGGGCAAGTCTATTTTGACGGTGCAAATCTTAATGCGCTGGTTGCTCTTGCCCGTCCGGCTGATGTTGGCGCGGATGTCTGCCACATGAATTTGCATAAAACTTTTGCCATTCCCCATGGCGGTGGTGGTCCGGGTGTCGGACCGATCGGTGTTTCAAAACATCTTCAACCTTTCGTTCCCGGTCACGCACTGTTTTCGACAAGCCATGCCGTTTCGGCAGCACCTTTCGGCAGCGCTTCAATTCTCACAATCACATGGATGTATATCCGTATGATGGGCGCCGAAGGGCTGAAACTTGCGACCGAAAACGCAATTTTGAATGCAAACTACATTGCAGAACAGCTTTCTGTGTCCTATCCGATTCTTTATAAAGGAAAAAGAGGGCGTGTTGCGCATGAATGTATTGTCGATACGCGTGTCCTCAAGGATAATTACGGCATCACTGTCGACGATGTGGCCAAACGTCTGATCGATTATGGCTTTCATGCTCCGACGATGTCGTTTCCGGTTCCCGGAACATTGATGATCGAGCCGACAGAATCCGAACCGAAATCGGAAATTGACAGGCTGTGCAACGCCCTTCTTGCCATTTCCGAAGAAGCCAAAAAAGTGGGTGAGGGTGTCTGGCCGAAGGATGATAATCCGCTCGTCAATGCGCCGCATGTTCTGGTCGATACCATTGATGACAATTGGTCACATGCTTATTCGCGCAAAATTGCGGCACTTCCCGATCCTGCTCAGGATCCGGCAGATAAATATTGGCCGCCGGTTTCACGCATTGATAATGTGGCCGGTGACAGGCACCTCATTTGTTCCTGTCCGCCACTTTCCAATTATCGTTAAAAAAAACCGGCTTCGGCCGGTTTTTTATTCGGTTTTTTATTCTACAGGCTTTTGGGGCGCCATCTTCGGCGCTGCCGCAATGATGTAGAACACTCGTTGAAATAGCCGAATCGGGAAGATGAAAGCAACGGGCTTTTCTCCTCGTCTATCTCTGTTTATTTTTCATAAAATTTCCGGACGTTCCGGAAGAGATGAAGAGTAAAGTTTTAAAAGATAACGGGCAGGTCAAGCACTGAAAAAGAGTAAGCAAGCGGAATACATCCCAAACAAACGTCCGAAACGGAAAAACCGGATAACCGGACGGAACAGGAAATCCGAAGCGAATAGCCCCCTAAAGGCGAAACGCTTAAACCCCAAAATGCAATTCATGAGCCAGAAAAGCTCAACCGGATAGAGCGCACATAAAAAGCTGCAACAATTTCTTCTTTTGGAAGAAGGCTGTTGCAGCGCATTTTTTAGTCAATTTCTCGACAAATTATTGATACCGGCTGATGTCCAGTCCTGTCGGGTCAATTTCGGGCTTGTTGCCGCTGATAATATCGGCAATCAGATGGCCGCTTCCGGTCGACATTGTCCAACCCAAAGTACCATGTCCGGAATTGATAAACAGGTTTTCATATTTTGTTTTACCGATAATCGGAACACTATCGGGCGTCACCGGCCGTAACCCCGACCAGAGCTGAGGCTTGAAGTCTTTATCATAGGAGCCGGAAAACATCATTTCCAAAGCTTCTTGCAAGGTTTTCAAACGCGGTTCACTGAGCTTAATTTCATAGCCTGAAACTTCTGCCATGCCGCCGACGCGGATACGGTTACCCAGTCTTGTAACAGCAACTTTGTAAATATCGTCAATAACAGTTGAAACCGGCGCTTTCGCCTCGTCGGTAATCGGCACGGTGATGGAATAGCCTTTCACGGGATAGATTGGCGCATGAAGTCCAAGATCACGAATAAGAAAAGGCGTAAAAGACCCCATCGAGACGAGATAGGCATCGGCACTCATCACGCCGCGTGACGTTTCAACGCCGGTAATTTTACCGCCTTCAACATGAAGTTTGTTGATTACTGTATTATAGGAAAATTCAACCCCTTTATCGGCCGCGAGCTTTGCAAGTTTGGTTGTAAACATCTGGCAATCGCCGGTTTCATCTTCAGGCGTTTGTAATCCACCAACGATTTTATCTTTTAACGGCGCCAATCCGGGTTCTGCGGCAACGCAACCGGCACTATCGAGCATCTTATAAGCAATGCCATCGGCTTTGAGAACTTCGACATCCTTGTTTGCCGCTTCAAGCTGGTGGGGATCGCGGAAAAGCTGGATTGTGCCCTTCATGCGTTCGTCGTAATGGATAGATGTTTCTTCGCGTAATTCCTGAAGGCATTTGGCGGCATAGTCGGAGACGCGCACCATCAGGGATTTGTTTTTCTTGTACCGGTTTTCATTGCAATTGATAAACATTGCAAAGAGCCACTTCATCTGGTCGAGGCTGAAAGTCGGGTGAATAATAAGTGGCGGATTGGCCTGCCGCATCATTTTCAATGCTTTGAGGGTGAGCCCCGGTTGTGCCCAGGGGGTTGTATATCCGAAAGAAACCTGACCGGCATTGGCAAAGCTTGTTTCCAATGCAGGCCCTTCTTCGCGATCAATGACCGTGACTTCATGGCCTGCTTTGTTGAGATACCAAGCCGAGGTTACACCAACGACACCACTTCCCAGAACAAGCACTTTCATTTTTTATTTCCCTCGCGGTTTTTCACATAGATGCGCTCGTAACGATGACCGAGCGATGTTAGAATTTCATAAGGAATTGTGCCGGCATCGCGTGCGACATCGTCAAGCGATTGGTGTTTGCCGATCAATTCGACAAGATCACCGGCTTTTGGTGCATTTTCACCAAGATGGGTGGTGTCGAGTGTAATTGAATCCATTGAAACGCGGCCAATAATCGGCACGCGCTCTCCTTTGAAATAAACCGAACCTTTATTGCCGAGTGACCTTAGCCAACCATCGGCATAGCCCACCGATATTGTTGTGATCGTGCTTGGCCGTCCGGTTATAAATGTTCCGCCGTAGCCGATTGCCGAACCAGCGGGAACATGGCGTGTCTGGATGACATGGGCATCAAGACTGACAACCGGTTTGATTGCCGTCGGGCTTTTGCCGAGCGGGTCTACACCGTAAAGGGCAATTCCGGGACGAACCATGTTGAAATGATAATCGGTGTTCAAGAAAATTCCACCCGAAGCAGCAAGTGCAACTTTTGAAGCCGGAAGTTTTTCAAGGGCCTTCTTCATTGCTTCAAGCTGGGCAGGATTGGCAGGGCTATTTTCCTCGTCGCTTTTCGCCAAATGGCTGATGACCAATTTTATATCCGCGTCGTTAAAAATCGACGGGTCGGCGACAAGGCGGTAAAGCTCGCTATTATCAAGCCCCAAGCGGCACATGCCGGTGTCAATCTGGATGATTGCGGGTAAACGCTTTGCTTTACTCGCGCATAATCTTTGCCAGTCAAGAATAGCGTCCCATGAATTCAGAACCGGTATGATTCCGGCTTCTGCCGTTAATTTTTCAGCCCCCGGTAAAATGCCATTCAAAACAGCAATGGAAGCATCTGTCGGCAATTGATCTTTGAGCCGGAATGCCTCGACAAGTTCTGCTACAAAGAAAAACCGGCATCCTGCTTCATAAAGCACAGGCGCTATTTTTTTTGCACCAAGGCCATAGGAGTCAGCTTTGACAACGGCAGCACTTTGTGCCGGAGCAACCATTTTTTTTATCGTGTTGTAATTTTCGACAATGGCATCAAGATCGATTGTGAGAATTGCCCCATAGGCTAATGTTGGAATTTTATTGTTGTTTTGAATTTCACCCATTTCGTTATTTCCCAGATAAATCCGTTCGCAAATCCGGATGTCCGCATTGTTTCCCCGTCATTGTTCCCATGGCTTTTTGCCATTTCAGATTGTGTATCATATGTGAAGAGCATTCGAATGTTGTATCTATTTTTGAAATATTATAGATATTTATCGTTGAATATTGAGCGTAAATCCGACAAATTGAAATATTATGCAAAACCTTGATGCAATAGATCGTAATATCATCCGCCTGTTGCGCCGTGACGGGCGCATGAGCAATGCAAATCTTGCAGCCGAAGTCGGGCTTTCCCCCTCGGCATGTTTGAGGCGTGTAAAATTATTGGAAGAAAGCGGCGTTATTCGCGGGTTTACCGCCATATTGGGAAGTGTTGAAGGAGAAGACCGGCTTATTGCCATTATCCAGATTACACTTGAAAAACAGACCGAAGAATATTTGAACCGCTTCGAGGCGGCCGTGCGCCGCCATCCGGAAATCAAGGAATGCTATTTGATGACAGGGGACGCTGATTATTGGCTGCGCGCGGAAGCAGAAAATGCCGCCGCTTATGAAACCATTCACAAGGAAATATTATCACGTCTTCCCGGTGTTGCGCGCATCCATTCGGCCTTTTCCATCCGCTCTGTTCTGATGCAGCGGTGAGGGGGCTGCCGTTTGTTTAGGTTTATTGGCTTTTTGACAAATAAAAGCATTTGTTCGATGAAGATCAGTATTGGCCGCAGCCCCTTTTTTAATACGTTAAAAATCGGCCTGTTTTGCCTGAATTGACCTTGTGGGTCTTGGACAAAATCTGGCACAAAATATCATAAAAGACGTTCTGCAATAGGGGCGCGATGTTTTATATTTTTTGAAATCCGCTTGCCACCAACACCGGTAGATCATCTGTTTTTAACAGAGCAAAAGCATTGAAAAAGCCGGGCATTTTGCCCGGCTTATCGAATAGTCCATTATATTGCTTTTTTAAAGTTTCGGTTTTGACGGCCTGAAATCATAAAGGACCTCATGGGTGAGGTCGGCAATTTTCTTCTTGCCGCAAAGCGCCATGGAAATATCAAGCTCGTTCCGGATAATTTCCAAGGCTTTGGTGACGCCGGGTTTACCCAAAGCACCAAGCCCGTAGAGGAACGGACGGCCGATAAATGTGCCTTTGGCACCAAGCGCCAAAGCCTTCAACACATCCTGACCGGAACGGATACCACCATCAACATGGATTTCTATCATATCTCCGACAGCATCAACAATTTCAGGCAAAACAGAAATGGTTGAAGGAGCACCGTCAAGCTGGCGGCCACCGTGGTTTGAAACCAGAATGGCATCGGCACCGGTTTTGACAGCCATTTTGGCGTCTTCTACATCAAGAATGCCTTTCAGAATGAGCTTGCCACCCCAAATTTTCTTGATCCATTCAACATCGTTCCAGTTAAGCTTCGGGTCGAATTGCGAGGCTGTCCACAAACTCAACGAAGACAAATCCGTTACGTTTTTGGCGTGTCCCGCAATATTGCGGAATGTTCTTCTATTGGTCTGCAACATCTCCATGCACCATTTCGGGCATGTCATCATTTGCCAGAGATTTTTCAAAGTGAATTTTGGCGGGGCAGACAGGTTGTTGCGCAAATCCTTATGGCGTTGTCCTAAAATCTGCAAATCCAGCGTCAGAACCAATGCCCCGCATTTGGCTGCTTTTGCACGATTGATAAGGTCGGCGATAAAGTCGCGATCTTTCATGACATAAAGCTGGAACCAGAACGGTTTTTTGGTCACCGATGCGACATCTTCAATCGAGCAAATGCTCATTGTCGACAATGTGAAAGGAACGCCGAATTCTTCGGCAGCCTGCGCTGCCAACATTTCTCCATTGGCGTGTTGCATTCCTGTCAAACCGGTTGGCGATAAAGCAACCGGCATGGAAACTTTCTGGCCGATCATTTCGCTTTCAAGTGAACGATTGGTCATATCGACCAGAACACGCTGGCGCAGCTTTATTTTTTTGAAGTCTTCTTCATTGGCGCGATAAGTGCTTTCTGTCCATGCTCCGGAATCGGCATAGTCAAAAAACATCTTGGGTACGCGACGTTTGGCAAGTTTTTTAAGATCGTTGATCTCAAGTATTTTACGCATTTCAAATTCCGTTTATTCTTATTGTGTTATGTGTAGTATTCTTCAGCCACAATAAAAAGTGTTTTCTTTAAAATCGCTAAATTGTGACAAACAAGCATGGTATTTTTTTAAGCTTCGCAAGATTTGCCGCGCTTAAAATAGCATGAACCGATTTGCCAGAAGTGAGCTTTTTTTAAAAATATAACGGCGGGTTTCATCAGTGGCAATGACTGCACCCTGCAAGATCTTCCAGAATCGGACAGTCCGGCCTGTCATCACCATGGCAGTGATGGACAAGGTGGTCGAGTGTATTAATCATTACCTGTAGGGAATCCATTTTTTCCTGCAAAGCCTTGATATGGGAAAGTGCGAGTTTTTTAACCTCGCTTGAAGCACGGCTATGATCTTTCCATAATCCGAGGAGCACGCGGATATCTTCGGAAGAAAAACCGAGCAGTCGCGAGCGACGGATGAAGCGCAAGGTTTGAATATCGTCATCGGTATAAACGCGATAGCCGTTTTCGCTACGATGGGCTGGTGAAATAAGTCCGGTTTCCTCATAATGGCGGATCATTTTTGCACTAAGACCCGATTGTTTTGCTGCTTCACCAATATTCATTTTTCTCGTCCAATCCGGATTTTATAGAAACGCGTTTCCGGTTTTTTGTTTATTGTCGTTATTGCATATAATTGTTGTTTTAAGACCAACAAGATGTCTTCTTGCAAGCATCACTTCGCTCAATCTTGAGAGAGAATCGTCCCATCAAGGGATTGTTATAGGAGTTATATATTGAAATGGCCTTGCTTGCTGGTGGATAAATTGAGCTTACAGTCGAATAGGCTTGACCTTTCTTTATCAATCCTCAACTAGAACGTTAACTTGAAAATTACCCTTCAATGTTCGTGCATAATGTTGTGCTGATGGAGAAAGCCGATGGAGACCTATAAAACGCATAAAAAATCGGGTGATCTCGTTTTCGAGATGAATGACCACCCGCATGCGCCTGTCGCGTTTTTGGCCGCTCTCCAACATTTATTGGCAATTATTGTGCCGATCATTACGCCGGGCTTTATCATTTGTAGTGCTGCCGGTGTTTCGCCGGAAGATACAGCCATGGTTTTATCCATGTCGCTGATCATTTCCGGCGTTGCTACTTTTGTACAATGTAAAAAAATCGGCCCCTTCGGTGCCGGTTTGCTGATTGTGCAAGGAACCAGTTTCAATTTTGTCGGGCCTCTTTCGGCCGGTTCTGCTGCCATGGTTGCAAGCGGTATTCCGGCAAACGAAGTGATGTCGGCCGTCTTCGGTGTGGTGATTGCCGGTTCTTTTATCGAAATGTCGGTTTCGCGCATTCTCCCCTTTATCAGCCGTATGATTACGCCGCTTGTCACCGGCATTGTGGTGTTGTTGATTGGCCTTACCCTAATTAAAGAGGGGCTTATCAGTATGGGGGGCGGTTATGCATCACTAGGAGAGAAGGGAAGTTTTGCCAGTTTACAAAATCTCGCTTTGTCATGCACAGTCTTTGCGCTGATTATTCTTTTAAACCGTGTGACGATCACGTGGGTGCGCTCCAGTGCTATTATTCTTGCCCTTGCTGTCGGTTATGTCATGGCGGGTTTTATGGGCAGGCTCGATTTTTCCGGTTTTGAACATTCCGCACTTTTTGCTTTGCCAAGGCCGCTCCATTTCGGACTGTCTTTTTCGTGGTCGCTTTTTATTCCGCTCATCATGATCTATCTTGTTACCTCTCTTGAAGCGGTTGGCGACATTACAGCAACAAGCAAAATTTCAAGCGAACCTGTTTCGGGGCCATTATGGATGAAGAGGATAAAGGGCGGTGTGCTTGTCAATGGAGCCAATTCTCTTCTTGCCGGTTTCTTCAATACATTTCCAAGTTCCGTTTTTGCGCAAAATAACGGTATTATCCAGTTGACCGGCGTTGCAAGCCGCTATGTCGGCTTGTGGATTGCTGCCATTCTTGTTGTTCTTGGTCTTTTTCCGAAGATTGCCGCCCTCATACAAGCAATGCCGGAACCGGTTCTTGGCGGTGCTGCCATGATCATGTTCGGCTCGGTTGCCGCTTCCGGAATCAACATCCTTTCGTCAATCAAGCTTGACCGGCGGGCACTTCTTATCATTGCAATTGCCTTGAGCGTTGGCGTTGGTGTTCCACAAGTACCGGCTTTTGTGAGCCATCTTCCGGCATTTATCGCCGATATTATGAAATCCGGCCTTGCTGCCGGTGGTATTACGGCAATCATCCTCAATCTGCTTTTGCCTGAACAGCAACAGATCGACGACGAATAGGATTTTCTTTCAATAAACCGGCAGGTGAAAAGACAATTTGAAGCCGGAAAAGTTTTGAAGCGACAATAATTTCCGCGGCTCAATATCCGCGTAAAAGCAGAAAATAATCATTCCCGATGCGCGTCGAAGTGCGATAAAAATCAAAACTCGGAAACGAAAAAAAGCAGCATAAGCATGAGATTTGCAAATGCTGCTTTTGTCTTTGAAAAAGCTAGTTTGATCGTCACAGCTTCTGGGTCATGACAGTAACGAGCGCTTCCTTATAGCTCATCGTTGTCAATTCATCGATAATACGGACAAAATGTTCGGTTTTGCTATGCGCATCAAGCGCGTTTTTGTCTTTCCATGTTTCGATGAAAACCATGTGACCGGTATCGCCTTGAACTTCAAATAGTTCGTAGGAAATACAGCCTTTTTCCTTACGGGATTTTTCGACGAGTTCTTTGAACAGACTTTCCGTCTTTTCAACAAATTCGGGCTTGATATAGAAATGTGCAATAACCTTTATCATGATGTTTTCTCCAAGGTTCGAGCAATGTTTTCAAGCCCCCATTCGAGAAGCTTGTCGGCCTGTTTTTGCGAGGCCGCTTCGCTGTAACACCGCAATTCCGGCGCGTTGCCGGAAAGGCGGAAATGCACAATATCACCATTGTCCATAATGACACGTAAACCGTCAATCATATCCCAATGTTTGATTGTTCCGAGCGGATGGAAAAAATGTATGCGTGTTGCAGCATCTTCAAGATCATGCAGAATTTCTTTGGCTTTCTCCGTGTCGATATTGGAAAGCCGGTTGCTGGCAGTAAAACGTTTGGGAAGTCCGCTCGAAAGTGCCTGAACGGATGAGCCGCGCAATTGCGCAAACCCCAACAAAGCGAGAATGGGCAGCATTGCATCGCGTGTTGCCAATTTCTTCAATTCGCAGGTTTCGCTTGAAATATCGCTTCCCAGAAGAACGCCACCATTGGCTTCAAAACCGACAATCGTATGATAACCGTCGTTTAACGCCTGTTTCATGCCGGCAATAACATAGGGCGAGCCGACAGAGGTGCGGTAGACATGTTCGAAAAAATGGCTTGTCTCGACGGCCGAGGTGGAGGTGACGGGGGTGACCACAGCATCGGCAAAAAGATATTTTGCGGTGAGCATTCCGACCACATCACCTTTTATAAATATCCCGTCAGAACCGGCAATTAACGGCCGGTCTGCGTCGCCATCGGTCGACACCAGTGCATCAAGCCCGTATTGGCGAACTGCATCAAGAGCGAGCTTGCGGTCGAAATCGCGTAATGCTTCGGTGTCGACAGGAACAAAATGGTCGGCCCGACCGATTGCAACAGTCTTGGCGCCGAGAGCTGATAAAACTTCAACGAGAAAATCGCGAACAATGGAACTGTGCTGATAGACGCCGATTTTCATGTCCTGAAGTGCCGATTTCGGCAAAATGGAAAGGCAGCGTTTCCGGTAAAGTTCAAGAACATCCGGAACGACAGGAGGGGATTGATAGTTCTCGGCAAGGTGATAGGGCGTGTCATTTCCTGAAAGTCCGTCTTTGCCAGCTTTATCAAGTTCGCCGACAATAGCACACTCGTCTTGCTTGGTTATTTCTCCATCGGGACGATAGAATTTCAACCCGTTGCGGTCGTCGGGAATGTGACTTCCTGTAACCATAATTGCCGGATAGCGAAAGTTGAGCGAATAAAGCGCAAGGGCAGGGGTTGGCACTTCACCGGCATTGACAACAGAATAACCCTGATCTTTGATTGTTTTAATGACAACGTTTTTGATATGCGGGCTTGACGAGCGCAAATCATAGCCGACAATCACACTTGCTTCTTTATTGATCTTGCCGATTTTTTCCAAATGTCGCAAAAACGCGTAAGCGTAGCGCATGATAATATCATCGGTTAAATCGCTCACCAGACCGCGCAAGCCGCTTGTTCCGAATTTGAGTTGTTCTGTCATAATATGGTTTTGTTCCCGAACGGCCTTCCGATTTTCTATATGTGGTCACAATAGCCGTTTTGTCTATCGGTTTTGAAGCAATTATTTTGCATAACCAACAGACTATCTACAACTGTCATTTGACGAAAACAAATTTGTTATTATAAAGAAACTTCGCTTTATGATGTTGGCAGATCAACCGTTTGGCATTATATCATGCCTGAATTTGTCAAGTTTATCTGCTAAAGTTTATTAAGGAAGAATTCCGATGACTACGCCTGTCGACAATGCAGCCTCGAATGCGACTGCCACGCCGTCTTCATTCCCGATACCGGCAAATGTTTTTGCTTTAACTGTGCAGGATGTCAAACATTATACTGATAGGCTTTTCCGTTTCCGCCTGAACCGGCCGGATAGTTTCCGTTTCCGGTCGGGCGAGTTTGTGATGATCGGCTTACCCAATGCCGAAAAACCGGTCTTCCGCGCCTATTCTATTGCAAGCCCGTTCTGGAGCGAGCAATTGGAATTTTTTTCCATCAAGGTTCCAAATGGCCCGTTGACCGAGCATTTGCAAAAAATCAAAGTGGGCGACACCGTGCTGATGCGCAAAAAAGCCACCGGCACTCTGGTGCTGGACGCGCTTTTGCCGGGTAAGCGGCTTTATCTCTTCTCGACAGGAACAGGTGTTGCACCTTTTGCAAGCCTTATTCGTGATCCGGAAACTTATGAAAAATTCGAAGAAGTTATTCTTATCCAGACAACGCGGCTTGTTGCCGAACTCGATTATGCGCGCGAACTTGTTGCGGACTTAAGAAATGATCCTCTTATTGGCGAATTTTCCAGTCAGTTGAAATTCTATCCGATGACCACACGCGAGCAATCCGAGCATATGGGGAGAATTACCGACACAATGCGCAGTGGCGAGTTTTTCAAGCGTACCGGTTTGAAAAAGCTTGATCCTGAAACCGATCGCGCGATGATTTGCGGCTCGATGGCAATGCTCAAAGATTGTGCAGCTATGTGTCGTGATTTCGGCCTTGTCGAAGGCGCAAATAACGCCCCCGCTACCTATGTGGTTGAACGCGCTTTCGTCGATTGACAAAAGAGTAAAACTGTTTTTGGACAGGCTCGAAGGCTCGAAGGCTCGAAGGCTCGAAGGCTCGAAGGCTCGAAGGCTCGAAGGCTCGAAGGCTCGAAGGCTCGAAGGCTTTCCGTTATTGGCAATTCCGGTTGGTTTTTGCAGGGCTTTTATATTTTTTTGCCAAGCCCTTATATCTCAAGGGGCTTGACCGGTTGTTTTCCCACCGGTTTTTCAGGCAGCCAACTTTGATGCGTTCTTTGCAAGTTCGGTAATGGCTTTAAAATCACCGGCATCAATCAGTTTTTTCGGTGCAACCCACGAACCGCCAATGCAAACAACATTGGGCAATTTCAGCCAATCTGCGGCGTTATTTTGCGAAATACCGCCTGTCGGGCAAAATTTGACCTCGGCAAAGGGGGAAGCCAGCGATTTCACGAAATCAATGCCGCCCGCCGCCGTGGCAGGGAAAAATTTCAAACATTGGTAGCCTTCTTCGAGTGCGCCCATCAATTCGCTTGGTGTGACTGCTCCGGGAAGGAGCGGTATATCGCTATCCTCGGCAGCGTCGATGAGTTCGCCGGTTAGTCCCGGGCTCACAATAAATTTTGCCCCCGCACTTTCAGCCGATACATATTGATCGCTGTTCAAAATCGTACCAGCACCGACAATGGCATCAGGCACATCTTCCGAGACTGCATGGATGGCATCAAGCGCTGCGGGAGTGCGCAATGTGATTTCGATCGCTTTCAGTCCCCCTTCGACAAGGGCGCGTGCAACCGGCACTGCATCTCCCAACCGTTCAATAACAAGAACCGGAATAACACTTTGTCCAAGCAGAATAGGTAAAAGACGTTCGGTCTTCTGAGACATTATCGTTCTCCAAAAAGCTTTTTTAATTCTTATAAGCGTAAGGCAAGCTTTAGAAAAGAGTGTTCAGACAAGTTTCCTATCGGCTTTGACAAAAATACTTAAAGTTAAAGCGATACCGGATAAAACACGTGAAACCGGATGAACACATAAAAAGCACGGATTGAAATGATCGATTTCCTGAAAAGTAGGACAAGTGCCAATATATCAGCTTTCTGCAAACGGCCATTTATCCCGAAACCACAATATGAAATATCACCCTTCGCTTAAAAGAGGGTCGCAGAAATTGTCGGCACCGGTTTTCTCTTGCGTGATGCTTGTAATGGGGGGACAGGGCGCTATCTAATTTTTTCAAAGAAGCGGGAGTTTCACAAAACGGAGACGACGATGATTGACCCTAAACAGATTTTTAAAGATTTGCTGAACCCCGACAATTCCGCTTCACCTGATAATACCGCTTCCAAAGACAATGCAAACAAACCGGCCTCCTCGACACCATCTTCGACCTTCTCGGTCGTCGATCTCTTAGGCGGACTTTTTGGTGGCAACGAAAAAGGCAATATTCTTGAAGGTTTGATAAAAGGCGGCGGCTTGGCAGCAATTGCCAGTGTTGCTTTCAATGCATTGAAAAACTTCGAGAAACATGACTCCAATGCCAATTCCAAAGTGGATATGACAGAAATCGGTCAAACCGGCGCCGATCATAATGGCGATTTTGCCCTGACATTGGTTCGGGCAATGATTACGGCTGCCAAAGCCGACGGCCATGTTGATGACAAGGAGCGCGCGCTGATACAAAACAAGATTGCGAGTTCCGGAATTGACCAGAAAACGGCTTCCTTTTTGATGGATGAATTGAACAAGCCGGTTGATCTCGACAATCTCGTCAGCAATGTGAATAGTGACGAACAAAAGACCGAACTTTATGTGGCTTCTCGCATGACACTTGATCCGGAAAAGCCGGATAATCGCCAATATCTTGATAATCTTATGGATAAACTCGGACTTCCAAAAGATCTTGAACAACATATCGAACAAGCGATTGTAAGCTTTTTACGCTAGTTTTCTTGTCCTTCTCATTATCGGTTGCCGTGAGCAAAAAACTTTAAAGCAAAGGCGAGGCTAAAAATATTGCCGTCAAAAATATCGCATTCTGCTCATGAAGCAGAATGCATGGAAATGGCTTCGTCTCTTTTTTACTCCCTCCCTTTTGAATGGCCGGAAATAAACTTAATGATTTTCGCTGTAAGGGCACGAATGCCTATCCGAGGTTCAGAGATTTTCGGGGCTGAAAAATCGGAACTGTTTTTTAAAGTAGAGGTTTGATCGGGCATTTCGTTTCGATTTGTCCGGTTTTTCCTTGAAACTTGCGGTTACATGTCGGCATTTTCTTTGTTGAATTGGCGGGCGTGTTTCACAAGTTGGAAGCGCCGGTTTTTGTTTTTTCTTGTTCATAGGTTTTGAACCATTCGACCAGATAGTCGATGAACATGCGCACTTTTGCCGGTAAATAGCGCTTTTGCGGATAGACAATGTAAAGGCCTGCGCCGTCTGTCATAAAATCATCAAGAACAGTTTTGATAAGGCCGTTCCGTAATTCTTCTTCGGCTATAAAACGCGGAATTTTGGCAAAGCCTATACCGGCAATGGCAGCACGTTTTGTAATGACCGGACCGTTTGCCGCCATGCGTCCGGAAACGGCAACCGAGAAGGTGCTGCCTTTTTTATCCTTGAACACCCAGTGGTCGGAATTGAGGCTGTTCCGGTCGACAAGACAGGGAAGCGATTTCAAATCGCGCGGTGTTTCCGGAACAATAGTGTTTTTCAGGAGTTCGGGAGAGGCGACAATAACCGAACGTATATCCATAAGTTTTCGTTGAATGAGGGAGGAATCCGGCATGTCGGTAATGCGGATTGCGAGATCAAAACCTTCATTGACCAAATCGACGAACCGGTCATCAAGGCTGATATCAAGGTAAATATCCGGATAAGCTGACAGAAAATCGATGAGTGATTGACCAATCGGCGCATCGGCAAAGGTGCGCGATGTTCCGATTTTTATGCGCCCGCGTCGGGTCTTGCTGGAATCGGTAATTGTGTCATTGAGATCGTCAAGTTCCTTAATGATCTCTAAAGCACGAAGATAATAAGCATGGCCCGCTTCGGTCAAAGATAATTGGCGGGTCGTCCGGTTCAAAAGGACAGCGCCCAATTCGTCTTCAAGTTCATGAACATGTTTTGAAAGGAGCGCTTTCGATTTGTGTGTCTTGCGTGCGGCAGCCGAGAAACCGCCGGCTTCGACCACTTCTATAAAACCCCGTATTCTCGTTAATAGTCCCAAGAGTTTTACCCCTTTCCGAAAGGTTCGCCTAAAAGCTGTTTCCTTTTTAAAAAACTTGGAGGCGCTCTTTCAATAACAGAAACATTTGGCTTTTAACAACGGCCGGTTTCTTCGAAAAACAAGCTCTGTTTTTCCGAGCCCTGTTTTCTTTGTCACCGCCGCCGGTTTTGTGTTGCAAATAACAGAATGGTCAATATTGCAACGACTTGAATAAAATTGCGTGAAAAGCGAAAAAAAATATTGAAAGGGGACTCGGTTGCGCTTATATGCATCTTTGCCCAAAGTCGCACGTGCCTGTGGGTGTCCGCCGGTCCTCGAATGGTGAGAAAAACCGGTACGGTACCTGGACCTAACCGCTCCAGTCATTCTTACGGCCAACCGGAAGAATGGGGACATCTTGAAGCAACGACGGTGCGGGCCTTTCTGGTGTCTTTCGGCTGTCCAAAAGTCGAAATTACTGAAGAGGCACACCTCATTGCCTTCCGTGCGGATGCGGTTTTCGTTATTCCAATCAAAAGGCAGACAAAGCGGAGCAATGCGTTAGCGCGCTGTTCCATCGCAGCAAGTTTTATGGAGTTTTTTCCGGTACCTCCAATAACCGGTTGAAACGAATATAGACCTTGCACTTTGTCCATGGGCTGATCGTGACTGATGCCACGAGAAGCAAGATGTAGGAAACCCGAAAGGTTTCCTAAGGAGAACCGAAATGGCAACTCAACGTATTCGTGATTTCCTCGCAACACGACGCCCTGAAGGCCCGTGCATGATTCTGGATCTTGATGTGGTGCGTGAAAACTATGAAGGCTTTGTCAAAGCACTTCCCCAATCACGCATTTTTTATGCAGTAAAAGCTAATCCGGCACCGGAAATACTACGTTTGTTGGTGTCGCTTGGTTCGTCTTTCGATACAGCCACTGTCGCCGAAATCGAAATGGTGCTTGATGCCGGTGCAACACCGGATCGTATTTCTTTCGGCAACACCATCAAGAAAGAGCGCGATATTGCCCGCGCTTATGAATTGGGTGTTTCACTTTATGCAGTCGACTGTGTCGAGGAAGTTGAAAAAGTTGCCCGTGCTGCCCC
Organism: Bartonella sp. M0192; assembly: GCF_016102305.1. Classification (NCBI taxonomy): domain Bacteria; kingdom Pseudomonadati; phylum Pseudomonadota; class Alphaproteobacteria; order Hyphomicrobiales; family Bartonellaceae; genus Bartonella; species Bartonella sp. M0192. The sequence continues at coordinate 9,211 of NZ_JACFOU010000002.1, read as the reverse complement.
CGGTGCACGTGTTTTCTGTCGCGTTTTGACAGATGGTGAAGGTGCCGAATGGCCGCTTTCACGCAAATTCGGTTGTGTTCCGGAAATGGCTGTTTCGGTTTTGCGCCGTGCCCATGAATTGGGATTGAATGCTTATGGCGTTTCTTTCCATGTCGGTTCACAGCAGACAAATCTGAAGGCTTGGGATCGTGCTTTGGCAGATGCTTCCAAAGTTTTCAGAACACTGGCCAAGGAAGGCATTGTATTGAAACTTGTCAATATGGGCGGTGGTTTCCCGACACGTTATTTGAAAGACGTGCCATCAGCACAGGCTTATGGCTTGGCAATTTTTGATAGCCTTTCAAAACATTTCGGCAATCGTATTCCTGAAACAATCATCGAACCGGGTCGCGGTATGGTCGGCAATGCCGGTGTTATCCGTTCGGAAGTTGTACTGGTTTCCAAAAAATCGGACAATGACAAGTTGCGTTGGGTTTATCTTGATGTCGGTAAATTCAACGGCCTTGCCGAGACAATGGATGAAGCTATCCGTTATCCGATTGAAACAGCCAAGGACAATGATGAAAAAGTGCCTTGTGTGCTTGCCGGACCAACCTGTGATTCCGCCGATGTCATGTATGAAAAAACACCTTATCCTTTGCCGATTTCGCTCACCGTCGGTGATGAAATCCTGATTGAAGGAACCGGTGCTTATACGACAACCTATGCTTCTGTAGCTTTTAACGGTTTCGAGCCGATCCGGTCTTATGTCATCTGATAGGTCAAAACCCGATTTAAGCAGCAATTTACGCCCGTAGTTTTCTGCGGGCGTTTTTTTATCATTCGGCTTTAATCCTGCTCATGTAAGATGTTTGAAAGTAGGATGTCATTTTAGAGAAAAGATCTTGATGATGATCATCAAGCGAAGGATTACAAATTTTTCCAATCCTTGTTTAAAATCGAAAAAAGCCCTTCTATTTTCTTGTCCATGAGGTTTTTTACGTGAAGACATTTCCGGAGCAGGGTCTCAGACTGACTGACCAAAAAGCGATAATAGTCGTGAGAGAGGATGACAGTTTTTGGAAGAGGCAGGTAGTCGCAGTCAAGTGCAACATGCTGCGCTATTTTTTAATGACGGACTTTCTTGTCCGCATGTGTGGCCAAGTGAAAAATTCAAAAAGAATTTTCTGATTCAAGTTCCGATTGCGAAAAAACGGATTATCTATTTTTTGCGGTTCATTTTTCCGGCAATTGCCGCATTCAAAATGGCAAGCGCCGTTTTTTTGGTGAGTCGAACAGCAGTTTCGTCGGAACCTTGGTCTTCGACCGCGACATTTTCAATCAATGCTTTGTCTTTTGCCTTGATTTTCTGGTCTTTTGTCAGGCCTGCCAATTTTGTCGGGACATTGGCGGCTTTCCGTAAATTCAACAAATGGCGGATAAAGCCGTTAAAACCACCTTTTATATTGAGGCGCTCGGCAAGTGTTGCAATTCTATTGCCGATGGCCGATTGGTTATAGGCCATGACATAGGGCAAAAGCACACCTGCTGTCATGCCGAAATGGGTCTGGTAACGGTTCCCTATCGACCGCGCGAGAGCACTGGTAATGCCTGAACCTTTTTTTGCTGCAAGCGCGCCGGTGAGCGAGGCCGACAACAGGGCAATTTGCGCTTCATTATTTGAAGGGTCACTCACTGCTTTCGGTAAGTGATTAAAGATCAAACGGACTGTTTCGAGTGTCAGGGCATCCGAAACAGGATTGAATGTCGGGATGCACCAGCTATCAATTGCATTTGTCAGCGCATTCATGCCGGCGCCCGAAATGAAGCTTGCCGGAGCAGTTCCTGTCAAACCCGGATCGGCAACAACAAATGTCGGTGTTAAACGTTTGTCATAAAACGTAAAACCGGTATTCTTTGCATTATCTATCAAATAGGCATTATCACTGATTTCTGCTCCGCTTCCGGCAAGAGTCGGCAGTGCGATCAGTGGCGGAAGCGCTGTGTAAATGGAGGGAACTTCAAGTGTTTTGACATTGGCGCCTTGAGCACAAAAGAGGCGGGTCATTTTGGCAAGATCCATTGTAGCGCCACCGCCAAAGGCGAGGATCGCATTAAAACCGCCACTCAAATAAAGGCGCACCGTCAATTCCAATGTTTCGCGCGTTGCTGTTCCATCAAGTGAAGAAAATACACCGAATGGCAATTTCAGTTTATCGATACGTTTGAGCAGTTTTTTCAATGCCGGTGATTGGCTAAGGCCACGATCTGTCAAAACCATTATGGCTTCAACGCCGGTTTTCTCGAAAACAGTGCCAAGTGCTGCAAGACTTTTGGGCGCTAGCAGAATATCGGTTGGAAATGTCCATTCAGCGGTAATAGTCATAAATTATATTTACGCGAGAAGAATAAAAAAAGCAAAACCCTAGATCGGGTTTTGCCTTTTTTCCAATGTTTCCTGCACTAATGGCCGCCGACTGCGCCACTTGATGTCTTCGGCTTTTTCACAGCAAAGACCAGAAGTGTCAAAATTGCGAAGAGGAGGGTTAGAATAAAGAAGGCGTCAATAAAAGCCATGACCGTCGCTTGTTGGCGAACAATATTATAAAGCTGCATCAAAGCCGAATCTTTTGGGTTCAAGCCTGCCATATCAAGTCGGCTCGCCAAAGAGTTCAACAGGTTGACTGCCTGCTGGTTTCCCCATTGAACGCTTTCGGACAGTCGCTCATAATGAAAATCGGTGCGACGCATGATAATGGTGTTGATAATTGCAAGCCCAACCGCACCACCAAGATTGCGGGTGAGGTTGAAAAGACCGGAGGCATTTTTGAGCTTTTCGGCCGAAAGTGTGCCAAGTGCGATATTGTTGATTGGCACCATACATAAAATGAGCGAGCCGCCTCGCAAAATTTGCGGCCAGAACAGTTCCCAGAAATCCCAGTCGGCTGTCATTCCGGTCACAAGCCATGTGCCCCAGCCAAAACCGGCAAAACCGAGCCCCATCATTAGACGCGGGTCAAGCTTGGTCGAGAGAAAACCGGCAAGGGGGGCGGAAAAAAACATCATCAAACCGGAAACAAACATTGTTTCGCCGATCATCAAGGCGTCATAGCCGCGAATTTCCCCAAGATAGAGCGGATAAAGATAGGTAAGCCCGTAAAGCCCGATCCCCATAACGAAAGAAAAGATCGAACCGAGTGCAAAATTCAGATTTACAAAGGCTTTGAGATCGACAATCGGGTTTTTCGCTGTGAGTACACGCCAGAAAAACAGAACAGCAGAAACACCCATAACAATTGTAAAACGGAAGATCATTTCGTCTTCCATCCAGTCATTGCGCGGACCTTCTTCAAGCACATATTCAAGGGAGCCGAGAAAGGTCGCCATGGTAATCAGACCGAACCAGTCGAAGGATTGGAAAAGCGAGCTGTCACCTTTATCAAAGTCGATAAGTTTCCATGAGGCAATGGTTACGAGAATACCGAAGGGTACATTGACAAGAAACAGCCAATGCCATGAAAAAGCATGGCTCAGATAACCGCCAACTGTCGGTCCAATTGTGGGGGCAAGTGTTGCCACCAGTCCGATAATGGGAGAAACAATCGGCTGTTTTGAAGGCGGGAAAATGGTGAAGGCTGCCGCGAACACACTCGGAATCATGCCTCCACCGATAAAGCCCTGAAGGGCACGGTAGGCAATCATCTGTTCAATCGAGCCGGCCGTTGCACAAAGAGCCGAAGCAATGGTGAAACCGGCGGCCGAAATTGTAAAAAGCACCCGCGTCGACAAAAGCCGCCCCAAAAATCCCGATAGCGGGATCATGATAACCTCGGCAATGAGATAGGATGTCTGCACCCAGGCTATTTCATCCGAGCTTGCCGAAAGTCCTGCCTGTATTTCCGACAAGGAGGCAGAAACAATCTGGATGTCGAGGATTGCCATGAACATGCCGAAAACCATGGCCACGAAGGCCACGATTTTTTTCGGCTCAATATGCTCTTCCATGTGGGGGAGACTGGCAGCGGTCATCAAAACCTCACTTTGTCGCCAATGATTTTGCACCTTCCGGTTTTGTGCGCATGTCGACACTGACAACCACGCTCATGCCGGCACGAATGCGCCCTGTTGCCAGAATATTTTCAGGTATCGAAATTCTGACCGGAACACGCTGGACAATTTTGGTAAAATTGCCGGTGGCATTTTGTGGTGGCAAAAGTGAAAAAACAGCGCCTGATGCAGGCGACAATGAAACGACCGTGCCTTCAAAGCTTTCACCATCAAGCCCGTCGACAGAGATGCGCACTTTTTCACCGCCATAGATCGAAGGAAGCTGGGTTTCTTTATAATTGGCGTCAATATAAAGCGCATTGACAGGAACGAGCGCAGCCAAACGCTGTCCATTGACAACATAATCACCTTTTTTACCGGCAAGATTTCCCAAAACGCCATCAAAAGGCGCGCGCAAAATGGTAAAATCGAGGTCGCGACGGGCTTTGTCGCGTGCGAGTTCAAGGCTTCTCGTTTCGCTGACCGCCTCGTCATGCTGCGCTTCGAGAACCGTAATATTGGCAGCCGCCGCAGCAATTTGTGCATTGGCGCGCGTAACATTGGCAACGGCCTGATCATATGCCGATTGGGCGTTATCGACAGCCGATTTTGCAACGAAACTCCCGACATTCAGTTCTTTTGCACGTTTTAATGTAATATCGGCATTGACGGCGACTGCATTGGCCGCGTCTTTTTGTGCATTGGCTTCGTCAAGCGAGGTTTTCGAAGCGGCAATTTGAGCTTCGATACGTGCGAGTGTGCGGCTTTGTGTTTGAAGTTTTGCTTCTGCTTCGTCATAGGCAATTTTATAATCGCCATCATCAAGACGAAACAACACATCGCCTTTTTTGACATAATGGTTGGTTTCAACCGGAATGTCATTGATATAGCCGTTAACTTTCGGGGCAATCGAGGCAATATCACCCTGAACATAGGCGTCATCTGTCGTGACGAGGAAACGCCATTCGGTAAGCCACTTAAACCCTAGCCACAAAACTACAATGGCAACGATAATGGCGATAACAATGGCAATTTTTTTATGCGGACGTTGTTTGGTCGGCATTGTCTTGGACGTGCTGTTCGAAAATTCTGGCATGGTACAAGTTTCCAGATATGATGAAGGAATGCGGTGTTTATCGAAAACGGTTAAAACCGTCAATCAAATGGACGAAGCGAAAACGCATTACCCCCGTTCGAGGTTGCACTTGGTGCATAATCCCTGAATTTCAATGGTTGTTGTACGGGGAGAAAAGCCTTCTTTTTGTGTCATTTTTAGAATGTCACCCGCAAGAACCGGACTTTCGATCTCGGTTACCCGATTACATTTTTCACAGATGATAAAAACCGTAAGCCCGTGTTTTTGATGTTCTGGGTGCGAGCAGGCCATAAAGGCATTGACACTTTCAAGCTTGTGAACCCGTTTTTCCGAAATAAGTTTTTGAAGTGCGCGATAGACTTGCAAAGGCGCGCGAAAGCCTTCGCCACGTAGCCGGTCGAGTATCGTATAGGCACTTAACGGAGCCCGCTCTTTTTCCAGAACCGAAAGCACCAGTGTCTGGTTGCGGGTGAGCTTACCGGTCATGGGAAAATTCCCTGATTAAAGCGGTAATGAGGCGACTTGCAATGAACAGGATAAATAGTGCAACAACAACACTCGGCCCCGAACGGCTGTCAAACCTGATCGAGGCGTAAAGTCCGAGAACCGTTCCGACCATACCGATTAAAGAGGCAAAAACGGCCATTTGTTCGGGTGTCGATGAAAAACGCCGGGCAGTGGCGGCAGGAATAATAAGGAGTGCGGTAATTAAAAGTATGCCGATAATATTGATGGCAACCGCAATGACAATGGCCATAAGCAGCATGAAGATGAAGCGGGCGCGTTCCGGTTTCATATTTTCTGCCTTTGCCATGTCGATATTGATGGTCAGTGCGAGAAGCGGCCGCCATAAAAGACAAAGAGCGATAAGAATGACCGCGCATCCAATCCATACCGTCAACACATCGGTTCGGGATACGGCCAAAATATCTCCGAACAAATAGCTATTGATATCAATATTGGTCCAGGTCATGAAGCCGATCAGAATAAGCCCGATGGCGAGCGTTGCATGGGCAAGAATGCCGAGAAGCGAATCGCCCGAAAGTTTTTCCTTTGCCTGAAGAATAAAGAGTGCAATGGAAACAATGACTGCAACAAGAAAAACACCAAGCACCGTATCAATATTGAAAAGCAATGCAAAAGCCACACCGAGCAAAGCTGAATGGGCCATGGTGTCGCCAAAATAGGCAAGCTTCTGCCAGACGATAAAACAGCCGAGTGGGCCTGCCATCAATGCCACGCCAATTCCTGCCAAAAATGCTCTTACAAGATAGTCGTCAACCATTGTCGTTGGCTCCGATATTTCTTGTCGGCTTGTTGTCCGAAGTGCTGATAACAGCACCATGAATATTATGCCGGTGGTTATGATGATGCTCGTAAAGTGCCAGACCATTTTCCGGTATAGTGCCAATCAGACGCCCGTAAGCTTCGCTTTGGGCAACCTCGGTCGGTGCCCCGCTGCAGCATATATGGCCGTTCAAGCAAATCACGCGATCGGTTGCAGCCATGACAATATGTAGATCATGGGAAATGAGGAGAATGCCGCAATCAAGTTTGGTACGCAGGCTCGCAATCAACCCGTAAAGTTCGGTTTCTCCATTATAGTCAACCCCTTGCAAAGGTTCGTCGAGAACGAGAAGATCAGGCTTTCTCGCAATCGAGCGGGCAAGCAGAACGCGCTGCAATTCTCCTCCCGACAGATCGGCGACATTGGCATTGATCAGATCGTCAACGCCGGTTTCGGATAAGACCGATTTTAACCCGTTGGCATCAAGCCTGGCTGTCAATGTCATGAAACGGCGCACAGTCAGTGGTAGAGAGGGGTCGATCACCAATCTTTGCGGCACATAGCCAATGCGCAAGCCTGCTTTTCTGGTCACAGTGCCCGCGGATGGTTTTAAAATCCCCAGTGCCATTTTCGCTGTGGTCGATTTTCCCGAACCGTTAGGACCAATCAATGTAACAATTTCACCACGATAAATATCAAGATCAATATCATGGACAAGCCAGTGACCATTGCGTTCAATGCCTGCCTTGGTGAGCGACAGCAGCCATTCTTTATCCATTATTTTATCCTTCGCTGCCACTTTGGCACGTTCAGTTCTGACCTCTCGAGGTCCGGATCACGTTCCGATGCAAAATTTGCCCTCTTCAAGGCTGTCATTTGACCCGATATACACCAAAGGTTGATAGGCAAAATCCTTGAATTTTCTCAACATCAGGCTTAATACAAAATTGTAATGTAATAAAGTAACAAATGTAATAAAGTAACATTTGCAGGATGAAATTGTTTCGGTCTCTTTTTTATGCGCTATTTGCTTGTTCGCTGATTTTTTTGTCAGGAGTTAGCGCGCAAGCGTCGTCGGTGCCGCAAGTGGTGGTTTCCATCAAGCCGCTCCATTCTTTGGTCGCAGCGGTTATGGGCAAACTCGGCACGCCAGCTTTGATTGTAAAACAGGCCGGTTCCGAGCATGGCTATGCACTTAAACCGTCAGATGCAAAAATATTGTCGGAAGCCGATATTATCTTCATAGCAAATCCGGATATGGAGCTTTTTCTTACCAAACCGATCGAAAATCTTGGTGTCAAAGACCGGATGATTGCGCTCTCGGCAGCTCCTGGAGTTGAACTCCTCCCGATCAGAGAGGGTGGCTTGTTTGAAGACCATGGTGATGACCATAATCATGGGGGTGATACGGCTCATGCCATGGATTTTCATTTCTGGCTTGATCCTGAAAATGCCCGAAAGGTCGTCGCTTATGTGGCCGATGTTTTGGCAAAGAAAGATCCCGATCACGCAGAGATCTACCATAATAATGCAAATGCATATGATAAAGTGATTGTCGAAACCGAGCAGAACATAAAACAGTCTCTTGCACCGGTTAGTGACGAGAACTTTATCGTCTTTCATGACGCCTATCAATATTTTGAACATCGCTTCGGTCTTCATGCCATAGGTTCGGTCGCTCTTGATCCAGAACGCCAACCAGGTGCGCAACGGATAAGCGCAATCAAGAACACCATTTTGCAACAAAAAGCGGTGTGTGTTTTCGCCGAACCACAATATCCAAATAAACTGGTCGATATTGTCATCGAAAATACGCCCGCCAAAGTCGGCATGCTTGATCCTCTTGGTCAGTCTTTGCCTGAGGGGGCAGGGCTTTATCCCGAGTTGATTGCAAACCTCGCTGACAATCTGGTCAAATGCCTCACACGCAAATAATAATGATGTGGGTTGACCAGAGAATCGATGTTTTGCACGATTAATCGGAGCGGCAGATTTGGCCAGCCGGTTTATTCGTTATTAAAGGGCAGATAAATAAGCTCACCGCATTCATATCTTACCTATCAATTGCCCGAACAACGCTGGTTGCAGTTTAAATAGGTTGGTCAGCACGTTTTACGACAGTTTCGAATTTCGAACCGATATCAATCGGGATAGAAAACGATGACAGCGTATTGATGCTGTGTTTCGGCGGCAGGATTTTCGAAATCAATACCGGAAAGACTATAGCCTATATAAAAGCTCTGCCTTTATTCGCATCCGAAAACTGAAGGGATTTTATTTCCGTCGGACTGATTCTTGAATGACAATCGGTGATTCTTGAGAATCACACATTGATTCTGCCAAAAACTCCCTATTTTTCTAAAAAACTAAAATTTTCGGGAATTTTCGTCCTTGAAAATGCCCTTTTGGAACATTTGAACTTCATTTTCATTATAACCCGCAGCTAAAATTCGGTTCCTCTGGGCGAATTTTTACGGTGCAATTGTGAGTTGACACACGCGAAGATTGAATCGACAAAAAAAAGGAAAAAAAGTTCATTTTTTTTAGAGAAGGCTGTTGACTCTGGGGGAAAGAGAGGTCTATATGAGCGCCACAACGAGGGCGGTACGCCGCTGGCGACAGTGAGTTGCGCTCTTGGAAAGAACGGATAAATTAGCGGTTAGCGAGCTTCGGAAGATGTGAGCTAAGTCTTTGAAAAGAAGGCAGAAAGAGTTAGTTTATCGAGTTTAAAAACGGTAGGAATACTGTTCGATCTTTGACAAAAGAAGATAGAAGAAAGAGAAACGTGGGCGGCATAGTTC
>NZ_JACFOU010000001.1:1581985-2470864 GCF_016102305.1 Bartonella sp. M0192 | reverse complement strand
GGTGTGGAAGTGTGGTGACACATGGAGCTTACTGATACTAATCGTTCGATTGACTTGATCGTTCCCATTACAAATGTTCATCTTTATATTGCCTTGAGGTTTTGAAAACCGTAGGTGATTGATAAAGAGAGTTAGTTTGAAAAACCAGTTTCTTGAAAATTGTTGCGCTTTGCCGACCTGGTGGTTATAGCGGAGCGGCTGCACCCGATCCCATTCCGAACTCGGCCGTGAAACGCTCCTGCGCTGATGGTACTTTGTCTTAAGACACGGGAGAGTAAGTCGCTGCCAGGTCTGCCAAGTGCAACAATAGCTTCTCTGATCTTTACGATATTTAGCCTCGTGCTTCCTCTTCAATTGTTATATAACGGGCAGGCCACTCTTGAATGGTCTGTTTGAATTGTTATATTGAATTTAGCCAACCGGCTTTTTTAATATTCCGCTATATCGTCTTTCGCCTTATAGCGGTTGTGGTTTTGCGGTCCTGTCCTCCGGGCTCTCTTCGCCCCTTACAGCTTCTCGTAAAGCCCTTATCCTTGGCGCGGGGTGGAGCAGCCCGGTAGCTCGTCAGGCTCATAACCTGAAGGCCGCAGGTTCAAATCCTGCCCCCGCAACCAATAACAACTACTCCTTCCAGATTTATATCCGCATTTGATAACCGCTGCACTTCATGAAGCCTGCGGTTATGATAACATTCAAACGCTCGTGTTTTGATGCGAATGTAATGCGGAGAGGAAATAAAGCGTCTCAATCATAGATCTTGAACGTCAAAATTTATGCGTGCTTGGTCTCACCTCTCACACTTAAGTCTCATCTCCTTACCCCATCAATCTGTTGTCGGCTGTTTACGTCAGTCATATCGCGTAGATATCCGTTCAATAACCTCTCTAAACTTCTTTTTATATTGTTAGATTCGGCATCTAACTTGGAAATCCAAAAGTAAGAAACAAAGTACGGACGTTATATCTAGAAGAGTTATAATAACGGCTAGGGAAAATACGTCCTTTATTGCACTTCGGTGTAATATCTGGTTAGTGTTGAATTCTTTGTTGGGCATTTATTAAAACTCGTTATTTGAAGCTTGTTTTGTAAGGCAAAAAAGAAAATTGGGAGGCGCCAATGACTTCTATGCATGGAGATATTGTCAATCGTGTTAAACGATTGCCAAAGCCGTCACAGGCAGCCGAGGCTCTTCAACCTGTATTCGAGGCGGTGAGCAATTCGCTTCATGCTGTTGAAGATGCTTTTGGTGATCAATATCTGGAACGAGGCAAAATTACCGTCACCATTACAAATGCGCAGTCAGCGGATGATATCGAGATCGTTATTGAGGACAATGGTGTGGGGCTTGAACCTGCGCGATTTGAGGCGTTTTGTACGACAGATACGGACTATAAGATTTCTCGTGGTGGCAAAGGTGTCGGTCGCCTCCTTTGGCTTGATGCTTTTGAAAGCATCAAGGTTGAAAGCATATATCGTGATAAAGAAACTTTGTACCGCCGTTCTTTTACCTTTCATTTAACAAGGCAAGAACAGATTTTGAATGAGAGAATAGAACCCTTGGTAGGTGTAGCTCAAACGGGCACGACCGTGACATTCAAGCGGCTACGCGGAACAGCTTACCGTGACAAGTTTCCTCATAAAACTTCTACAATCATTAAGCACTTTGGCTCGCATTTTTTTGCAGATTTCATTATGGGGCAATCCCCGACCGTCACTGTCGACATAGATGCTAATGTCGTTACATTTCCCGAGGAAATCCTGAAACTTCGAGTTGAGGATCGCGGTATCACTAAGATAGAAAGCAAAGAGTTTGGCACTTTATCTCTCAGGAGTTTCGTTTGTGAGAAAGCAGCGAGTGCCAATTTCGAAGGTTTCCATCAGATGCACTTAGTTGCAAATGGTCGGACAGTTACGACTCGGAAAATTGACGGTTTGATCGGCATTGGCTATTTCGGTCCCAGCCGCTCATACGTATATCATGGCTGTATTACGGGCAATTTCTTGGATGAACGTGTTAATCAGGAGCGAACGCAATTTAATTTCGTAGAAAGCATTATTGAAGAGATTGTGCGTGAGTGTTCCAAAAATGTGCAAAAGAATGCGCTTGGCGAAGAAATTACGCAGTTTAACAATCAACGTCTTGAAACTATGCATGAGTTTATTCAGGAATATCCATCTTTTGCCTTCGAAGATGCGCGGGATCTCTTAGCGAGAACACCGAATAATGCCGTCAAGCCAGAACAATTTGCTCAAGCGTTGATTCCTGTCCGGATCCGGCGAGATAAAGAACGGAATGACAGGATACAGAAGATTGTTTCTCAGCTTGGTGAAAATGATGATGTTCCGGTGAATTTCCAAGAAACAGTTCGTAAAGCGGCCGACGAAATTCGAGCCGAGGAGCAACGGCAACTTACCGAGTATGTGTTGCGACGTAAAACGGTTCTTGATGTAATGGAAGTTTTGACCCGCCGTATACGTGAGCGTGATGTTGGTTCGTTGGATTTTCATTTGGAAGAGACACTCCATCAATTTATTTGTCCAATGAAACTGAGGGGCGACGACCCATCAAAAGTAGAAGTCGCTGACCATGATCTTTGGATTATTGATGAACGGCTGACCTTCACCAAATATTTTGCATCAGATGTATCATTTAAAAAAATTCTTGATAAAGAAGCGAGCAAAAAGCGACCAGATCTTCTCATATACGACCGCTTATACGGACTTCGATCCGAAGGGAATGATCCGTTGCAGCGCGTGATGCTTGTGGAATTCAAACATCCTGGGCGAAAGGACTATGACGAACGGTATTCGCCGATGAACCAGATTAGTGAATACATTACCAAGCTTCAAAAGGGCGAAATTTTAGATTTTAAAGGCGGTCATATACGGGTTGCTTCTGATTGTATTTTTTATTGTTATGTCGTTGCCGATATTGTCGGGAAGCTCGAAATTCAAACGAACGGCTGGCGTACAACAGCAAATGGTCGAGGCCGTATTCAGGAATTGAGCGGAAAATTTCGTGGAATCGTTGAGATAATTGAATGGGCTGATTTACTTAACGATGCCCGTTTGCGAAACCAGGCTTTTATTTCAGCCGCGGGGCTTCGATACGACAAACATACGTAAATACTATTTAAGAAGTTATAAAATCCAAAACACATTAACGAATATGGAAGATAACGATAGCGGCGACGGATATAGTAGAGGAGAATGTATCTGCGTATTCTAACAGGCTTGCCGCTTATAAACTTTTGGTCCTTCGGGAATTCTGTGTGGAGTACATCATTCAATTGAAAGCTTTCGCTAATGAACGCAATCACATCAATAGAGTTGATAATTCAAGTAACGCGCAAAGCGACATATGTACCGTTTTAATGGCAGTTCGAGAGAGCCACGTCATCTCGATCTAGAAGAGCGTGGCGCTTAAATGCCAGAACAGGTGACAATCGAGGTCCGAACTCTGTAAAGAAAGACAAGCCTCGTTAATTAAGATAAAAGATAATTTCAAGCGGCGGTGCATATAGTCGAGAAAAAGCTGTGTTCATGGCGCTGCCGCATTCTCGCAAGGTTTTTACGCCGTGTCATGATTGAAGTTCTCCGACAATCTTTTCCGCTCTTATAGGTACGGTTTTAGGATTTATAGCTGCAAGATTTGACGGTATTATTAAACATTTTGCTATGATGCTGGCGACTTCCAAGCTGCTCTTCCATTTCTCATTCTATCTTTGATTGTCTTTTTTTTTCGCTAATACTATTAAACTATTAACATGTCTTCCGGGGTTTCTCGCAAGGGAAAGATATACGACGATAATAACGAGATTATCTGTTTCAGCCAATAATCAGGGATATACTGCCGTTTTCTTACAATTGGGAGTAAAACTGTCGCGTATTAATATTAAGCCCATACTTCCCAACATTGTATCCCTGACAGACTTTTCCTGAAATTATACTTCCGGAAAGCGGCCTTTCCTTTTTGGGGCTAGGTGTTCAGCAAACGATGTCGAGTTCAGGCAGCATGAGTGGGGTCGGCAAAGAGTACCTCGTCAATGCGCCTTGGATAATGTTGCACCGGCATTCATTATAATAATAACAACAAAGGAAATCAGTTTTGTTGGCGAATGGATGCGTGATAATTAAATTATAGGTTGTGAAATTATAAATAAATTTATGATGTAGTTGGATCTAAAAACATAATTGAATTAATTGTTTAATATTTATCAAAAGAATACATTTATTTTTTGTGTATTATTTATTGGGGGGGGGTTGCAAAATCTCAGGAAATCGGTATTTGTTTTTATAAATGCGGGTGATGCTTTTATGTATCTCTAACGTGAAGTTGAACGTTCTTATTAGTTGATGTGTCCAATTATTGGGTTGATGGAATACATCAAGGAGATGGTAAAGTTATGTTTAATTATTTGTTATTACTTAATTTCCCCCCCCTCCACCCCGTGACGAATAGTGCGGGGGGTCCGGTTTATACAATTCCGCTGAAGCTTCTGACACCTACCCAGTGAACGAAGTCTTTGGTTTGCACAAATGATCCTGCTTGCATGCCCGCCGAGAGCGGAGTCCAAGGCTCGGTAATCTGCTCTTTCAAAAGAACAAATTAACTTTTCCAGGTTAAGAACTAAAGGGAATACCATGTCTATGCGCAGTAACTTTTTGAGCGTCTTTGTATCAAAGGCTGTGTCGTGGTTGATGATTATCTTCTGCCTATGCTCGTCCTTTCTGGTGTTGACCATGCCAACGCAGGCTGCGCAAAGAAACTCGGGAGGTGAACGCTATGCCGCTGATAACAGCCTATTCGGGCAGGCGGGCAATGGTGCAAGCGCCTCGCTTGATGGCTATGGCACGCCGGTGATGACACGCGGCTATGTGCTGGTGTCCGGCGATACGCTTGATAGTGTTGCCAAGCGCTATAATCTGAGTGTTGAAGGATTGCGCCGTCTCAATCAGGATCGCTTCTTCAAGAACGGTTTTGATCAGGTAAAGGCGGGTGATATAGTCTATGTACCCGTGGCGCCCGTGTCGGATGAGATGGCACGCTATCTGGAAGGCGATGCATCACAGAATGGTGCCATCACATCGCTTGCCACGCAGGCAAGCAACTTTCTCTCCAATGGTGGCCATAGCAGCGAACTTCAATCCATGGCAACCGGATATTTTGCGGGTAAGGCCAATAGCGAGATCAATCGCTGGTTCAACCAGTTCGGCACGTCCCGTATCCAGTTGAATGTTGATGATGGCTTTTCATTAAAGAATTCGCAATTCGAGATGTTGTTGCCGGTTTATGACAAAGGCAACAGTCTTGCTTTTACACAAACCTCCATTCATCGCACGGATGATCGCACCCAGAGCAATCTGGGTTTTGGCTATCGTTATTTCACGCAGAATTATATGTTGGGCGGCAATGCGTTTTGGGATTATGACATTTCCCGTTCGCATTCGCGTATGGGAGTTGGTGTCGAATATTGGCGCGATTATCTCAAATTGGGCATGAATGCCTATTACCGACTATCGGATTGGCGAACCTCTCATGATGTGGATGACTATTATGAACGTCCGGCCAATGGCTGGGATATTCGTGCGGAAGGTTATCTGCCATCCTATCCGAAGCTTGGAATGAAGCTGAACTTCGAGCAATATTATGGCAACGAGGTCGGGCTTTTTGGAAAGAACGAACGGCAGAAGAACCCTTATGCGGTTACTTTCGGAGCCAATTATACACCGGTACCGCTTGTGACATTCAATGTAGATCACCGGCAAGGTGCAAGTGGCAAGGATGATACACGTTTAGGCTTTCAGGTCAATTATCGTTTTGGTGTTCCGCTGTCCAAGCAGCTTGATCCTGATGCAGTCGGGGATATGCGCACACTTGCGGGAAGCAGATATGATCTGGTTGACCGTAACAACAACATTGTTCTTGAGTATAAGAAGAAGGAATTTATCAACCTTTATATGGTTGGCGGCATTACCGGCTTTTATAACGAAAGTTATTCGCTTGGTATAACGGTTAAATCCAAGTATGAAGTGGCAAGCGTCAATGTGATGGCAGCAGCCCTGATCGCAGCAGGCGGCAAGATTGTTCAGGGAAGCGGTGTCAACGATTACTCTGTGGTTCTTCCACCCTATCAGTGGGGTGGTAATAATAGCTATGTCGTCAATGCCGTTGCAACGGATGTCAAAGGCAACACCTCGAAAGAGGCAACGACAACCGTGACAGTCGAGGCCCCGGGATTTGACGATGCCAACAGCACATTCACAGCCTCGCCAACCTCAATCGTCGCAAACAATATCGAAACCTCGACATTGACATTTACGGCCAAGGACACCAATGGTAACCCGATCACCGGTATCAAGGACAAGCTTGTCTTTGATGTTGTGATCAAGGGCGGTTCCGCTCCTGAAAGCGGCAAGGTGACGGTGTCTGCAATTGCCGAGACCGAAAGCGGTGTCTATACGGCAACTCTCAAAGGCACGCTTGCCAATGTCTATACGATAACGCCGAAATTCAATAACAAAGCTGTCGGCAACCTCTCAGCCGAAGTGACATTGACCGGGAACATTGAATTGGTTCTTGCCTGGGAAAACGGTATCACATCGGCCACGGTGGATGAGCAGCCAACATTCTCGGTTGTTGTGCGTGACAAGGACTCCGGCACATTCGTTCCAAACAAAACTGTCACATTCACTTTGAGTTCAAATGGAGGCGGCAAACCGTCAATCTATCCAAGCACGGTAACAAGCGGTACCGATGGCACAATAACACAAGCGCCGGCCGTGTCTGATCATAAGGCTGAAACTGTGACTGTTACAGGACAGATATCAGGAACAAATGTTACTGCCAGTTTAAGTATTCCGTTTATTGCGGGAGAGATGAACGCAAATACAAGTACGATTAAAGCTGATCCCCCTAGGATTTTGGCAAATGGTTCCACCACCTCAACGATCATTTATGAGCCAAAGGATCGTTATGGGAATCCTATCACCAGCATTGATGCGAGCATCATCAAAAGTGTTATTATTGGAATAGACGAGAGTGGCATCAAAATTGATAGCTGGTCGCTTGTCGATAATCATTATGAAGCAATTTTGACGTCCGGACAAAAAACCGGCGATATCAAGGTGATACCAGTGATTAATGAAAAGGATGGTATTGCCCGTACGAGCAACAATATTCTCAACCTCTATGCAGGAGACATTGACGCTAGCAAAGGTGAGATCAAAGCGATTCCAAACGAGATTGTAGCAAATGGACATTCAACAAGTCGTATCGAGTTTAGACCACGCGATGCAGCGGGCAACTTCATTGCGACGTTGGATACTACAAAGATCAGCCAAAAGATTACCGCTCAAGAAGTCGACGGATCTTTAGACATGAAGATGTCCGCCTGGTCCTATGATCGTGGTGCGGGTGCCTATGTCAGCACGTTAACATCAGGTACGACGAAAGGTGTTATCAACATCATGCCCACGGTCAACGGTGCAGATGCCGCTACGATAGGTGTAACGGGAACATTGAAGCTTGTTGGGAATTCCGGATCGAACATCAATATCACAATTGCCAATACCGATACTGCGATAGCCGATGGTGTCGAGACCAATACTATTATCATCACTTTAACCGATGACTTCGGAACACCATTGCCTGATAGAAATCTCACAGTAATCCCTTCCAATAGTGAGCTTTCAATCAATGGTACACCGGGCAACGTAGACTTTACGACAGATGCCGATGGCAAGGTCAGTCTTACAATGGCATCGACCTATGCATCATGGCTTGGCAGTAATGGATTTACGGTCAACTCCGGAGGCTTCAGTGCTCAAGGGCAGACATCGTTCAGCCTCTATGTCGACCAGGATACGTCGTTGGTCAGTCTGGATAAAGATATACTTTACAATGATGGCATAGACCAGTTGACCGCAACTTATAAGCCTCTTGACAAAAAAGGACGGGCTATTCCTGAGGACCAGTTAAACGTTACTTTCTCGACAACTGACCTCGGATCAACACAGGTCATCAAGCAAAATGGCTTTGTGGCAACCGTAAGCTCACAAAGCAGCCCGTCTGACTATAAACTTTCTACCACGATGACTAATTATAACCATGGCTGGCAGCCTACCCCTGTCGATTATAAAATCCTACCGACATCAGGTGTTTTGCTGGCAATTCTGGACGTCTCGCCGAAACTATGTGGTACTACATCGAACTCGATTGAAGATGGAATGCCATTCAGTTACTGCACAGAAACGCCGGACGTTGACTACTATCATTCAGGTCTTGGGTTCATTATTGAACTGATATACGCAAACCCTTTATGGGATAAGGAGATAACGTTACACTCATCAACGGTTGATGGCGCTATTAACGTTCAATCTAAAGATGGAAACAGGACGCAAAACTGTTCGGTTCCGGTATCGGTTCCTCACTCGTGGATGAATGATTTCGGGAATAGTGACCACAACCTTGATCTATCATTCAAAAACACAGGCGTTATAGATACCGTCAGCGCGTACGGTTTTCGCAAGCCAAACGGTGGCGGCGGTGTAGGCGCATGTGATATCATTGTCTCTACATCTAACTACTCCCCTTTGAAACCTGATCTGGTAGGAACTGGCAACGTTCTGTTTGAAGCCTACACGGCGAACCCAAAATCCACCACTTCTTTCAAGGTTCCATTGACAGGTAAGCGTATGGATGTCGGCAAGCTGCCGGCAATTAGGGTCAATATCTATGCTAATTAACGGTTGAAAAAGTGAGCCAAAATACCTTAAGTAGAATAACCAATTCGGGTTCGTGCATTTCAGGACTTTCGATTTATCCGTTACAGGATTGTATAGATGTCTAACTCTTCGATCAGAAAAGCCATCTGGGCAAACGGGGTATCCGTTTGCACTCTTGTTGCGTCATTGTTTTACAGCAGTACATCTTTAGCAGAAACGTTAGTTTTTGACGGAAACAACATTTCTATTTTGCAACTGGATCCTACAGGTAACGGCGGCACTTATAAAAGTCTTTATTCAACCGATATTTATAGTGACAATGTGGTTACTGTTGATGGTGGCACGGGCGGAGCAGGACAGGCCGCTTGGACAACAACCGGAACAATCAACGCACCTTACATTATTTATGGCGGTGTAGATGTCCAGTTGAACCGAGGCATGGGAGAAGGTGTTACGGCGGCTGATATCTCGAACAATCAAATTTCGATCAGCAATGTCCGGTATAATTGGTCAGGCCAATCCGCTGCCAATGGAGGCTTGGGAACCGATGTGACCAATGGAGGGAGTGCGGGCGGCGGGTCTGTTTTCGGTGGTTTGAGTAGTGGCGGCGCTGGTAGTCAAGGTATAACCGGTGGCGGTAGTGGTGGAAATGGCGGGGCTGTAAACGGTAACGCAGTAAAACTTTCAAATGTCGATTTGAAAGGTGGTAACGGTGGAAACGGTATTGCTGGCGGCGGCGTAACCGGTGCGCTTAGTGGTGGAATAGGTGGTATGGGCGGCGCCTCTATTTTTGGGGGCTTGAGTATGGGCGGCTCGGCTGGTACAGCCGAAAATGGCGGAGAAGGCGGTTCGGCTAGTAAAAACCACGTAACATTAATAGATGTAACCTTGACAGGGGGAGCAGGCGGTATTGGCGGTCAGGGCATGAATGGCAATGTTGGCGGTGGTGTCGGCGGCATGGGGGGCGGTTCGGTCTATGGCGGCTTGAGCATTGGCGGGGCTGATGCCGGATTCATACCTGATCACATAGGCGGATACAATGTCGGGGGCAATGTCAGCAGTAACCGGGTCGCACTGACAAATGTTACTTTGATTGGAGCTGCAGGGGGAGATGGCGGTGGAAGTAATGCCGGCGGCGGGGGTGCCGGTGGTATGGGCGGTGGCTCGGTTTTTGGAGGACTGAGCATTGGCGGTGCGGCAGGCTACCAGGTGGTCGGTATGGGTACGGGTGGTGCAGGCGGCAGTGTCAGTGAAAACACAATTACATTGACGAACGTTATTCTAAAGGGCGCAGATGGCGGAAAAGGCGGCTCGGGGTTACCAGATATGGGTGGACTTGGGCATGATGGTATTGAGGGCGGAAGTGTTTTTGGCGGTGTAAGTATCGGAGGAGCTAGCGGCGACGGTGAGGGAGGAAGCGGAGGAAATGTAAGCGATAACACGGTTACCATAACCGGAAAATCGTTAATTTGGGGCGATGTCTATGGCGGCTATAGTATTGGCGGTGCAACGGATTCCGGTACTACCGGATCTGGTGGCGCAGCTACCGGCAATACGATTACGTTGGAAGGTGCCGACATCAAAATTGGTGCGCGTGATGATGATGGCAATGTGACGACCTACGGCTCAATCTGGGGGGGGCGGAGTGTCTATGGCGACGGATCGGACAATACCGACTTCGATACAGTTATTAAAGGTAACACACTTAATCTCATCGGTTATCGCGGAACTGTTTCTGGTATCTACAATTTCGAGACCTATAACTGGACATTGCCAAGTGACGTGAAGAATGGCGATGTGCTTGTGACAATTGCCAATGGCGGCACTGCCGTTGATTTGACCGATACCAAACATACCATTGCCATGGTCAATGATGGCAGCCGTCTGAAGGGCGGTGATAGGGTTACCATGATCGATAAGACGACAGGTAGCCTTGCCTCACAGAATTATACCATCAGGCAGGGGAGCTTCATTGTCTATGATGCGACATTGGCACAGCAAAACACAGGCAATATTGCATTGGTATTGACTATTAATAATAATGACAATGACATACCGGGCGGTGGCGGCAATAGCGGTGACAGCAATAGCGGCGCCGGCAATAGCGGTGGCGGCGGTGATGATATTGATAATGATGGTAACAGTGGTAATGGAGGCGGTGGTTCAGCTGCCAAGATCAATCCGCAATCGAAATCTTATTCGGAAGGCCGTGCGGCAGCCCTTGGCTTTGTCAATCAGGGGAGTGACCTGATAGCAACAGCCGGTATAGACCATATTCGCATCATGGTGCGTGCCAATGAGGATAATTTCAACCGTCCGGCTTTCATACCGTTCATGATCGCCAATGGTTCATCGCAACGTTATAAGACAGGCAGTCATGTGGATATAGACGGCTTCAATATGGCGGTCGGTCTTGCCACAGGCTTCGATTTTGCAACAGGCCACAAGGCCACTATGGGGACCTTCTTTGAATATGGCCGTGGCACCTATGATACCTATAACAGCTTTACCGACTTTGCCTCTGTGCATGGTGATGGCGATAGCAACTATAAGGGCGGCGGCATCTTCGGTCGTATCGACTTTGCAGGAACCGGTCTTGGCCGTGTGCGCCAGCTTGCCGCCGATCAGGCTGATGGTCTTTATGTGGAAGCCTCGCTTCGTGCCGGTCGCGCCAAGAGTGAATTCGATGTCGGGCGCAATGCCAATCTATTTGGTAACTTCACCGGTGTCTATCGTGGTTCTTATGATAGCTCGGTGACCTATTATGGCGGGCATGTTGCCGGTGGCTATGTGTTCAACGTCAATGAAAGACAGGCGCTTGATGTCTTTGGTCGTTATTTATGGACGCATATGGATAGTGATGATGTTTCTGTCGCCAATGAGCCGCTTCACTTTGACAGCTCGACGAGTTCACGCATTCAACTTGGTGGTCGTTATGCTTATGCCTATAGCGAACAATTCAAGCCTTACATTGGTGCGGCCTATGAATACGAGTTTGATGGCGAGGTGACGGCGAAGGCCTATGAGTTCAATCTCGACCGTCCATCGTTAGAGGGCAGCACTGGTATTTTCGAGGCTGGTTTCAGCCTTCAACCGGTTGCCAGCAACAAGGCCTTGAGCATTGATGTCAACGGTCAGGGCTACGCCGGACAACGCCAAGGCGGCGGTGGCGGCATCAAGCTCAAATACCAGTTCTGATCGCTATCGTGGTATGGATGTGAACAGGTGTCAGAGTGTTTGCAAACATTTTATAAGGCTCGCGAAGGCTGGACTTGCAAACAAAGAAGAACTCCTGAAGGCAAGATGTTTCCAATTTGAAAAGTTTTCTGGCTTATCGGGGCGATTGCCTTCAGATTTTTCTAACCTTCCGACAATGGATGGGCGTAAAAAGGCTCCAAGATAACGATTGAAGATATGGTTGCTTATTTGCTTTTGTGAAACAAGCTTGTTTTAAAGTGGCTGGATTTTGATTGAAAAGGCCAACCTATCGATTTTCATGAAACGGGATTTAAATAAAATCAGTTTCACTGAAAGATTCTACACCGACCAAGAGAACGTACCGCTTGGAACGTTAATCACGCAGTTGAATAATGCCAAAATAGAGATAATCGATCGAGACCGATCTTTACGATATTTAGCCCCTTGCTTCCTCTTCAATTGTTGTTTAACGGGCAGACCATTCTTGATTGGTTTGCTTGAATTGTTATAACGAAATCAGCCACTTGGCTCGTTCTTATCCGGTTACATCCATCTTTAACGTAACTCTAACATTTACAGTTCTCGATCCGGTGGCCTTGTCGCTCCCCTCGCGCTTCTCGTAAAAACTCTTCCTTAGTGCGGGGTGGGGAGCCCGGTAGCTCGTCAGGCCCATAACCGGAAGGCCGCAAGTTCAAATCCTGCCCCCGCAGCCAATCACCCCCACGACTTCTTCCTTCTCCTGCTTTCGCCGGATTCTCACCTTTCAATATCCTCATTATATAAGTGTTGTCCCGTTACCCGTCCGCGGCTCCGCTTCTCCGTTTGCCTTCAAATGCTCGTCGCTTGGCCTGTGTCTGATGCGAAGCGGGAATAAGGACTTATATAACGCTATGGCCCGAATATCGTTATGTAAAAACCGAAATCTAACTTCGGGAAAACAAGCTTCGTCACTTTCTATCGAAACGCACGTCAAAAATATCCTGCTAAAATGCCCCTCTTGGTGATATCTCCGTGGTGGCTTACCTGCTTAAAAACTGGCTTCAAATACCCCTGTTGACGATTGGCCGGCCATCTATCGAGACACCCCCTTGCTGCTTGATAAGTGGAGATCTTGGGCGTGTGTGATCGCTAACAGCTTTGAAACTGTTCATCTACTCTTCAAGAGAAAGCCCCTTTGTGTGCTATTTGTCGTTTTGCCAGCAGCAAAAATTGATCTGTCCTTCAGGATTGGCAAACACGGTTTTAGGCGTCATAAAAATAGAATAGGCAATATCTCATTGCCCGGAGGCTTCGCTTAACTCGTTCCGTAAAGTCTCAGTGCCAGAAAGGATCGGTAACGGACGAAATGAGATCTCCCGTCGCATTGAATATCGCCGGCATGGCTATGATGATAGAACCGATATTCGCTGAACTGCGAATGGTCGAGATAGTTTTGTTGGCGCAACTTTTGATGATCTTGATGAGGCAACCAAATTGGCATGGGCTGCTTTTCCGATCTATCCTGAGACCGGTTTTGAGCAACGCGCAGCTTTTTTGGGAAAAGATTGCCGAACTGATTGCCAATACCGGTGATAAACTGATCGTTGACTACAATAAGTTTGATGTTTTTTCGCAATAGGACGTGCGTACTATCTGCAATCTTTCCTGCAATCAGGTTCTTGCGCTGGTTACTTCATTTATTTGAAGTTTCCGATGAGATTTAAGGCGCAATTACCACCAATATTTTGGCCAGTTTTTACCCGCCCCGATGTTGTTCACAACGAATGCGATAGCAACAGGAACGACAGAGCCAAGGAGAACAGGTGTGAATAGAAATGACTATATCCGGGATTAACCAGCCCATTATATTCCGCGCCATCCATAGGAGTTTATGAAGGATGCTATATCTACTCTTCCGCGTATAATTCCCTGTAACGTGGCTTTCGGGCAATGAGGAACAACTTCTGTATAAACTCGTCAATCGAGTTCAAAAATGCCAAAAACAGTTATATTACCATAAGCACCGCGATTACGTTTACCTTTTTGCCGCCGTGGACAGAACAGACTTTTATCAATTTCGACAACGCCGAACATTGGTCGCTCTGACTTTACTGGCAAGCAAATATTCCTTGATGCAGACCATGATAAAAACGGTCAACGGTATTACGATTAAGCCCTGTCAACTCTGCTGTTTGAAGGGCTGTTAAATCGACCGGAAAAAAGCGGACAAGATCGCGAATTCTCTGCTCTTAAATGTGACTACGGATACAATAACTGTTCTTAATATCTTGCCATAGGCTTAGCACAAAATTTTGTCACTAAACTAGGCAAGCCCCATTTATCATTTTCCGCTTAGGCTGTGTCATCATTTTTATAAAGGCCGGACGATACCGGCTTCTATTACGACCGGCCGACAAAGTAGATCGTTTTAAAACTCGTCGGGAGATGAGCAATCTGACAAAAACAGCGCCGAACTGTGAAAAGCCGCTTTTATCGGCAATACATCCCACAACATGAGACAAAACCACATATCAAAACTGACGTTTGCCGCGTTTTGAACAAGGCAATGACAAATGTAAAAGCTATATATCGGCCTGCTCGTGATCAGAACTGGTATTTAATCTTGAGGCCGCCGCCGCCACCTTGGCGTTTGCCGATATAACCTTGCCCGCTAATGTCAACACTTAACGCTTCTATAGTGCTTATCGGTTTCATCGAAACACCTGCCTCGAATATGCCGGAATCTCCCTCAAGTGAAGGTTTATCCAGTTTTAATTGATAAGCATGTGCGTCAATTGTACCTTCGAATTCATGATCGTAGGCAACACCAACAAAAGGTTTGAACTGCTGGTTATAAGCCATCGTGTAGCGCGTGCCAATGCGAATGCGCGAACTGTCAGCGTCGTCGAACCTGAGCTTGTCGACACCGATGTTAACGGTTTCGCTGTCAATCTTGGTCCATAGATAACGGGCATAAACATCAACCGAATTGCGTTCGTCAAAATTCATGACATAACCGACACCGCCATGCAGACCATAGTAGTCGGCACCGCTATCATATTTGCTGCTGCCACCGGTAATTCCCAAAATATCATTGGTATCAAAATCGGTATCTATGTGGCCAGCCCGGAATGACGCTTCGGCATAAAGGCCATCTGCTTGTCCGGCATCGAGCTTGTCAACCAGACCAAGGCCGGTACCGGCAAAATCAATTCGCCCCAAAATACCGCCACCTGTATAATGGGTATCGCCATCACCATGAACAGAGGCATAGGTTGCAAAACTGTTATAGGTGTCGTAAGTCCCACGGCCATACTCAAAAAATGCCCCGAGTGTCACAGCGTGTTTATTGGCAATTTCAAACCCGCTAGCCAGACCGACAGCCATATTGAAGCCGTCTACATCGGCATGGCTACCCGTCTTGTAACGGTTGGAACTGCCGTCAATGACAAAAAATGGCATCAAATTCATATTCCAAGCCTTGTCAGCACCTTCAAGAACCGCAGCTTTTGCCGAGCGTATGCCCGAATTGGCAATAAGGTCTGCAGCCTGGTTCAAAAATCCGAGGGAAGCCACACGCCCTTCGGAAAAAGCTTTGGATCGCGGATTGATCCGTCCGGCCAGTTCATCACCGGAATTGTCTCCGCCATTATCGCTCGTATCTGTCACATTGACAGCCGTCAGAACATAGCCATCATTTTCCTGTTGCAATTTCATGTCATAAATAATGAAGTTGCCTTGGTGAACTTCCAAGCTGGAAACATCGGGCCCATTTTTGGACTTGTCGATCAATGTTATTTTGTCGTTAACATGCAACCGGTTACCGTCATTTAGCAATGAAACTGTATGGCTGGTTTTTGCCAGATCAACAGGATTTGTACCTGTAATATGGATAAGTGTATCATTGTTCACAATATCTTTCGGCAAAACCCAATTGTAGTTTTCAAAATTATAGATGCCTGCCATGCTTCCGCGAAATTCATTCAGATTTAGCGTATTGCCGGTAAAAACATCATTCGATGAAGCAGCCGCGTCATAGCCGCCATACACCGAACCGGAAATTCCGACGCTTTTTCCCATCAACGTCACAATGTTTTTCGTTGCCGAACTACCAGAAGATATGCCACCGAAAACATCTCCGGTAATTGTCGCATCCTCAATAGCAACACTATTTGCTGTCGCTCCACCATTTTGGCTTTGACCGCCTATGACGCTTTGTGCACTACTTTTGGCCGATACTGTCACCTTGTTTTCTGTTGCATCACCAAGTGAAGCCAACCCGCCTGTTACGTTTTTTTCGGCAATATTGACACCCGTCAAAAAAACTTTGTTAAAAGATGCGTCTCCAACGGATTTGCTTGATCCGCCAAAAATACTATCTTTGACAGTGCTTTGTGTTATTGTCACCACATTATTCAACGCCGCACCGTTGGCCATACCGCCATAAATGCTGCCGCCGACCGTTGCGCCCGTGATAGTGACCCTATTACCATCATCTTCATTTGTGCCACCAGCAGTGCCAACGCCGCTACTAATTTGACCACCGTATACCTCGCCGGTAACTTCGGTGTTTTCTTCAATGGTAACACTATTGCCCTTGGCTGATGTTGCTGTTTCCAAAGAATCGCCCGATTGGTACAGGTACCCACCAATAACTTGGCCTACTTTAGTTTTTATAGGCCCTTTACTTGCTATATTAACATGGTTTCCCCACGCATTGCCATCCGCTGTAGCAAATCCCCCGTAAATCATACTATTTTCAATATTTGCACTATGAATGATAACGTTGTTGTTATTGGTATCACCATATCCCGAGGAAAAACCGCCATAAATTTTTGTCGTCGAAGAAAACTTACCGGACTCTATAACAATACGATTGCCATTTGCGGTTCCGTACTCGGCTAAGCCGCCGAAAAAATTACCTGATAAGGTAGTGTCCTTTACATAGACATAATTATTATTGGTATTTCCTATTTCGCCTTCTATACGCCCACCGTAAACATGGTTTTGAATTTTACCGCCATCCAAAATAACTTTATTATTGCTGGCTTCGCCAACACTATTTAAGCCACCTATAACGTTATAAGGAGGAACATAGTGAGTTTCATCAGTTTCATCAAACGATAAATTACTATTATTTGATACGGAAATAGTGTTATTTGATGACGAAGCTGCAGGATAAATAGATTTATTAGTTCTATCTGGATCGAGATGAAGTTTAGTGGCAGCATCTTCCAAAGTACCATTGTAAAGAATATCCTCTGCATAGGCACTTGCCGAAGTTGATAAGGATAAACAAAGCATCAACGTGAAAGTCGAAACTTTCACCGTCACATATTTATTTATCATATTTCATTTTCTCCTAAACCGCATTCGCAAATCTATTGCAGGTGGCTTTTTCTCAAATTGAATGAATCAACTCCTGTAAAACATAAAAATCAATTTCATTCAAGAGTGCGCGCAATTATAAAATGTAAAACCGCGTTAAAGCGTTTTTTGTTAAAACGGTTTAAAAAGGTCGATTACAAAGTTTTTCTTGCGAATAAGTTGTCTTTTTAACGATCACGTCTGTTATTTTGATTTTCAATCCATTTGACTGGTATGGCGGTAAGAAATGCAAGGAAGATTAAAGCTATTTTTGATGAGCTATTCAGCATTATTCTTTTCACTCTATTAAGCTGTTTTCGTTCTATTATACTTTATTGCGCTACAGTGTAGCTGTTCTAAAAACATGTTTTTTGAATTGCGCTTTTGCTCTTTTGCAGAAAATTTCGGTTTTCCTGCATATGATTGAAGCGTGCCAACGCGCCGTATAAGCGCACGAACGCGTTTAAAAAGGCCGAAAATACGCCAAAATAAAATCTGTTTATATCCCTTCCATGCCGACCACAATAGCTTTAGAACGCGCTCTTGATTGTGCAAGAAAATAGGTGATGAGGTTATTCTGTTTTATTTGCGATAGGCGATTGTTCCGCTAGCGCTATTTGACACCAAGAGCTATATCGCTCTCTATGCGTGCTTCATATTTTTTGAAAACCTGCACTCTATCTTACAAAATTTGTATTTTTTGTTTTTGTTTAAATAGTTGTTTGCCTATATGAAAAAAGAGCGTTGTAATCGCGCTTCTGACGTTGCTCGTAAAACCTATTCAAGGAATGTTATTGACCAAAAAAGCAGGTTCAATCTCTGAAAATAACAAACGAGGGAAAAGTGTCTATACCGCAAAATAAAGATGAATTGCTGAATGCAATCGAAACGACTTTTTCCAAACTTGCCGACGATTTGCGTAAAGTACCAGCAGATGTTTCCGGTTTACCGCTCATGGAGGGGCATTCAAAAGGCGAGCTTATGACTGTTTCAAATCTCGTTGCCTATCTTTTGGGGTGGAATAGGCTTGTCCTGAAATGGTTGGAAAGGGATGAAAAAGGAGAGCTCATCGATTTTCCTGAAACCGGCTTCAAGTGGAATGAACTTGGTGAACTCGCCCAAAAATTTTATTCCGATTATAAAAATGTTCCTTTTGTTGAGCTTGTTGATCGGCTTCGTCAGGCAAAAGAAAAAATTATTGGCGAAATTTCCAAACGAAGTAACCGGAAGCTTTACGAAAAAGAGTGGTGCGGAAAATGGACAATGGGGCGGATGATCCAATTGAATACCTCTTCACCCTATTCCAATGCGAGAAACCGCTTGCGGAAATGGTTGAAAAATCTCGACACCGAATAAAGATGATTTCAGAGTGCATAAATTGGAAGGCAAAGAGACCGGTTGGTGTGCCTTTTTAAAACGACAATTGCCGAAGAAAACGCTGCGAGAAAAATAAAATGCCGCGGAGAGCAGGAGCTTTCCGCGGCAATGATTTTATAGTTTAACAGGCTATTCGGATTTATTTTCGCCTGACTTTTGTTTGGCATTGTCTTCCATCAATTCATACCACATTGCATTCAATATTGCGAAAGCAGCAGCAAGCGGAAGGCCAAGTGCCCATGAAAAATACCACATGGAATTTCCTTTCAAGAATAGCAATCAATAGGATTGCTTGTTTCCTTCGATTGTTTTGACGCTGACTTTTCCCCAAAGGATTTTGTAAACCCAGCTTGTGTAGGCCAAGACTGTCGGAACAAAAATGATCGCGACAATCAGCATGACAAAGAGGGTGAAATGGCTTGAGGAAGAATCCCATACTGTAAGGCTCATCACCGGATCAATCGTTGAAGGCAGGATGAACGGGAACATTGCAACGCCAACGCTTGCGATAATGCCGGCAATGCCAAGTCCGTTAGCGATAATGGCAAGAACCGGTTTTCTCATGGCGAGACATGCGGCTGCCAATAGTGGTGCAACAAGTCCGATAATCGGAACAATCCACAAGATCGGTGTTTGATGGTAATTGTCAAGCCAACCAGAAGCGTTGGTTGCAACCTGTTTCATCAACGGGTTTGAAGGGCCGTTGGCAACCACACCACCGGTAATATGATAGCCGGTTGTTGCAACGTTCAACAAAAGCCCGCACAAACCATAAAGAATGGTTGTGAGAACACCCGTAATCATGCCGACTTTGCGTACACGGCTGAAAATCGGATCATCTGTTTTGACAGCAAGCCAGCTTGCCCCGTGGGTGAGCAGCATGACAATCGACAGAACCCCGCAAAGGATTGCAAACGGGTTCAACAGTCCGAAGAACGAACCGCGATAGAAAACCTGCATATCGGGCTTAATCTCGAAGGGAACACCTTCAAGTACATTGCCCATTGCAACGCCGAAAATCAGGCTCGGCACAAAGCCACCGACGAAAAGCAGCCAGTCCCAGGTTGACCGCCAGGTTTTGCTTTCGCGTTTGCTGCGGTATTTGAAGCCTACAGGGCGCAGAATAATGCCAACGAGCACAAGGAACATGGCAATATAAAAGCCCGAAAACGAAACAGCGTAAAGCTGTGGCCAAGCGGCAAAAATTGAACCGCCTGCCAAAATCAACCAAACCTGATTGCCTTCCCAAACCGGTCCGACCGTGTTGATGACAATGCGTCGTTCAAGATCGGTCTTGCCCACAAAGGGGAGCAACATACCGGTTCCCAGATCGAAACCGTCCATGACTGCAAAGCCGACAAGCACAATGCCAAGCAGCAGCCACCATATGATACGTAACACGTCATATGAAATCAAATCGTGCAAAATCATGATTTTTATCCTTTAAGATAATGCTGTGGCAGAGGCGTTGTTTTGAACCTCGCTGTGCTCGTTGAGAACGTCCGGACCTTTTCTGATATATTTCAGCATCAAGCGGACTTCGACAACAAGAAGCGCAGTATAGAGGGCAACAAAGCCGCAAATTGTCAGGAACACTGTCGTAACGCCGAGGTTTGAAACCGCAACGGCGGTCGGAAGAATTCCTTCGATAATCCATGGCTGACGTCCGATTTCGGCAACAACCCATCCACATTCGACAGAAATCCACGGAAGCGCGATGGCACAAACAGCAAGTTTAAGCAACCAGCGCCGGTTTTCCAGACGATGACGTGCCGACAGATAGAAGAATGTCGCCATAATCAGGATAAGGGCAAAGCCACAGGCAACCATGATACGGAAAGCCCAGAAGATAACCGGAACTTCCGGAACAAGGTCCCAAGCCGCTTTGTTGATCTGGTCGTCTGTTGCTGTACGAGGGTCATCGACATAGCGTTTCAACAAAAGTGCATAACCGAGTGAACGACCGTTATTTTCAAACTGGTCGATTGTTTCTTGCGGAACAGATGCACCTTTTGCCTGCTGGATTTTTTCGAGTGCATCATAAGCGAGAATACCTTGTCTGATTTCTTTTTCAGATTGTGCGACAAGATCCTTGATGCCAGGAATCTGTTCGTCAAACGAACGTGTGCCGATAATGCCCATGACCCACGGAATGTGGATAGCAAAATGGGTTTCGCGGTTTTTAACATCGGGAAGACCGAACAATGTGAAAGAAGCAGGAGCTTTTTCGGTATCCCACATGGCTTCGATAGCGGCGAGTTTCATTTTCTGGTGTTCACCGGAAAGGTAGCCGCTTTCATCTCCCAGAACTACGACGGAAAGCGAAGCAGCAAGACCGAATGATGCGGCAACTGTCATCGAGCGTTTGGCAATTTCTTTATAGCGACCTCTCAGGAGGTACCAGGCGGAAACGCCAAGAACGAAGGCAGCCGCAGTTGTATAACCGGCTGAAACCGTGTGAACGAATTTCGCTTGCGCAACAGGGTTCAAAATAACCGAGGCGAAGTCGCCCATTTCCATACGCATGGTTTGCGGGTTGAAGGTGGAGGCAACCGGATTTTGCATCCAGCCATTGGCAACCAGAATCCACAAAGCCGAGAAGTTGGAGCCGAAGGCCACGCACCATGTGGCAATCAGGTGTTTAACCTTTGACATGCGGTCCCATCCGAAGAAGAACAGGCCGACAAAGGTTGCTTCCAGAAAGAAAGCCATCAAAGCTTCAATAGCCAAAGGTGCGCCAAAAATATCGCCGACATAATGGCTATAATAGCTCCAGTTCATGCCGAACTGGAATTCCATAACCACGCCGGTTGCGACCCCCAGCGCAAAATTAATACCAAATAGCAGTCCCCAGAACTTGGTCATATCCCGCCAGATCGTTCGACCTGTCATGACATAGACGCTTTCCATAATGGCAAGCAGGATTGATAATCCTAGTGTGAGTGGGACAAACAGAAAATGGTAAAGCGCAGTCGCGGCGAATTGGAACCGTGATAGGCTGACAATGTCAATATCCATAATTCAAGTCCTTACATTGAGTGTTTGTCATAATTGTCCTCGCGTAAACTTTCTAAAACGCGTTGATAGTTTTCGCTCGAGCGCTCATAGTCGCCGGTGATGCGGGTGTGATCGAGTGTGATGATGCGGTCGCAACAGGTTGCTTCCCGTTTCAGGTGGGTGACAAGGAGCCAGCTTTTTTCACGCCCATAGTGCTTCATGCGCTCGAGAATATCGCGGGCGGTTCCGCCATCTATATTCTCTGTCGGCTCATCAAGTAGCCACAGGTCGCGTTTCTGCAGGAAAAGGCGTGCCAATGCGAAGCGACGTGCCTGACCGGTTGAAAGACCGGTCTGGTTTTCACCGACGCTGCTATAGAGGCCGTCTTTGAGATTATCGAGATAGTCGTGTAGTCCCGCACGCTCCATAGCCTCGACCATGTCTTCGTCAGAGGCGGTCACATTGGCAAGTTTCAGGTTCTCATGCAGAGTGTCATGAAATATATAGGTATTTTGTTCCAATAATGCTGCTCTTATTGCTGCAATTTTTCCCTCCACAATCATATCTTTTGTCATGAAAAGCGAAATAAGCGAGCTTTTGCCGGCACCATTGGGGCCAACAAAGGCTATTTTTTCTCCTGCGCTGACGGTGAAATGAATGTCGTTCAAAACTGCCGGCAATTGCGGCTCGTAGCTTGCCCGTTTGATGTCGGCTATCGCCACATAGCTACATGGTGGCAATTCTTCACGGGGTTTGGCTGAATTGGCACTTTCACCTTCGACAAATGGCGAAAGTCTGCGTAACGCCAATATATAGCGGCCAATCTCGCTAGAGCCCTGATAAAGCGGTTTGACAAGGTCATAGAGTGTCAGTGCGGCCAGTACACAAAGTACAGCTAGCGGCAGGCTGATCGAACCGGAGCGATAGAGTAGAACATTTGTCAGAATAAGCCCGACAAAAATGAGCTTGTCGACAAAACCGCTGATCGTTTCAATGGCGAGCTGCCGTTTTTTCAAGGAAACATCACTTGTTGCGAGGCTGTCTTCAGTATTCATGACATGGCTGGTAAAGGACTGCTGGCAACCATTCATAACAAGGTCGGTCTGGCCGGAAAGAAGTGCGATTACACGTGTGCGCAGGCTTTCGCGCCGGATGGCAAGGGAGGCCGAGCGTTTTTCGTCAAGTTTTATGGAAAGGCAGGAAAAAACAATGACGGCTGCAAAAACAATAAATCCGAAGCCAAGGCCCATGCCCAAATGAACGGACGAAAGCACCGCTATAATTGTTAAAATTGCAATGAGCGCAACAATGGAAGGGACGATAAGCTTCAGATAAATGAGCTCATAACTATCAATATCGCCGGTTAAACGGTGCAACAGCCGTGCCGGACGCATGGCAAGATCGCGCAAGGATTTTCTTTGTGCAATCGTTTTGAAGAGTTGCAACCGCAAGCCTCGGCTCTGCATGAATGTCGCATCATGATTGACAAGCCGCTCAGCGTAGCGCGCACCGGTTCTCAAAAGTGCAAAAAACCGTATGGCAGCCGAGGGCATAAAAACATCGAAAACACGTGTTGCCGCAATCGTTAAACCCGCTATTCCAGTTGCTGTAATAAACCAGCCGGATAGGCAAAGAAGACCGATTGTCGAAAGCGCTGTAAGAATGGCAAAGACAAGTCCCCACAGCATTTTTTTGCGGATAATTCTGTCGCGAGGCGCAATGAGAGCAAGGATTGTTTTCATCTTTTGCTCTCCCTGCAATTCACTTCCGGCGAAAGTTCGATCACCCTGTCCATGCGCCTGAAAAGTTCCGGATCATGGGTTGCAACAAGGAGGCTATTTTCTCCTGAAATTTTTATGAGTGCATCTATAACAATCTTTGCACTTTCAGGATCAAGATGGGCGGTCGGTTCGTCGATAAGAAGGACATTCCGGTCTTTTTCCAATGCCAGCCGCACCAAAGAAAGGCGGGCAGCCTCCCCACCCGAAACGCCGGTTCCACCTTCACCAAGGCGCTGGTATTTGCGCTCATTGGCGAAATCGTGCAAATTGGCAAGATCAAGATAGTCGTCAATGTTATCGAATTTCCTGTTAAAGGTTATATTGGAAAGGATTGACTGGTCGAACCAATAGGGTTTTGCCCCCATCCAGCCGATCCTGGCTCGGATTTCATCTATATTTGCGCCATTAACAGTCAAGCCGTTGACTTTGATTACCCCCTTGTCGGCCTGAATGAGACCGGCAATGAGTGCGAGCAGAACCGATTTTCCGGCGCCACTTTTTCCAGTGAGTGCAACTTTTTCTTGCCTGCCGATTTTGAGCGAAAAGTTTTTGAAAACCGGTTTTTCGGGAATAAAGGCGAATGAGAGATTATCAATTTCGATGGCAGTGCCATTCTTTGGCGAAGCTGTCTCTTTTGGCTTACTGTCATATGATTGTTGAACAATTGTCGATTGGCGAACATCGGAAGATTGATGAACAATCGTTTCGCCTTCGCCGACCAGTTTGGTGAAATTTTCCATCGCCGCTTTACCCGCAACACGGTCGTGCCAGACGCTTGCAAGTTCGCGCAATGGTTCAAAAAAACTCGGAGCAAGCAAAAGAATGAAGAGACCTTCGGCAAGGCTGAGCTTGTTTCCCCAAAAGCCGATGGTAATGACGCCTAAAAGATGAAAACCGATATAGACGGCCATCAAAGCGACACCGAGAGCCGAAAAAAGTTCGAGCACCGCTGACGACAGAAAAGCAATGCGTAACACCTTCATTGTGCGCGTAATGAGATCGTCGGATTGGCGGGCAAGGCGTTTCGCGCTCCAGAAGGTAGCGTCAAGTATGCGCAATGTCTTTATGCCGCGTAAACGATCAAGCAGATAGCCGTTCATCTCGCCCATTTCCTGCCATTGTTCTTTTGCCGCTTTTTGAGCTTTGGCGCCGATAATGGCCCAAAATAATGGAATGATCGGTGCGGTTATAAAAAGCAGCAAACAGGCAAGCCATGAAAACGGGAGTATAAGGCAAAGGATGACAAGCGGAACGACAGCAGCGCGCACCATCAGCGGGCGGTATTTCGCGTTCCATGAAACGAGTGTCTCTCCCTGATCGACAAGGATATTGGCTGCCTCGCCGCTTGGCATACGTTTTTTACTCAAAGGAGAAAGAAAATTGAGGTGGGTCAAGCCGCGTCTGCGCCACCCGTTCAGGTTCTCGCGGGAATTTTTGAAGAGATCAAGTTGGCTACGATAATCAAGGCAGGCTTTGATTGCAGCAAGTATAATTATAGCGAAACCGGCAACGATAATGGTTGATAACGCCTCGTCTGCTTTGGCAACAATCAGGCTTAATAAAGCAGCTTCGGCAATCCAGAAGAGTGGCAAAAGACTGAATATGATTTGTGATAGGGTAAGCCTTGGCTGGAGACCGGCTCTTTCATTTTCCATATCAATTTGACCCGTTTTCACAGTCAAAACATATAAGGTCGTTGCGGCACTATTGCCGCCAACACTTACGTCCTCACTTCGTTATATTTCAAGATTAGGCGTTATCGTATGAATGAGTATTATATAGGTATGAGCTCATAAATTTTTTATACATGGGTGAAACCTGTTTTAAAAATTGTATTTGCAAATGTGATTTATTTCTTTAAGCTATAAATCATGAGAGGGAACACTTGGGGAACGACTGATGAATTTGGCACAATTGAATTATGTCTTGGCTGTTGCACAGGCCGGCAATTTTACTGTAGCGGCAAAAAACTGCCATGTGACGCAGCCGACCTTGTCAAACAGCATTGCCCAGCTTGAGGACGAGTTTCAGGCGCGCATTTTCTCGCGCACGACGCGCCGTGTCGGCCTTACGGCTTTCGGGCAACATATTATGCCCTATATCGAAAAGCTGATTGAGGCGAATTTCAATCTCGTCGACGAAAGCAAAAAATTCAATAATCAGGAAACAAACGTTGTCAGGATCGGCAAATCGCCATTGATGAGCTGCCAATATCTGGCAGCCGTTATGAATGATTTTCGCACGGAGAATCCGGACTCGGAAATTGTGTTGTGCGAGCGCAATAGCGGCGATCTCATCGACTTGCTGGAACGGGATGAAATCGATTATGTTTTTGATGTTGCAGCAGAAAAAAAGCCGATAAGGGCAAGCGAGTTTCTTTATGAAGAGCCGCTTTATTTCATACCGAGCACGGCACAGCCGATCAGAAACGTCAATGTCGTGCATTTTTCAGATATTGCCGACGAGGTTTTTGTCATGGTCGATGACGAATCCGGATTGACGAAGTTTATCAGGGAAATGTTCGGGCATCATAATCATGTGCTGAAAGAATATACCGGAAAAACAGTTTCCTTCCGGGAACTGGAAAACTGGGCACATTGCGGGCTTGGCGCGGCACTCTTGCCAAAATCGGCAATCACTATGACATCCGGCCAACGTTATATCTTGTGCGATCAGGATGAGCGCCCGATACAAATCCGCTATGAAGCGACGTGGAAAAAAAATATTCCGGTTGCGAGCAGTAAGTTGAAAAATTTCCTAAAACAGTAAGTAAAACTGGGATTTTTTACAATAGGCCAAACTTTTAGACATATTTTAGAGGAATATTTTTCCAAAATATCAATCTCAAGTGAATCATATCGCGTCTCGGCGCTATATAGAGAAAATTTTACCTGAAGAGTGACTGGAGCCGACGGCGTGTTCAGAGCAACGATCTATAAATTCTTAAAACCAAAGGGACTTTTCAGGGCGGAAAACCTTGGTCGGATAGTGTGATTTTCGGGTAAGAAATGCCGGTCGATTTCTGTGGTCATCGAAACTGCTTGAAGGTTAATTGACTTTGAAGCCCACCATCTACGCTGCGGCTGCTTCCAAACTGGTTGAAGGATAGTCGATTTACACATTGTTTGAAGGATAACCGACCTTAACACGGGCTGAACGCTCATTGATTTCTAAGCTCATTGTCTACGCTGCTCGAATATTGGTGGACTTTGACACAGATTGACCGGGATAGGTGTTGAAATGGACATTGGTCAATTTGAAAGCTTGTCACTTTGAAACCTCAGATGCAGCATGTCATTTTGTTTGGTCTTGCCTTATAGCTTTGGCCTTGTGGTTAGGTCATGCTTTATATTTTCCTTGTGTCCCGCAAAGAAGGAAAAAGCGGAGCCTTGAATGCCCCGCTTAGTCAATTGTTTATTTGTAGCTTGACGGGCAACATTCCCCT
The DNA here is from genome assembly GCF_016102305.1 of Bartonella sp. M0192. Classification (NCBI taxonomy): domain Bacteria; kingdom Pseudomonadati; phylum Pseudomonadota; class Alphaproteobacteria; order Hyphomicrobiales; family Bartonellaceae; genus Bartonella; species Bartonella sp. M0192. The sequence goes on along the minus strand of NZ_JACFOU010000001.1, from coordinate 2,443,993 downwards.
AATTTCTGCTTTGCCTGACGTTTTGCAAAAAGGCTTGAGAGAATAGCGAGGAAAAGTGCTGCAAAAGAGAGGCAAGCACCTGCCCAGTTCGGCGAGGCATAGCCAAAGCCAAGGGCAATCACCAAACCGCCGAGCCAAGAACCCAGCGCATTACCAAGGTTGAAAAAGCCAATATTGACTGCCGAAGCAAGATTGGCACCGCCAGCAGCTTTCGCTCTATCCATAACAAGGCGCTGGATTGGCGAGACGCTCGCAAAACCGAAAGCGGCCATGAAAAATATAGAAAATACATCCGCAATTTTGTTGCCAATTGTAAGATAGAAAAACAGCATCACAACGGCTTGCCCGAAGAGCGTAATATAAAGAACCGGCATGAGCGCACGGTCGGCAAATTTGCCACCCAAATAATTTCCGACAAACAAGCCTCCGCCAAAAATGAACAGAAGAAATGTAACGCCCTGATCGGAAAAGTGACCAAGCTCTTTGGCCATCGGGGCAATATAGGTAATCGAGGTGAAAAATGCTGCAGGGCCTAAAATAGTAATGCCCATGGCAAGAAGAACATGAATATCACCAAAAACGAAAAGTTCATTTTTCAATGATTGTTCATGATGTTGCGGCTGTTTTGGAACCAGTCTCAACGTTGCAATAAAAGCAAGCACACCGATAAGAGTGATGAGATAAAAAGTGGTGCGCCATGATGTCATATGGCTGAACCATGTACCGGCAGGAACGCCGATAAAATTGGCGGCCGTCATACCGCTGAACATGAAGGCAATTGCGCTGGTTCGCTTATCTTGAGGGACGAGGTCGGCGGCAAGCACAGAAGCAATACCGATGAAAACCCCGTGGCAAAGCGAATTGATAACCCGCCCGAAAATGGCGGTGGTGAAATTGGGTGAAAGAGCAGTCAGAAAATTTCCGACAATGAAAAACGTCAATGCAATAAGCAGCAGTTTTTTCTTTTCGAGATTGCTTCCCAATATGATGATAATCGGTGTTCCGAAAAATACACCCAATGCATAAGAGGTTGCCATAAAACCGGCAGCCGAGACCGAAATATGAAAATCTGCCTGAATAGCAGGTAAAAGGCCGGAAATAATATATTCTGTTGTGCCGATACCGAACGCGGCGATTGCAAAAGCCCATAAAGCAGCTGGCATAATGGTATTCCCTGATTTGTTAGATACAAGAAACAGCTAGGCTAGTAGTAAAAAATATGCTAGAAGGTACTTAATAGGGACATAGATACCAAAAGGTGACTATTATGCCGAATAACACCAAGGAAAACCTTGTCTTTGTCGAAACCTGTCCGGCACGAAGAATTATGGAATTATTTTCGGTCAAATGGAAAAGCATGCTCCTCCACGCATTGTTCCATTGGCCGAATGGCAAATGTCGCACTGGTGAATTGCAACGCGCTTTACCCGGAATTTCCAAAAAAATGATGATTCAGACATTGCGTGATCTGGAACAAGGCGGGCTCGTTCGCCGCCATGTCTATACCGTTGTTCCTCCAAAGGTTGAATATTCGCTTACTCCGCTCGGAAAAAGATTTTGCGAGCCGGTTGAAATGCTGTTTGATTGGGGAAAAAGCAACTGCGACGCATTGGAAAAATTTGAAAAAAACCGGAATAAGAACGCAAAACCGGAATAGAACCAACCCATCAATGCGTTGGAAAACTAAGGTAAAAACACCCGCGTAACGTTTGTAAAATAAAGCGCTATTTTCCCTAGCTTTTATCGGTGGGAAGTATTGCGTCGAGTATGCTGAAAACTTGGAAAAATTTGCTTCCAAGTTTCTAACTTTCCCGTTCATCACAATCAGGATTTTCAAGGAACGTCGACTGCTAGCAATGCTCACGGTTAAAACTATTGCAGCTATGCACACCACATCCAGTATAGCCGGTTTTTTAATAACATTCAGATAAAAAAGGGGACTTCCGCCCCCATCCGTTTAAAATCCTATGTAAGTTATCTCCATCAACCAAGCCGTGGGTGAGATCAGCCAAGGCGGCGGGCGGCCGCACGAACCGCGCTATCGAGCAAATAGCCGATTAATCCGATAAGCAGAATGGTTGACATCAGTTCCGGATAAGCGAGGCGGTCGCGTGTATCGAGAATGAAATAGCCGAGGCCTGCCGAGACGCCCAACATTTCACAAGGCACAATGATAATCCACGAAATGCCGATCGCCAGCCGGATCCCCGTCATCATATGGCTCAAAATTCCCGGAAAAACCACATAGAGCAATGTTTCACTTTGTGTTGCAGCAAGGCTTTTTGCAACGAGCAGAAAATGCCGGTCAAGTTGTTTGACACCTGCTGCTGTGTTGAACATGATCGGCCAGACGGTTGCAAAGGTGAGAAGAAAATAGATCGGCTTGTCGCCAATGCCGAAAATCATCACGGCAATCGGCATCCATGACAATGGCGAAATCATGCGCAGAAACTGGAATGCCGGACCGGTTGCTCTTTCCACCCATGGTTTTGCACCGATCAAAAGCCCGACAGGCACACCGATGACGAGTGCAAAAACCAATCCGACGACAATGCGTTTAAGGCTGATGAGAGCGTGAAGGGCTAAGTCAGAGCCGGTCAACAAGTGCCAGAAAGTTGGTAATGTTGCCTCAACCGAAAAGCGGCTTGCAAAGCTGTTTTTGGCGCTCAAAACATCTGTTCCGAGCCACCAGAGGAAAAGAAGCAGAACAAGTCCCGACAAACCGGACAGATGGCGAAGACAGCTTTTCATCACGCTTTCTCCCCGTTAAACTTCAATCTCTTCATTGCGCACGAAACTGTCTTTCATGCCGAAAGCGGGAAGTCCGCCAACTTCGCTTAATGCGCGTTTGACAAATTGGTCATCGACAAGGTCTTTGGCCGCAAAAGCCGGATCAAGTGTTTGAAGAAACGCGTTATCACCCTCAATCAAAGTGTCTTTCAGCCGTCTTACCAGTTCTTCCGTGTAGCTCGGATAAGGATAGGGTTGAAAATCTATGCGCTTTTCAAGCCAGTCGGGGTGGATGATTGCGCCCGATTTTTCATAAAACCGGTTATCGTCTTCGCTTGAAACAAGAACACGTTTGAGAACATCGGAACCGAAAGGCATATATTTATTCGGATTTTCTTTGGAAAGAAGAAGCGCTGTTTCCTCGCGGTTCTTTGCTGTCCACAATTGCGCTTTGACCATAGCGGACACGACTTTTTGCGACCATTCGGGGCGCTCCTTTAAATCGTTTTCCTGCATGCAGACAAGACAGCAGGCATGGTCACGCCAGACATCGGCCGTAAATCTTGCAAGCTTTGAAACTTTGGCCGCTTCACCTGCCGCATTGAAGGGTTCTGCAACGATAAAGCCCGAAACCTGACCATTGGCAACCGCCGGTATCATATCCGATGGTGCCATAATCACCATATTGACTTCATTTTTTTCAATTGTGCCGCTTTTTCGCGAAACTGGCGTCAAGCCGTTTTTGCGCAAGATCATTTGCAACACAACTGTGTGGATTGAATACCAGAATGGAATAGCAACGTTCTTGCCGCCAAGATCGGAAATGGAATTGATGTCATTGGCGACCGAAAAACCGGAGCCGCTCATATGGTTCCATGCAACGACTTTAAGCGGTGCCTTGCTTGAATAGCGTGCCCAGATAGCGATTGGCGAAAGGACATGCATCACATTGATCTGGCCGGCAAAAAAAGCTTCCACAATTTGTGACCAGCTACGGAAGAGAACCGGTTTTTCAGCTTTCAAACCTTCGCTTTCAAAAAAACCTTTACCGTGAGCCACAAGCAAAGCTGTTGCATCGGTGATTGGCAAATAGCCGACTTTGACCGGTTCATCCTTTTCCTGTGATTTAGCTCTTCCAATATTTAAAAACGGCAAAGCGCCACTTGCCGTCAATAAAGCTGATAGCCGCAAAATGTCGCGGCGGGAAAAATATTCATCTTTCATATTTCATCTCTTTTTTTAAGTCCTGCATCTCTTAAAGTTGCAAGAATTTCGATACGGATTTTGCCGAGTTCTTCGACAAATTGATTGCGCGGTTTGGGGAAATCGATTGTCCATGTGCCGATGATATTTGCCGGTTTTCCGCCAAGCAGAATAATGCGTTCGCTAACAAGCAAGGCTTCGTCGATGTCATGCGTAACAAGAAGCGTTGAAGCGGAAAATTCTTTAACGAGTTTAATCAGCAGATTTTGCATATCTTGGCGCGTCAATTCATCTAGTGCGCCAAATGGCTCATCCAGAAAAAGCACTTCCGGATTTCTGGCAAAGCAACGCGCCAGTCCTGCCCGTTGCGCCATGCCGCCGGAAAGCTCGGAAGGCCTTAGTTTCCGCGCATAATCGAGCCCCACTTCGTGGATCGCTTTATTCACCCGATTTTGCCGTTCGCTTTTTTCGAGCTTTTCACGGTTTTTGAAATCAAGGCCAAAGGCCACATTTTTTTCCAATGTCAGCCACGGCAATAAACCCGGATTTTGAAAGGCCACCGCAATATTCGGGTCAACACGGGTAAGCTCTTTGCCGTGAACAAAAATATGGCCGCCATTCGGCTTTTGCAGGCCGGAAAGCACACGTAAAAGGCTTGATTTTCCGACACCACTTGGCCCCAGAATGGAAACAGTTTCATTTTTTCCGATTGCAAGGTTGAAATTTTCAAGAATAGGGGGCGCATCGTCGCGATACCGCAAAACGATGTTTTTTGCTTCAAGAATGGGGACTTTTTCTGTCATGAATTTGAACGGATAAACGGGTTAATCATGCCAAGGCTTTTTTAAGCTGCGTGACACTGGGGGTAATAATGGGAACAAAACTTGCTTCGCGCAAACGACGGGGAAATCCTTCGGCAGTCTCCACGAGATAGGCACCGCCACCACGAGTTTCCAATTCAAGCAGAACCGCTTTCCAGAGCCAGTCGGTTAAACTGATGCGGAGCTTGAATAGATCTTCCGGAGCACTGACAAAATGGTTGTTGTTTACACCCTTGATGAGTGCGTCGCGCAGGCTTGAAAGCTCTTTTTCTGTCTCGTCTATGTTGCTTTCAAGGGATGCTCGTCGGGCATTGAAATGTTTTTTGGCTTCGTCGATAAAGCGCGCTGCCAATCCTGAGAATAGACCACATTGAAGTGCGATAAAAGCCGGACGCAGTGTTTTCAGCCATTCGGCAATATTGTCATGCAAAATCCGGTCAGCCGTCAAAGCGACTTTATCCATAATGATCGCTTTTGTACCGCTTGAACGCAAAGCCAGTAAATCGAGGGATTGGACGTTTACCCCTTTGTCATTGTTTTCAAGGCTGAAAACCACAGCGCGTCCGTTATCAAGTTCGGCGGCGCAGGCTGCAAAAAAGCCTTGGCAGTCGATATTGGTAATCCACGGCATTTTACCGGTGAGGTGATAAATGCCATTCTCGAGCGAAGCAAAATTTTCCATTTTTTCCAAGCCGGAAAGATGCTTCATCAAATTGGAAAGACCGGCAGAGCCGGCCGTTTTACCCGATGTCAAAAGCGGCAATTGACGGCTTTTGAGCGCTTCATTCGGGCTTTGCAAAACGCATTCGATATAAGCGCGGTGCGCCCATAAAACGAAGGCAGCAGTGAATGAGGAATAGGCAATGTCGGAAATCGTCAAAATAGCGTCAGCAATGGTTTTGCCGTCACCACCGAATTTTTCCGGAACGCCAATGCCGGTCAATTTTTCTTTTGCGAGGCACTCCAATATAATTTTCGAGGATTGAAACGCGGTGTCCCATTCCTCTGCATGGGCTTCAGCCCATGGATAGAGCTTATCGGAGCTCTTCAAACGAGGGGAAAACATTTTAAAATAGCCTGTTGATGAGGGGTGAAGAAAAAGACAAACGCCGCTTTTTTTCGCTGCTTTTTGAAGAAAGGCGCGATTGAAAAACGTCAAATTGTAAAGGAAGAGACATTTTAGTTCCCCGCAAACTTGCTATGGACGCCGTTAATATTTCTTTTTTTTTAGAAATGTTCAACCTTTTATTTTTTCCCATCAAAAAACCCGCATACATTTTTAAAAATTTTTAAATGAAAAAGAGGGTTTAAAATCGGAGCCGAGGCAAGAAATCACACGGCTATTGCGCAAGCGGGGGCTATCTTTGGCTCCGAAAAAAACGGAATGATAAAATCGTTGAACAATTTTTCATTGGAAATAAGGGGTTTTAAAAAAATAGTTCTTTAAATTGCCGATAAAAAAGACAGGAAACGACATAATTTTTCATGGGAAGTGCGAAACCGACAAATTTTTCAACCGGCAAATGACTATTCATTTTCCAAACGGAAAATCACTTCAATCCCGTTTTGGATAAAGCAAAAACCAGGCAATGATTATCATAAAAACAAGAGCTGCGAAATGGGGAGTGCAAAATGGGGACTGCGAGATGGCATCACCATTCTGGCAGTCCTTTTTTCAAAAACAATTTTCAATAGAAGCCAAAAGCGATTTATGAGGTTCTGATGCATTCCTGAAAATCGGCTATGTAGAGATTTATATAGCTTTAAATCCCGACACAGTGTTTCAGTCTTTGACGAGCATATCCGCATTAATGTCGCTTATTTTCTTGGCTCCTGTCAGCGTCATTGCAACACGCATTTCCTTGGCGATAAGATCAAGCATATTGGCAACGCCCTTTTCGCCATCGGTTCCCAAGGCATAAGCAAAGGCACGGCCAAGCATAACCGTATCGGCTCCCAGTGCAATCATGCGCACAACATCAAGGCCCGAGCGCACACCGCCGTCAACGAGAACTTTGAGATCGGGTTTCAAGACTTCGGCAATTTTCGGCAATGCCTTGACGGTTGAAGGCACGCCATCAAGCTGGCGCCCGCCATGGTTGGAAACAATAACGCCGTCTGCTCCGAAACGTACGGCATCGCGAGCATCTTCAACGTCGAGAATGCCTTTGATAAGCATTGGTCCTTTCCAGAATTCACGAATCCATTCAAGATCTTTCCAGCTTATCGACGGGTCGAAATTGGCACCAAGCCAACCGATATAATCTTCCAGATTGGTCGGTTTTCCGCGATAGGTGGAAATATTGCCGAGGTCATGCGGCCGTCCCATGACGCCGACATCATAAGCCCAGGCAGGATGAAGAACAGCTTGTGTATATTGGCGCAATTTGGCAAACGGGCCGGACATGCCCGAATGGCGGTCACGATAACGGGCACCGGGAACCGGCATATCAACAGTGAAAACCAGCGTTTTGATGCCTTGGGCAGCCGCTCGTTCAAGAACATTTTTCATGAAACCGCGATCTTTGAGAACATAAAGCTGGAACCAGATCGGGTTTGGAACTTGCGACTGGACTTCTTCAATCGGACAGACTGAAACAGTCGAAAGTGTAAAGGGAATACCGCGTGATTGGGCAGCCTTTGCCGCCTGCACTTCACCACGGCGCGCATACATGCCGGTAAGCCCCACCGGTGAAAGTGCCACCGGCATTTTCATTTTTTCGCCGAAAAGCTCGGTTTCAAGACTAAGCTCCGACATATTTTTCAAAATGCGTTGGCGAAGTGCAATATCGGACAGATCGGTTGTATTGCGTTGCAGAGTACGCTCTGCATAAGCCCCGCCATCAATATAATGAAAAAGAAATGGAGGGAGTTTGCGCCGCGCACCTTCGCGATAATCCGAGATAGAAGATATAATCATTTCATTACCCGTCTTGGTTGTTTTATGGCTCGAACGCCGGAGCCAATTCGGCAAAGAGATGAATAAAAATTTTATCCTTTGAAAATGTTGATATTAACATTGAGTGTTTTTCGAGGGGCGTAATAAAATTCAACTGTTACGCCTCCGAAAATTCGCTTGATATTCCGGTTTTATTTCTATGTTTCAGAAAGACTGTCAGTATCTCCGATATTAACAAGAAACAGTCACCGGAAGTAAAATCAATATTACGGGATCATCCACGGAAGAACATATCCCTGAAGCGTTGTCATGATACCGGCAACGGCACAAAGCCCCAGCGAATATTTGACAGTGTAGCGGAAGAGGTCGGATTCTTTCCCGACAAGTCCCACCGCCGCACAGGCAATTGCAATCGACTGCGGGGAAATCATTTTTCCGGTAACACCGCCCGTACTATTGACCGCAACAAGCAGAACATCGGAAACGCCGATCTGATGGGCTGTGGTTGCCTGCAAGGCACCGAACAGCGCATTGGAAGACGTATCCGAACCGGTAACAAAAACGCCGAGCCATCCGAGAAATGGCGAGAAGAACGTAAAACTTTTACCCGTATGTGACAAAGCCAGAGCCAAAGTGGATGAAAGGCCCGAATAATTGGCAATGAAAGCAAAAGCAAGAACAATGCCGATCGAATAAATAGGAAGGGCAAGTTCTTTCAGCGTCATGCCGAAAACGCCAATAGCGCGAGCAGGGCGCATTTTCAAAACAAAAGTACTGACGATTGCGGCAAGGATAATTGCAGTTCCGGTGGCTGAAAACCAGTCGAATTTATAAACAGCGCTGATTTTGGCATCCGTTGCAACAATGGGCGCCGTTTTGACAATGATATTATTGAGGAATGATACGTCGAAACTCAATACCCAGCTTTCCAAGGCGCCGCCTTTGGCAAAAAGTTTTTTGAAAGGCGCAATGCTCCAAACCATAACAAAAATGGTCAATATGATAAAAGGCGACCATGCCTTGATAATTTCTCCCATTGAATAATGGGGAACATCTTCTTTGGGGGCAGCTTCACTTTCATCAAAGCGGAAAATGCGTTTTGGTTGCCAGAAGCGCAAGAATAGCGGCAAAACAACGAGTGTTGCAATAGCGGCTGTAATATCAGGCAATTCCGGCCCGAAATAATTGGAAGTCAGGAATTGGACAATCGCAAATGTACCACCCCCGACAAGTACAGCCGGCCAGGTTTCGCGGACGCCGCGCCAACCATCCATGATAATGACAAGCAGGAAAGGAACAAACACCGAAAGAAAAGGCAATTGGCGTCCTGCCATCTGGCTTAATAAAAACGGGTCGAGATTTGAAACCTGTCCGGCAACAATAATCGGAATACCCATGGCGCCGAAGGCAACCGGAGCGGTATTGGCAATAAGACAGAGCCCTGCCGCATAAAGCGGGCGAAAGCCCAATCCGGCAAGGAGCGCTGCGGTAATTGCAACCGGTGCACCGAAACCGGCAGCACCTTCAAGAAAAGCGCCGAAAGCAAAACCTACCAGAATGAGCTGCAGGCGCTGGTCCTCGGTAATTCCTAGAATGGAATGACGAACAATGTTGAAGTCACCGGTGACAACCGAAATTTTATAAAGGAACACCGCGCCAACGATAATCCATGCGATCGGCCAAAGACCGTAGAAAAAGCCATATATCGCAGATGAAACCGCAGGTCCGATCGGCATGCCATAGACAAAAACGGCAATCAGGAATGACAAGATAACAGTGATTGTACCAGCCACATGCCCTTTCATGCGAAGAAGAGTTAAGGCCAGAAAAAAGAAAATAATCGGTATTGCGGCAATTAATGCCGAAAGCCAAATATTTCCAACCGGAATATAATTCTGCATCCACGTCATTGTTTTCTCCTCCCAATACGTGTGCGATAAATGTTGGCTGGTAAGTAGTAATGCTGAAGAAAACTAAAACGTCAATTTATTTGAGGTTAAAATTTTCATATATGAACCAAAAATAGTTTTTTTTAGGAAAATATGCGAATGTTTATTATAAAAATTATAAAAATGGACTTTTTTAAAAGCAAAGCCGTTATTTAAGACGTTGTGCCATAGTGTTTCATGATTTTTTTGCAGCTATACGCCCAAGCTTTCACAAACAGGTGAGTAGCTATCGGTGTTTTGTTTTCGCCCGTTCGGGTGAGCCGAAGTCGCTCACTGAAATGTCGACTATTTAATAAAATACCGATATAACAAAGAAGGAGTATGTTCTTGAAAAAAGTTGTCTCTTGAAAATTGATAGAGGCCGGTTTTGACGAGGGCTATTTTTTCACCTTTATAGAAGAAAAGGGGACAAGGAAAATCTGACTTCTTTCACCTCTTTGAGAGCCAAAACTCGGCATTTTTTTAAAACTATGCCACCACTTGTTGAAGCCTGCATGTCGCCCATACCGGCTTTTCATTCATTATATTCATCACCGGCCACTGGCCACGCGTCCGGCATTTATCACGGCTCAACGCTCAGTTATTTACTACCGCTCATCGGTCTCTGCTCACGGGTCAGGTATCTATCACCGGCTATGGGTGAGGGAAATCTCGTAAATATTGATGTTCCGTTTTCGAGCCGGTCACCTATCAAGCCGGAATGTCGAATTCATCAAAATCTTTTTCGGTTTTTCCCTGAGCAATAAGCTCGTTATAATATTTGCCGCGAATTTTCTCTATTTCCGAACTGGCAAGCCCGATACGCCAATATCCGATGGCTTTGATATTTTGCTTTTTCACATTGCAGTTCGCCATGAAATGTTTCCTGATTGCACGGGCTTCTTCCCGTTCGCAGGCAATCCAGATGGAGCAATCTTCGGCATCTGTAATCTTTTCAGCCGAATGAACAAGAAAACCGGTTTGCCCCGGATGTTCTTTTTCCTTTCGCACATAGATATGTTTTTTGACTCCCTTTCTATCGGGGAGTTCACCGGCTGCTTCTGCCGTTGCGGATTCGATATAGATTTCGGCTTCGGTGTTTTCCGGCCAATGTGAAAGAATGGAAAAAATGGCCGGAATGGCGGTTTCATCGGCAAAGAGCTTCAGCTTTTTATTTTTATATTCTTCCGTTGAAAATTGTGGGCGCGGACCAATCAAATAAGCATGCGCACCGGCTTTCAAAGTTTGAAGCCAGTTGATAGCGGGGCTTTCCCCTTCATGTTTGACAAAATCGACTTCGATTTCATGTGTCGCGGGATTAAAAGAACGGATTGTATAAATCCGGTAAACCTTGCGGCCTTGTCCTGTTTCGCCAATCTCGAAGCGCACCGCAACATTTGCCTGTTGCCATTCAATCGGGTTCGTCGGATTGATTGTTCCGGTCAGGCGGATGAGGTGGGGAAAAGGTTCATAAATCCGGCTGACCGTTAGTTCGAGACGTTCCATCCCGTCCATGTGGTTTTCCGGTGTGAGTTCAGCCGCATTCCTGTTTTCTGTCTTTTCCATCTCTTAAGCTCCCGCGCCGATTGTTTTTTGGGTCATAAAAAGTATAGACGAATAATAATGAATATAATAGTCAAGTTTTTAGTAAACCGGTATTGAAGAAATATTCATGTCTGTCAATCGCGTTTTCATGTCGTTTATCGGCTTGCCGGAAGTTTGCCAGAATGAACAGTGCTTATTCATTGATGACCGGCCATTCCAGAAAATAGCAAGTTCCTTCAAATTGCACATGTTGCGGACAAGGTGACGAGTAATTTTTCTGACAAATGCTTTCTGTCCAATTTTTCCTATAAAGGCTGTGCTGTCTAATTCTTTCCCTCAATGGCGCATGGCAATTCTCGGGAACAAAGCTTGAAGATCAGCTTTTCCAGCTCCGAAAAGCTTGAAATTTCAAGCTTAACTGGCGGCGAGTACTTCGCTTTTCTTCGCCCGTGGATCAATTCAGAATGGCTTCGGTTGGAGGGAATACGCCACGCGCTTTATTCTGGTTATTCCATAATTTTTGATAAAGGCCATCGGCTTTTACCAATGTATCATGGGTTCCTTCTTCGACGATTTTTCCATTTTTCAGAACGATGATGTGGTCGGCGCGACGAATGCTGTTCAGCCGGTGTGCAATGACCACGACTGTGCGGGTTCTGGTCAATGCATTCATGGCGCGTTGGATCTCTGCCTCCGCCGACGGGTCAAGGCTTGCGGTTGCTTCATCAAGAAGCAATATCGGGGCGTTCTTCAAAAAAGCGCGGGCAATGGATATGCGCTGCTGTTCGCCCCCTGAAAGCGAGCTTCCATGCTCGTCAAGCACTGTGTCATAACCTTCCGGCAATGCCATGATGAATTGATGGGCTTCGGCCTGTTTTGCCGCTTCTATGATTTCTTCACGGCTCGCATCTTCCTTGCCGATTTTGATATTGTCATAGACCGTTCCCGAAAAGAGAAGCACATCCTGAAATACCATGCCGATCAACCGATGAAGATTTTCGGTCCCTATGTCTTTAAGGTCGATATCGCCGATTGTGATTTTACCTTCGGTTCTTTCCCAAAGACGGGCGATAAGGTGGACAAAACTTGTCTTTCCGGCACCACTCGGCCCAACTATTGCCGTTAATTCCTGCGGCCTGATCGTGCATGAAATATCATCAAGGACTTTGTGTCCGGCCATTTTTGTGTTGCCCACCGCTTTTTTATTGCCCCTCTCTTCTTTGTTATTTGTTTCTTTTTTATCATAGCTGAAACCCACATGGTCGAAACGGATTTCATAGTTTTCCGGCATTTTTGGATGTTGCGGCTCGGTCAAGGTCGGTTCATGAAGCAGCGCCTCAATGCGCATGAGAGAACGGTTTGCCAGACGCAACATCAGCATTGCCTGACCGACTTCATATAATTGGCGGTAGACGGGCAATGCAATGATAAGGAAAATCAACAATTGAGCGACTGTGAGCTTGTCGTTTGCCAACCAATAAATGCCGAAAATAACCAGACTGATATAGCTCATTTCCAGCACAAAACCGAAGCATGACAGGAAAGGCGAGGTTCTTGTTTCGGCGTGGAACCATGCATTGCGCTGGTCGTCGAGGATTTTTACAAGTCTCTTCCAGCTATTGCCGAAACGCCCGAAGCTGCGAATAACAGTGATGCTCTGTACATATTCAAGCAAAGCCGATTGCACGGCACTATTGGCTTTTCCAAGTTTCACGCCTGCGCTTTTTCCCATAGCGAGCGTCCATAACAAGGCAAGCAAAGTCAAAGGAAAGCCGCAAAGCATGACAATTGCCAGACGAAAGTCGACAAAGAAAAGAAAAATGGTCAGAAAAACCGGCATTGAAAAACCGGCAACAAATGGCTGGATAAAATGCGACCACATATGTTCGACAAAAGTAATATCGGAAGTCAGTCTTCCTGCAAGGTCGCCGCTTCTTTGTTTGTTGAACCACCCCATGGGGAGTTTGCGCAAATGTTCTGCCACATTAAGGCGTGCCTCTCCCATCATGGTGAAAGCACCATTATATATTTTCGGCGCGCCTATTGCACTTGCACCGATGCGCAATAAAAAGCTAAAAACCATGCCGCCCCCGAAGAAAATAGCGGCTTTGATTGTCAACTCTTTGGCAAAGGCCTGTGTCAACATCATAAAAAGGAAGACAAAGGGGAGTGCTGCAAAAAAACCTTCGACAATCGTCCATAAAATGCCGTGAACGAGTTGTTTGTCGCGCGTTTTCGACAGCCGGAAACCGGACGTTAAAATATCGATTATCATGACTGCCCGCCTTTTTCTGCCAAATTATCCTGTTTTTTTGAAAAGGTTTTATTGTCTTGCCCCTTGGTGTCGGTTTTTTCTTGGGCTTCTCCCGCCTCTTCTCCGAGCGACCACGCGCCGGCCGAAAGCTGGTCTTGCCATAAAATTCGGTAGGTCGGACAGTTTTTCAAAAGTTCTTCATGACGGCCTTCGCCCGCTAGCCTGCCATGATCCATCACTATAATTTTGTCGGCAGAAACGAGATTTTGCAAATGATGGCCGACGATGAGAACCGTACGATTTTTATAAAGTGTTTCAAGGGCTTCGTGGATGAGGTTTTCATTTTCCGGATCAAGACTTGAAGTCGGTTCATCAAGAAGCAGGATTGGCGCATTTTTCAAAAAAGCGCGGGCAATCGAAAGCCTCTGGCGTTCACCGCCGGAAAGTTGCGAGCCGCGTTCCTGAAGGAGCGTATCATAACCTTGCGGCAGGGCTTCGATAAAACCGTCTGCTTTGGCAAGGCGGCAAGCTTCCTTAAGTTCTTCATCACTCGCATCGGGTTTGGCAATACGCAAATTATCGGCAACAGTGCCATAAAGGAGAACAACATCCTGAAAAACAATGCTGGTTTTGTCGAGAAGGTCGTCAAGTCGCCAGTCGCGCACATCAAGACCACCTATGGTTAAATGTCCGTGGTCGAATTCATAAAGTCGTGCAACAAGTTTCAGAAGTGTACTTTTGCCCGAACCGCTTGGACCCACCAATGCCGTCACTTTATCGGCTTTTGCGCTAAAACTGACATGGTCGATAGCGAGCCTTTTGCCGTAACTATAAGAGACATCGTCAAAAACAATTTCATAGGGGCCATCAGGCGTTTTGCTATTGTGATTTTCGATAAGCGGTTTTGCAGTTAAAACCTCATTGATATGATCCATCGCTTCGATATGGTTCATTTTCTCATGAAGTGCCCCTGAAAGGGTCAGAAGAGGTTCAAGCACCAGTGGCGAAAGAAGCAAAAATAACACAAAGGTAGCTGCGTCAAGGGAACCGTTCACATAGAATATGGCTCCGATTGGCGCTACCAGAACAAGATTACCGCGCAGTAGAATAGCAAATGTCATAAAGGAGCGGGTTACTCTGGCAGCAAAACTATGCGCCCAGTCCACCGCATTATGGATTGTCTTTGAGAGATTGCCGAAAGAACGCGTGTCGAGACCAAAACTTTTGATAACATGTACACCACGGATAAATTCGCTGATTTCGCCTGAAATTTTTTGCTGCAAACCGATCCATTCACGCATGTCATCACCCATGCCGCGCGTCATCCACCATTGGGCAAAAAAGGCAATCGGCAACGGGATCAAAACAATAATGGCAAGCCGCCAATCGGCAAAAAACAACAGGATAAGAGCCGAGAGCGATACAATGGGAGCGGAACTCAGGCTTGGCAAAATATGGGCATAAAGGCTTTCGAGACTGTCAATATCATCGTAAAGCGTGCGCCTGAGTTTTCCCGAAGACTGGCTTGCAAAAAACGACAGTGGAACTTCGCCCAGTTTTTGCGCTGCTCTTTTTCTGAGTGTGAAGAGAATGGTGAAGGCCCCTTTATGGGCAAGCATGTCACTTAAAGATACGAATATCCATCTAAGCAGAACAAGGCCGGTTGCAACACCTGCAAGATACCAAATTCTAGTCGTGTTCACCGTCGGTTTCAAAAGCTCGCCGGCAATAAGCGAAATCACATAGAAGGGCGCAATGCTCAAAGCCGCAGCGATAATGGCCGTGATGATAGCGGAGCCGGTAAAAAAACGCGAATAGCGCAAAAGCCCCAGAAAAGTGGCAGGCTTTTCACTGTCATAAACTGCCGGATTGATGGATGGTTGTTGGCTCATTACGGCTACCGTAAAAATTGTTAAAAATGGACTATGACTTATTTTTGATAATTTTGGTATAGTTTTATTTGCTTTATCCTTGAAAAACTTTTCTTATCCGTTTTTATTGTCGTAAATTTTTCTTGTATAAATTTCAGTGTTCCGTGCAGAAAACCGGTTTCCAAACAGGATAATTTTTGGAAAAAACGCGCATAAATTTTATGCGCTTTCCATCAGGCTTTTCAAACCTGTATCACGATCAATCGCAAATATTAGACCAGAATTATTCTTTTCATCCATGTTCTTGAGTTCAGAAAAATGTTTTGCATGAGAAAGCTTTGAAGAATTATCGGACAGGTGAAAGGCTATAAATCGCCGTTTCGGTCGTTAAAAAGGTTTATGTCAAGCCTGCAAGGTATTTGACGGTTTTGATGCCCCGTGGCTCCCAATTCCGTTGTTTTGTGAGGCATAATTTTTAAAAATTATGCCTCACAACATAAGCTTAAACATAGGGCAAAGTTTGATAGTCTTTGCCTTAACTTGACAAATGGATTTCAGAACTTGAAATCGGCTTTTGCCCAGAAGGTGCGCCCGGGTTCTCGCACTTGATAATGTGCGGGAAAACCGAAACCGGCATCGCCATCGCGGTTCAGATGTTCAAAATAATCCTTGTTAAAGAGGTTATCGACCCCGCCGGTTAAAGCCACATTTTTTGAAATCTTGTAGCTGCCATTTAAAGAAAAAACACCGAAGCCCGCACTTTTATCAAAGTCTTTTCCCACAACATTGCCTTTGTTTTCGGCAATGCGCGGTTGATCGGCAACAAGCCTCAAAAGGCCGCCAATGCTCCATTTTTCTTTTTGATAAGTGAGGCCAAGCCTTCCCTCCAAAGGAGGAATTTGCGGCAAAGCCTCGTTGTCTGTGGTGTTTTTTCCCCACGAATAGGCAAGGCTTGAATCAAACTTCCAGACATTGAAGAACATATGGGAAAGCCCCAATTCCCCCCCCATAATGGTGGCATCGACATTCGATGCTTTTGACTGCCCGCTTGAATAGTCGAAGAGAATATAATCATCAATCCGGCCGACATAAGCGGATGCCCAGATATTGCTGTTTTCCCCGCTATATTGCGCACCGAAATCAAGCTGGGTGGTTTTTTCGGGCTTTATGCCGTCAAATGCATTGAGTGAGTTAGCGTCGGATTGTTTGGGGGAAAACAGTTCCCAATAATCGGGAAAACGCTCGGCATGGCCAAGCCCGATATAGGTTGTAAGCGGTATTTGATCGAGGTCGCGCTCATAACGGAGAAAACCGCTTGGCAATGTTCTGTCGCGCTTGTCGCCATCTGTCGGACTTGTGTTTCGCTCATCCTTCGCAGAAGCCCAATCAAGTCTGCCGCCAAAAACAAGACGTTGATTTTCGGAAAAGCTCCATGTGGCTTCGCTGAACAGTCCGTAATTGAAAAAAACCGCATCCTTATCCCAACCGTTAATGCTCATCATATTGCGGCTTTTTCTTTTACGGTGGGTGTTGGTTTGAATATCAACTCCGCTCACGAGCGATAAATCGCCAAAATCCCAAATGGTGGTAAAGTGGCCGCCCATAGTGCGCCGGTCAAGGCGCGATTCCATCGGCATGGACGACATATCCATCGTGCCACCCATACCACCCATACCACCCATGCCACCCATTCCTCCCATGCCGTTCATGCCATTCATGCCACCCATGCCGGTCATCGGATTTCCGCTTCCCATCATATGGTTCATATCCATGGCTCCCATATCCGACATATGTCCCATATGACCGGTGCCCGTTTTGCCTGTGCGGGTGATACCGATTGGCAGTGGGGAAGCGCTGGTCGCAAGGTGGCGCAAACGGAAATTATCCATAATGTGATCGGCATAATTATAGTAAAATTGCGCGTCGATCTTGGTAAGCCGGTCATTGATATTTTCCTTGATGAATTTGGCTCCAAGCGATTCCCGCTTGAATTGGCTGCCATCCATTGCGCGGCCTGCATAGCGGGCTTCGCCATCACCACCGCCGCCCGAAAGCTCGAACAATGTATTTTCGTCCGGAGTGAACCCCAAAAACATATCGCCATTCCATTTATCCCATTTTGAGGGAACACTATTGCCATCGCCATCATGATAATCATGGGAAAGTGCCTTGTTGCCGATAATCCGGACATAGCCGGGGCGTGCCCCGACAGTTCCATCAAGGCGGGATTCAAAGCGGCTATTGGAACCGATGACAATACTGGAATCGCCTTTGACGGTCGGTTTGTCAAAATGTTGCGGGTCGCGTTCAAACAAAATCGTTGCCGCCGAACCGGTGGGGCCATAGCGCACAGTTTCGGGCCCCTTCACTACCGTCAGCCTGTCATAGCTTTCAGGCGAGATATAGGATGTCGGATTATCCATCCGCCCCGGACAGGCGCCCATAATCGTGCTGCCGTCATTGACAATATTAAGACGCGAGCCGAATTGGCCTCTAAAAACGGGATCGCCATTGGTGCCGCCATTGCGAATGGTTGCAAAACCGGGAATGGTTTTAAGATAATCGGCGCCGTCCGAAGCGGGAATAGGTTGGCGTGGGTCTTTCGGATTGGTAACAACAGTGACCGGTGAAGACATAGCTGCCGATGTAACGATCACGGGTTTTAGAACCATGTTTCCTTGGTTCTCGGCCTTTGCTGCCTCTTTTTGTGAGGAATTTATTGGCGGGTTTTGAACCGGCGTTATCGTGCTGTGCTCGTTATTTGCAACCGTTTCGGCTTTTGCGCCCGTCGGCATTATCATGAGCAGGGTGGAAAGGGCAGCAATGGCACCAATTGCGGTAGACGATGATTTTAGTGCGTCCGAGTGCACACTAAACCGCCTATCGGTTTGAAAGAGAGAATCCATTTTTTTAAAAATCCGTGAAGAAAAGTGGATTGAAACTTTGTCAGGCATGGAAAACAAACGGGAATTGCCATTGATGGCATTCTCCGAACCATGTTTTTCGTGAGGCTTTAACCCATGCGTTTTGACAGGTGAAAAAAAGGCTGACAGGTTTCGCTTTAACGATCGAAAACACAAAAATGGCAGCAATGACTTGCGCCACGTCGTTAAAAAGACGCGGCCATTTTTTTAAAAATTCGATGTTCTGATATGTTGAACCTGTCAGCTAATAAGTGACAATGGAGGTGAACGCGGCGAGGCGTTGGATTTTACAAAAAAGGTGCCGAAGGTTACCGCGTCATAGGGCAGTAAAATCTCGACGAGGAAGAGGCTATGCTCGCCGATTTCAACACTATCGGGCGGGGTAAGCATTGAGGCGCCGATGCGGCAGGCATGACACGCCCCCAATTCATGACATGAATTGTCATTATGGTGTTTTTTGCTTAATTTTTGCGGTTTTGAAGATACGTTTTTCGAGCAAATCTCGCCATCAGCAATCATATGGGAATGGTTCTGCCGAACGCTTTCATGATGGTGAGATGAGTTGCTTGCAAAACTGTTCGGTGCAACCGGAAAATTGCGATTATGGGCAAAGGCGAGATTGAGCAGTGCGAAAATGCACAACACTCTGATAACCACGGAAAATGGTTTGCTCGTCCCGATCATTTCCAAAAAAACTTTCCCTTTTAAGGAAACTATTCTCCAGTTCGGTTTTTTTTGCAAGATAGGTCAAAATAACCAACAGGATTTTTTAAAAAAATTGTCAAAGAAGAGGGGAATAGAAGACCATCGGGAAAATCGGTAAGGAGACGGTGAGGAACTAGCAAGATGAAAGGGAACGAGAAAGGCAGGCTTTTGAGGAAAGAGAGAGGCTCATCCTTCGGATTTTAAGCTGATGACGTGCTTTTTCCCCATATCTCCGTTCGCATATTGTTTTTTCGAATTGTTTAAAGAAGACGTGTTTCAGGCAAAGCCCGCTTTTCCATTCCCATTTTTCCATTAATGAATTTTTCTAATAGGCCTTGTGAAAAGAGGCCGGTTTATGAGCGGGCTTCAAGCGTTTATAGGTGAAGAAGACATTTCAAAGAGCCTTCGCTTATCTCATTGCTCTTTCATGATTTTATTGTTCAAGGAGAAATCATGCGCCCTTTTATAATTTGCCATATGATGACATCGATTGACGGAAAAATTGTGGAAGATCATTGGACCGCGCCTTATGACGGGACGAAAAATGATGAGACGACAATTTCCTATTATGACCTTAGCGACAGTTTCAATTGCGACGCGGAAATGTTGGGGCGGGTTACCGTGCAAAGGCATTTTGCAAAACAGGAATTCAATGACCCTCATCCTGTAAGAGTGATTGACCCGCAACCTTTTATCGGTAAGCGCGAAACAAAACGACTATGCATTGTTGTGGATCGTCATGGGCGCATAAAATATGAGGGCGACAAAATTTGCGATGAAAACATCATCGTCGTTTTGGGCAAAAAAATATCGCAAGCTTATCTGGAACATCTCCGTAGCTTGGGAATTTCCTATGTCTTCGCCGGTGAGGATGGAAATGATCTTGTGGCAGCCATGGAAAGTCTTGGGCATTTTTTCAATATGAAGCGAATTGTTTTGCAAGGTGGCGGCACGATTAACGGAGCATTTCTGGAAAACGGGCTTATCGATGAATTGAGTGTGATGATCTATCCCGGTATTGACGGGCGCAAAGCTGCACCTTCCTTATTTGATTGGTCACCTCGCACGGATAATAGTGCAACGGGAGAAAAGGTTTTGGTGAAAGCAAATCCTGCCGCCGGACAGTCACTCGAATTGCTGGACGTAAAAAATGCCGGTCAGGGTGTTATTGCACTGCGCTATAAAATACACCGTGAGAAAAATCGGGAATAATAAGCGTTAAAAGCAATAGATCGGGTTTTTTGCCAAAGGTTTAACAGTTGCCGATGAAAAAACGCAGCAATTTAACCATTACAGCCTGAAGGAGCGAACCCGATAATTCAGCCGGACGCAATTGATCTTTTGGTTAAAAATACTTCTTTTGACCGGAATATGGTTTTTTATATTCGACTTTGCCGGAGATTTAAGAAAAGGCGTTGTTTCATCTCTTTTAAAAATCGGTTGAAGCGGCAAGTTGTTCTTGCCCTTTAAAGTCTTCAAGCCGTTTTTCTAAAACCTCGATGGTGGTTTTTAAAGCACCTGAGCCGAGCACCATGCGTAACGGTGCCGGCGTTATATCGACACTTTCGATAATGCGGGCAGCCATACGCTTCGGATCCCCTGCAGCCAAGCCGTTTTTCCGATCAAGCATTTTTTGAAAAGCATGGGCGGGCGTGTTGTCATAAGCTTTTATAGGCTTTGCAATTTTTGCGCTTTTATAGCGGAATTCGGTTCTTGCCCCACCGGGTTCGACAATCGTCACGCCAATATTGAATGGCGCCATTTCTTGTGAAAGCGAGTCACAAAATCCTTCTATGCCCCATTTGGTCGCGTGATAAAGCGAATTTCCGGCAAAGGCGACTTCGCCCCCATAGGAGGAAATCTGGATGATACGCCCTTGTCGTCTTTTTCTCATAACGGGCAAGAAGGCGCGGATAAAGTCGATCGAGCCGGTGAGATTGGTTGCGATAATGTCATCAATCTCTTCATCCGACAATTCTTCGGCCGCGCCGAACAATCCATATCCGGCATTGCTCACAATCACATCGATTGTTGAAAACAATTCTTCGGCTTTTTGCCCGAGTTGTGTCACTGCTTTCCGGTCTCTCATATCGACAATTTCGACATGGAAATTATCAGGATAGCGGGCAATCAGCTCTTCGACAGGTTGAGTTTTGCGCACAGTCCCCAATACGTTATCGCCGCGGCTTAAAACCTGTTTGACCATTTCATAGCCGAAACCGCTCGAGACACCGGTTATCACCCAGTTGCGTTTGACCATTTTTTGAAACCCTTTGACAAGATGCATTTTCAAATGCGTACAGTCTTTTATCGACTATGCGCGGCTGCTTATTATTATCGAGATTAATCCGAAGAGCACGTCTTCTAAAAGAAGGGCGCGAAACTAGGCTTTATGCAAAATTTTCATAAAACAAGCTGTCTTGGCAATGTTTGGTTCTCGAAAAACTCTTCCAGGCGACAATGGGAGAATGACAGGGTTAAGCAGCGAGAATAGAAAAGCGCGATGGAGAAAACCGGAATGGCAGATAGTCCCCTTTTTTTAAGCCTTATCGGAAATTGAGATGTAAAATGCGCGGGGGAACATGGCGTGCTATCATAAAGCCTTATAGCGCAAACAATCGATAACCAATTGAAAAGCGGCGGTATGTTGGCGTCGTGTCGGATAATAGAGATAATATCCCGGAAATGGCGGACAATAATTTTCAAGAATGCGTTTAAGCCGCCCGCTTGCCACCCGTTCCACCACTGCATCTTCGGTTGTGTAGGCAATACCGAAACCGGCTTCGGCAGCATCCAATGCCTGGTCGATCGTGTTGAAGCTCAATTGCCCTTCGACCCTTATTTTGCATTCATGGCCATTTTCTTCAAATTCCCATACATAAAAGCCGCCGGATGTCGGCAATCGAAGATTGATGCACTGATGTTCAAGAAGATCGCGCGGCGTTTCGGGAACAGAATGTTTTCCAAGATATTGTGGTGAGGCGACAGCCGCCATGCGGAGATCCGGCCCGATTTTGAGCGCGATCATATCTTTTTCGACCTGTTCACCAAGTCGCACACCGGCGTCGAAACGTTCAGCCACAATGTCGGTCAAGGCATAATCAATCGAGATTTCAAGATGAATATCGGGATATTTTGCAAGAAGCGGGTAAAGCTTTGGCCGTAAAATGGCTTTTGCTGCATAATCGGGTGAGGTTATGCGGATTGTGCCGGATGGATGATCGATTGTCTCGCAAAGGTTTTTAAGCTCGCTTTCCATCGCCACAAGGTGAGGCGTGTAAAGTTCGAGAAGCCGTTCGCCAATATCGGTCGGTGCTACCGAACGAGTGGTGCGGCGCAACAATTGTAAATGGAGACGATCTTCCAGATTTTTTATCGAATGGCTCAAAGCCGATTGGGATATATTGAGCTTGTGAGCTGCTTTGGTAAAGCTTTTTTCCTCGGCAACAACCATAAAGGCCATAAGATCGGCGATATTTTCTCGAAGCATGACTGTGCCTTCAATTTTTTAAACGGACATAGTCTATCATGGAGTTCAGAAAAAACGCAAAACCGTTTGGAATTATACTATTTGAACAAAAGCCGAAATAATCCGCTTGAACGGGCGGGTATGTTTAATTAATTCGCCATGCAAGGACTTACTTCATAGAACGACATATATGAAAGAAGTTGGTATTATCATATCGGTTGTTGCAACGGACCGGTTTATCACCAGTCCGTATTTTTTGTTTATGCCAAGAAAGACGATTATTTGTGAAGTGCGCTATAGGCCTCTATAATCATCTTTTCGGATTGTTTCAAATAATCGCCGAGAAGTTTGGCTGCTTTTTTCGCTTTTTCTTTTTTGAGGCAGTTAACGATATTGCGGTTCATGGCTACAAAAGGCTGGTGAAGCGAACGCAAGTCGGAAATCAGACCGAAGATTAATCTGAGTTCGACTGTCAGCTCGGCAAAAAGCCGGTCAAGTCGCGGGCTGTTGCCAAGGCTTACCAGCAATTGGTGAAATTCCATATCGGCAGTACCGACATCCTGCCATTTTTTTTCTTCGCAGAGCTTTTCCGCTTTTCCTACAACTTTATCCATCATGAAAATAGCTGAATGGGGAAAATGCACATTGCGAACGGAGCCAACTTCGATAATTTTACGTAAGCGGTAAACGTCGATAATCGTGTTGAAATCGGGAATAGTTACGAAGACACCACGGTTCGCACGGTATTCGATAAGTCCGTTTTTTGTGAGCATCCTGAATGCTTCACGCAATGTATTACGCGAGACCGACAATTTTTTTGCCAGTATCGCTTCGCTCAAATGCTCGCCAGGATGGTAATGGCCGTTGATAATGGCGGCTTCGATGGCTTTTACAGTCTGATCTGCAAGTGATAGTTCATCGTTCGTTTTTTTCATTCGACCGTTTGCCCCCTTGGTTGGCGGTTCCGTCGATATAAATTACGGAGCCTTTTTCACAAAAATAATTGGAAACAAAATGCAAAGCCGAAAACCTCCCCGGTTCAATATCCTCCAAATATATTTACAAGTTTATTTGAGAAAGAAGATGATTGCAATGCCTGACAATCAAAGTTAGATTGTTCAACAATTTAAAAGCAGCCAATAATTTATATTCGAAAAGGGGAGGTTCATATGAAGTCGATTGATTTGAACAGCGATCTGGGTGAAAGTTTTGGTCCCTGGAAAATGGGCGAAGATAGAGAAATGTTGTCTATTGTTACCAGTGCCAATGTTGCTTGTGGTTTTCATGCTGGCGACCCTGCCGGTATTTTAAGAACACTGGAAGCAGCCAAGAAGAATAATGTGCGCGTTGGTGCCCATATCGGTTATCGTGACCTTGTGGGCTTCGGGCGCCGCAATATGGACCCGACCGATAGCGAATTGACAGGTGACGCCATTTATCAGATCGGTGCGCTTATGGGGCTTGCCAAAGCGGCGGGGATCAAAGTTGTCTATGTGAAGCCGCATGGCGCACTCTATAATACAATTGCCCATGATATGCGTCAGGCGAAAGCTGTTATCAATGCGATCAAAGCGGTCGAGCCGTCGCTCATTCTTATGGCCTTGGCAGGCTCGACTCTTATTCCTTTTGCCCGTGAAGCCGGACTTGTTGTGGTGGCAGAAGCTTTTGCCGACCGTGCCTATAAGAGCGATGGAACACTTCTATCCCGCCGCGAAAAAGGTGCTGTGCTGAGTGACCCGGCTGTCGTTGCCGAACGTATGGTAAAATTTGTCGAGACAGGCAAAA
This sequence comes from Bartonella sp. M0192, assembly GCF_016102305.1. Lineage (NCBI taxonomy): Bacteria > Pseudomonadati > Pseudomonadota > Alphaproteobacteria > Hyphomicrobiales > Bartonellaceae > Bartonella > Bartonella sp. M0192. Next base: position 2,419,859 of record NZ_JACFOU010000001.1, on the reverse strand, counting down.
TTACCGCGATTGATGGCAAAGAGATTAGCCTTGATGCACAGTCGATTTGCCTTCACGGCGATAGTCCGAGTGCTGTATTAATGGCTAGAGCTGTCAAAGCCGGTCTTGAAAAAGCCGGTGTTTCCTTAAAGCCATTTGTTGATTGAGGGAGTGTCTTTTTCCCATGCGCTTTCTCGGTGTCAATAATTCTGCCTTTCTGATCGAGCTTGCCGATCTTGAAGAAACATTGGCTTTGTTTGACCGCTTGCAACAAGAAATCCGGCGCGAAGAGAAAGATCTGCAAGCTATTGTCGAAATTATTCCGGCAGCGCGGACTTTGCTCGTCACTTTTGACCCGTCTCTCTCCGATGAAAACACGTTGGAGACAAAAATTGCGGGATTGAAACTTGAAAAAGGCCAACAAAAAAGCGGCAAACTTGTCGAGATACCGGTTGTCTATGACGGGGAAGATCTTGACGATGTTGCCGCTCTTTTAAAAATTGACCGTGAAGAGGTTATCCGTCGTCATGTGGAAAGTCATTATCAGGTTGCTTTTTGTGGCTTTGCTCCCGGTTTTGCCTATTTGACGGGCGGCGATCCACTTTTTAATGTTCCAAGACGTGCGTCACCACGAAAATCTATTCCTGCCGGTTCTGTTGCACTTGCAGGAAAATTCGGTGGTGTCTATCCGCAACCGAGCCCCGGTGGCTGGCAATTGATCGGGCGGACAGATGTTAAAATGTTTGATCTCGACCGCGACCCGCCTTCACTTTTAAAACCCGGTGACAGGGTGCATTTTGTCGATGTGACAAAAGATTATTCGGCACATTCCAAAGGGACGACAAACTTTTCCTTATCCCGAAATGAAAAAGCCGGTTTAGCAAAAACGGGTGATGAAAACGAAGCACCAAAAATCGGGAAAACAGTAGGTAACGGGAAAACGGGCAGTTATGACAACGCCGAATTATTACCCAGCAAAAAAAATCTAAAGCCTGAAGAAGATGCGGTTTTCAAATTGGTAACAACATTGATGCCGGTGACGTTTCAGGATCGCGGGCGCTTGTTCCAATCCTCGCAAGGGCTTTCCCCCTCAGGTGCGCTTGACCAGAAAGCAATGGAGAATGCCAACCGGCTTGTCGGCAATCCACGTGAACAACCGGTGCTGGAATTTACCTATGGGAATGCACGTATGAAAGCATTGCAAGCATCGGTTATTGCTTTTACCGGTGCTAACCTGCCAATTACCATCAAATCGGCAAAAGGCACAGTTTTTGTTTTTGAAAAAAACACGCCGCTTGCCATTGATGAAGGCGATGAAATCATTCTCGGGGCACCCTTGGCAGGCTTTCGCAGTTATATGGCTTTGCGTGGCGGCTTTAAAGTTGAACCGGTTTTAAAAAGTGCGTCCTTTGACAGTCTTTCCAATTTGGGGCCGAAACCGCTCGTGGCGGGTGACAAGATCTTTATAGACAATGATAGCCCTTTGCAGCCGGTTTTATTGTCACTTGATGATCCTTACGTCTTGCCGGAAGCGAGCGATAATGTGGTGCTTGATGTGGTTTTGGGGCCGCGGACCGACTGGTTTACAGAGCATTCGATTGCGATGTTTCTTGAAAAACACTGGCAAGTGACGCCAGCCTCCAACAGAATTGGCATAAGATTACAAAGTGACGCCCGTCTCGAGCGCTCGCGAAGTGATGAATTGCCGAGTGAAGGCACAGTAACCGGTGCAATAGAAGTTCCTGCAAATGGCGAGCCGGTTTTGTTTTTGCGTGATCGGCCTGTTACCGGCGGTTATCCGGTTATTGCCAATCTCGTTGAAGACCAGATCGACCTTGCGGCACAAATTCCGATAGGGGCTTCTATAAGCTTTCGCGCTGTCAAAAACTTTTATGATAGCGAGCAGAAAAGCTTGAAGAGCGGTGCCAATAAAACTTCAACAAAATCATGAGATTGGAAGGAATTGGCGAGAGCTAAAAATCAACAAGGTCAAAGACCGGTTTTGGAAGAAACAAGCACACAGGCTTGATTTGAGAAAATTATAAATTCGGAGTGATGGGGACGTTCATGAAAAAAATACTGATTGCCAATCGCGGAGAAATAGCATTGCGCATTATTCGTGCAGCCCGCGATTATGGTGTTTCTTCGGTGGCGATTTATGCCGATATTGATAGTTCGGCGCTTTTTGTCAAAGAAGCCGACGAAGCTTATAGCCTCAACGGTAATCGGCCGGAAGAAACCTATCTTGATGGTACGAAGATTATTGAAATTGCCAAACGTTCGGGGGCTGATGCCATTCATCCGGGCTATGGCTTTTTGTCGGAAAGTGCCGAATTTGCCAAAGCAGTGATTGATGCAGGTCTTATCTGGATCGGGCCGGATCCGGACGTGATCGATCTTTTGGGCGACAAGCTCAAAGCCCGTGCAGTTGCAAAAAAGGTGGGAGCGCCGCTTGTTGCCGGTAGCAACGGTATGATTACAAGCGGCAAGGATGTTATCGCTTTTGCCGAAAAATATGGCTTTCCCGTTGCAATCAAGGCAGCGCATGGCGGCGGCGGGCGCGGCATGAAAGTTGTATGGAAACGGGAAGAGGCAGAAGAGCTTTTTCAATCGGCTGTCCGTGAAGCGGTTCAGGCTTTTGGCCGTGGCGAATGTTATGTCGAACAATTTCTTGATCGCCCCCGCCATGTCGAAGCGCAGGTGATTGCCGACAAACTGGGGCATGTCGTGGTGCTTGGCACCCGCGATTGTTCATTACAAAGGCGCAACCAGAAACTTGTCGAGGAAGCACCGGCACCTTTTATTTCCGATGCAGTTGAAAAACGTTTGAAGGAAGCGGCTACAAATATTTGTCGCCATGTCAATTATAGCGGCGTCGGGACTGTCGAATTCCTGTTGGGGCGCAATGACGTTGTTTCGTTTCTCGAAGTCAATACGCGGTTGCAGGTCGAGCATCCCGTCACAGAAGAAACAAGCGGGATTGATGTCGTTGTTGAACAATTCCGTATTGCCGAAGGTTTACCCTTGACAATTGATAAAACGCCTTCACCCATTGGCCACGCCATTGAATTTCGTATCAATGCCGAGGATGTCGGACGCGGGTTTTTGCCGTGTCCTGGAAAAATTACAAAGTTTACGCCGCCGTCTGGCCCCGGGGTGCGGCTTGATAGCGGTGTTCGTGAAGGCGGCATTGTTGCCCCGCAATTTGACTCGATGATCGCGAAACTCGTTATTACCGGAAGAACACGCGAAGAAGCGTTAAAACGTGCTGCACGGGCTTTGAGCGAATTTGAAATCGAAGGGGTTGCAACCGTCTTGCCGTTTGACCGGCTTGTTATTCAACATCCGGATTTTATTGGAGAAAACGGCTTTAAAGTTTATACACGCTGGATCGAGACCGATTTTGCCGAAAAACTGGCTATGGAAACCAAAGGCGATAAAATTGATCCGCAGATCGAGCGTTTTGATGTCGAAATTGACGGAAAACGTGTCGAACTCGGTTTGCCTTTAAGCCTTTTGAAACTCATGAATAGCGCGGGGGGTACACTCAATGGAGCACAAAATCCGCGTTCCGAAGGTGGGAAACAAGTAAAGGCTGATAAGGGCGCTGGTGATATTGCTGCACCCATTCCCGGAACGATCAAAGCCTGGCTCGTCGAGGACGGGGAAAAAGTCGAAGAAGGTTCGACTTTAGCCGTTATGGAAGCCATGAAGATGGAAACCAATATTGTTGCAGAAACAAGCGGCAAATTGGAAATTGTAAAACCGGCTGGCAGTATCGCCAATGTCGGGGAAGTGATTGCCCGTATCCGCTAGAAATCGGACGCTTTAAAAAATCGCCATCGGGAATTTAAAACCGTTTTTAAACCGGAGAAGCCAAGAACAGAAAACCTGCCGGTTTGGCACGTGAAACAAACGTGCTGAAAGAGGCCGGTTTTCTTCAAGAATGTTGATTGGTTAAAATTCAAGCAATGTTGCCGATATTTTTATCGGGCAATGATTAAATCCGCGCGCTATGATTGCAAACTCGAGAAAAGCTAATCGTTCTTGCCGATTATTCAAAATTCGAAAAACAGGGTACATTCGCCGTTGCACCCGTGGAAGATATTGATTATCTCGTGACTGCGAGAAAGCCGGACGCGACGCGGGATAATGTTTACGCTCACTCGTCATTGAAATTGTTATATAATTCGTAAATCCTTCGGGCTCGCATGCTTGAGGAAAAAAATGAAAGGGTTAGCATTGTCGTTCCAAAATGATTGTTCGAAACCTTTGCCGGAACATTATGTGACCCGTCATTATAAAAGTGGTCCGCTCAATGCATTGACAGATGTTGCCGGTGTCAAAGTAGGCCATGTCACGATTAAGGAAGGGGACACAACCCGCACCGGTGTCACAGCAATTGTGCCGCATTCCGACAATATTTTTCAAAACAAAATACCGGCCGGTTTCAGTGCATTTAACGGTTATGGAAAATTTGCGGGCTCCGTTCAGGTGGAAGAACTTGGCGAGCTTGAAACACCGATATTGCTCACCAATACGCTTGCAACTGGCCGCGCGATTGAAGCACTGATTTATTATACTTTGCACGAAAAGGGCAATGAAAAAGCAACCTCCATCAATGCTGTTGTTGGCGAAACCAATGATTCACGGCTGAATAATATACGGGCTTTGCGCCCGAGCTTTGATGAAATGCTCGAAGCTTTGAAAATTGCCCAAACCGGCCGTTTTGACGAAGGGGCAGTAGGGGCAGGTACCGGCACAGTGGCCTTCGGTCTTAAAGGCGGTATCGGCACGGCCTCGCGGCTTATCGAAATGGGTGACAAAACCTATACAATCGGCATTCTTGTGCAGTCGAATTTTGGCGGGCATCTTGGAATTCTCGAAAAGAGCGACATAAATTATCCCGTACCGAGTGCCGATAAAGACGGGTCGATTATTATGATTGTTGCAACCGATGCACCGCTTGATTCAAGACAATTGAAGCGGTTGGCCAACCGGACATTCGGGGGGCTCTCCAAAAGTGGAGCAGCTTTGAGTAATGGCTCGGGCGATTTTGCCCTTGCTTTTTCTACAGCAAAAGAACTTCGCCATAGGGAAGCAGAATCGCACATGGCTAATGTTCCCTATGTCGACGATCGCGCCCTCTCGCCCATGTTCGAGGCGGTCATAGAAGCAACCGAAGAAAGCATTTTACGGTCTTTATGGATGGCTGATGATATGTCGGGCGTTAATGCCGCAACCATGAAACCTTCGCATTTTACCTCTCTTGCCACACTTATCAACAATGCCCCAACAGACTGATTTTTAAGGGAAAATAACGGGCACTAAAGCAATTTATATGCCAGTTTTAAAAGTTTTTGAAAAAAACACTTGAACGACAAGCACGATTTAGTGAATAAAACCGGCTTTGACGGTTTTAAAAAAAGGTAAAGCAGGAATGCGCCCGCAAAAGATATATTCGGCGGCATTTTTAATTGTGAGCAATCTTTTCTTGTGTCCGAAGGGTCAAGACAACAAGAGTCTGATGATTGTTTCATAGCAAGACAGTTTAAAGGCGTTGTCCGTGACAATGGGTCGCTCTGTCCTTGGTTTTGCCTAAAACAACCATAGTGGGTAGAAAGAATTTGAGAAAAAACCTTTCGTTGAATTTTGAGTACGTTAAAAAAGCGGGTGGAGTTAGCTTTTTCAAACGCGTTCCGGAAAGCGGTTGAAATGTCGGAAGAAAAGAGGTTGGTCAATTTGGATGCACCGCTATTAAACGTAAAAGGCCTTGATGTCGATTTCAAAACCGAAGACGGCAATTTCCGTGCGGTGAAGTCGCTTGATTTTTCGGTCAATGCTGGCGAAACATTGGCGATCGTTGGCGAAAGCGGCTCCGGAAAATCGGTGACGTCGCTTTCCATTATGCGTCTTATCGAATTCGGTGGTGGCAAGATTTCTTCCGGCGAGGTGCTCTTTAACGACAAGAGTGCTGTGCGCGATCTTACAAAGCTCACCCAATCGCAAATGAATAGCGTTCGCGGCAAAAATATTGCGATGATTTTTCAGGAACCGATGACATCGCTCAATCCCGTTTTCACCATAGGTGACCAGATTGGCGAGGCAATCCGCCTTCATCAGGGAGGTACGCACAAGGAAGTGCGTCAGGAAGCGCTTGCCATGCTTGAAAAGGTGCGTATTCCCGACGCCAAAGGGCTCCTTGATCGCCACCCGCACCAGCTCTCCGGTGGTATGCGTCAAAGGGTGATGATTGCGATGGCGCTTGCCTGTCGCCCGCAACTTCTTATTGCCGACGAACCGACAACTGCCCTTGATGTAACAATTCAGGCGCAGATTTTGCGCCTTATCCGCATGTTGCAAGACGAGCTTGGCATGGGCGTAGTCTTTATCACCCATGATATGGGGGTGGTTGCCGAGGTTGCCGACCGCGTGCTTGTGATGTGCCGTGGCGACAAGATCGAAGAAGGCACATCGAACGAAATTTTCAAGCACCCGCAAGCACCTTATACGCAAGCTTTGCTTGCGGCAGTTCCGCAACTCGGTGCACTTGCCAATGAAAAATTGCCCCGTCCTTTCGATATACGCTCACCCGGTAAAGATAAGGTCGAAGCACTGCCGCAGGATACAGTGAAGCTTGATGACGTTGTGCTTGATGTCAAGAAACTTGTAACCCGTTACGATGTCAAAAAGAACTTTTTCGGTAAAGTAACAGGGCGGGTGCATGCTGCCGAGCAGGTGAGCTTTTCCATTAAAGCCGGTGAAACGCTGGCACTTGTCGGTGAAAGCGGTTGCGGCAAATCCACTGTCGGGCGCACGATCATGCAATTGACCGAACCGAGGAGCGGCGAAATTCTGCTTCACGGGCGCGACATATTAAAAATGGATAATGCCGAGCGCCACAAGATACGCCAGAACATCCAATATGTGTTTCAGGATCCGTTTGCCTCGCTTGATCCACGACTGACTGTCGGCTTTTCCATTGCCGAACCTTTATTGACGCATAAACTCGTTCCCTCAAACAAGGTTGACGAGCGCGTGCAGGAATTGTTGCAGGCGGTCGGCCTTCCGCCACATGTGGCACGCCGTTACCCGCATGAATTTTCCGGTGGCCAGCGTCAACGCCTGTGTATTGCCCGCGCATTGGCCTGCGGGCCGGAACTCCTCATTGCCGACGAGGCAGTGGCAGCCCTTGATGTTTCCATTCAGGCGCAAATCGTCAATCTATTGATGGACTTGCAAAGAAAATTGGGTCTATCCTATCTTTTCATCAGCCATGATATGGCTGTGGTGGAGCGCATTAGTCACCGTGTGGCGGTGATGTATCTTGGCCAGATTGTCGAAATCGGTCCAAGGCAGGCAGTGTTCAATCATCCGCTTCACCCTTATACGCAGCGTTTGCTTGCCGCCGTACCGATAGCCGATCCGGCGCGCCGTTTTATCGAGCGGCCGCTCATTGAAGGGGAAGTTCCAAGCCCTGTAAGGGAACCGGGTAATGAACCTTTGGTCGAGCCGCTCATTGAAGTAGAGCCGGAACATTTTGTTGCCTGTCATCCGGTGGGCATTTTTGAACGCGTTGAACAATCGGGTCTATTGTTTGAAGGAGAGGGAAAATGAAGCTTGTTAAACGATATTTTGCAGCAGGACTGGTTTCGGTATTGGCAGCAATGCCGATTTGGGCAGAAGCCAAACCGTTGGCTGTCGGTGTCGAATTCAACCTCACCAAACTTGACCCCACCAATATCAATGACACATTGACAATGACATCGCTGCGCACAGTCTATCAGGGGCTGTTGGGTTTCGATAAGGATTACAAGATTATTCCGCTTCTGGCCGAACGTTATGAAGCCTCGAGCGACGCCAAGGAATTTACCTTTTATTTGCGTAAAGGCGTCAAATTCCATGATGGCACGGATTTTAACGCCGAAGCAGTGAAATTCAATCTTGACCGTTTGGCCAATCCGGAAAACAAATTGTCGCGGCGTGTGTTGATCTCGATGCTCGACCATGTCGACATTGTCGATGATTATACAATCAAAATTTATCTCAAAGAGCCTTATGGTGCGCTGCCTTCCTCGCTTGCCCACCCCGGCACAATGATGATTTCTCCGGCAGCAATCAAGAAATATGGCAAGGATATTGATCGTCATCCTGTCGGAACCGGACCGTTCAAATTCAAAAGCTGGAGCGGTGATATTTTCGAGGTAACAAAGAACGAAAATTATTGGGGTAAAGTTGCCGATGTCGATGGCGTTGTCATCCGCTCGGTTCCCGAAAGTGGCGCCCGTTTTGCCATGTTGCAGGCAGGCGAATTGCAATTTGTTCCCGATTTTCCTTCCGAACTTGTCGAAGTTGCCAAAAAAATACCGACGCTTGACGTAACAACAGCCCCGTCGATTTATGAATTCTATACGTCGATGAATGTCATGAAAAAACCTTTTGACGACATCAGGGTTCGCAAAGCCCTGAACTATGCCGTCAACAAGGAAGCTTTCTGCAAGGTTGTCCTGAACGGCTATTGTGAACCGGCAACATCGTCGATTCCGCCGCTATTGCGCTTTTATACCAATGTCGGGCAATATGAATATAACCCTGAAAAAGCCAAACAATTGCTGACCGAGGCAGGCTATGCAAACGGTTTTGAAACAGAGGTTTTTTCAAGAAACAGCACGGCCGTTATTCGTGCCATGCAGTTTTTGCAACAGGAACTTGCCAAGGTCAATGTCAAGGTTACGGTAACGCCGCTTGAAGCCGGTGTGGAGGCTGACCGCGTCTGGGGTGCCGAGACACCTGAAAAATCCGATGTGCAATTGCTTTATAGCGGCTGGTCGGCTTCAACGGGTGACGCCGATTATGGTCTTCGTCCGCTTTTTGCCAGCGAAAGCTTTCCGCCCAATCTCTATAACACCTCCTATTACAAAAATGAAAAGGTCGATCAGGCTCTCGCCGAAGGGGTAAAGACGGCCGATGATACAAAACGTGCGGAAGCTTATAAAATTGTCCAGCAAACGGTGTTTGAAGATGCTCCGTGGATTTTCCTCGGTGAAAAGCAGAATATTTATGTAAAAACCAAGAAATTGACAGGCGTTTACATGTTGCCGGATGGCGGTTTCTCGGTTGATGGCGCCAAATTTACCGGTGAATGACAATAAGGGTGGCAGCCTTGCTGCCACTTTTTGAAAACTTTTATCAACAAACCGATAAATCTCGACAAACCAACGAAATGGATGATTGATGTTGAATTTGAAACGATTGCTTGCTGCGGGGCTCGTCTGTACCACCATGTTGATGCCGGCTCTGTCAGAAGCCAAAACGTTGACGGTTGCCGTTCCTGTCAATCTGACAAAGCTCGACCCGACCAATATCAATGATACATTGACCATGACTTCGCTCCGGACAATTTATGAAGGCTTGTTGGGGTTCGACAAGGATTTGAAAATTATACCGCTTCTTGCGGAACGTTATGAAGCTTCAAGCGACGCCAAAGAATTTACCTTTTATTTGCGCAAAGGCGTGAAGTTCCATGACGGGGCAGACTTTAATGCACAAGCAGTCAAAATCAATCTTGAACGGCTCGCAAATCCCGACAACAAATTGTCGCGTCGCGTTCTTGTCTCCATGCTCGACCATGTCGAAGTTGTGGATGATTATACGGTCAAGGTTATCCTCAAAGAACCCTATGGGGCTTTTCCATCTTCCATGGCGCATACCGGCACCATGATGATTTCTCCGGCGGCTCTTGAAAAATATGGTCGCGATATTGACCGCCACCCCGTTGGCACCGGCCCGTTTATTTTCAAAAACCGTTCAAGCGACACGCTTGAAGTCATAAAAAACGACCATTACTGGAATGGCACTGTCGGCGTAGATGGTGTCACCATCCGTTCGGTACCGGAAAATGGTGCACGTTTTGCCATGTTGCAGGCGCAAGAAGTGCAATTTGTTCCCGATTTTCCGCCGGAACTTTTTGCCGTTGCGCAGAAGATGCCCAATCTGGTTGTGACGAAAGAACCGTCGATTTCGGAATATTATGTGGCAATCAACACAATGAAAAAGCCGTTTGACGATGTGCGTGTACGTCAGGCTATGAATTATGCAGTTGATAAAAATGCCTTCTGCAAAGTGGTGATGAACGGTTTTTGTGAACCGGCCACATCACCTATTCCGCCACTTCTGAAATATTACACCAATGTCGGAGAGTATGAATATAATATCGAAAAAGCCAAACAGCTTTTGACAGACGCCGGTTATCCGAATGGTTTCAACACCGAAATTTTTGGCAAAAACAGCACTATGGTCATTCGTGGTTTGCAGTTTTTGCAACAACAATTGGCGGCGGTAAATATCAAAGTGAATGTTACACCACTTGAAGCCGGTGTCGAGGCTGACCGCGTCTGGGGGGCAAGAACACCCGAAGAATCGACAGTGCAAATGCAGTTTGGCGGCTGGTCGGCATCAACTGCCGATGCCGATTATGGAATGCGCCCGCTTTTTTCCAGCGAAAGCTTCCCGCCCAATCTCTTCAACGTTGCCTATTATAAAAATGCCGAAGTCGACAAGGATCTTTCAGATGCCGTTAAAACGGCAGATGACACGAAACGCGCCGAGCTTTACGGCAAAGCGCAAAAGATCATCTTTCAGGATGCACCGTGGATATTCCTTGGCCAGAAAGATGTGCTTTCCGGCAAAACAAAGAACCTTGAAGGTGTTTATGCATTGCCGGATGGCGGTTTTCTTTTGAAAGATGCAAAGTTTACCGATTGAAACGGAGTTTTTTGAATTGAACCTGTGGTTAGCAATTGGAACACGGGTTTTTAAACTGGATAATAACGGAGAATAGGCGCGTGTTCGCGCCGTTCACTCTAAAGTTCGGGATTTTCGATGTTTGCTTTTATTATCAAACGCCTGCTTTCCATCATACCGGTGATATTTGTTATATCACTCATCGTATTCGGTTTTGTCCGGCTTTTGCCGGGCGATCCTGCCCGCCTTGCGGCCGGTGTTGATGCCGATGCGGAAACAGTGGAAGCCATGCGCTCGCAACTTGGTCTTGATCGGCCGGTATGGGCGCAATATGTGACCTTTGTGGAAAACGCTGTTCATGGTGATTTTGGCGAATCCTTGAAAACCCGCAAACCCGTTTCAACAGAAATCGGCGAACGTTTTATGCCAACTGTCTGGCTCACCGTCTTTTCGATGATCTGGTCAACCATATTGGGGCTACTCATCGGTGTTTTTTCGGCGGTCAAAAGAGGGCGTTGGCAGGATTATACCGGTATGGTTGTGGCCGTTTCAGGTATTTCCTTTCCGGTGTTCTGGCTTGGTCTTCTCTTGATCAATCTCTTTTCTGTGCGCCTTGGCCTTCTTCCAACCGGCGGTTATGGAACGGCACTTCATTTTATCATGCCATCGTTTACACTCGGCGTCGGGGTTGCCGCCGTGATGGCGCGCTTTTCACGTTCGGCCTTTATCGAAATATCGCGTGAGGATTATATCCGCACAGCGCGCGCCAAGGGGGTTCCCGAACGTCTGGTGACATGGAAACACACATTGCGCAATGCGCTTATTCCGGTCATCACCATGGTGGGTCTGCAATTCGGCTTTTTGCTTGGTGGTTCGATTGTTGTCGAAACAGTGTTTTCATGGCCGGGGCTTGGAAGACTGTTGATCGATTCAGTCTCCTATCGCGACTATCCGGTTCTTCAAGCGCTGATATTGCTCTTTTCACTAGAGTTCATCCTCATCAATCTTCTGGTTGATGTTCTCTATGCTTTTGTTAATCCGGAGATCCGTTACTCATGAGTGCGAACACTTCATCCGATACACTTGTTGCCGAGGCAACGCGCAAGCCCTTCGGCGAATTTTTGCGTCGTTTCGCGCGCCAGAAAGCGGCAATTGTGGCGCTTGTTTTTCTGCTTTTGTTGATCGGCTCGGCTATTTTCGCTCCCTTATTCATGACGCTTGATCCCAATAGTGCCGATTATAATGCCATTTTGCAGGGGTCATCTGCCGCCCACTGGGCAGGAACCGATGAATATGGCCGCGATATATTTACCCGCATCATTTATGGTGGGCGTATTTCTCTGGCTGTCGGTTTTCTGTCGGTTACGCTTGGCGGTCTTATCGGGGTGTTTCTGGGAATTCTTGCAGGCTTTTATGGCGGCTTTCTTGACTCGCTTATTATGCGCATTTCCGATGTGCTGTTTGCCTTCCCCGGCATTTTGCTTGCCATTGCCGTCATTGCCATTCTGGGGCCGGGAATTGATAATGTGATTTATGCGGTTGCCGTGTTTTCTGTACCGGTTTTTGCCCGCCTTTCGCGCGGTACAACGCTTTCGATGAAAAAGGCTGTCTATATTGACGCGGCGCGTGCCATCGGTGTTTCCGATCATATGATTGTCTTGCGCCATTTGCTGCCCGGAACCTTGCCTAATGTGATTGTCTATTTTTCCATGCGTATCGGCACGTCAATTTTAACCGCTGCAAGCCTTTCCTTTATCGGCCTTGGGGCACAACCACCAAGCTCCGAATGGGGCGCAATGCTTGCCGCAGGGCGCAGCTATATGGGCGTTGCCGACCACCTCACCCTTTATCCGGGTATTGCAATTTTCGTTACGGTTTTGGCCTTCAATGTTTTCGGCGATGGCTTGCGTGACGCGCTAGATCCCAAAATCGACGTCAATTGACCGGCGTCGAAATGCTATTTTTTTAAAATAGCCTGAAATGGTTTTTTGAAAGGACTTTGAAATGTCGTCTCCTGTAAAACCGGTTATCGCCATTCATGGTGGCGCCGGCACAATGCGCTCGAAAGATATGACGGAAGAAAAGGAAAAAGCCTATCGTCATGGATTGACATTGGCACTCGAGGCAGGGCGCGCTGTACTGAAGGCGAATGGCTCGGCCATTGACGCGGTCACCGCTTCCGTTATGGCACTGGAAGACGATCCGCTTTTCAATGCCGGTCGTGGTGCCGTTTATACCACCAAACGCACGCAGGAAATGGATGCGGCCATTATGGATGGCCGCGACAGGAATGCCGGAGCCGTTGCCGGAATTTTCGGGCCGCGTCATCCGGTTCTTGCAGCCCGCGCTGTTATGGAAAAAACCGAACATGTTTTTCTTGCCGGTGAAGGTGCAAATGAATTTTGCCGCGAGATCGGGCTCGAGATCAAGCCGGCCGAATGGTTTTACACCGAACGGCGCATGAAAGCGCTTGAGCAGGAAATGGAACGGCGCCGCAATGGTGGGGAAGAAAATGACCCGTCACGGCGCCACGGCACAGTCGGCGCGGTTGCCTGCGACGTTTTCGGCCATGTGGCGTCGGCAACATCCACTGGCGGAATGACTGCCAAGTTCCCCGGTCGTGTCGGCGATAGTCCGGTTATCGGTGCCGGTACATGGGCAGATGACAAAACCTGTGCAGTTTCGGCAACCGGACATGGCGAATATTTTATCCGCTATGCCGCTGCGCACGAAATCGACGCCCGTATCCGCTGGGGAAAAGAAACACTTGAAGAAGCCGCGCAATCGGTTGTCAAAGATCTCGCAAAAATCGGCGGCGAGGGCGGGCTTATTGCCGTCAATGCCAAGGGCGAAGTGTGTCTGCCTTTCAATAGCGAGGGAATGTATCGCGCATGGATGGGGCAGGATGGTGAAATCCATACCGGCATTTATTGATTTTCCGGCAATTGGTGATTGTTCGTTAAGTTTGTCAAGCGAAGGGGAAACTGTTTCCCTTTGCTTGGCATCTCTGCTTTGAAGTCGGTTTCAGAATTTTATTTCCATACCGGTTTGTAAGCTTTCTTTTCGGGAACATTTTTAAGCCGGAAAAATCATAAGCCCGCTTTTGTAAAATGTTCCAAGATCAGCGCGGAAATTTGAAGCGTCACAATCGAAAAGCCGGTCATATTCTACCATTGAAAGCGGGTCATATCCCATATTGTTTGAATGGGAAACCGGTCGCCTCAAAAAGAAGAAAAAGCGGGCTTTCGCCCGCTTTCATGGTTCAAGCAAAGTTCAAGCTTTCTCTCACATGACCGAAGCGGCAAGTGCAGAAACAGCGCTCATCCAGCCGATTGCATCACGAACCGAATTGCAGTCAAAGCCGATTGTTACCGCATCAATACGCTTGGCAGGAGGTAGATGTGCGGCCTGATCGGCAAGGGCCGGTAAAAGAACCTCGAATTTCACCATAAAAGGAGGGCGTATAATAAAGGGCTTCATTTCATGCCGGTTCTTGACGGCTTCAAAGGCGGCTGTTTTTATTTTTTCGCAAGATTTTGTGGGCGAAAGAGAACGCGCGGCACGATTGGCATAAGCGTGTTTGACTGTTGCAAATCTCGCTTTGGGGAAGAATTCCCTGTTTTGTTCTTCAAGGCAATTGTCGCCGGTTAAAAGCCCGACAGGAATACCGAGTTCGCCCGCATAAGCGCCATAAATGCCGGGTTCACCCAATCGTTTGTCGCCAAGATAGACAGCACGGAAAGCGCGACTGTTGGTGGTGTGGGCAAGCACACCTTCAAGGCTTGCTCCGGCATGGTGGCCAACAAGAAAAACCATATCGAAATCGCCATCGGCAAGCCCGCAAGCCATATTTTGCGGTTTCGGTTTTCCCTGAATAAGTTCGGCATCGGGATGAAGGAGTTCGGGAACGAGATTGACCATTGCACCATGGGAATCGTTCACAACAACTTCTTTCGCACCGGCTTCAAATGCGCCGGTAACTGCAGCATTGACTTCATTGGTCATCAGGCGGCGCGCCCGTTCATATTCGGCATTGCCGGATGAACATTGCTGAGGGATAACCACACCGGCCACCCCCTCTATATCGGCTGAAATGTAAATTTTCATAAAATTCTCGTTGTCCTGTTTTTTAAAAATCCGCGACCGGTCGAAAGCCGCGCCAAAACAAACAAAAGGCTAAACCCTTCTGTTATGAAGACAAAGAGTATGACAGAAAGTGAATTGGTGATGCAAGGAATAGAAGCGGAAAGTTGCACAAATTCCCCGTCGAAGACAGAAGCTAACTTGTCGAAGACAAAAAGTTTTTCGTGAAATTTCCGCTTTAACTATTCCTTGCGATCCCCCGCTAAAGTTTTTTCATATGTCTTTCGGCAAGATAACCGAAACCGACACCGAGTATCAGCCACAATATGGCCTGAATACCGAAAGTCGCCATGCGGAAATGCCACAAGACATCAGCCGAAAAGTCGGCCGGAACTTCGTTGACAACCGGCATAATGAAATAGACGATACCCATGAATACGGCATAGCCGATCATGGCAATAATCGCCGCATTAAGCCCGCCGAATTTGGCTTTAAGCCGGTTTGCCACAACATAAACCAGAACCATGGCAAGGAGTGACACCAGAATAAGGGCGAAATAGTCTTCGGTACGCGAAACAATGGTTTCAGGTTGCCCGACCGCTGGCGGGTTGGATGGATATTTCAACTGCGGCACCAGTACCACTGAAATAAAGGCAGAAGCCGAAATCAGTAGACTTGTGGCCATGATGTTCAATTTTCCCAAACGGCCAAAGGCATAGCTGCAAAAACAGGAAAAAAGCCCGCCTGCACCGGCACCAAAAACCACAAGTGCAGTCAAAAGGCCAAAACCGGCCTGTGTTTTTCGGCTGACAACTTCTTCTTCAGCTTCATGGGAATGGTCGCTTTGTGCTTCCTCTGCCGCTTCATGGGATTCTTCAAAAGCAATGGCACGATCAACATAAGGCTCGCCGTAAAGGCGGGCAAATCCGAACGCAATAAGACCGGCAACGAGGCCGACAAGCATGCCCCGATAAAGGAGTGAACCCATTATTCTATCTCCTCAGTGACATGGAAAGCCGAGAAGATGGCGTCCATCATGAACGAATTCATGAATGGTGGTGCCGCTGAAAAGCGACAATGCACCTTGCTCTGTAGTGATGAAATAAAGTGCGATGAGGCAAATAAGACCGCCAAATATAGCCCATGGCAAAATGGCTTTGACCGGAATGGTTTTGGTCGGAACAAATATGGTTTGCGGCGCATGCGCCGTTTTAATAGACATGAAACCTCCTTCAGGATAACGCGTCCTTGAGTTTAAGGAAAATGCAATCAAATCGAAGTTCTGGCTTCTGTCCCATGATTGGTAGACAGTCACAGTGGCGCGACCGCCCCGGATTGGCACCGGGTTCCACGAAATTGAATGTGAGGCTCACCATAGTCTCAAGCAAAATCCCTGTCAAATTCTGTTTGAAACTACTAGATTACTGTCTGTGACAATTTAGAAATTGATCGTGTTTGGAAAAAACAAAAAAGATCGGGAAGCAAATGGCGGAAATTATTATTATGACTCATGGCATGACACGCGCCGAACAGCGTGGCATTTTTCCCGGTAATGAAAGTCTTGATAGCGATGTTCTTTTGCCCGAAAAATTTTCGGTTCAAAAGGGCATGAATATTGTTTGCGCCAATCTTACCTCATCTATCCGCACGGTCGAATTATTGGGGCTGGAATTCAAAATAGATTTCTTAATTCCTGTTATCGATTACGGGCATTGGCACGCGAAAGCCTTGAAAGAACTCGCAAATGAAGAGGAAGACGAACTTGAACAATGGTTGAGTGACCCTTATTCAGCCCCGCATGGGGGAACCTCTTTCAAAACCCTTTATGACAAGACCGCAGAATGGCTTGAACAAGTCAATTATGCCGAACCGACATTAATTGTCGCCGACGCCAATTTTTTGCGAATGGTTATGATTGATGTGTTGAAAGCGCCACTTTCATCTTTGTTTAAAATTGATATTGCTCCACTCACATCTATAAAATTTGTGAAACGTCACGATCATTCAAAAATTTCATTGTTCCCCTCGAATATGAAATGACTGACAGATCAATAAAGCCGTCGCTTTAACCAGAAACACGAGTTTCAACACGCTTTTTTCACGACCGAACGGGCGAGATTTGTTACTGTCCCGAGTTCTGAAGGCTAGCGGGCGTTCGAGATTGTGCTTTTTTCAAGTCTTATGGGAATAGTCTTCTGTTGGTCAAAATTTTCCATGCAACCGGAAAGCGTTCCCAGATGCACAAGATTTTCCGAAAAGCGGAAATCGCGTGTAAAAATGGCAAGATTACCCCAAGGAATATAATAGGTAACGTCACCTTTTTTGGGATTAAATCCTTTTGGCTGTGTTTTGACATCAAGCTTTTTCGGCAAGGTGGCAATTTTTTCGGTTTTGTTAAAATCTTCAAGTGTGAGTTCGAGCGGCAACTCACTTATTAAATCACGCGCTTCATCGCTGTCATCAAGCTTGATCGTGCAGGTTTTTCCGGTATCGTTAAAAACAATATCGATCTGGTTCATGTCATTTTCACCTTTCAAAGTTTGGCTTTGCGCTTCTTCACTTGAAACAGCTAGAAATGCGAGAATTGAAAGGAAAAGACCTGAAAATAAACCGAAGAAACCGGTGGCAAGTCGCCTCACCAATTGTTTATGAAAACCTGCCATTCAAACAAGCCCCTCAATGTTGATGCGATAGGTCTTGGCTGCAACTTTATAAAACAGATTGTCTTTTTCTTCTTTTGATGCGCCCGAAACGCATAATTTTAACGCGTTCCATAGCGGCACATATCCGCATGAACGCCCGTCCATCGGATAATCGCTTTCCATCATCGCGCGTTCAACGCCAAAAGCTTCTATTGCTGTTTCAATATAAGGCCGCCAGAGTGTGACAAGCTCTTTACTGGTGACGACATCTTTACGCTCGTGCAAATTGAAACCGAAAAACGGCAGACCTAGCCCGCCAATTTTACAGACGACATTTTGTCGTTTTGCAAGCTCTCGAAGATTGTTTCGCCATGTTTGAAGCGCTTCTTTCTTTTCTCTCTCGTCAAGACCCAAAGCCATAACGTGCCCCATATTGTTCAACACAATAACAAGGTCGGGAAAAGTATCGGCAAGCTTCGCAATTTGTAGCAATTGGTGGTGAAAAGCGCCAATGTCGAATGTGAGATGGCGCTTTTCAACTTCGGCAAGACCTTTTGTAAAATCGGGGTGGTTTACAAGGTCATGCGGTGGCCTATTGGTCACAAATTTGAATGGCAACGGGCTTTTATCATCAATGATATTTTGTCTGACACCTTTAAAGCGAGTGCCTGCCCGTTCAAGACATGTATCAAGGAGCGGTGCAATTTTTTCGCCAAAACGCAAGTCGGCATATCCGACAATTCCATCCGCTACTTTGATTTTGCCATAAACGCCGCTGTCGGACATTGCCGCTACACCGTTTGCAAATTCTACTTCACCAACAGGGCGCATAACTTCCGGCCCTGAATGAGATATGAAAGCCTGTGTTTCTACATAAACCGAAGCGATAATATTATGGCCAGAGCGGGCATCTTCGAGATAATCCTTCAAAAGATAGGTAAGCGGAGGACGGTCGAAAAGGTGATGATGGGCATCAATGATCGGCTGAAGCGGTTCGATAATAGTTTCATCCTTGCCTTTGCCAATCTGGCTCATCAGAGATCACCTTTTCTTACCGTTAATTAATCGTCATCATGGTCGATGGCTTTGGCTTCTTCCGGCCCGTAACGGTCGCCATGAATTGGAATTGCCGACAAAGTGCGGTTGATTTTTTCAACATCCGCATCATCCAATGTAATATCCACGGCTGCGAGATTTTCATTAAGATGGGCAAGCTTCGTTGTGCCCGGTATTGGCACAATCCACGGATGTTGTTTTAGTAACCAGGCCAGTGCAAGTTGTGGTCCGGTGACACCTTTATCCAAAGCAAGTTTATCAAGTGCATCCACAAAGGGGCGGTTCGCTTTCATGTTTTCTGCCGAATAACGCGGCTTGCCATAACGCAAATCGGTTTTCATGAATTTGGTATTTTCGTTGAGGACACCTGTGAGATAGCCGCGCCCCAATGGGCTGAATGGCACAAAACCGATGCCCATTTCTTCAATTGCCGGGAAAATGCGTTTTTCGGGTTCGCGCCACATTAACGAATATTCGCTTTGTAAAGCTGTGACCGGCTGCACGGCATGAGCGCGCTTGATTGTTTTGACACTCGCTTCCGAAAGGCCGAAATGCAAAACTTTTCCTTGCCTGATAAGGTCTTTGACAGTTCCTGCCACATCTTCGATCGGTACATCCGGATCGACACGATGTTGATAAAGAAGATCGATATGATCGGTGCGCAACCGTTTTAATGAACCTTCAACAACAGCGCGGATATGATCCGGTTTGCTGTTGAAACCCGGTAATTGTTTTCCGTCTACAATGTTGAAACCGAATTTCGTTTCGATCACCACTTCATTGCGGAAAGGTTCAACAGCTTCGCCAACAAGTGTTTCGTTCAAAAGCGGTCCATAAACTTCCGCCGTGTCAAAAAGTGTCACGCCCTGATCGAAAGCAGTGCGGATGAGCTTGACCATTTCCTGATGGTCGGCAATCGGCCCGTGTGCACCGGTCATGACCATGCATCCAAGCCCCATAGCAGAGACTTCAAGACTATTTGCACCGGAACCCAGAACACGTTTTTTGCTTATCATTGTTGTTGTCCCTTTAAAATTCTTATGCGACTGCAATTCTTGTGCTCGTGCAGCTTGCGGCAGTGCTGTGAAAAGCGGCGCTGCCATCAATAGAGCCAAAGCGGTGAGAACCTGCCGACGGTTGCCATTCAACGAATGCATGTTTTTTAGTTGTTCCATCGTGTTCCATTCCTTCTAATTTTATTCCCTCCCTCAACTCCTTTAAATTTACGTCATGGGAAGAGGAATGTTTAGCGAGGTAGAATTGTTTGAAGTGATGAATAGAATTCATGAAAAAAGGAATATTAACCGGAATACAAAATGAAAGCCTGAGGCGAAAAAGCGAAAGTGAAAACGTGTGGCACAAATTTTATTCAAATCGTTTTGCGACCATTTTGTTTGAAATAATGCCAGTGTGCTTGGTTTTACTATTCATGAATATCAATCATAGCTTTAATAAAAAAATCGAAGAAAACAGAACGATAAAATATTGTTAAAAGTGGATTTTCGATGACCGGAAGATAGAGTTTTTCTTTCCCGATCAGTCACGGTTTTTTAGAGGTTTTGGTGAAGATGAAAATAGCAATTGTTTATCATAGTGGCTTCGGGCACACGGAAAAATTGGCGCATTATGTCGAAGAGGGAGCGAAAGAAGTACAAAATGCTGAAACATTTTTGATCGGGCTTGATGAAAAACCGGTCGATTGGAACCTGCTTGAAAATGTCGATGCGATCATTTTCGGCTCGCCTACCTATAATGGAACCGTGAGTGCACGTTTCAAACAATTCATGGAAGATTCAACCGGTCCGGCTTTTGTTGAACAGAAATGGCGCAACAAGATTGCGGCAGGTTTTACCAATTCGGGAGCCGAACATGGCGACAAGCTCAACAGTTTGATGACAATGAGCCTTTTTGCCGCCCAACATGCGATGATATGGGTCAATCTCGGTCTGCTTTCCGGTAAAACACGCAATGATCTTAATGGTATTGGAAGCTGGCTCGGTGCTATGGCGCAGTCGGACAATGCGTCACCGGATGTCACGCCGAAAATAGAAGATCTGAACACAGCCAAATATCTCGGTCATCATGTGGCGGAAATTACCAAACAATTTTGTAACGGCAAATAAACGGTTCATTGTATTGGTAGAGAAACAACGCCAAAAGCTTGGCGCTTTTTAAACCAGCTTACTCGCGCTTTCTTTAGGCATTTGTTTTTTCAAACTGAACGGCTAGTTGTTTAAATCTTAAAAGCCAATGCGCGTGTTACCTGCAAATATGCAGAGCTGGAAAATGCGTGGCTTAAAATGCCAATTCATGTCTGAAGTTTATTGCCGTTCGTTTGATCGTTCCTGTTTGATTCCAGCGCGAGGCAGATTATAAAAATCCTGTTTCTGGTTGTATGGTCTGATTTTGTTTAACCGAATGACGTGGTTAAAATCGAAAATAAAAAGTTTTTGGTCTTCGGCGTTGACAGAATAAAAGCTTTTCCGTTCTGTTTTGAGTTTTTGCAAAAAGTCATTACGGGGAATGAAAAACTTGAAACTGCAAATGTTCCTAAAAAATTTACGGGCAGATCGGCTTCTGCCCGCAAATATGCAATTGCTTCAATTCTTTGTTGCAGCACTCAAATAACGTTCGCCACTATCAGGGAAAATTGCAACAATCATTTTGCCTTTATTTTCTTCCCGTTCGGCAAGGCGGGTTGCTGTCCATAAAATGGCAGCGGCCGAAACACCTGGGAATATTCCCTCTGTCGTTAAGAGATCACGTTGAACATTAAGAGCATCCGCGGTGTCGAGTGAAAAAATTTCATCAACCACTTCTGCCGCATAGTTCTTTGGCAGAGACTCTGCGGGTACTTCGCTTACCTTGTGCACCCCGTCGATTTCATCCGGATAGGGATTTTCTTCACTTGGAAGCGAGGTTTCTGCCGGTTCTGCAATAACAACTTTGATTTTGGGATTTTTCGATTTCAAATATTTTCCGGTTCCCGAAACCGTTCCGCCTGTACCCATGGCACAGACCAGAATATCCACCTGACCGTCTGTATCTTCCCAGATTTCAGGGCCGGTCGAGACAATATGAACCTTCGGATTATCGGGGTTGGCCAATTGGTCGATAAAAAAGGCGTTCGGGTTTTCCGAAACGATGCGGGCAGCCATTTTTTCCAATGCTTCCGGATCCATGAAAAAAGAATTTTCAACCGGAACCACTTCCGCACCATAAAGCTTGAGAAGTTTTATTTTGTCGGCGCTGATATTATCGCTTACATAGAATTTCGTTGCATAGCCTTTGGCAGCCGCCACAGCGGCAAGCGCAATGCCTGTATTGCCGCTTGTAATGTCGACAATAGTATCGCCCTTTTTCAGCTTACCGGATTTTTCCGCTTCATTAATCATATTCAAAGCGGCACGGTCTTTGATACTGCCTGCCGGATTGAGATATTCCAGTTTGGCAATAATTCTTGATTTCAAATGATGTTTTTTGCCGTAATGATGAAGCTCGACAAGCGGGGTCTTGCCGACGAGTTCAGTAATATTGTTATGGATTTTCATGGGGATAATTCTCCGCTATTCTTCTGCCATGCCTTGGGGATTGGTTTCTGAAACGTCGAGTGCTTCATCTTCCTGATGCCATTTCTCGAGAATTTTTCTGTAAACTCCCGACTTTATAAGTCCGTTGATTGCAATTGTAACCGGTTCGGCAAGACCACTCGATTTTCTCGTCGCGACCGAAACGTCGGAACGATCGGGCCAACCGGCAAGAAGTGTCCCGACTTTGCGCAAATTGCCATCACGCAATGCCATGTAAGCCAGTTTTGCATGTGGAGCGACAATCACATCAGCCCGCCCTGACTGTATGGCAAGAAGTCTTGCAGCACTATCGTCATAGTCCTGAAGTGCTATCGGCTTCAGATTTTCACGAGTAACAATATCATTCCAACGCAACATAATGCGTTCCTGATTGGTTCCGCTGCCGACAACAACCCGATATCCGGCGAGGTCTTCGGGTTTTTCGACCTTTTTGATCGGGCTGTCGGTTCTTACGTAAAATCCATGGATACCCTGACGATAGCTGGAAAAATCGAACTTCTTTTTGCGTGCTTCGGTAACGCCGACATTTGCAAGCACCGCGTCATATTTGCCGGAAGATAAACCGAGTGGCCAGTCGACCCACGGAATGGGAACGAGCTCGAGCTTTTTACCTAAACTTTCGGCGATTGCGGAGGCAAAGTCCGCTTCCGAACCGATGGGCGTTTTGGCATCATTTGCATAAAACAATAATGGCGGGTCGCTCGGGGCAACAGCAACAGTAAATGTGTCCGGTTTGACAAAATGATAGTCTGGCGGAATTGCTTTGATTGCGTCGTCATTTTTGCCTACGTGAATGCGTCCCCTCTGTTCGGCAGTGGTGTCAAAAAAGGGTTTCTGGTCAAGCCCGTAAGCGTTGAGCACCGTTTCCGCAAGGAAGACGATGAAAAATAATGGAACGAAAATTTTGGTCTTCTTCATGGGGGGCCTCACGGTTAGCGTGACAACTTTATAGTTCTTTGACCGGAGTTCGACTTGCGCCGAACTCTTTTTGGCCGGACTGTTATTTGGCTTGATTTTTATTTAGCTTTAGGTTTCGGCAAGCCGGGAGGATTGATTTGCGATTGCGAAATGGCTTCTTCCGTCAAATTCCAACGTTTGAGGATTTTTTCATATGTTCCATCGGCAATTATATCATTGATACAATCCGAAACGGGTTTGGTGAGCGGGCTATTTTTAGGCAAACCGATACCGATATCGGCGGTTAGTGGCCAACCCCCGTTGATGGTGCCAACCAGTCTTGTTTTACCGGTTGTGGCGGCTACAAGCGATTGCATGGCGTTGACACTGAAAATGGCATCGGCGCGGTCGCTGTCCAAAGCCAGCGTTTGCAATGCACGGTCATCATAATATTGAACTTCTACCGGTTTCAAACCGTTTTTGACATTTTCATCATTCCACTGAAGCAGAAGTTTTTCCTGATTTGTACCGGCATCGGTAATTACCCGCAAACCGGCAATATCCTTTGCTTCTTTAATTTCTTTGATGGGGCTCGATTTCTTGACATAGATGCCGATGACATCGTGGCGGTAGGTAGCAAAATCGAATTTTTCTTTGCGCTCTTCAGTCACTGTCAGATTGGCAATGACACCGTCATATTTGCCGCTTGATAGACCCAACGGCCAATCTTCCCAATTGATATTGATGAATTCGAGTTTTTTGCCCATACGTTCGGCGATGGCTGAAATAATATCGGCATCCGATCCTATCCATGTTTTTGCGTCGCTTGCATAGTCGTGCAAGGGAAGGCTGCTGTTCGTGCTGAATGCGATTGTCAATGTATCCTTTTTCACGAAAGGCACATTGGCAACTTCGTTGGCGCGTTCCTGACTGAAAGTCGTATGCGGGCGACCGGGCTGTTCTACCGATAGATCAAGTGGCACAGTTTCAGACCACGATGCTTGCGAAAATGCCAAACTTGCCGCGATAAGCAGTGTTTTGACGCCGAAATTATTACCGAATAAACTCATAAAAAACCTCATAATATTTGGCAAATTGCCGATTTTTCAAAGTGGCGTATTATTTTAAAACCTTGTTTAAAAAGGCTTTTGTTCTTGCCTGTTTCGTGTGGTTGAAGACCTCTTCGGGACTTCCTGTTTCAACTATTTTTCCGCTTTCCATGAAGACGATCGTATCAGCGACTTCGCGGGCAAACCCGATTTCGTGGGTGACGACGATAAGTGTCGAACCTGTACGGGCGAGCTCTTTGATGACATCGAGCACTTCTTCGACAAGCTCGGGATCAAGGGCGGAAGTCGGTTCATCAAACAGCAGAACTTTTGGGCGAAGCGCCAATGCACGGGCAATGGCAACACGTTGTTGTTGCCCACCCGAAAGCTGCCGCGGATAAACATTGGCTTTGTCTTTCAAACCAACGCGGGACAGCAAATCAAGCGCTTCTTCAACCGCCTTTTTATGGGGAAGTTTTTTAACTTGCGTCGGTGCTTCGATAATGTTTTCGAGAACAGTCAAATGCGGAAACAAATTGAAATTCTGGAACACCATGGCAATATCGGCGCGTTGTTTCAGAATGTCTTTTTCTTTCAGTTCATAAAGCGTATTTGCTTCTCTGCGATAGCCGATCAATTCGCCATCAACATCAATAAAGCCGCTATCAACGCGTTCAAGATGGTTGATTGTTCTGAGCAACGTCGATTTTCCGGAACCGGATGGTCCAAGAATAACGGTTACACTCCCTGCCGGCACTGTAAGACTGACATTGTCCAACACTTTGTTAGCGCCGAAATATTTCGACACATTGTGAACATTGACTTCTGCACCTTCACCCGAATAAAGATTGCCAAAGGCCGGATGCTGGCACTCGTCAAGCGATGGATCCTCGCCCTCTGCCAAGTCTTCAATTTGATCGCTTAACGTCAATTTGTCTTCCGCTGTCGATGCCGACGGTATTTTTAAAAACGGGACATGACGGGCAAGGTTACCAAGGCCACGTTCAATCCGTGAAAAAGCCAGTTCCGAAGGATTGCGCACGGCGCCTTTTGCATAGATGCTTTCAATATAATACTGAACAATCGAAAGCACCGTCATAATGACCAGATACCAGACGGTTGCAACCATCAAGAGCGGTATTACTTCAAGATTGCGCCGATAGATAACCTGAACGGTATAAAACAATTCCGGCAAGGCCAAAACGTAAACCATAGAGGTTCCTTTGGCCAAACCGATAATTTCGTTAAAACCGGTAGGAAGAATAGTGCGCATGGCTTGCGGCAAGACGATGCGCAAGACTTGCCGTTTTTTCGATAGACCGAGCGAAGCGGCGGCCTCATGCTGGCCGTTATCGACAGACAAAATGCCGCCGCGAACGATTTCGGCAAAAAATGCAGACTGGTTGAGTGTCAAGCCGATGAAAGCGGCCAGAAAAGGTGTCAGCAAAGATACCATCGGGTAATTGACGAGTATTTCGCCATTCAACGGATTGGTGAGGCGGATACTCTCATAAAGATAGCCCAGATTGTTGAGAATGAGCAAAAGCACAATGAGCGGCACGGAGCGCAATAACCAGATATAGCTCCATGACAGGCCGGCAAGCAGCGGCGATTTCGAAACACGGGCCAATGCCAGACATGTTCCCAGCAATGAACCGGATATCGTTGCAAGGATGGTGAGCAAGATTGTGCGGCCAAGGCCTGCAAGAACCGGCTCGGAGAAAAACCATGTTGCGAAAACCGGCCAACCCCATTTTTCATTTGTTAAAACCGAATATAGAATAACCGCGATCACAAGAACAGAAAAAACCGTGCCGAACATTCGCAACGGATAGCGCGCGGGGACGACCTTGCAATCCGAGTATTGATTTGTTTCAGGGTCAAATTTTGCGGACAATTCGGGAGTGTGAATATCTGTTAGTGATGACATGGGGGCTCCTTTTCAAAGGCTTGTCGGCGGCAATGCGCTTTCGGCTTTGACAGGTGAGAATGACTGCAAATGATGATCGAGACCATGATCCCGATCAAGATTGTGTTCGTGATTTTTGTTGCGGATGTCTTTTTCAAAAGGCAAATGGCGATAAGCTTCCCAATCGCCATTCAAATCAAAAAGATTGGTATAGCCATTTTTCAGATAGAGATTGACAGCCTCCGGCTGGCGAAAGCCGGTGGTGAGATAAACGCGTTTATACCCTTGTAATTGCGCTTGCCGTTCGAGTTTGTCGAGAATGAGCGCCGCAAGGCCCTGACGGCGATAACCATTATCAATCCAGATGCGTTTGAATTCGGCTGTTGTGTCATCGAAAAATTTGAAAGCACCGCCACCGATCGTCTCATTTCCGTCAATCAAAAGAAGAAAATTTCCCCTTGGCGGGGCGAAGTCTTCAGCCGGATAGCGGTCGAGCTCGGCTTTGGCACCTTCTTCATCATAGAAGGTACCGTAGCGGCTATCATATTCTTCTATCAAGGCGGCGCGCAGCCGCGCGGCTCGCGGATCCTTGAGGCTCGTAAAAACAAATTGTTTCATTGCCTTTTCTCCCTCAGGAATTAGCCGCAAGAGGAAGAACGTCGTTATTTTCCCTTGTCAGTTGAATGGTCGTTTTTTGACTGGCAGCATCGACCGGTTGGCTTTTGAGGAAGGGAAGGAATTGGTCGACAGCCTTATCAATGCGGGAAATAAGATCTTGCGACTGGATTTCATTATCCGGCCCGAAATCACGTGATGAAGCATAAATAGCGGTTGGCAGGCTATGCGCCATGAAGAAACCGAAAAGCGGGCGTAATTGATGTTCGACCATCAAAGCATGACGGTCGCCGCCACCGGTTGCGGAAAGAAGAACAGGTTTTCCGTAAAGTCTTTCAGGCTCGATGAGATCGATGAAATGTTTGAATAATCCCGGATAACTGCCTTTATAGACCGGACTGCCGATAATAATGGCGTCTGCCAAAGTCAGCTCTTCAATAATTTGTTGGCCTTTCGGCTCAAGCTTGTCGGCACGCTGGGCAAGTCCCAGCGAGGTTCCGACATCCAGAAGATCATAGCTCTGAACCTCGGTACCGAATTTTCGGGCAACTTCCTTGCCTATGTAATTGACGAGAGCGCTGGTTTTTGATGGCCGGTTGAAACTGCCGGAAAAAGCGATCACTTTGCTCATGTTTTGTCCTTTCGGCTTCAAGCAGCAACAATTTGCTGTTTTTCGGCATAACGGTTCGAGGGAATGGCAAGGCCAAGATTTTCACGCAAAGTGTTGTGATGGAGCTTGCGATCGAAATAGCCGCGTTCTTCAAGGCGAGGCAAGATTTCGGCAGAAAAATCGTCGAAGCCTTGGCCGCTTACCTGCATAGTGAGGATGAAACCGTCGGCAGCGCCGCTGTCAAACCATTCGATAATGCGATTGGTAACGTCGTCATAACTGCCGATAAAATCGCCACGTTGGGTGGTTACCTTGAGTGCCACTTCACGTAAAGTCAGGCCTTTTTCTTTCGCCTCTTGCTTGATGTGGTCGCTCGTTGAACGGAAACTGTTTTTCCCGATGTCGCCAATTTCGGGGAAAGGTTTGTCGAGATCATATTGTGCAAAGTCGTGATGATCGAAATAGCGGCCAAGATAGGCAAGCGCATCTTCGATATTGACGAGATTGCGGATTTCGCGGAATTTTTCTTCCGCCTCTTCTTTGGTGCGCCCTACAATCGGGCTGATACCCGGAAAAATCTTCACATCATTGAGCGAGCGACCATGTGCAACCGCTCCATCTCTGATGCGCTTGGCATAGTTTCTAGCTTCGTCAATATCTCTGATATGGGTAAAGACCGCCTCGGCATATTTGGAGGCGAAATGAATGCCGGATTCGGATGCGCCAGCCTGGAAAATGACCGGTTCGCCTTGTAGGGAACGCTGGATATTGAGCGGCCCTTCTACCGAGAAAAACTTGCCGTGATGATTGACGCGGTGCATTTTTTTCGGATCGAAAAACTGGCCGGTTTCGCGGTTACGAACGAATGCATCTTCTTCCCATGAAGACCATAGCCCTTTGACCACGTCGATATATTCGCTGGCGATTTCATAACGCAATGTATGGTCGGGATGAGGACGGCCATAATTTTTGGCGGTCCCTTCAAGCGGGGTTGTGACAATGTTCCATGCAGCCCGTCCGCCACTTAAAAGGTCAAGGGACGCAAATTGGCGCGCAACCGTGAACGGGTCGCTGTAAGAGGTTGAAACCGTGCCGCCAAGACCGATTTTCGACGTATGTGCGGCGAGAAACGATAGAAGAGTGAGCGGTTCGAAACGGTTCAGAAAATGCGGAATCGATTTTTCATTGATGTAAAGCCCGTCGGCAACAAAAACGAAAGCGAGCCCTTCGGCTTCAGCACGTTTGGCAAGATTGACATTGTAAGCAATGTTGACACTCGCATCTGCCGGAACAGAAGGATGGCGCCATGAATTCATATGGCCGCCTGCACCATGAAGCATGATGCCGAAATTGATTTTATTATGCGTCATCTTAAATCTCCTCAATATGGGTCAGGCGGCGAGTTTTTCTTGCTCGAAAGCAAGAGCGCCAATTGCGTTGATACGTTCTTCGACACTGCTTGCAGGCAATTCCAACATGAATTCACCAATTCCGTACTGGTGATGAAGAGCTTGCAGCTCCTTGTTGACCGTTGCAGCAGTGCCAGCAATAATTTGTGTGCGATGTTCTTCGATGGTGTAATCGGAACGACCGGAAAGACGGCCGAAATCTTCTGCTGCTTCCAAAGTGGTGAGCGAAAATGTTTTGCCATCGGAAAAATGGATTTTATAAATGGCAATTGCATTGGCGCGTTCTTTTGCCCGCTTGTCGGATTTATCAATGACGGCGGCAAGCGCCAATTGCGGAACGCCACCGGAAGTTGCCCGACGAAAAGTGGAAACAGTATTTTTCAATTTTTCTTCGCTTCCGTTCAGATGACCGGCATAGCTGAATTGCCAGCCGAGGCGTGCAGCGAGTTTTGCGCTCTCGGCACTTGCTCCAAGCAGGAAGGTACTTGCACGGACTTCCGGCTTGGGCGTTGCGGCCAATCCGGCAAAACGCCCTTCCTTTATTTCCTCGCCGCCGAGGAGCTTGTCGAGAAGTTCCAGTTTCTCTTCGAAACCGATGCGGTTCTCGTCGGAAAATTCGGCCTGAAGTGCTGCTGTTGTATGTGGCAAACCACCCGGTGTTTTGCCGATTCCGAGGTCTACGCGTCCCGGTTCGATAGCCGAGAGCACATTGAAGACTTCGGCTATTTTATACGGACTATAATGTTGCAACATGACGCCACCCGAGCCAACGCGTATTCTGCGTGTTGCTGCCAACAGATAGGCAACAAGTATTTCCGGTGCGCTCGACGCAAATTCTTTGGAATGATGATGTTCGGCTACCCAAAAACGACGGAAACCGGCCGCTTCTGCTGCACGAGCTGTTTCTACTGCGTTGCGTAATGCTTGCCCGGCATTGCGGTTGATATCAAGCGGGCATTTATCCAAAAGGCTCAAGTCATAGACCATTATATAATCTCCTGCCGGTTAAACGGTTGTTCTGTCCTTATTCCTTCCGGACACCGTCTCGTTTTTTTATAATCGGCGGAGAATTTGGATTTTGATAGCCTATCCATTCTATAGTTTTTTGAAATGTTGAAAAACATTTCCCGTTTTTCTTAAATTTTTAAATTGGATTGATGGTCAATGAGCGTCGGAAAGGCGTATAAAATTTCGAACCTGTATCGTTCAGAGAATTTTAAACCAGCATCATTCAAAGAAGAGGTAACGATGGCCAAAGATATTCTTTTTCTATTGCCAAAGGCTTTTAAAGATCCGAACCAGCCTGATAAATTGTTTTATTGCCCTCACTGCTTGCCGATCGAAGGGGCACTTGCTTCCTTTAAAGATCAGCTTAAAGATCTTGATGTGCGCTATGCCGAATTCACCCGTCCGCGCCAAAACGTTATTGCGCTTGCCGGTGAAGACAATCAATCATTGCCACTTCTGATCCTTGGTGAAGGGCGTAAAACAGAACATAAAACCGGTGACTATAACGGTCATCAGCTCGTAGCGGGCGCAAAACCGATATTGGCAGCTTTGGCCGAGCTTTACGGCATTCCCGTCAGCCATTGATTGCGGATGCGAGATTTGAGAGGTCGATTGGGTGCAACCGGAATTGTTCATTGAAGAACGTCCGGTTGCGTTTCAAGCCAAGGCTCGACAATTCGGCCCTCAAACTAATTTCTGCCGAAATATTTTCAAATATAAAAGTGCCAAACAATAAAGGCATCGCCTTGGACAGTTATGCAGTGAAGAGAGTTATAGAAAATTGCTTTTCCTGACTTCTGCGGCAAAATCGGATAATGTTTTGCCCTTTGAAGAAAATTTGCCTTTATCTTTTTTAAAAGAATTGATTGAAAGACAGGCGCAATCGTTAAAGAAAACCGGACATGGCATAATAGCGTTTCCGGTTTTTTTAATTTTTCGTTCATGTGCTTATGAATCCGCATCCGAGTGTCGTTTCCGCGGGTGATAATTAAAAAGCAAGAAAGTTTGGTTGGACTTTCTGGCGCCCTTTTTGGCTCATGCAAGCAAATGACCTGTTGTTTCACAAAAATGGTGGTTTAAACGGATAAAAGAGTAAAACAAATTATGTTCCGGCTTTGCTTTTGAAGCGATTTATGATAGGAATATTGATGTTCAAGTTTTTTGAACGGATTAAATGAAATTTATATTATGAACTTGCAATGGTACTTCTTTGGCAAGCATGTAATTTATTGAATAAAAACACCTTTATAACAAAATTATTGTTCCTTTTACTGCGTCATTTTTGCCTCTTGTTTTGTTTCATTGTAAACACTAACTCAAAAAAACACCTCTGTTGAAAAGGAGAATTTTCATGACGAATAAAGTAGCTGTAGTCACGGGTTCAGGTCAGGGAATTGGCCGCGCTATTGCTTTGCATCTGGCAAAAGACGGCTTCAATATCGGTCTTGTCGATGTCAAGAAAGACAAGATTGCTGCTGTGGCGAAGGAAATCGAAGCTTTGGGGCAAAAAGCCACAACAATCACCGGTGATATTTCGCTGCGTGACGAGGTTTACAGCGCCATTGATAAAGCGGAAAAAGATTTGGGCGGTTTTGACGTTATGGTCAATAATGCCGGCATTGCGCAGGTCAACGCTTTGGCTGATGTAACACCTGAAGAAGTCGAGAAAATTTTCAAGATCAATGTTCAGGGCGCATTGTGGGGGATTCAGGCTGCTGCCAAGAAATTCATTGCCAGAAAACAAAAAGGCAAGATTGTCAGTGCTTGTTCAATTGCCGGACATGAAGGTTATGCAATGCTTGGCATCTATTCGGCAACAAAATTTGCCGTGCGCGCTTTAACACAAGCTGCTGCCAAGGAATATGCTTCTCAAGGGATTACAGTCAATGCCTATTGCCCGGGTGTTGTGGGGACAGATATGTGGGTGGAAATTGACAAACGCTTCCACGAGACCACAGGTGCGCCGCTCGGTGAAACCTATAAGAAATTTGTCGGCGGCATTGCGCTTGGCCGCGCCGAAACACCGGATGATGTGGCAAATCTCGTTTCGTTCCTTGCAAGTCCGGCTTCCGATTACATTACCGGTCAATCCATTTTAACTGATGGCGGTATGGTTTATCGTTGATAAAAAAGAACTTTTTATATTATTTTCGAGCATTAAGGCCGTTTTTAAAACGGCCTTTTTGTTTTTCAAAATGAAACGGTTATGAATAGTAGGAATTAAATTTTTATTATAATTGTTGTTCAATTTAATATACTTAATGAAATTTATTTATTGAAAACAAATTATATGTATAAATTCATAATTAACCGAAAATTAACCATATTATAATTTTTAATATTTATAAATATATATTTACAAAACAACAATATGAAATTTATTAAAGCCTCTTCCAATTGTGGTTTTTTTAGAAAAACTGTCAGTTATTCAATGCGTTAAGCAAATATTAATTTGCAAACTATTGACGGACAAAAACAAAAAATAAACTCGTAAAAACTGTATGAAGGAATATTGATAAAAAAATTTTTTTCATATTTTGTTTTATTAGAATTAAAATCCGTTTTTGATGATGTATGGCCGGTATCCGCACTGTAAAAATATATTTTTAAGTTGCAAAAATATATAAAACAACTATAAGTAGTATTGTTTATTGTCTTTCCCGCGTTAGCTAAAAGACAATGTGTCGTTCGCAAGCACATGCTTTGGTGAATGTCTTTGGGGGAAATCGCGACTATTGGGTGCTGAGCATGTGGTGATTGAAACCACATCGATATTTCTATGAGTGACCCAGGTAGCGAGATATGACGAAGTCGGATATAATAAAACAACATCCCGTTGTTAAATTGACAGAAAAGAGTGGTGCGGTTGACAGTGGTGGCAAGCCGCTGAATTTCGTTCTTACGGCAGATAAGGAAAGCATTTCCAATTATAGCCGTGCCGGCAATGACCTGATTATCAATTTTGCGGACGGGAAAACTGTTCGCATCAAGAATTTCTTCAATGCGGGCCATCCGATCTGCAATCTCATTTTCATCGATGACGGGGCAACCTGGCTGACCGACTTCAGTCAGGCTTTAAGCGCGAATGGTGACGGCGTTGTTGATAGCAATGTGCTCTATGAAGAAATAACCGACAAGAGCGGTTATTCGAACGCTGTTCTTCTCGGGATTCTGGGGGCTGTTGGAGCGGGTAGCGGTATTGCGGCGCAGAATAGCAATGATGATAATAATCATGTTGAGGAAGGCAACAAAACAACACCGGCAGCACCGACCTATTTTGTTGTAAACAATAATGATCCGAAAAATCTTCTGGCTGTGAGGAATGGCGGATATCTGAATGATACCACGCCGCTCTTGTCGGGTAAGGGCACGCCTGGCAACACAATCAGGATTCACATTGACGGTTTTCCGGATATGACCACAAAGGTCAATTCCGATGGCACGTGGAGTTTCGAATTACCGAAGCTTGACGATGGAAAATACATCGCCAAAGTAACGCAGATCGACGCCAACGGTAACGTCAGTACAGAGGCAAATTACGAGTTCAATGTGGATACTCATGCACCCGATGCGCCGAGTGTTTCTCGTGGTATTGACGATGTCTCGCCTAATCCGGTCGGCTCCGACGGGACATTGAAGGATGGTGATTATACCAATGACAACACGCCCGCTTTGGCAGGTAAAGGGGAGCCTGGAAGCACGGTCAAAATTTATGATACCGATGACAAAGGCAACAAAACGCTTGTGGGGCAGGGCACTGTCGATAAAGATGGTAACTGGTCTGTCGAGACGAATAAAGCTTTAAGTGAAGGTCACCATAAACTTACTACGACTTTGACAGATCCGGCCGGTAATGAAAGTGCGGGAACCGATTTCAATATCAATATCGATTCAAGCAAACCGGGCCGAATAGAAGATTTCCGTGTCGAGGACAATTATCCCGAAATAACCGGTGCGCTGCCATTGATGGGCGGCACGACTGATGACGAGACGCCGGTTTTTTCTGGCAAAATCGGCAAGGATGTTACCCATATTATCATCAAATTGAACGGTC
Organism: Bartonella sp. M0192; assembly: GCF_016102305.1. NCBI lineage: Bacteria > Pseudomonadati > Pseudomonadota > Alphaproteobacteria > Hyphomicrobiales > Bartonellaceae > Bartonella > Bartonella sp. M0192. The sequence continues at coordinate 2,386,215 of NZ_JACFOU010000001.1, read as the reverse complement.
ATGAATTTGTCATTGATCGCAATACGTTGAATGAAGCGGGGGTTCAGAGAGGGGCAGGCGAAAAAGTTATCCGTGATGATGGCACATTCGCGTTTCGTTTGCCTGAAGCTTATAAGCTCACCAAAGGCAATTATAATTACGAGGTTTACGCCAAGAACAAAGTTGGCAATGAAAGCGATCATATCAACGGCAATTTCGCTTTTGACCGGACACTTCCTCCTGCAATTGGCAACGAAAATCTTGATGTCATTGATAATGTCGGGTCGGTTACCGGATCTTACAAAGACTGGGCACAGCGCGACAGCGACCATAAGAAAGTGACTGACGATAACCATGCGGTTTTCAAAGGCAAGATTCCGAGTGGTTATGATGTTACAAAAGTCGATCACATCAATATTTATGACAATGGCAAGAAGATTGGCGAAGCCAAGGTCAATAGTGACGGTAGTTTCGAATATAAGCAGGAATGGTTACAGGGTGAGCATCGTTTAAGTGCTGCTATTGTCAATAAATACGGCACAGTTGGTGAACAGTCGAAGCCCGATGATTATGATTTCTGGGTTGATCTGAACCGTGCAGGGCCGCCGTCTATCCAGCAGGTACAGGATGATCAGGGGCATTATCATGAATCCGGTTATCCGACCAATTCCAACAGTTTCTTTGTGACAGGTGGCGGGCCGTCTTCAGGGAAAGTAACGCTGAGACTTTATGACAAGGATGGCAATCCAGTCAAAAATTACAAAGGCGAGCCGTTGGAATGGACGGCAGACGTTTCGAAAGACGGGTCATGGTCGGTCAATACGGGAGATCTGTCACATCTCAATCCGCCTTTGAAAGACGGAAACTATAGTTTCAAAGCAAGTGCTGTAGACAGTAAAGGTGCTTCGACCGATGCATCGGGCTCGCATTGGCTGGAACGCGATACGACAGCACCTGATGCGCCGGATGCGCCGAAGGCGATGGATAATGTTGGCGAAAAGCGGGGTGAAATCACTTCCGGCGCGACAACAGATGATGATACGCCGACTTTATCGGGCAAGGGGAAAAAGGGCGAAGTTGTCAAGATTTATGACAATGACGGGAAAACACCGATTGGCGAAACAGTTGTCGGTGAGGATGGCACGTGGAGTTTTACGCCCAATCCGCCGCTTAAAGGTGGCGACCATAGCCTCACGACAACATTGACCGATGCGGCCGGAAATGAAAGTGAAAAGAGTGGCGCAGTCAAAGTGACTGTTGACAAATCGGGTGTCGAGATTTTTGCCGATGGTGCTCATGATAATGAAGGGGCTATCCGTAAGGATGTCCATGATAATGGTGTCACAGATGATCGCACGCCGACCCTTTACGGACGTGGCACGCCCAATGGGACAGTCGTCATCACCGACGAAAACGGCAAGGAAATTGGCAAAACAAAAGTCGACGGCGCGGGAAATTGGCAGTTCGAGCTTCCAAGTCAGGCAGGCGATAATCAGGAAGTCACCCATACCTATCACGCTAAAATCACCAATGCGGCAGGCAATACCCAGACTGCCGATTTCCATTTGACGATTGATACCAAAGCACCGGACGCACCGGCCATTGATAAAGTCATCGACAATGTTGGTAATAAAGACAATGCCACCAACCATACGAATGGCGACAAGGAACTTCATAGTGGTGATACGACAGACGATACAACGCCGACATTTTCCGGCAAAGGCACTGTCGGAGACGTTATAAAATTATATGATGGCGATAAACTTGTCGGCCAAACGACAGTAAAAGACGATGGTACATGGAGTGTTTCGCCAACAAGTCCGATTAGCAACACAAAAGGAACGCATGAATTTACCACGACGGCAACCGATCCGGCGGGTAATGAAAGCAATCATTCCGGCAAGTTCCTGTTAGGTTTCGATACCGAGCCGGTTCCGACGATGGGCAACAGCAAGGATGAAGTCGATCTTATTGACGATGCGGGGTCGATTGTCGGCTCCTATCGTGATGGCGAGTGGGCGACACGGCAAGGCCAACATGGCGAAAAAGTTATTATCACCGACGATACAACGCCGACCCTTAAAGGGCGTTTGCCGACAGATTTGTTGAATTCCGGCCGGATTTCGACGGTCAACATCTATGACAATGGCAAATTATTGACCAAAATTCCGGTGAAAGGAGACGGGAGTTGGGAATATACGCCGACACTCAACGCCGGCAATAATCATAATTTCGAAGTTGCTTATGAAAACAAGGCAGGTGTCGAGGGAGCACATACATCCTTCCCGTTTGTTCTTGATATGGCAACCGTTGGCCAGACGTCGATCGATTCAGCCACAACGGGTACAAATAATGCACCCTATACATGGGATAATCCGACGAAGGAAAACGTATTCCATCTACAGGGAAGTGGCCCGGCCAATTCGATCATTACTGTTTATCTGAAAGATGGTAGCGGCAATGTCATCCATACATTTGAAACCACGACAAGCAATGGTTCCGGTAGCTGGTCGCAGACTGTGGATTTGAGCACTGTTTCAGTGGAGACACGCAAAGCCATTGCCGACGGACGCTATAGTTTTGTAGCCGATGCCAGAAATGATGCAGGAACGGTTGGTGCCAAATCCGGCGATAGCTGGGTCAATCGTGATACGACAGCACCGGCAAAGCCCGATATTGTCAAAGCGGAAGATAATTCCGGCGATCAGCATGGAAGCATTGAAGAAGGCAAGACTTATGACGAGGATATGCCACTCCTTTCCGGAAAAGGTGAAAAGAATTCCATTGTTACCATTTATGATGGCGACAAGGTTATAGGAGAGACGACCGTCCATGAGGATGGCACATGGTCATGGACGCCCACCACGCCGCTTAAAGGCGGTGCGCACAGTATAACAACCACCTTGACCGATGCTGCCGGCAATGTGAGTGATAAAAGTGACCCGTTGGGTTTCAATCTTGATTTGACACCACCGGAAGTCAAAATCGATCACGCTGTTGATGACTACCAGAAAGATGCAAAAACAATTGTCAATGGTGGAGCAACCAATGATGCAACGCCGAAGCTTGTCGGGCGTGGCACAGCCGGACAAAAGGTGACGATTCTTGATAAGACAACCGGTTCTACCTATGAAACGACGGTCAAGGAGGATGGGACATGGGAATACCAGTTGCCGGTCCAACAAAATGCCGGTGAAGACAAGACACATGAATATATTGCCTCTTTGACAAATAATGCAGGTAATAAAGTCGAACATCATTTCAACCTGCATATTGATACAAAGGCACCGGCAACCCCTCAGCTTGTCGAGGTTATCGACAATGTCGGCAACGATCCGGTAAAATATCCGAATGGCAACCGTCCATTGAACGACAATGATATTACCGATGACACCACGCCGACCTTTAATGGTAAAGGTGTCGCGGGAGATATTATCAAGCTTTATACGGTTAACGAACTTGGTGAGCGCACGCTTATCGGCCAGACAAAAGTGAATGATGATGGAACATGGTCTGTCACGCCGACGGTCGCTTTGACCGATGATCCGAAGCATAGCCCGACAAAATATACATTTATTGTGACAGAGACGGATAGTGTCGGCAATGAAAGCAACCCGACAGACGGCTATAATCTTTTCATTGACCGCGATCCACCGGTTCTTGACGACAAGACCATCAAGCTTGTTGATGACAAGGAAACGAATGTCGGTGACTTCCCGAACTGGATCGAGAAGGATGACGGTAAGGGTGGAAAGATCAAGCTTACCAATGATGATACGCCGACAATGAGCGGGCGCGCGATTTCAGGTGACACGCAATCGGTAAATATTTATGACAATGGCAAGTTGATTGGTTCTGCCGAAATTGACAAAAATGGCGACTGGAGTTTCACGCCGTCAACCGGACACGGGCTTGCCGATGGCGTGCATGAATGGATAGCCCGTCCGGTTGATAAAGCGGGTAATGAAGGTCAGCCAACACCGGCCTATAAATTCGAGGTTGATACAAAGGGGCCAACCGGAACACTTGGCAGTGACATCGGCTTGTGGGATGACGAAGGACCACAGACTGGCGAATTTGATGGCGCCAATGGCACCACGGCATGGAGCCTGAACGATGCCAATCATAAAGTAACCGACGATAAAACACCTGAGATCAAAGGCAAACTTCCAGCAGGAAGCGATGTGACAAAGGTTCACATCTATGTTGATGGTACACTTTCCGGTATTGCCGATGTTGCAGCTGATGGCACATGGTCCTATACGCCGCATTTGAGTTCGGGTACGCATACAATCGAAGCCCGTCCGGCCGATGATGCGGGTAATGAAGGGCAGGCGAAGACCTGGAATTTCGACATTGCCGGAGCAGCTCCGGGAATGCCGGCCATTACCGGCATTTACAACAATGATGCAAAAGAGATTGATGCATCCCATCCGGATGGCAAGTTCATTGATAAAAACCAGTTTACCAATGATGCCACACCGCTCATCAAAGGAACCGGTGATGCCGGTTCGTTTATCAATATCTATATTGGCGATAAACTTGTTGCCAAGGGTGTTAAGGTCGGAGGTGACGGCCATTGGTCGGTTGCAATTGATCCTTCATTGGTCGGTATTTTGCCGAATGGCGAGAGCTGGCAAATCCGTGCTTCGGCAAGTGACAGTGCCGGACAGGAATCCGACAAGACAGGGTTCTGGCCGATCAATGTCGATACGTTGAAGCCGACAACACCGGATCTGCCGAAGTTGGACGACCATGTCGGTGATAAAAAGGGAGATGTAGAACAAAACAGCACGATTGATGACAAAGCACCCACAATTCACGGAAAAGCTGGTGAGGGTAATGTTGTTGTCGATATTTATGATACTGTTGATGGCAAGACAAAACATGTTCAAACCGTTACCTCCGATAGTGAAGGAAACTGGAGCTATACGCCAACTGACCTCGGACAGGGCAAACATTCGATTACCACGACTTACACCGATAAGGCTGGCAATATCAGTGACAAGAGCCCGGCATTCGACTTTAACATTGATAGTTCGGCAATTCTCGTTTCGATCAATTATGCTGCCGATAATGAAGGCCATATTGTCAAAGATCTTGCAAATGGCGCAACAACGGATGACACGACACCGACGCTTTTCGGTACAACCACTTCCAACACAGTTGTAACCATCAAAGAAGGTGAAAAAGTTATTGGCACGGTTACCTCCGACGAGCATGGTAACTGGTCGTTTGAACTTCCCGAACAAACAAACGGGCACCATGTTTATACCGCTTCTGTGACAGCTCAAAACGGCAACAATGCCCATTCCGATTTTGCCCTTGATATTGATAATACGCCGCCTGCATCACCGGACATTACGCGTGTTCAGGATGACGTGCCGCTAAACACCGATGATCTTGTTTCGGGTGGCAAAACCAATGATACCAAGCCGACATTCTATGGCGAGGGTAATCCCGGCGATACAGTGACCATTTATGACGAGATTGATGGCAAACTGGTCAAGATCGGCACGGCCAATATTGGTAATGATCATAAATGGGTATGCACGGTTGACGAGCTTGCCCCCGGTGCCCATCATTTCAAGCTGCAGACAACCAACAAGCTTGGTGTCGATAGCGAAAAATATACCGAATATGATCTGACGGTGAAAACAGATGCGCCGACTGAGACGACAAGCCTTGTTTCGATTACGGAAGATCGGGGTTTGAGCGACAGCGATTTCAAGACCGGCGACGACAGTCTTGTTTTCAAATTCGGTGTTAATGAAAAATTGCCGGCCGGCTACAAGGTTCAGGTCAATGTTGACGGCAAATGGTATGATGCCACCTATGACGAGAACGACGGTTATTGGTATTATGACCATTCGAACATTCATCTCGCTGAAGGTGTCCACAAGGTTTATGGACGCGTTGTCGACGATGCGGGCAATGCCAAAGACGGTCCGGCGCAGGACGTCACTATCGACAAAACTGCGCCGATCGGTGGCGACTATCAGATTGTGATTGACAGCTTTACCGATGATGTCAATGAGGAAGGCGGGTCGAAGAGCCGTGGTAGCGGTGAGGCAACCAATGATAATACGCCGACTTTGAACGGTCATACATCGGGTATGAAGCCTGGCGACTATGTCACTGTGCAGGTCAAAATCGGTGACGATTGGGTAACAATCGGCACAGCAAAAGTTGACGCGTCAGGCAATTGGAAGTTTGATGTCAAAGGCATTCCCGGAGGCACCGCAACAGACCATCTTAATGACGGCTATCACGAATTCAGAGGTGTTATCACCGATGAAGCGGGAAATCTTGGTCAAGCTTCTTCCGGTTTCGGCCTGACTGTTGCAACAACACCGCCACCTTTAATCAACGAAAGCGGCCTTGATCTTTTTGACGACCAGTTGCCGAAAACCGGCACAATTTTTAAGGGTACAACCACCGATGACAGCCGCCCGACACTGAAGGGTGCTGCCCATTCGGTTGACCCGACAAAAGTTGGTTCAATCAACCTTTATGACAATGGCGAGCTTGTCGGAACGGGTAAAGTCAATAGTGACGGGTCATGGAGTGTCGAGCCGACAGTACCACTGCGTCAGGGTAATCACAGCTTTGTTGCAAAACCGGTCGATTACGCCGGAAACGAGCAACCGCAGGGAACAACGGCATGGGATTTCAACTTTGTCGGCCATGCACCGGCAACACCCTCCATCATCAATGTTCTTGATGACAATGGTGATACAATCCAGAAAGATGCGGTTACAAGAGATTCCACACCGCTTATCAAGGGCACAGGCACTACCGGTTCGACTGTTTATATTTATGTTGACGGGAAGCAAGTTGCGACAGCCAAAGTGAAGGACGATGGAACCTGGGAAACCACGCTTCCGACGCTTGCCAATCCGGCAACAGACCGGAATGGTACCCGCCATGTCATTAAAGCCATAGCGCTTGATAAGGAAGGCACGACATGGAGCCATGAAACAGGCGGCTATCCGGTTATTGTTGACAGACAAGCGCCGGATGCACCCGATGCACCGACGGCCAAAGATGATCAGGGCAATACAATTACCGGAACAACAGCCGATTCAACACCGACTTTGAGCGGCAAGGTCAACGGGAATCAACCCGGTGACAAGGTCAACATCTATCAGGATGGTGTGAAAGTCGGGGAGGCAAAGGTTAGCGACCAAGGGGATTGGTCATGGACACCGAAGGATCCGTTAGGGAAAGGGGGTCACCAGTACCAGACATCTGTCAGTGATGCGGCCGGTAATGAAAGCGCCAAGGGGACGGCGACCAATATCACGGTTGACACAAGCACGGTCAAGGTGAGCATTGATTATCTTGTTGATGATCAGGCACCGCTTGAATCACACATTACAAACAATAGTAAGACCGATGACAGAACGCCGCTTATTGTCGGTAAAGCAACACCGAACTCTGATGTTGTTCTGACATATACCGATGCCAATAATCAGGTTCATCAGCTTGCAAAGGTTAGAACCGATGGTGAAGGCAATTGGTCCTATCAGGTCAAGGATAGTGAAAAATTCGGCGAAGGACATTACGTCATTCATGCTGAAACCACGGATGCCTCAGGGGGCAAATCGACTGCCGATTTCAATTTTGACGTTGATATAACGAACAATCAACAGCCGTCGATTGATAGAGTAACCGATGACGTCGGCGCTATTCAGAATGATGTTGTAAATGGCGGCAGCACGGATGATACAACCCCGACAATTATCGGAAGTGGTGCAAAGCCATATCAGAAAGTCAATATCTATGATCAGGAAGAAAATAGTAATGGCGAAAAAGGCGAAAGCAAGCTTATCGGTTCTGTCATAGCCGATGGCCAAGGAAAATGGAGTTTCACACCACCTTCTCCGCTTGGAGGAGACACAACACACCATTTAAGCGCAACCACTGTCGACGAGGTTGGCAACGAGAGTGGGCACTCTCCCGATTATAACGTGATTGTCGATGTTGCAGCGCCTGAACCGATCAAAAATGATACAGTTTCAGTGACCGACGATGTCCAAAATGATAAAAATGATTTTGTCGGTAAACTTGCAAAAGACCAGTATACCAATGACAATCGGCCCGAATATTCCGGAAAAGCACCTTCGGACGCAAAAACTGTCAATATTTATGATAATGGCAAGCTGATCGGTTCAACAAAAGTCAAGGAAGACGGGACATGGTCGTTTACACCTGACGAAACCCACAAGCTTTCTGAAGGTCAACATACATTGACTGCCCGTCCGGTGGATAGTGCCGGCAATGAAGGCACAGATTGCCAGGGTTCGAAATTTATTGTCGATACAATTGCACCAAGCGCAATACCGACAATCGACAGCGTGTCGAACGATACCGGTCCAAAAGACGACGACCTTATAACGCAGGACAGAAATCCGACGATTTTTGTGCGTGTCAATCAGCCACTTGCCGATAACGAACATGTCGAAATTTCGCTTGATGACGGGCTGACATGGTTTACAGCAAGCTATAATGAGAGAACCGGAAAATATTATTATGCGGTTGGGCATGAACTGACCGATCAGGTCTATCACGTCAGGGCACGTGTGGTCGATGCGGCAGGCAATGTCGGCCAGAACACAACGCGGGATTTGACAATTGACAATACTCCGCCGTTAGACGGTTATACGGTCACGATCGACACATTCCATGACGATGTCGAAAACAATGTTGGCGATTATCCGTCAGGAACGGCAACCAATGACAAGACGCCACTTCTTAAAGGCACGGTGAGAGGTGCACATGAGGGCGATGTTGTTCATCTCTATTATCGTGATTCCCAAGGCAATCTCCATAGTGTTGCCGACAATATTCACCTCACATCAAACGGCAATGGCACTTATAGCTGGCAGTACCAGCTTCCCGAACTTGCCGATGGCAATTACCAATATGTTGCAATTGTCAAGGATGCTGCCGGAAATGAAGGCGCTTCAAGCAACGACTTCTTTTTGACTGTCGATGTGACAGGCCCTCAATGGGGCGATACCAATTCTATAAAATTGATAGACGACCAGCAACCCGATACGGGCGTGATACCGCATTCGGGTGGCGTCACCGATGACAATTATCCGGAACTTCAGGCGGGAGCGGGAACTGTTACGGGAGCTGCCGGTGGAATCGTAGAACTCTATGACGGAAACACTAAAATCGGCGAGGGACTTATCGAGGCGGATGGATCATTCAAAATCATTCCGAATAAAGCCATTACCCCCGGCCAACACCGTTTCCATCTGGTTGCTGTAGATCAGGCAGGAAACCGCACGCCGCTTGATAATGTCGAATGGAACTTCAATTTTGCCGGACATGCTCCGGGGACACCATCCATCACCAATATTATTGATGATTATAACAATCCGGAAGGCAAATCCGTTTACCTGCAAAAAGGCCAGTCGACAGATGATGCGACGCCGACCCTTCATGGTATGGGAACCAAAGGCACACGCATTCACATTTATAAAAACGACCAGGAAATCAATACCGATGATAATCCGGTTATTGTCGGCGAGGATGGAACATGGACTTTCAAGCTTCCGGCCGCTTATGCCTTGAAAGATACCTCGACCAATGGTCTTGGAACGCACTATAACTTTGCCGTTCAAGCAGTTGACCAGACGGGTGCGCCGAGTTCAAAAACCGGTAATTATCCGATTGTTTATGATAATCATGCGCCAAACCAGCCGGATATTCCTTCTCTTCAATCCGATCAGGAACCCGGTATTGGTACGATTGAAAATAATGGCACGACACCCGACCAGACCCCGACATTCAGTGGTACTGTTCAAAACCCGCAAGTGGGAGACAAGGTTACCATTTTCAAAAAAGTCGACGGTTCCTATGTCAAGCTTGGCGAGACAACGGTCGACCCGTCCTCGGGCAAATGGTCATGGACACCGGAAAATCCGCTTGATAAAGGTGATTACGAATTTGCAATATCGGTCACCGATGCGGCAGGAAATGAAAGTGCAAAAAGCCAATCAACATCGGTGACAATCGATCCGACAAGTGTCGATGTCAGCATCCTTTACGCTGTTGATGACGAAAAGGATTCCACCGGAGATTACACCGGAAAGATTTCCGACGGAGGGCTCACCAATGACGCAACGCCGGAATTGCATGGACGTGCAACAGCCAATTCGACTGTCACTATCTATACTGATGTTGGTGGAGTGAGAACAGAAATCGGCACAGTCTATGCCGATGGCAATGGCGACTGGACATTTGTGTGGCCGAAAGAGAAGCTACTTCCCGATGGTAGTCATACGATTGTTGCGGAGGCAACGCTTCCGAATAATTCGACGAAGTCTGACAGCTTCACGCTTGTTGTCGACACGCAAAATAACCATGTTCCGGAGATTGTCAGTGTCAGCGATGATGTCGGTGCAAACCAGTCGGATAATCTTGCCTCCGGTGCGGCAAGTGACGACACCACGCCGACTTTGAAAGGCCATGGCGCAGAACCCAATGGCATGGTCAATATTTATGATACGGTGAATGGCGAGACGCATCTTGTTGATAGCGTGAAAGCCGATTCCAACGGTAATTGGGAATATTCTGTTCAAAGCCCGTTACCGGAAGGAGAACATCACTTTCAGGCAACATCTGTTGATGCAGCCGGCAATGAAAGTGATAAATCATCCGAGTTCAAATATACGATCGATTTGACTGCGCCGGATGCTTTGCAGTCTGTCAACTTGACTGACGACGTACCGGAAACTACCGGTACGATCAGCAATAATGGCATGACGAATGACGACAGGCCGACCTATAGCGGTTCGGCCACAGCGGACATCGACAAGGTCTTTATTTATGACCATGGCGTCAAAATCGGCGAAGCCAAGGTTGTTGAAAATAACGGGCAATATACATGGAGCTATACACCCGATACTGCCTTGGCAAATGGCGACCATTCGTTTCAGGCCAAGCCCGTTGATGCTGTTGGCAATATCGGTATTCCAACCGGTGCATGGAATTTTAAGGTTCTTACCGGAACGATTGCCACCAAACCGAAAATTGTCGGTATTTCACAGGATACCGGTTTTGATACGAACGACTATGTTACCAGCGATACACAGCCGACAATCTACATTAAGACCAACTATCCGCTCAATGCCGCAAATGGTGAAAAAGTCCAGATCAATATTGGCGGGCAGTGGTACGACACAGAATATGACGCAGCAAACGACCGGTATTTCTTCCGTCCGGTAACAGCTTTGCCGGCGAGTGCCGATGGCACAAATTATAGCATCAAAACCCGCATTATCGACAATGCCGGCCGGACATCGGATATCGACGAAAAAACAATGACGCTCGATAATCAAGGTCCGGATGGCACAATAACGCTTGATAAATTCGTTGATAATGTCGGGGTTGAAGCCGAATTAAGCAGTCATACCAAGAAAAATTATACCGATGATCGCACACCCGAATTGCACGGAACAGTTTCGGGTGCCAAGTCCGGTGACTATGTTGTCATTTATCTCGCCGATAAAGACGGCAATATTCTAAAAGACGAAAATGGCAAGCCGATCAAGCTTGGTTCTGTCCATCCCAATGGCACCAATTGGACATTCACCGCCAATCTTGATGCAGCCCATTATCCGGATAATGATTATTATTTTGTTGCTGTGCTTGAGGATAAGGCCGGTAATCAGGGACCGAAATCATCACCTTTGGGCTTGTCTCTGACAACTGAAGGACCTGATTGGTCCGGCTCGAAGGATTTTGACGTCTATGACGATCAGGGTCTTGAAACAGGAAATATCGCGAATAACGGCGTCACCGATGATAACAGGCCGACAGTCAAAGGCAAAGCGGGTTCGCTTGACCCTGCCAAGGTTGCTTCTGTGCTTCTTTATGATTGCGACCCGTCAGACCCGAATGCCAAGCCGATCGGCAGGGCAGATATCAAGTCTGACGGTTCGTGGGAGGTTGAACCGGATAGTCCGTTGATGCCGGGACATCACCGTTTCTGGGTGGTTCCGGTCAACCATGCCGGCGTGGTGGGCAATATAAAATCCGATGTTGTCGAGTTCGATCTTATCGGGCATGCGCCCGGTACCCCGTCAATTACCCAGATTGGACATGATGATGATCCGAATGTTTTGTTTCCGGATAACCAGATCCAGCAAAACGGGATCACACGCGATGATACGCCGTTTATCAAAGGAACCGGTACAAAAGGCTCTTATGTTAAAATTTACGACCGCGTAAATGGTGAGGACAGGTTGCTCGACACCGTAAAAGTCGATAATGACGGCCATTGGGAAACGAGTTTGCGGGAACTTGACGACGGGACCCATAATATCTGGGTTCAGGCAACAGATGCCGGTGGCAACACGAGTGCGGCAACCGCACCTTATCCGTTCGTAGTGGATACAACTGCACCGGATAAACCCGGACGTCCGACAATTACAAGCGACGTTGCTCCTGATAAGGGCGAGATCTCCAATGCCAACATCGATCACGGAACAACAAACGACACAACGCCCACCTTCTCGGGCAAGTTAGATAAACCGCAACCGGGTGATGTTGTGACCATTTATGATGGCGACAAAGCAATCGGCGAGGCGAAAGTTGATCCGGATAGTGGTTCGTGGTCGTTCACTCCGACAACACCGCTTGATAAAGGCAAACATCATTTTACCACCACGGTAAAAGATGCGGCCGGTAATGAAAGCGATCGCGGTTTTGGAACCGATATTACAATAGCCGATAATGGAAATACCGTAACGGTTGATTATGCTTTTGACAATGAGGATCCGATTAAAGGCCCGATTGCCAATGGCGGTCATACCGATGATACAACGCCCGAACTTTACGGCACGGCACCGGCAGGCTCGACTGTCAACGTTTATACCGATTCTTCAAAACAAACGAAAGTTGGCGGCCCGTTCAATGTCGGTTCGGATGGCACATGGTCTATCGGTTTGACGGAACAGACCGCCGGTGAACATAATTATTATGTCGAGGCAACAGGTGCCGATGGCACTGTTCTTGGCGGACAAGATTTCAAGCTGAATATTGATAATGGTGAACCTGATCGGCCGACCATTACCGGGGTTACTGATGATGTCGGCCTTATTCAGGGTACAGTCGCAAATGGTGGTTCCCGTGTCGACAATGGCACTACCGACGATACCAACCCGACGATTAAAGGCACGGCACCGAAGAACAGCCTTGTGATCATCTATGATGATGGCAAGGAACTTGGCCGCGTTTATGCCGATGGCAATGGCAACTGGTCTTATACAACCGGAGCAATGCTCACCGAAAATGACCACAAGTTTACGGCCGTTTCGCAAAATGCCGAGGGAAAGACCAGCGGCGTTTCAAACGAATATGTTGTTACGGTCGACATTACCGCGCCAAAGCAGATAACCGGCGAGACTGTTCAGGATAATGTTTTGCCGAATAGTGCCAATGGTGAAGAAGGCCCGGCCATCATTACTGTCAATCAAAATGATCACACCAATGATGATAGCCCGATCTTCAGCGGAACGGCACCAAGTGACGCGAAGAAAGTGCGCATTTATGACAATAACAAATTAATTGCCGAAGTGGATGTGGATAGCGATCATACATGGTTCTGGGAAGCGGGTAACAGAAACTCCGACGCCAAGCTTGCCAATGGTTCACACTCGCTGACAGCCCGTCCGGTGGACGCTGCCGGCAATGAAGGACCGGCATCAGAAGCGCATTCATTTATTGTCGATAAAACGGTTCCCGGCGCCAAGGCCACACTCGACAGTATTACCGACGATACGGGGTTCGAGAGCAGCGACTTCACGACACAGGATAATACACTCCTCTTCAGCTTCAAAGTGGATGGAACGCTAAAGGATACCGACAAGGTTCAAGCCCTCATCAATAATCAATGGTACGACCTTACCTATAATTCGGCCAATGGAAAGTGGGAACTTGATTGGCGAAACAAGCCTGCTCTTGCTGACGGAAGTTATGTCATCAAGACGCGCGTTATTTCGAGTACCGGAATTTATGATGATGATGCAACCGACAAGTCGGCAAAAACTGTTGTTATTGATACTGACGGCTCAACTCAACATTCCGAATTTACGGGCTTTACCGGTAAAGGCGGCAAAGTCTTCCAGAATGGTGAATATGTCGATGTTACAAATCCCGTTCTGAAGGGTAAAATCAGCGGCAATCTTGCCGACCTTGAAGATGGCGCGAAAATCGGCATTTATCGCGATCACGTGCTGTTGGGCTATGTCGACAAAAGCCAGATCAAACCGGATGGTACATTCAGTTTCAAACTGCCTGATGGCAGCTTGACCGACCGCCACAGCTATATCTTCACAACGGCGATTGTTTCGAAATCCGGTTATGTCGGCGAAGCGCATGATGTCGAAGTGCGCGTTGACACAACCGGCGCTGCAAATGTTCCTGATTATGGAATTTCAAACAACAATACTCTAAGAGGTAGTGGAGATTTAAGTTATACGCAGGCTGTCGCTCTCAACAATAATGGCGAGTGGCAGGTTATTTCCAATTCGAATGTCTGGGTTTTCAACAGTAACGGCAAGGCCGAAGCCCACTATTTGAATTATCAGACAGGAATTAATAACGGGACGGTTGATGTTTGGGGATGGGGGCCGGAAAATGTTTTGTTCGGTTCCTATACTATGGCCGATTACAACCATGATGGTTACATTGATGTATGGTCAACAAAAACCTCCTATTCCTGGTTTACAACCGCTGCCTATGTCGGGACGGGTGATAATCAATGGAATTATGTCGATGTGAAATATGGCGACATGTTCAATGGGGCTTCTATTGAAAACCACCTCGGCGGCATTGCTACTTTCGATATGAATGGTGACGGGTATCTCGATGTCATTCAGGGCGATTCCGGCGCGGATTCCGGCTCTATCTTCTTGAACAAGGGAGCGACTTCGTCAAGCCTGAACGGTAACCAGTTTATCGGTATGGGGCGGCAATTCGGCGGTAACCAGTCCGCACTCACGAGCAATTTTATGACCGATCACCATGTGTCGGCAATCGACCTTGATAATAACGGGACGATCGATTTTGCCGGTAACGGGAGGATTAATGATACGACAGGCGTTTCCGGCTATGCAAACAACTGGTATCAATTGATGACACTCTTGAACAGCGGCAAATCTGCCCCTGTTAACGGTGTTTATGGCACCAACTGGTCAGTCAACCAGCATTTTGACGATTCGTTGCCGAGTTTCGGTAATGGCACTGATGAGGGAATTGGTCCTGACAACTATAAAAATACCATTTCCATGACCTGGGCCGACTATAATGGTGATGGTTATATGGATCTGTTCCTTGCCAAAAATCATCACAATTGGCATGGCAACAAGGAAAGTCAGATCTTTTATAATAAAGCTGACGGAACCGGGCAATTGCGTAATGCTGTTGGCTTGGGCGACAACCTTGACGGTCGCTGGTCGGTTGCTATCGACTGGGATCACGATGGCAAAATGGATATTCTGGAGGTTCCAGGCTTCGGCGGGAGTGCTGCTAACACGAAGCTCTGGCATAATGGCGGCGTTGGTCTTGATGGTTCTGTCAAATGGGATAATTGGGATATCTTCGGTTCGCAGGGTGGCCGTCTTTCCAGTGCCAACGGCGATGTCGACCCGAGGACAATTGATGGCAGTGGCATTAACTTCATTTATGGTATCGGGCTTGTAGACTATGACTGGGATGGCGCGCTTGATGTCACCATGCAGCGTGACAACGCCCATTCATCGCTCATTTTGTCGAACAAAAACAAGGTCGGTTATGGAACGTCGTTACATCTTCGCATCACCGACAAGGATGGTGCCAATGTGTTCTATAACAATACCGTCCAGCTTTTTGACTCTGCCGGTAATCTGGTTGCCGTGCAGGTTATCAATGCGCAAGGAGGCATTGGTGCGTCCGATAATACCGGCCTTGTCCATTTCTATGGCTTGAAAGAAGATGAAACCTATTCGGTTGTCGTCTTGCGCAATACCGAAGGGCAATCGAACGATATTGGCGGTATTGCCCACACTCATACGAAAGATGCAAACGGTTACGGCAAAGACAATACGATAGAAAATGTCAACACCTCGTGGACAGGTCTTAAAGCTGTTGAAGCCGACCATGCCTATATTCTGAACGCCAATAAGGATGGCGACACGGTGACAACCGGTGCAGGAAACAATGATCCGGCAACCCAAGGCTATCGTCCGGGACTTGTCGGCACCGGTTATAATGATGTCTTCACCGCCGAAGCCGGTAGCCAGAGTTATTCCGGTGGTGGTGGCTGGCGGAATGATGCCGGTGAAAAATATTGGCAGGCGAGCGGTGGTGAAGACATTGTCGACTTTGGCAAATCGACTGTCGGTGTCACTGTTGATTTGAGTAATAGCGGCTATCAGTCGACGGGCTTCAACAACGCCAAGTTCAATGACATTGAAGGTATTTACGGCAGTAAATTCAACGATACCTTCACCGGTAGTAAAGGCGACAATTTCTTTGATGGTCGTGGTGGTGACGACACCTATCACCTTGAATCCGGTGGTCATGATCTTCTGCTTTATCGCCTCCTCCAGCAGGATGATGCAACCGGTGGCAACGGCCATGACACAGTCTATGGCTTCAAGGTTGGTACCTATATTGATGCCGACAAAACCAAGATTGATGCCAATGCCGACCGCATTGATGTCGCCGACCTGTTGCAAGGCTACCGTGCCGATGCCGATGGCGCTGCCCATTTTGACAACAATGGCAAAGCCCAGATCGACTGGGGTGATAATATCAAGGACTTCCTTTCAACCCGTGTCGAAAACGGCAATACGATTTTGAGTATTGACCGTGATGGCAAGGGGAACGCCTTCCAGTCGGCGGATATTCTCACCCTGAATGGCGTCAATACCGATCTCGAAACATTGTTGGCCAACCATCAGATCATCATCGGATGATCCCCATTGATGGCGGATCAACTCCGCCATCTTTTCCGAAACCAAGCTCGGGTCTTCAAAAATCGCTCTATAGCGTGGAGAGAAAAAGTGCTGGATGTGAGACGCGTGAAAAAAATTGCAATAATCGGTGGGGGGCTATCCGGCTGGCTCTCCGCTCTGATGTTGCGGCGCGTATTCAGTGCCAATGTTGATATTGCCGTTTTTGAGGACCCGAATTTACCCTGTTTCAAAGGCGGCGAAGGCGGGCTTCACCATTTTATCGCAATGGTTCGTCGCTTGAATATTGATCTTCAGCATTTTGTCCAAACGACAAAGCCGACATTCAAGATGGGCAATGCCTTTCGCGGTTTCCGCAATGGCAGTGCGAGCGACATTTTCTACAATCTTCATCCGGGCATGAACGATCATCTTGAAGAACTTGATTTTTCCCTCTACGGTTTTTGGCCTTATCTTGCCACTGCCATTGCTTTGGGCGTTCCGCTCGAAACAATTTTTCCGGCTTTCGCATTGATTGAACAGAAGGCTAACCGGCTTGAAGCCAATGCGGTTTTCAATACACATAGAAGCGGTGTGGAACCTACCTTGCATTTTGATTGTCGTCTGGTTGTCGACTATCTCAAAAAAATCGGCATGGAACGGAAGATCCGCACATTCGCCAGAAAAGTCATCGACTTCGAGATTTCTCCGGATGGTCATGTAGATGCCCTCAAACTTTCTGGCGGAGATATTTTCAATGTCGATTTCGTTATCGACGCTTCAGGTCTCAGACATTTGCTCGTCGGGCAAAAACTGAATGGAAAATGGCATTCTTTTTCCGATAGTCTGCTCACCAATAGCGCAATTGATTTCAGGCTTGCAAATAACGGGGCTAGAGTTGACCTTGTTAGCGAATATTTTGCAACTCCGGCCGGATATATCTGCCAGATACCGTTAAGCGACCATTATAGCGGAATTCATGTTTTTTCAAATAATCATACCGACTGGTTACGCGCGAAAAGAGAGGTGGAATTGCTTTTCGGATCACCTGTCGCAGCGCGGCCGGTCATTACATTCGATCCGGGAAATTTTGAAAAAGCATGGATGGGAAATACTATCGCCATCGGTGTTTCTTCGGGTTATCTCGGACCTTTGCAAGCAAGTGCAACAGAAACCACAATTCACCAAATTGCCCGACTGGAACGCATATTATTGGAATGTAACGGCGTTATTGGCGAGCATATTATTGAAGATTACAACAAATCCAATGACGGGGCTTTCAAAGCCAATGCCGATTTTTTAAGGATGCATTTCGATGGCGGGCGACGCGACACAGAGTTCTGGCGCGATGCTGCATCGGCACGGCGTTCTTCACACTATCAGGAAATGCTTGCCTGTTTTGCCGAACGCTTGCCGCGTGTCATTGATTTTGAAAATTATGGCGCCGGTTTTCCTCCTTTATATCATGTGCTTGATTGGCTTTTTATTGCGTCTTCACTTGGAATTGTGAGTAAAGCCGCTGCTTTGAACGAGCTCGAGGGACTTCCTCCCAATATCCGCGACAAAATGGAACATTATGGACGGGGCGTTTTAGCACGCGGCAATGTACAAAATGAATTGGGGGCACAAAGTGAATTGGGGGCAGAAAGTGAATTAAGCCCGCAAAACGGGTCAAGTGCACAAAGTAAATTAAACGCACAGAAAAACTTGCCGCCTGTTTCCGGACACTCTTTCGGGCAGGAGCCGCTTCATGAGGGTGAGGGAAATGAAGCGGGCGGACAAAATCGGCAAACGGTCGGTTACCAGTTCCAATTTGCCTATCATGCGCGGTTTTCCCAAGCGCAAACGGAACAGGAAAAGGGGGGTGTTCATGCCGGTTAGCCTCTATCACGATCATCATTCCGATGTGCAGCGGAAAATGGCTTTGGCAAGCGGTGCGCTTTTATGTTTTGTGTTGATTGCTGTTGCCGGTTGCACGACACCACGTTCTCACCAATCCCGTATTGTGCGTCATCAGGGAGCAGGAACAGCACCTCTCACCGATTATCAAAAGGCGCAAAAAACAGGTTATAAGGAATCGGGTTCCGACAATCGGAACTTGCCACATGTGCCATCATCGACAAAGGCCGATGATGCTGTGACAACAATTTCGACTGACCGGATAGGCATGAAAGATGCTGTCGGTATTGCTTTGGCCCGTCATCCGGATATCGGAAGGGCAAATGCAATTGTTGCGCAAAGCAAAGCGCAAATTGCCATTGAAAAGGCGGCCTGGTATCCGACCTTCCAATATAGCCTCAATCCCGGTTATAACCGTTATTATAATTCCGGTAACAATAATAATGATGCCGGCAATGTGCGCGGCACTGTTGGCGCTTCGCAACTCATCTATGATTTTGGCAGAACGTCAAGTCGCATAGGTGCAGCCCAGGCCACAAACGAAAAACAGACCCATCAATTGAATAGTACAATGGAAGATGTGGCTCAGAATATTGCCAATATTTTCGTTGAACTTTCTGCCGCACAGGAATTGATCGCAGCAGCAGAACGTGAAACCCGCCTTTTGAGTGATACCCATAACAAGATTAGCCAACGCGTGCGTGCAGGCCTGTCGGATGCCTCCGATCTCAATCAGGCGGAGGTCGGGATGCAACGGGCAAAGTCCGATCTTTTACAGGCAACAACGCGCTTTGATGTGGCAGCCGGAAAATTTTCGCAAATTACCGGTTTCCGTCCGCAAAAAGTGAAAACTCTCGCAGAAACAACGCGCTTTATGGACAGTCTGAGCAATGGCGAAAACGACATTGACCATACGCCGGCAGTGCTTGCCGCAGAGGCGGAAGTCAAAGCATCCCAACAGCGGCTACGTTTGGCCAAGGCCGAACGGTTTCCCGCAGTCAGTCTCGGCGTGAGCCAGTCCGGCGCTACCGGACAGCGTAATGCGACGAATGATAGCACTTTTGTCGGCCTGCAATTGAGTGGGCAATTTTCTTCCGGAAAGCGCGAAAAATACCAGATAGAAGCGGCCGAAGCAGAATTGCGGGCTGCCCGTCAGGCAGCCGAAAACGAAAAGCTTGTATCGCGCACAACCAGAGGTGCGGCTGAAACGGAAGAAAGGGGAGCCACCGAGCGTATGGATAATGCCCGCCAGATGATGAATTTATCGCTTTCTTCGCGCGATCTCTATTGGCAGCAATATACGTTGAACAAGCGTCCATTAACCGATGTCATCAATGCCGAACGTGATGCGTTCGTTGCTGAAAGTGACCAGATTACAGCTTTATCCGATCGCCTCTATGCAAAAATCAAAGCCTATTATGCGGTGGGGCAATTGGTCAGTCGTTTGCGTGAGCATAGTTGAGAGTTTTGCCATGACAAGTTTCGATCATTTCACCGGTAAATTTGCTTTTACTCCTCGTGGAACAAATGCGTTTTCGTCCGCCGACGAAGAAAATGACGAAGAGAAAAACACAATTGCAAACGGAAGGTCGGCGCAAGCTGCAATCAATGACAAACTCGAAAACGGACGCCGCGAACTATATGGGACACCGCTCGAAAATAGCGGAAAAATATCGGCTGAAAATGCCGGAAAACAGCAGAAATTGAATGGTGCTGGCGAAGCTCTCAAAGCCAAAGATGAAGGCAGGAATAAAGGCCCGAAGCCATCCCATGCGGAACGCGATACATCGCAAAAACAAAGAAAGGCCGCAAATTCTGCCCGCAAAAATAATGAAAACAGAAACAGTGTCTTGTTCATGGGGAAATGGGTCGATGTGCTGCTGCTTGCTGCCCGCCAACTCAATATACCGGTTTCGAACGAACTTGTACGGAATGCTGCAAAATGGAGTGGTGGTGCACAAAAAGACGAAACAATTATCGATATTGCCCTTAGCTGTGGTTTGGCTGCAACATTTGTCGAAGTCGAGCCAACAGCAATTTCTTCGGTTATGATGCCCGCTATTCTTCAAATTGATGGCGAGCTCGGTTTGCTCACGGCCAAAGAGGGGGCATCCGGCATTGTCGATTTTGTTATCGACAACAATGTTTTCAGAAAACGCATTGCTTTTGATACGCTCACACATGGCAAACAAAAGATAAAGCTTCTCGTTCTCGAACGCCATTTGAGTGCCCATGACGACCGGCTTGACGAATATCTGCAAAAAAAACCAAAATCATGGTTCAAAGGGTTATTTGTGG
The DNA here is from genome assembly GCF_016102305.1 of Bartonella sp. M0192. Taxonomy (NCBI): domain Bacteria; kingdom Pseudomonadati; phylum Pseudomonadota; class Alphaproteobacteria; order Hyphomicrobiales; family Bartonellaceae; genus Bartonella; species Bartonella sp. M0192. The sequence goes on along the minus strand of NZ_JACFOU010000001.1, from coordinate 2,365,084 downwards.
CCAATTGGCCGATATTTCTGCAATTGGGTCTCGGTTCGCTCGTCGGTAATTTGCTTGCAATCGGAACATCCTTGTTTGCTATGCAGGTTTGGGACCGCGTTGTGCCGGGAAGGTCGACCAATACATTGTGGGTTCTGGCTTCCGGTGTGGCCTTGGCCTTGCTTCTCGAATTCATTTTGAAGACAACACGTGTAGCCGTGACCGACCATTTCGGCAAACAGGCCGATCTCAAATTGTCGGCTATGTTTTACGCGCGTGTTTTGAATATTCGCAATGATGCAAGACCGCGGTCTCCGGGAACCTTGATTTCGCAATTGCGCGATCTTGACCAGATGCGGGAACTTTTAACTTCGACAACGCTGGGTGTGCTCATCGACCTTCCTTTTGTTGTATCATTTCTCTTCATTATCTGGCTCATCGGCAGCTATGTCGTGTTTGTTCCCATTGCGGCTATTCCTTTCATTGTACTGCCTGGAATTTTTGCCCAGATCCCGCTTGCGAAACTTTCCAATCAAGGGTTGGAAGAATCCGCCATGCGCAACGCTATTTTGATGGAGTCGATTTATCGTGCCGAAGATATCAAATTGCTTCAGGCAGAACCGCGTTTTCGTCGTTTATGGGGCGAGGTCAATAAAGTAAGCGGCAATATCAGCCTGAAACAACGTGAAATTGCTTCCATGCTGATGAATTTTTCACAAACGATGCAGCAAATTGCCTATGTCGGTGTGGTTATTGCCGGCGTTTACGGCATACTCGACGCCAAATTGTCTTTCGGTGCGGTTCTTGCCTGTTCCATTCTCACAAGCCGGACAATTGCACCTCTTTCACAGATACCGGCAATTTTGAGCAAATTACAAAATGCCCGTGTGGGGAAAAAAGGGCTTGATGGTTTACTCACTTTGCCGGTCGACCACGACAGCGACAAAGACTATTATCATAAACCTGTCTTGCGGGGAAAATACGACTTGCAGGATTTGGTCTATCTTTACGGGCCGCAAGAAAAACCGGCTCTGATCATACCGCGTCTTCATATAAAACCGGGAGAAAAAATAGCGATCCTCGGGCGTGTGGGGGCTGGAAAATCAACGCTTCTTCGCCTCTTTGCCGGCCTTTCGGCACCTGTTCAGGGGCGTGTTCTCCTTGATGATACCCCGGTCGGGATGATCGACATTGCCGATATAAGACGGGATGTCGGGGCAATGTTTCAGGAGTCCAGTCTGTTTTACGGCACATTGCGGGATAATCTTCTGGCGGCCAATCCTTTGGCAACAGACGAAGATATTTTGAAAGCCATGCATCTTTCCTGTGCCGACCAGTTGTTGCTCAACCAGCCGCACGGGCTTGATCTCAAATTACGCGAAAGCGGGGTGGGCCTCTCTGGCGGGCAAAAACAGACATTGATGCTTGCCCGTTTATTTCTACGCTCGCCACATATTATGTTGCTTGACGAACCGACTGCTTCGCTTGATGAAGCAACAGAGGTTGCAGTTCTTGAACGCATGAAATCCTGGATTGGCAATAAGACATTCATTGTGGCAACCCACCGCTATCCGGTTTTGAAGCTCGTTGACCGCATCATCGTTGTCGACAATGGCCGCATTGTCAGAGACGGCTCGAAGGACGAGATGCTCGGTCTCGACCGAACCGCTTTTGCGACCGCAAGTGCTCCCAATGATAATCAGGCGAGGGGCTGACGATGAATGTCGATTCACTGGTAAAAGTCCATGGTATCAATGAGAGAGCAAGATTGATCCTCTGGATCATCATCGCGATGATTGTCATTTTCATGATCTGGTCCTATTTCGCCGTTTTGAATGAAGTCGCAATCGGCGAGGGCAAAGTGATGCCCGCTTCCAAAGGCCAGATTATCCAGAATCTCGAGGGTGGCATTCTTGCCGAACTTTCGGTGAGAGAGGGCGACGAGGTTCGCGAAGGGCAGGTTCTTGCCGCTCTTGATCCGGCAAAGGCAAAGTCCAATGTCGATGAAACTCTGGCCAAGATTGTTGCCCTTCAGGCGCGGGCTGCACGTCTTTTTGCCGAAATGAATTATCAGAACAGTGTCAATTATCCCGAGGAAATTCGCGATAAAAAAGATGTTATTGACCGCGAAACCGAGCTTTTTTTCACCAATCGTCAGGCCTTCAAGGAAAATGTACTTAATCTGACGGAGCAGTTGAAACTTGCGCAAGACGAAGTGGAAATTGCCAAACCTTTGCTGAAAACAGGTGCTGCAAGCGAGGTCGAGGTGTTGAAATTGCAGCAGAATGCGGCCGAATTGTCATCAAAACTTGCGGCGACAAAAAATGAATATTTTGTCGCTTTACGCGGTGATTATACCAAAACAATGGCCGATCTCGAGCCGCTATTGAAAACCAGAGAAGGATTAGCCGACCAGTTGACGCGCACAGTCATCCGTTCTCCGACCAATGGAATTGTCAAAGATATCCGCGTTACAACGATTGGCGGGGTTGTTGCCCCTGGCGGAACATTGATGGAAATTGTGCCTTTGGGTGACCAGCTTCTCATAGAGGCAAAATTGAACCCGCGCGATATCGCTTTCATTCACAAAGACCAGCCGGCAAATGTCAAAATCACTGCCTATGATTCAGCAATTTATGGTTCGCTCCCCGGTCATGTGCAGATGGTTTCGCCCGATTCAATCGAAGATGATGTCGACAAGCGGATTTATTATTATCGGGCCTATATTCTGACCGATCATAGCTATCTCGAAACCAAGGACGGAAAACGCCATCAGATTATTCCGGGAATGGTTGCGACTGCTGAAATCAGTACCGGTCAAAAAACCGTAATGGATTATTTGATAAAGCCGCTCAATCGCGCAAAAGAAGCGTTGCGGGAACGGTGACGTGTGAATTAAAAATTTGATATTAATAATAAGCCGACTAAATATTTTTATAAAAACAACGAGTTATTATACTGTAATCGCAACATAATAAGAGGGTTGGATGGTAATTTTTCATAATTTTCTATGTGAAAAATATAGAGTAGACGATGGTTTTAGTTTAAATTATCGAATTATGGGGTAATGAAAAACAGCTATAGTGCAAATTATTCGGCTTCTATTGTTATCCAGATGGAAATAGCGCGCTACAATGATCAACATTCCAAAGCTGCTCAGGCATTCGATTGAACGACAAAAATCGCGTCCGAATTCGGACGGTCGGCAGCTTATTTATGAAAAAACGCGTTTGGCTATCAAATCGAAGCTGAATGAAATGAACGCGCCCGATATTGTCCAGCATTCATATATGTTGAGCCTGGAGGCTGCGATATGCGAGGTCGAGGCTTCTTATCTTTTACGGCCGGAATATTTCGTGTTGGAGGAAAATGGGGTTCCCTGCCATTTCGCCTATCAGGCATATTTACCGGATTATTTCGGTACAAAACGCGAGGTGGCGGTTGATCACGGCCGCTTGCGGCAATTGGCTTCCAGCCAAAATATGTTCAGATATTGGTCGTTCAAAAACGATGAACCGTCAATGACCGATGTTATCGGCCTTTTCAATTTCAAAGACCGTAACGCAGCGGCAAATGGCGCACAAGGCTTAACCGATAATCCGCATTTGATCGATTTTGCCGCCCGCAGAGCTTCACGTCAAAGCGACAGTAATCAATCGGCAGCTCTCAATAATAATGATTTGTCCCGTGAACGGAATTTATATGCAGAAGATGATAATGAAATCGAAGCATTTATCGAAGGTAGAGAAAGAAAAGTAACCCCCTCTCTGGGCCGGCAGGCGAATTTACAATCGGTTAATGCCCGCAATAATGCTCTATTTTCCGACACCGGAGCACAGCAAATTTCCCAAGGCGAACTCCCGCAAAATATGCCATGGCAGCAAAATTTCCAAAAGGAAAATAGGCCTTATTATAGTCTTTCCGGTTCGATCACGAATGGTTTTAGACAGTCTTCATTTAATACCGGCAACGCCCCAACCGCAAACCGTCAGGCCGCAATCCAAGGGGGACAATTTTTTCCATTGAATGGCGAGCGTGGTAACAGACCTTCGGTCAATAATATAAACCGGTTTCCTCAAGCCGGTTTCCAAGCAGGTCGTGACCGGCACAGACAGTCAATAGGGAATGGTGAGGCGCCGATGAACGCTGCAAGATCGTTCCTACCGGATGGGGCGTTTTCAAAAAGACAGCCTGAAAGGCCGTGGGAAAATGCCGCTCGGTCACAGTCTTATCAAGCAACATCCGGCGTTAAGAAGAATGATGGCAAGCGCGCGCCATCCGGTCAACAATCTCAACAAGCCGGATATGGCAATCTTGGCGGTTACGCTGCCACCCCCGACATTTGTTTTCTTGATGAAACGGTCGCGGTGGAACAATTCAGCGTGTCAAATCAGCCCGATCCTGCGGAAGGCCGGAAAATATCGGTGGATGAGCAAATGAAGGAATTGGAACGGCGTTTGTTCAAAAGAGAAACCGTGGTTACTGCCTCACCTCTGCCGCGGCCGATAATATCGGCGCCGTCAGGGAGAGGACTATCAAACACTGCTGCCTCCGCTACCGGTATGAACGGCAGATCTCCGGAACAGAAAATATTTGTCGCGCCTTTGAAAAATGACGCAAAAAATGTTTTCTCCAATGGTGTTGGAAGTAACACCGATCGCAACCGGACAACATATCCACAAACCGTTTTCGATAACGGAAATCTTTTTACTTTAAACGAGATAGAATTTGCGAGCAAAATTCCTGACGAGGAGACAAGACAGAGTTTCCCTGAAAATAACAGGGATGAGCTGGAAAATGTACCGCCAATTCCGGATTTTATTGTCAAATATGACAAGCGGGACGCCGAACTCTTCGAGCAACAGACGAATAACACAGCCACATCAGACGAAAACTCGAACCTCAAGGCTCTGTCAGAAACCCGGTCGCAATCGATAGCGTTAGGTCAAACGCGGTCCAAGCAATTCGAACAGGATCTTTTTCCGAAGGACTTGTCTTTTGATGCCCGCCGCCAAAAAAGGTTCTGGAGACAACCGACTTACAAAGCTCTATCGCATGCGATACGCGAAAATATCAGGGGCAAAGGGAGTTTTGCTGCCGGTATTCTGGCTGCGTGTGTATTATCGAGCGGGGTCTATTATTTCTGGCGGGGCAATGTACCGGTTTTCTCATCCGTAAATATTGGTGGTGATAGCCGAACTTTCGATTTGTCGGCTACTTCGGCCATCAATCCTTCAGCTTCGGATAACCAAGCCGCGCAAGCGCTTAGCTTGGCCGATGCAAATCATGACGGCGCAAATCCTGAAGCCGGAAAAACACTTTCAAAAGCTTCAGGTTCTGACATGTCATCCCGCCCGCTCGAGAAAACAAGAAAAGACGTTGATTTGCCGTCGGCGGCTGTCAATCCGAATGGTGTTCAAAGTCCTTATCAACAAGCAATGTTGGAACCGCCGAAAACAAAAGGCGTGAATGGTGTCAATCCTCAAGATGCGCAAATCCGGACAAGAAAACGCGCTGATGCCAGTATGTTGATGAAAGACAGAAACGGCATAGAGCGCAAATTGGAGGGGTCAGTGGCATGGACGCTCCGGCCGCCTCATAGTGCGGAAAATCCTTATGACGAAACCGCTCTCGTCGCAGATTTCACAACAACGGATGGCCAAATGGGCGTGCGAATGAGCATTCGTAAAAATTATCGTGAAAACCTCGATGCGACGCATCTCATCGATTTGTCTTTTACCCAATTCGAAGGCGTGGATAGCAGTTCGGTTGTCGGCGTTCGCGGCATTTATTTTGGCGACAAAACCAATATCCTCAATAATCAGGCCTCAACAACTGTTGCCAATCTTTTCGAGAATAATTTCATAGCGTCTTTACGGTTCGTTCCCGATGATAAAGACTATAACGAAAATTTTCTCGGACATGCGGCAGTGTTCGGTTTTCCGGCCACTTTCAATGATGGTAGAACAGCCTTGTTTGTTCTGAACAAAGGTCCACAAAACCAAGAACTCTTTGATAAATTCAACGAGAAAAATACCCACTAGATACCGGCTTTTTCCACAATTTGCGTTTAAGTGATTTTGTATTTGTAATTCAGTGAAATTTTCCCGTTTTCGGTTTCACTAGATCGTCTTGTCCATTTTGTTCTGTAGTAAAATTCAAGCGTTCTGAGCGTGAATATTTCTTCTCTGTCGGTACAATTGGCAAAATCAAGTTTTCTTGTCTTTATGGATGAAAAAAAGATTTGTTCGCTTAAGACAAAGCCGTTTCGCCTTATTGTTCTTTATTTAGCCCTTGAGTTGACATATCATCCGGCCATTCAAAATTTATTCGAATAGTCAACATTCAGGGGAGACGGGACTTTGGACCAGCAGCTCAAAAGGGATTTGGTGGAAGTGCTGAAAAAGGAGTTGGCACAGGAGCTCAAGAAAGATCTGGCGCAGCAGATCGAACGGGATTTGTCCGAGCAACTGAAGCGGGGTTTGGCAGAGCAGCTCAGACGCGACTTGGCGCATGACCTTAAATGGGACGTGAGCCAACAGCTCAAAAAGGATTTGGCAGAGGAACTCAAGCGGGATTTGGTGCAGCCGCTCGAACGGGATTTGTTACAGCAACTCAAACGGGACCTGACACAGCAGTTAAAAAGAGATTTGGCAGAACAACTGAAACGGGATTTGCCACAGCAAATCGAACGTGATTTGTCCCAGCAGCTCAAGCGGGACTTTGAACAGGAACTAAAAAAGGACTTGGAACTGGCGCTGAAACGCAGGTAGTAAATCCGGAGTAGCCTATAAAGTTTCAATTGTCTGGTTTGAAAGTGTTATACCGCATTGATTCACGCAAGCGAACTGGTGCGGCGCTTTTTATTCATTTTCGCCTTTTGTCTCTAAGAACAGAGGGGATTAATCAGGATAAAAGATGACTTCAGGGGCGAAACATATAACCCCGTGTTATAGCAAAATGACATAATCGTCTTTTTAGGACAGGAAGAAACATAGCATTTTGTAACGTATGCTCCCTTAAGCTCGCTTCATGAACAGCCAGAAGCAAAGTCGGCAATCGTTATATACATTCATGAAATTTTCATATTAAAGCTCTTTAGGCGACTGTAAAATAAATAATCAATGTAAATACGAGTTGTCATTTCACGAATTAGTAGAAAAATTGATATTATAGAAACATAATTTATAATATAAAAATAAAAAAGTTAAAAAACGAAAGTTATTATAAAATAAATATAAATAATACTGTTCATAATTAATAATTCAAATTTATATAATATATTTTACAACTAAAATAATTATTTATTGTGTGCGATATAACTCGTTAACATACGAAAATGTGAACAGATCGGGTTGCCAAATAAAGATAGATAGCCGATTAAATGTTTAAAGAAAAATTTTCACCTACATGTTCAGGGATATGGGGATTGTAACAGAAAGTGAATCACAATTTTAGTTTAGAATGACTGTAAATAAAGCGAAAAACTTTTTAACAAATTGATATTTCGTATTAATTTTGTTGTTAACTAAAAATTCACCATATCTTGCAAAAATTTGTTAACTCATTAAAACGTTCTATGATTCTTGAATTGTGGAGTTTGGGCGCGCAGATGGGAAAAATTTCGTCAATATGGTCAATTGGCGGAAAAGCCGTTTGTAGCGGTGGGGGGTAGAATGTTTTTTCGGTGCAGGAGCTGCATCAAAAGGGGTTATTTATGAGATCTACTCGTTCTGTACTGTATTTTTCATTGGTGCTTGCGCTTCTGTCGCTCTTTGCGCTTGTTTACACCGTGGTGTTTCACGGCGATTTTGTGGCGCATAACATTATTTTTAATAGCATCATTGCTGTATTCGACGCGATCGTCCTTGTTTATGCAATTTACACAATGTTCTACCTCAAATCAGGGGTGAAACAGTGGGTAGAATTCAAAGGGAATTTTCCGCGCGATAGTGAAGAGCCGGTTTTAAAAGGCTATATGCGGTTGTTGCGCGGTCGATTGCGCGATCTTATCAGCTTTAATGAAGATGAAAGAAATTCCGCAATCTCACTGGTTTCTTCGGCGTTGGACTGGCGGGTGGATTTTCTGTTCTATGCAGCCGGTGCTGTTATTTCCATGGGCTTGCTCGGTACGTTTTTCGGTCTGACATTTACTATGGAAGGTATTCGCGGGTCTATCAACGTTTTGTCGTCGGCTGATGAAATCCAGGCGAAGTCGCTGGTCAATTCGCTGGCAGCACCTCTCGGTGGTATGGCAACCGCGTTTTCGTCATCCATGTTCGGTCTGGGGTCATCTATTTGTACCGGTTTGATTGCCCATTTCATGGGACGTACAACAGAAGGTATTGTTTACGATATCGAAAAATGGTCGTTTGTTGCAAGCGGTGAAGAAGCTTCCAAAATGGCTGGCGAGACCGGCACAATCGACGCGACAACACGTGCGATCAACAGATTGGCAGCAGTTCTTTCCCGTCATGTCGAGTTTTCTCATGAAGATACCGGAAAATTTATTGAAATATCCAGTAGCTTCGTCGAAGGGCAGGCTGCCCAACAGCAAACCATGGACAAAATGCTGGAGGTTGTGTCCGAACAATCGGAAAACAACAAGCGTTCTGTCGATGCAATGTTGTCGACTGTCACGGCAAATGGTGAAGCGACAAGACAAATTGTCGAAGTGATCCAGAATAGCTACGAGATGCTCACCCATCTGAGCGACGTGGTTAAAACCAATAGTGCTTATATTGCACGGGGTACCGAGGCTCAGGAAAACAATAGCCAGACTATTGCCCAGGCAATTGCCGGTTTGAACCAGATGCGGATCGAAATTACGACCGGAATCGAAGCAGTTCTTGAAAAATTGAAACAAATTCAAGGGTTTGCTGCTTCGATTGATCAATCGACCGGACGGCTGACTTCTCATAATGACGAACAAAAAGAAGCTTTGGAGAGCGCAACGCAGGTTATGCGCGCACAACAAAAAGCTGTGATGGAGGGGATGCGGGATTTAACTGAAGCACGTGTTTCCATTGTCTCGGCTGTGCGAGCAGCTCAAAAGGTTAGTGAAGTTCCACCCACGAAAGGCTAATTCGAATGAATTGCTCAATCAATCTGAAGCGTGTGGTGTCTGTCCTGTTGGTAAGCTGTAGCGTCGTTTCAACGGGCTGCGCATCCGATAAAAAACCTACAGTTCGTGCTGGCGTCGATACAATGACAACGCAGGCTATCGATAAAAATAACCAGCCTGCAATCAGTAAGGACCCGAAGGTTGCAAACACCAACAACCCGGTAACTGCAAAATCGAAAGAATTTTTCAAGCGTGAAAAGCAAAGGCTGACGCTGGATGAAGCTTTGAAGAAGGCTGCAGATTATTCGTGGACAATCAAAGTTGCAAAAAGCCAGCTTGATATTGCTGAAAGCCGACTTGATCAGGCGAAAGCCAAATATTATCCGACGGTCGGTGCCGAAGTGACCGCTCCGAATTTGCGCTACGATGGTGGTATCACCAGTCGCGACAGAGATTTTGATGATACAGCTTTCGCCGGTATTGATGTTAGCTACAGTATCTATGATTTCGGGCGGCGTGATGCTGACAAAGAGGCCGCAAGTTATAATTTGCGTGCGAGCGGTCACGCAAAACATGCCGAAGATCTGACGGTGATGTATAATACAGCAAATGCCTATATGGCTGTCCAGTCTTATACAGAACAGCTTCGCTCGGCGATGGCCTATGTTGACAAGATTACATCTCTCAATAAAACAATCGGCGAAAGTGTTGCCGGTGGTATTTCGCCGCAATCGGATGCTGTGCGCGGGCGTCTCGCTTTAAGCAATGCGATTAACCGCCGCAAGGATATCGAACTCAAATTGTCGCGTGCCCAGCAGAAGTTGAATGCTCTTGTGGGGATAGAGGTCGAGGCATTGCCCGCCAAGCGTATGGCGCTTCCCCGTGTTAGGGATCTTGATGCTGTTGCTGTCAATGCGGCAGAACAGAACCCGGCAGTGCTTGCACGTGGTGCGGCGCTGGAAGGAAGCCGGAAAAGTGTTGTCGGTGCCAAAGCGAGCTTGAAACCGAGGCTGGATTTGACAATCGATTATAAGCGCACGCTCGAAAACGTAGACAATCTTTATAATGTATCGGATACTGATGGCGGCGTTCAGCTCAAACTGACATTCGATATTTTTGACCTTTCGAAAAAGGCTAAAATTCGTGAAGCCTATGCACAATTGAATGTCAACGAGGCACAGCTTGGCAAGGAGCGCTCGACAGTGAATGACGAGGTGCGGGCTTTGCTTGGTGATATTGATATTACGTCGCAGCAATGGACAATCAGTGAAGAGGCGTCCAAAGAGGCTGATAAGACACGCGGTCTTTACCTTGAAGAGTTCCGTCTTGGTGATCGGAAACTTTCCGATCTGATCACGGCAGAGACCGAATATTTTTCGTCCCGTACAGATGCTATTGACGCCCGTTATGGCTTTATGCGCGCTGTGTTCAGTATCTATTATCTTGCTGGCAAGCCTCATGACGGACTTGTGGCTCTTCAGCTTGTGGAGCGTTGATAATGGCACAAAAACGTGGTGGCGAGAATATCTGGATTGCATATGCCGATATGCTCACCGTTCTGTTGATGGTTTTTCTTTTGCTGGCTATGTTGTTCCAGGTGATTGTGGCAACTTCGAAAATAGCCGGACCGGAGGATCAGGCAGGCAATCAGAAATCGCAAGCCGAGCAGAGTGCCAAGCAAGCTGCCTCGAAATTCGGTGAGACGGTGGAAAAACAATCGAATAAAGCGGTGTCGGACGGAAATATTGATGACGGCATGGAGCAGGTTGCAACCAAATTGCCGCTGGTGATGGTTGATACCGCAGCCTTGCAACCACGCGATGGCGATTTGCGTATCAATGTCGAATTGAACAGAACCTATTTGACAGGTGTTCAACAAAACGAAGTGCGCGCATGGGCATTAAGAAATAAAAGCGTTCTGGCGACTGAAAAATTACGCATTTATTCGGTTGGACGTAGTATAAATGTTTCGACAGGTGATACATTATTGTTGCAAGTCAATCGTGCTGTGGCAACGATGGCTGTATTGCAAAAAGAAGGTGCCATCATCAAAAACATCAGATTTGATAATCTGATTGTGCCTAATAATACAGACGACTTTATTATATTACGTGTTGAAAATACCGATGCAAATAACGGCAAAACGCAGTAAACCGAGAAAAACGACCGACGGGCTTTGGCTCCTCCTGAAAGGGAAGTGGGCTTTGGCTTTGTGTATTCTGGCTGCTGTTTTGTGGGCTGCATTCTGGCCATTCGATGTTCTGGTGCGCGGGCACGGAATTATTCGTGTCGAAGGTCATAATATCGAGATACAACATCCCGAAGGCGGGGTGTTGAAACAATTGCTCGTTACCAATGGTGAAACAGTCAAAGCAGGACAGGTTCTGGCAAATGTCGAAAATTTGACAGTGGCTGAAGATAACGAAAGCAATTTTATTGCCCTTCGTGCCTATGAATTACGTGAACAGCGGCTGCGTGCGGAGCTTGCCGGCAAGGACTTCAAGCCTCCGAAACCGGAAAATCCGAAATTGGCGGAAATCTACCAGAATGAAACCGATTTATATAATGCCCGTCGCCGTGCACTCGACGAGTCAATTGCTATAGCCAAAACCCAATATGAACAAAAAGAAGCCCAGCTTGCATCGAATGCCATTGCAATCGACAATCTTGGCGCTGAAATGCAATTGTCAAATGAACATATCAAGCTTCTTGAGCCGCTGGTCGCGAGAGGTGCAGCACCGGAGGCAACGCTTGTCCAGCGGCGTCTCGAATATCAGAAAGTTTTGAGCACACTTGCCGATGCGCGCTCGAAAGTGCCGGGAATGACCGCCGCGCGTGACGAGGCAAAACTCAAAATGTCGATGTATAGAACCGAATTCAACGAGGATGCCAACAAGCAGCTTGCGGAAGTTCAGGTTAAACTCGAAACAGCGAAAGCACAGTGGGAAGCAAGTAGGCAGAGAGCAAAAAATTCGGAAGTTGTTTCGCCTGTCGACGGTATTATCCAACAGGTTGTGATGCCCCATGTGGGGGCGGTTTTGCGACCGGGTGAAAAATTGTTCGAAATTGCACCAAGCGAAGTGCCGCTGGTTGCGGATGTCAAAGTTAACCCGCAAGATCGTGACCGCTTGTGGGTAGGGCAGGATGTGCGTGTAAGAGTACTTGCTATTTCCAATTACAGCAGCCCCACTTTGAAAGGGAAAGTTTCGGTCATCAGTGCGGATGCTGTTGGCGAGGAAGACAAGGGGGGACGTTATTACGAAGTTACCGTGACAATGGACCCCAAGCAGAATGAAAGTTTGAAGATATTTCCGGGTATGACGGTCGAGACATTTGCACTTGCCGGACAAAGAACATTTCTGCAATATCTTTTCAAACCGTTTATTGATGGAATGTCGGTTGTCTTCAGCGAGTAAGAGAGGCACTGTGTCGCAATTGAGCTTGTTAAAAAGATCGGCTATAACTATATTCTAGTCGAGGGATTTTTTTCAATGTCGGGGTATTGGATTATCTTAGGGGTTATATCGAAATGAAACTACCTTTTCCGCAGAAGGACGGCGTGTCCGTTCTGGTTGATACTTATTCGGATAACGATGTACCGCTAGCTATTTCCCAAGTCGAAATTATTATTCGCGGGAGCGATGTGGTTATTCGCACCCAGGACGGTTCGGAACTGACATTGGTTCAGGCTGCGCAGATGTCTTCTATGCATGAAAATCTGTTCAACCTGAATTTTGCTGACGGGACAAGTGTTTCGTCGAATGAATTGTTCCAACGTGCCGATTTGATCGAACCCGGCCCCGAACTCAGCGAAATTCGTGAAAACAATATCAAGAGCGATGCCAATGCCGATCCTTTGGTTGCCGTTGTCCAGTCGGCACCGGTAAGTGAAACGACAGATCTGGATTCCGACGACGTAACAGGTGGTCAGGGTGGCGGTAAAGGCGACAGCGATGAACATCTGTCTGTGGCCGATTTTTTGGGCAATCCGCCATCTGTAGAGGATACGATAAGTTTTGTTCCATCGACTTCAGCGGGAGGCGGCACTCCTCCGTCGACCAACACTCCTTCCGAGGCAATGCCTGCTCCGGTAATGCCAGCGTCACCGTCGGAACCGTCAACACCAACAACACCTGGCAATCCTGATCATGGCAGTGATCATAATGGTGGCAATAACGATAACAACAATGATCACAATGGCGGTAATAACGATAACAACAATGATCATACCGGTGGCGATGGCGATAACACTGGTAATGCGGGATTGGCTTTTGTCGAGCAGGCTAATCTTTATCAGGTAACAAACACCAAAACGGTTGTTGACAATGGAGACGGAACACAATCGACCGTTTGGCATCTGGGCGGCGGTTCGCCTGCTGCACGTACAAATCCTGATCTTGGTGTTCAATATGGTGAACCTGCTATTCTTGATTTGCGCAATGAGGCTGATCAGGAAAAAGGTTTTACTGTCCATGCCGATAACGAGGCCTTCAAATATGGTCAGGTCAATACAGAAAACAGCCCGAACAATCTGGATCGTCGTTTAGGGCGTATTGTCACTTTCGACCAATTGGTAGGCGGAGAATCTGTTGCCGGTAAAGCTATCAAGAACATAACCGGCATTCCGGACGGTATGACTATCATCTGGAAGGGAGGACCCGGATATGATGATTTTGTTGCCAAATACGGTATCGAACTTAAAGATAACGAGATATTCGTTAACTATAAGGGCAATGTCGATTATAACGGCAACAACATCAACATTACCTGGGTTGATGCTCAGGGCAGGATAACCAAAGCCAAATCCGAATTTACCAACCAGTATGACGGAGATCATCCGGATACGGTTATCAATGGTAATCACGCGATTGTTTTGCCGAAAACGCCGAATGCACGTGAAATTTATGGCGGCAGCGGAAACGATACGATTTATGCTTCGCAGTTCAACAACAACATCAAATATGATGGCGAGGGTGGTACAAACCGCCTGATCTTTGGTGATGATTATCCGATTACCACCGAGGAAGGGTCAAATGCACTGCCAGGACTGGTATACGATGTTGCCAATAACAAGATCACCGATACCGGCAATGGCGATGTTGCGGAAATGCATAATTTTACCGAAATTGTCGGTACCAAAGGCGATGATCATTTTCTGATCGGTGACACAGCGACTTCCTATTATTTCGACGGACGTGATGGCAATAACGTTTTCGATATGCAGATGACCGATCCGCAAGACAGCACCATTATTAAGGGGTCGAGCGGTAATAACCAATTATTTGCCGGCTCAGGGGAAGACACTTATAATCTTGTCAATTCTTCGGGCAACAATACCGTTGTCGATCGTGGTAAAGGTGACTCGAACGATACCTATAACTTTGAATCCTCAACAGGGCAAAACAAGGTTACAGATGCCGGCGGAAGTGATTTCTATCACTTCAACAAGGCGACCAATCGTGTAGAAATTAATGATTCGGCGGCCGGTAACGATCAGTATCAGTTCCACAATATTAAAGACAATCATGTTACGATCAATGATCGCAATGATGGTGACAGTTTAAGCGGAAGCGATATCTATGATTTTGCGACCTTGACTGCCGAAAATTCAAACGCAGACGACCATATCGAGAATTCCGTTGTTACTATTCTTGATGAAAATGGCAGTGACAAATATCAATTTGACCGCACAAAAGGTGGTTCTGTCACGATTGATGACGAAGGCAAGATCAGCGCAAAAGATGTAGCCAAGGATGAGTACCATTTTTCGGGCGCCGAAACGAAAGTTGATATTACCGATAAGGATGGTGCTGACAAATATTCCTTTGAAAATGCTAAGACGAGTGCGGATAACACAATCACAGTCAAGGATTATGGTACCGCCAATGATATTTATAATTTCAATGATGTAACATCGGAAAGCAGGGCTGAAGGTACGGCTTCGAATGTTTCGATTCTGGATAAAGGCGGCAAGGACGAATATCACTTTGACCGGCTTCAGACCAAAGTCCGTATTGATGATATTGGCTCGGGCGACAACTACTTTACATTCCACAACGCTGATAAATCCGACATTACGATTAACAACCTCAATGATGGTATTTATCTCGGTGGCAACGACATTTATGACTTTGCAACGCTAAAGGAAAATAACCAATCCGCTGAAGATCATATTAATGATACGACGGTTGCTATCGCCGATGAGTATGGCAATGATCTTTATAACTTCGATCGCACAACAGGCGGTTCTGTAACCATCAAGGATACAGGTGTCGGAAATTCAAACGACAGAACAGTGGCGGCTGATCAATATCATTTTTCTAAAATTAATACGAAAGTCGATATTACAGATCAGGATGGCAGTGATAGCTATGATTTCAGCGATTCTACAACATCGGCTGAAAATACAATTAAAATTACCGATAATAGTAACAACTATTATACAGACACCTATAATTTCAACAACACCCAGGCATCAAGTTTTGCCACAGGGGCGGCTGCAAATATCGTTATTTCCGATACGGGTGGCACAGACCATTATTATTTTAATAAAATCACCAGCAAGGTGAACATTGACGATTACGGATCAGGTCAAGACGATTATAGATTCCATGAGGCAAAAGACTCCAATATTACGATCTATGATCACTTCTCCAATCGTGGCACATCGCAAAATCTCGACAATGTTTATGATTTTGCTACCCATAATACATCATCAGGCGGTCAGAACCCGACAGATTTTATCTCCAATACAATCGTCAACATCACCGACGAAAGCGGTGCCGACAAATATTATTTCGACCGCACGCAAGGCGGCTCGGTCACAATTGTGGATTATGCAATCGGCAATAGTGGCTCGAACGATCGGGATCAATACTTTTTCGATGATTCCTATTCAAAGGTTTCAATAACCGATGGTGGTGCCTCCGATAACTATAACTTCAACCGTATCCTGGTTGATCAGGACAACACTGTTACTATCAAAGATCAGGGTGGTACTAATTCGGGAGATGATGTTTATAACTTCAACGACGTGAAAGCGAAATCTGACGCCGTTGCCGGTGGAAGTCATATTTATATTTCAGACGATTATGGTTCGGACCACTATAATTTTAACAATTTCGGCGATGCGACCAGTTCGGTTATTTCGTCAGTAAAAATCGATGACAGCGGTCGATGGGCTGATAATTACTCGTTCCGTAATGCAGTGAACGCGAAAGTCGACATTCATGACTATGGCGCCAACGATGCTGATGATAGTTACGACTTCGCAGGTAATGGTAACTCGGATACGGATCATATATCCAATGTGACTGTCAATATTCAGGATGACACCGGTCAGGATCGTTATTATTTCAACCGCACAGATGCTTCAACAATCAGTATTATCGACGGTGATAACTGGCAAGATAACTATTTCTTCAATGATACGAACAATTCGAACATCACGATCAGAGATGGTGGTGGTGTAAAGGGTGGCAGCGGAGGAGATAATTACAACTTCGATCGCACCCAAGGCGGTAGTGTAAAGATAACCGAGGGTGACGGGACCTCGAACTATAACTTCCATAATGTTAAGACAAAAGTAAACATTGAAGATGGTGGTGGCTGGGATAACTATAATTTCCAGAATTCAACGAACAGTGATGTAAATACAATTACAATCGTTGATGGTACAGGGAAAGATACTTATAATTTCCAGAATACCACAAGTGAAAATTTTGCTGCCGATAATTTGTATAATATTACCATCACAGATGGGTTGGGGGCTGATATTTATGACTTCACCGGTTCAAAAACAAAAGTAAGTATCGAAGATACAAATACCAAAGGCGATGAAAAGGATGATGGCAGCGATACTTACATTTTCAACAAGATACATGATTCAATTGTCAAAATTAAAGATATTGCCGCAGATACCCTAAATGGGAATAATACGTACAATTTCGGCGTGGATGAAGATACAAAAATTGTAAATTCCAAGGTCGATATTACTGATCAGGGTGGTGATAATAAATTTTACTTTAGGTATGGACAGGGCGGCGATGTGAACATCACCACAACCACTATTGAAGGTGCTGGTGATGATGGAGACGATAATTATTTCTTCAATAACAGTAATTTCGATACGGTAAAGATCGAAGATTCCTATTTTGGCGACTTATATAACTTCATTAGTTCAACGACAAAAAATGTAACGATTCTGGATCATGGTTCTAACGAATCTCGCACGCTCCGTCTCACAGATAATTATTATTTTAACGATTCGGCAATCGCTCAAACCACAATCGTAGATGATCAGGGAAGGAGTGATTATAATTTCACGAATTCCGGTACCGCAGATTCTATTGTAAAAATCAGTGATGGTGGCGACTCCGATATCTATAATTTTCAACAAGCCAAAGGCGATGTTACAATTTTTGACGGGGGTGGTAACGACGGTTACAATAACTTTGACAGAATTGTCTATGATTCCGAAGGGCATATGGATTACTATCGGGACAAAAACGGCAATTATACCGACAAAGACGGAAATTTGCTTTCCTTTGGTAGTCAACCAATTGTCAGACACGAGAATTTTGCAGCACAAAATCCGGACGACTTCGATTTCAGATATTCATCTGCTTCGAAAACTATAACGGACGGTATTGTCAATGACGCTGATAGCAGCGCAAGCGGTCTGAACAAGGATAATGGTAATTCGGCCGGTGTTTATCACCTCCAATATTCGACAGGCAGTACGGTTATCAACAACCGCGGCGGCTATGACAAATATTATCTTGGCGGTTCAACAGGAGAAACGATTATCAATGGCGGAACCGGTACCGATATTGTTTATGTCGGTAAAGGTAAACTCACCTATGATGGTGGTACACGAACCGATGGCGGCAAGGAAAATGACTGGATTTCGTTTCAGGATGTTCTGGAAAGTACAGATGCCAACGGCAAAAACGTCGCTCCAATGGATCCGAACCAACGCACCGAGGGGGTTTATATAAACCTGGCGGCCAGTGAAAAAGGTTATGCCATTAATAATAATCAAAATATACTCAGCCATGACAGTAATGGTGCAGTGCTTGCCGAAGGTGCCGCTCAGGGTCATGTAACCAATGTTGAAAATGTTATTGGCAGTAAATTTGATGATCTGATTTACGGCAACGAGAAAGACAATTATTTCTTGGCAACGCAAGGACACGACATTTATTACGGTGGTGCAGGTTCTGACACTTATTTCGTCGGCGCACCGAATTTAGGTGGGCGTGTCGATGGCTTGTTGCCCGATGACGAGCGCGATCTTTATCAGCTTGATCCATGGGCAGCCAAACCGGATATCGGCATTCAGAATGATGTGACCATTAACCTTGATACCGGAGAAGCGACAACGCTTTGGAAGGATAAGAATGGCAAGCAATATACAAACGAGCTTCATGATTTTGAAAATGCTTATGGTGCATATTTTTTCAATAATAAGATAATTGGCCGCTGGGGTACCGACGGAACATTGGTCGGCGGTTACAAAGGCGACCAGATCTATTCTGTAGAAAATTCGAGTAAGGATGGCATCAGCTATATTGATGGTAATGATCTCTCCACTGCTTCCAATGATACCCTCTATTACAATTATGTAAGCAACGGGCGGTTTATAAATGGCGTCTATGTCAAAATGGATGACGGGCAGAGCTATTCCGGAACAACGGTAAAGGGCTTTTACGGTTACGACGAAAACCATGTTGCCCAAGGTACCCAAGGCCACGACGTATTCAAACGCATCGGAACCATAACTGGTACGCAAGGTAACGATGTGTTTGAAGGCAGCAGTGCCGGTGGACACAAATTTAACGGCGGCGGCGGTGGTGATGACCTTTTCATCAGCCATGGTGGTGTAAGTTCCGATTATACGCATGGCGTTGTCGATTACAGTCACCTCAATCCAAACGAATTTTTTGTCTACAAGCTTGCAGGTGAATATAATGGTTCGCTCGTTCGTGACAGAAATCCGACTTATGAGGACCACCTGAACAATATCACCGGCATTATCGGTTCGAGCGGTGATGACAGCGTTCTATTCACCACTCACCCGACCAACGACAATACAAACCTTATTTCGTTTGATGGCGGCGATGGCACGGACTACATGCTAAAAAGAATTGACTCGACGAACAGCCATCCTGGTTCAATCTATAATATCTCCGGTGGCATCAAAAATGTCGAAGGCATCGGCTTTATTGATAACTATAAAGATACCGTCAACCTTGATATGGACAAGTTTTTCAAGGACTTTATGACCGGCAAGGCAGATACCGACGGTCATTACCACGCCCACTTCTTCGTCGACGGTCAGGACGAGTTCAACGCCTTTTCCTCCGGCACAGGTGATTGGCAATGGAAACTGACGTCGGATAACGGGAATGGCGATAAGCAATGGACTGCTTTCGGGAAAGATTCAGATGGCAATTACACGCATGATACGGGCAACACCATCGACGTTGCGAAAGGCAGTGTTGGGGATTCGCATCCGCAAGACAGAGGATAATGCGCATTGCCAATTCTCTTGCGACGCTTGACCGATAACATCTGGAAAGAACCGAATGACTCCTCTGATCGACGCTCTGGAAACCGCGTGTAACAAAATACGCGGTTCTCTTCCTTTTCACTGGCAGCGTCTGCGTACTTTGCCAATGTCAGGCGACGAAACCTTGATCAAGCTCGTCGAGCGCCAACTCGGCGTTCACATTGTACGCGTCAACAAACAATCGGCTTTGCAGATTGGCGGCGTCTATATTGTGCTAACCCCTGCGGGTAATTACCGTGCGGTGGAAGTGGCAAATGACGGGACATTCGTTTTTCTTGATGAAGATAAAGAGCAAAGCCACCACAAAGCCGAAGCTGATAATATCCGTTCTGCTGCGGATGTGGTGACCGTTGAAAGCAAAATCGAACCTTCCCTTGAACTGGAAAAACGGCCTCCCGAGGCAAGCGAAAAGCCGCAGGCTCTCAAAAAAACTGTGCATCCGGCCGAGGTTGTGAAACTTGATGCACTCGCCAAAACGGATGACAAGCGCGATATAGCGCAATTGGGCAATGCGGAAAACGGTGGCTCAAAAACTGCTCAAGAAAAAGCTCAAAAATTTACTGATCAATGCATTCCGCAATATCAGGTTTTCAAAGCAAGCCTTCTTGACAATTTCGATTTGCGCCGCCTTATTTCTTCCGATCCGGTGGCGGTTTCTATTTTATGGAAATTGCTTTTCGGCTCGATTTTCATCAATCTGATGATTGTGGTCACACCGCTTTATCTGAATGCAATTTATAGCCGCATTTTACCGGCCTATGCATCCGCATCGTTATGGACTTTTTCGATTGGAGTCGCATTGGCATTGCTCGGTGAATTCCTGCTTCGTCGTGACCGCCAGAAGCTCAATATTTCGCTGATCCAGCGCATTCACACAACAATCGAACCCAACATTGTGAGGCGGCTTTTGCGTGTCAATGCCAGCCAGTCGAATGAATGGGGCGCTGCCCAGTTCCGGGCACTTGATGACTGGAAAATGGTGCGCAATTTTGCGCTTTTGACTTTGAACCTCAATGTCGTGGATGTTCCCTTCATTCTGCTCTTTCTTTTGGTCATTGCCATACTCGGGCAATGGGTTGTCGTTGTTCCGTTATTTATCATCGCCATTATTTTTTGCGTCATGTATTACTATTGGCGACAGGCAGCGTTGCAGTTTAAAGAACGGCCACTTCATCGCGACCCTCCGACACCCGTCGATATGATGGTGGCGTCCATTATTGGTCGGCCGGATGTTGTCAGCGATCGCTATATGTCCGATTCCGAGACCGATATTGAAGCCTGGCAAAAGCGTTATCAACGAACTGCTGCTTTCCAGCGTTTGAATTATGCCATCAATGGCATTCAGCTCGTGCTCATTGTCATTATGGCTTATTATCTGGTGCTTGCCGGTTCTCTTAATCAGGGGGCGATTTTTGCGGTTATTCTGCTTGCCGGCCGTATGTTGATGCCATTGTTCGGTGTTTCAAGTATTGTCTATGAGGCTTATGGAGCCCATCTTAGTTACAAGCGGTTGAAAAAACTTATCGGCGAAAGCTCCGACAATCAGGATCAGCCGATCCATCTTGAAAAATACGAAAATCTCAAATCGCCATTATGGCTAATTGAACATGGAACTTTTGCCTATAACAGTGAAAAGGTTATTCTTGATGATCTTGATCTTGTTATACCAAAGGGGCAGAAAGTTGCACTGTTCGGGCGCAACGGGAGCGGTAAAAGCACTTTGTTAAAATTGCTGGCCGGCTATCTGTCACTTGAAAAAGGTACAATTACGTTTTCAAAACGTCCGCTCCATGCTGGCGATGAATCGATCAAACATCTCATCCATTATGCCTGGCAAGAACATGTGATGTTGACAAGCTCGGTTTATGAATTTTTGTGTCTGGAAGGCCGGCTCTCGCGTGAAGAATGTGAAAACATTCTCCATCAGCTTGATCTTGTAAGTGGCGAAATGCAAATTGCCGATAAATTGGAAGTAACATGGCGCGATGCCGGATTTTATCCCAATCCTGCACATCGCCAGATGCTTGCCTCGGCACGCCTTGCACTGACAAAACGCAAGATTCTCATTCTGGACGAGCCGACCTCGCAATTGTCACAAAAACAGGAGTCACGCGTTGCCAATGTGCTTAAAAACATATTGCAGCCTGATACAACAATGGTCGTGTCGACAGACCGTTTTGATATTCTGAGTTTGACAGAACGCGTTATTGTTCTCGATCAGGGGCATATCCAGTTTGACGGGCCAACACGCGAATTTCTGCGCCGTTCCAACCACCCGCAAAATGCTTGAAACAGAAAAGTCGTTCAACATCAGCTACTAACTTATAACTGCTTCACTGAGGCGTAGCTTTAAAGCAGTTTTGACAAGAAAAATATTAGGGGGTAGGAAGTTACAGAGCGTAAAAATGTAACTGATAAATCGGGATTAATGGTTTTTTCTCATCTAATTATGATTAGTGTTTAATAACATTGGAAATGATACAGTTTACTTTTCTTAAACAGAAAAAACCATAATGTTTATATTGATAGAAGATAGAAAAATATGAATGCGTAGGCCTAAAACCTGTTGAGCGTGAGAACGCTTATCAAAACCTAATTTATGTAGGAAAGTAAGCAAGCAGAACGATTTACGCAAATGTCACTCTCGTTTTTATTGTTTATGAGTTGAGTGCCTTTATTCATCACACTATGCTAAAATAGCTATAAACTGACTTTAAGCATTAACGTGTTGCAGCTTTAAAATCATTATTCACGTCACCCAAAAAAATATAACGAATTGAGTTATGAGGGGAACAGTTTTTGAGAGGTTCTTTGCATTAGCAATCGATTTCATAGCTCATCGGCGTTGGCCAGTTTTACCCAGCCAACGTGCTCATTTATTTCAAGACAATGTCTATCGCTTGTAGATCGCGAAAATCAACGTTTGTTCAGGAATCTTTGTCTTCAGTGACAATATATTTTGTTCCTCGTGTAAGGAGCGTCGCAATCCCCAAAATGACAGCTCCGGTAATCCAAATAAACATCAATAGTCCGAAACCGAGTGATGCGCCAATGGCTGTACCAGCTCGTTCCGCGTCGCTTGCTGCTAATTGATATTGGTGTCCTGCATTTCCCATCCCGCTGACGACCCATATTAACATGAGCACATTAAATATGATAAAAATCCATTTTACAAATTTTCCGAAAGCCCCACGTTTGTAATATTCTCTTTGAATGGATGCCATTTTCCTCACTCACCTTCTGACTGATTATTGTTGTCCTGAAAAACTGAAACAGAACTGAATCTGAAAATATATTCAGGTTTTTCCATGCTGCCGTCCATTGAAAGGCTTGCCTCCCGATAGCAGTCCACGGTTTGACTATCTTTTAAAAACTGTCCGGAGAACCTGATTTTTTCTCCTTTATTTAATTTTGAAAGGTTTTTGAATACTTGGGAATCGGGATCCAGTAACGTTTTATCAAATACATCAGATAGTGCGTTATTCCAGGTTTTTACGAACACATCAGATGACAATTGAACTGAAACAACTCCCAAACCATCCCCATTTGTTGTCAACTCGGTTATCGTTCCCACCCAGTTTTTAACCATTGGAATTGGCACAGCTTTACAAACAGCTTTTGCTCTTTCTCGTCTAACACCGCCTTTTGCAAGATCGTTGGTAGAATGAGTGTATTTTTCCCGAGCTGATTGCAACGAACTAATAAAACTGCTCTCATCTTCCGGGATCAAATAAAAAAGGTCCTTTTTTTGCCGTGTCTCGAGCTCTTTTTTCTTCTTCTGGCTTTCTTTTTCAATAAGTGCAGCTTTTTGGTTGTGCCACGTATTAGAGTCGACTATTCCGTAGCTCTGAGCTTTGTTTTCATCAGCGGCGTTATCAAATCCCGCTTTGCGCGCGGTTTCATCTTTGTCTGGTAGAAAACCCGTAGCTAAAACAAATAATATAATCCCACCGACGAAAAAACGGAGACCATTTTTACGCCATTGTTTTTTAAAGAGCATTACAATGCCAACTAAAAAACCAACGACACCTAAAAGACCGATCAAACTTAAGAAAATTTCCATAATCTTTACAATTTAAATAACTTGGACATTGGAAATGCGGTAGTTGGATTCAATATTCTCAAAATATCTTATGGAATGATGTTTTTCAATAAATATAAAAATGCTTATTCACAATTAAAACATTTGTTTTTATCAGGGCAGTAAGTTATTGCTCTGTTGACTAAACTCTTGAAATGAAGCGCAATTTTGCAAATTAGAATTTAGGCAATTCCAATTTATAAAAATAAGTTTTAGCCAACTAACGTCCCGAATACGAACGGGAGAGAATTGTTTTTCGTTCTTATTCTGTAATGGTGTTTTACATGAACATGTTGAGTCTGTTTACCGATGTGAACGTCGTACCGATAACGTTAGAAATAATGAAGTGCTGAAAAAATTTTTCAAAAATTGATGGTAAGTGATTCTGTCTATCTACTTGAACTCCGCTAAACGTTGATTGTTGTTTCGTCAACACGGCGAAGGTCGTTCGCTATCAGCAAATTGGATATGACCTGACGATATAATATAAAGTGATACGAGCCTTACGGTTCGGGAAGTGCTTGAAGTGGCGTTCCGGTTCTTTCATTGCCTGCTTATTGGCGAAATTTGGATGCAAAATGTTGCATATGGTTCGGTACGACACTTCTCTCTTTTAGCTAGCGCTCTGCTCGAATATGTGAGCGGAATTGTTAAACAAAGCTACGAAAGGAGAGGCTTGTTGCAATATCACGTTGCCGGTTGGGGTAATAGTTGCCAGCGGGCTTTTAAGGCTTTGCGGTGTGGCAAAGCCTCATTATAAAAATAAATATCCGTCGTTTATTACTTACAAAGGTTTTTCTGCAATTATCCGTTTGGTATCATCGAAAGAGAACAAGCACACTCATCGTTTTGAAAGCCATTTTAAAAGTTTTTTAGCTTTTTCCTGTTGATTGACAACATCAAGTTGTTTTAACTTCACTTGAAGATAATACATATGAAATATTATTCTCATTTTATAAAATAAATTTTTAAAAATTGTTGATAATTTATCATATAAAATCAAATCTGATCTATCCGAAGTGTGTAATCTGTTGGGAATTATGTTCGTCGAGAAAGAATTAAAGAGGATGGAAGTATAACAGTTTGGGCGAAAGCATTTTCAAAATGCCGAACACACATCAATAGATGTTCATTTGGATTTTTGGCATTTGACCAAATCGTCCAGGTACAAAAGAAAAGAGAAATTCCAGGTAAAAACCTTTCTGGATATAGGTCTGAATATAAAAAATCCTCAAACCATGGAAGAGATCAATTTATATTTGCCTTTTGCCGTTAATCCAGCATCGATCGAAGATTTTGGGGACAAAGCAGTCGGATTTGCGTCTGCAAACGGAATTGGCGGGGATCAAAACACCTCCGAGGTAAAAGCAGACGAAAAACGGCTCGAGATTGCAGATTCCGACAATCAACGTTCGTTATGCAGAATTAGCCGGTTTATGCTGGATGAACAGCAACAAATCGATAAATCGGCTTTGGAATTGGAAACATTTCCGGATTCGACGGGAACATTATTATCTATCAAAAGTAAGACCATACGATCGGCGAGTGAAGATATAGACGCTGATGGTCAGGTTTATTTCGCACTTAGAGTCTATCTTGACCGAAATTCTACCGGTTCGCTTCTCTATGAGGTGCGACCACTTTGACGGAACTTTCAGGGAGCTTTCGAGGCCAGAGAATGTGTCGATTTTCATTTTAACGATAAATTGGCACTTTCCCTTTCGATCGGCCGTAGAATTCAAACTAAGGAAGAAAATGAAAAGGTTAATATTGTTACGGCAACGTTTTCGGCCATATTGTCGATTGATCCCGACATTTCGAGTTGCAGCTTTCCTTGGTGCAAAAACGATCTATTGGACAAAACTGACTGGTATGATTATGTGTCATGCGGCATAGCGAACTCTATAATCAGCTATCAATAGAAAGTTACCCGACAAGGAGGGGGATTTTCCGATTATTCAACATTTTTAAAATTGCGCGTAAGCGTGACCGGCCCGAAAGTTTTACAACATTATATGTCGAATATCCTTATAGTCAGTTTTTTATGGAATATGACAGCTCTCATCACGGGAATATTGTCTATTAAATTGGCGGGAATGGTAATGAGTATCCTTGTAGGTGCTATGACCCTATTCGTTCTGTATTCTGTGTTTGAAGTGATTTCAAAATATAAAAAATAAAAAAGTTGAAAAGATGAATTGTTATGTATAATAGTGTAAATATAAGATAAAAAGTATATATGGAATTACCGAAAAATACATTGTAAAGCACAATGTTGTTATTAAGAGTTATAATTGAAATAAATTATGCTTGCGTCAAAAATATACGGTTTTGCTATGGCAGATATAATTCCCCACATGTCACTCTTTCACATGCTGACAAACGGTTAATTGCTTTTGAAACAGGATTTTAACAGATGCAAAAACCGAAAATCACTGTTTGAGAAACGTATTTTGAAAGATTGTCGGGCAGGCTTTTCAAACAAAATGAATAATTCTTCTATAGCGCCAATTTGAATATCGCCTATCTCTATGATAGGAAGCAATAAAATATACTTACCCGAGGGAGGATAAGATTATGTCCCGACCGGAGTTCAGACATAGAAATGTTTCTTCGAAATCGGTAAATCTTTACCATTGATAAATTTTTTGCGGGATGAAATTGGATTTTCTGGAAACAACAAAGCCGGCGGCGAAGCTTGTCACTGCCCGTTTTTGGCAGGAACGGGCAAGTGATATAGCAAAGATAGTACAAAGTGACATCAGGCAAATTGCGGAACGTCTTAAAAATGCCGACAAAGCGGATATAGGTGCTGTTTTCGACGAGTTTTCAGAGTTTCTCGGCAAAGACATTGACAACCTTCCTAACCAGGATGACATCGCTGAACTGCTGGCACAATATGTCGTTAGCAAGCCCGTTTTAGATATTTTATTTTCAAGTGCCAGTGTTGCCGAACATAACCCGCTGTCGGTAAAAGCAATTCGCAAAATTTTCAATAATTTTGCCGATATTCACAGCAGTTTGCCAAAGCAAAGCCTCGAACAATTCTATCAAGCTGTTGCAGAACGCGCAAAAGGATTAAAACAAAAACCGGAAGCAAGGCAAAAATTTATTGCCGGACTGTATGACCGCTTTTTCAGTAGAGCTTTTCCGAAAATCACCGATCGTTTAGGGATTGTTTATACGCCTGTCGAAGTTGTGGACTTCATTCTTCACAGCGTCGATGACATTTTGCGAACCGAGTTCAACCGGTCGTGGGGAAGTCAAGGCGTGCAAATCCTTGATCCTTTCACCGGAACAGGCATTTTTATTGCCCGTCTGATCGAGTGCGGGTTGATCAAACCGCAAGATTTAGAACAAGTTTATAACAACGACCTTCACGCCAATGAGGTCGTTTTACTTGCCTATTTTATCGCCAAGCTCAATATCGAAACAGCCTATCAAGTGAAAAACGGCACGCCCTATCGGGCTTTTTCAGGTGTCCATTTTTGCGATACATTCGTGACCAGTGAAAAAGACAAATCCCGATTGGTGGACTCTGCCAACAGCCAAGATCGCCAACAGGATCATAGGAAGCTCAATTATGAGAACGGGAGTGATCTGCCGGATATCCGGATTATTATCGGCAATCCGCCTTATTCAACGGGGCAGGAGAGCGCCAATGATGATGCGGCCAATCAGAAATATCCGGAAATTGACCGGAGGATTGCCGAAACCTACCTTGCTTCGACACTGACAAAAGGCGGCAAGCGCTCTTCTTATGACAGCTACATCCGTGCAATTCGTTGGGCGTCCGATTATATTGGCAATTGTGGCATTATCGGCTTTGTGACCAATGCCGGTTTTGTCCAATCCGCTTCAGCCGACGGTATGCGCAAATGTCTTGCCGAAGAATTTTCCAATATCTACATTTTTCATTTGCGCGGCAATGCGCGCACATCCGGCACATTGCGACAAAAAGAGGGAGGCAATATATTCGGCGTCGGTTCACGCGCACCTGTTGCCATTTCGCTTCTTGTCAAAAATCCTTTAGCCAAACAATCAGGGCAGATTTTTTTCTACGATATTGGCGATTATCTCGACATTACTCAAAAGCTTGAAAAAATTAAAAAGCTCAAAAGCATTGCCGGTCTAAAAGATAAATGGCAAAAAATCATTCCCGACAGTTATCACGATTGGCTTAATCAACGCGATGGGTGTTTCAGCCATTTTCCTGCAATGGGCGACAAAAAGAATAAACAGCGCCTCACCATTTTCAAACTCTATTCGAGCGGCGTTGTTTCGGGGCGGGATGCCTGGGTCTATAACGCTTCGAAAAGTAAGCTCTTGCAAAATGTCCAGCGAATGACAGAATTTTATAATCAGGAAATTGACCGATATTCCCGCTACAGACAACGTTTCCCTAACAAAGCTGTCAATGTGAGAGATTTCGTCAAAAAAGACGTCAAAAAATTCAGTTGGGGCGGGGGTAACTGGCAGGCAAGTTTTAAAAAACAGATCAAAGAAACATTTTCGGAAGATTTGACCGAAATTTGCAGTGTCCGGCCGTTTACAAAATCATGGCATTATAGCGCAACACGTTTCAATCACAGCTCCTATTCGATGAAAGATATATTTCCGGCGGGGGCTTCGGAAAACCTTGCTATTTGTGTGTCCGGAAATGGCAAGCGCGGCGGTTTTTCAGTCATCATGTCAAACAGGATTACAGATTTCCAGTTCGAGGATAATGGCCAATGTTTTCCGCTTTACTATTATGAAAAAAGCGATGTGCGTGAAGGGGGAAAAGACGGCGCTAAACAGGGCGGTTTCAAGCGTTCTCATGCCATCACCGACGAGGCACTAAAATATTATCAAACCACCTATTCCGATAATCACATCAGTAAAGAAGATCTGTTTTATTATATTTACGGGATTTTGCATTCACCGGACTATCGAGCCCGTTTTTCCGACAATCTCGTTAAAGAATTGCCCCATATTCTGCCTGTCAAAACACTTGAAGACTTCAAGGCTTTTGCAAGCGCCGGTCGCGCATTGGGGTATTTGCATGTGAACTATGAAAGCTTTGAAAAATATCCGGTCAAACTTGTAACAAAAAAGAAGAAACTTGGCGCGTCCGATTTTTATGTGACAAAAATGCGCTATGGCGGAACGGGTAAAAACAAAGACCGCTCGGTCATCCATTACAATGACAAAATTACTCTTACAGGAATACCACTCGCCGCTTATGACTATATCGTCAACAATAAAACCGCGATTGACTGGGTTATGGAAAGGCAAAGTATACGCATTGATAAAACAAGTGGAATTATCAATGATGCCAATGATTTTGCACGCGAGACAATGCATAATCCAGCCTATCCGCTGGAACTCTTGTTAAGGGTGATCAGCGTTTCTGTGAAAACGGTCAAAATTATCCGCAATCTGCCGAAACAGGATATTTAACACCAATACAAGCGCCAGCCGAAAGATGGGCTATGGGGTGGATTGAAAGAAAATAACTTTTCTTAACTTATTGTTTTTGCTTTATTTATTATGAATGAAATAATGCCCATAAGAAGCAGGTTTTACCGACATTTTTCACTCCGTTCTAACTGTTATTAATATAAGAAATATTTTATAGCATTCCTCTCTTGTACAACAAGAGGCAGGCTTGTGGTGCAAATGATATGATTACAAGTTTGATTTAGCCCATATTTCTGCATCGCGCCGATTTGTTACTCCAATTTTTTTGAAGGCTTCCTGTAAACGTTTTTTTACAGCTGCTTCAGAAATATTTAAACGTTTAGCGATTTCTATGTTTTTGATTTGAGGTCGCAACTCAACTAAAACTTGAGCTTGGCGAAGTGTTAATCCATGTGGAAGAATCGGATTATTACTGCGACCGATTATTGTTTCTGATTTTTCTTGTATAATATTATCTGCTTCTTTAAGAAACAATTGCATTTGTGGACTATCAGGAAACTGTTTCGTAACGCCTTTTATTCCAAATAGATAGGAAATATCTCGACGTGTAAGTCTCGTTTTGTATTTAAATTGGTGTAATGTCGCTCGTGTTTTTTTGCGCCATATTCTGTCGGGTTGCATTTTTTTATTTATTACTATTCCAGTTATTTCCATACGGCCTCCAGAGCCAACAAAGCGGGTTTTTTCCGGTTTGAGGTTGAAACCTTCTCTTTCGATTATTTCTTTTACATCATTTAAAAAATTAACGTTTATTTGTTCTAACGAGCTAAAGGTTAAATCATCAGCATAGCGGGAGTATTTAAAATTATTTTCTTCTGCTATTGATGACAATGACTTATCTAATTGACGCAAAACTAAATTTGCTAATGCGGGGCTTGTAGGAGCTCCTTGAGGAACACGTCCTTTATAGCAACAAAGGCAGGTAAGCATATCTGCTACGTCTTCTTTGTATCCTGCTGATGAAAATATATTTTTAACTTGTTCATTAGTAATTGATGGAAAAAATTGTTTTATATCTACATTCAAAATATGTTTTGCACCTAAATGGAATTCAGCATTTTGAAATACGTTTCGTCCTATCACAAATCCAAAGACATTGGGTGCAACGTCAATGTGGTTCAATATATTATCTAAGATCCACCACTGTATAACTTTCAAATAAGTTCTAGGCGTATCAATTAGGCGTTTTGTCTTATCTTTTTTTTGAATTGAAAATGACCTATAATATTTTTCAGGGCGTTTTAGAATTGAAAAAATTATTTTAGGACTAATACCCATAAAAATAGGAAAAATTCCGGTATTTGTTATGGGAGGAATTCGTCTCTTCCTATAGAAGCTCAGTTCGTCTTCGTATTTATTCCCGTACTCTTCAAACAAGATACGCTCTAGATGTTGAAAGTCATCTGGAAAATAATAGGAACGAGTTGGCATCTACAGTAACTTCCAGCCTTGATAAATGAGACTGCCATGAGCACGCGGAATAGGCTTGAGAGGAATTTTGGCGGCAAGGCCCGGCATAATGCCTCTCGAGCCTATTCCGCGAGCCCTTTCAAGCCTAACCTGATTGTCAGCTCGCCGAAACAGCGAACAAACTGAACATGATGCCAACTCGCGCTTCACTTATATACCTTTCTTTGTGCTTTCATCAAGAACAAACGACGGTTATCGACTGACCGCTCCAATCCTGCATGGCGTGGAATCTGCCTGCCTGAGGGAGTTAAAAAATATACTCCTTTTCGAACGTCCGTCACTAACTTACTAGCTCGGGCAACTTCATGTGCTTCACGAAGTTTACTGTTCTTATTTAACCATTCTGTTAATTCTTCTCCTAAATAAGTAGCAGAATATTTTTCAATATCCTGAATTCGAGCGGGTTGAATTATGGAGAGAATTGAAAGATATGCAAAGAGTGGGTCAATATGTCTCATTCAGTTATTATCCGTTCTTCTACAAATTTCTGTGCTTGTAAGTTAACAAAATTTTCAACAACTTCCCAGCATGAGGGTATATTTGAATACTCTTTGTATTCGATTGTTGCTCCGTTATTTTTAGCTTGCGGAATAGGGCCTGTATTCATATAGTTTTTGTGATGTTCATATTGTTGATCCACTATTATAAGCATTTTATTACATATCTTACTGTTTGTACAAAATGATCCTAGCTCGAGAAAAGAACCCGGGCTGCTTGGTAACATTACAATAGCATTAGTTTTTTTATCTTTAGCATGATTAAGTTCGGCTAATAAGGCATTATTACGTCTTCCTAAGACATCTGCTGTAGTGTCTATTAGCTTTGTATATTCCCCCATAGTTACATTCCAGCCTGCTTCCGTTAGCTGATGATACAAATGGTATCTTAATACTTTTCCAAACTCTTTTGAATTTTTTCGGGGGGTTTTATTAGTGTCAATATATGGTCCAGCTAAAAAAACCACTTTATCAAAACCCGACATTAGCTGAGCATTATTTAGCTGCTGTTGATCCAATATTAGGCCTACTTTTGGTGGTGGTGAATTTCCAATCACGCTCGTATGCCTCTTCCCTATTAAGTGGTTTAGTTAAATCAATATTCAAAAAACAGTTGCCTTCTTACCGTTTGCATCGTGAAAAATCAATTTGCTGTAACGAGTTTCTATATCTCAAGTCACCATTTTTTGTTTGTATCTAGCAATCATTAAAACCGCGCATAGAGCAGCTAGTATTTTGTAGCAAAGCAAAGCCTTTAGCTACAAAATGCATATCCTCCTATAAAACCTTACCACAGCAGCGTGTTACCCCTTGTCCAGTCTTCATCAACAGTCAAAACAAGCTCTGTTTTTCTTTTTTTTGCCTGTCGGTTTTGCTCTTAAAACAAGTAATAAATCTTCATTTGCTGATATTATATTTTAGGGATAACAGGTCTGAAGTGAGCTCCTAATTGCAGTTTTACAGTTTAGCCTGGTAACCATATTTGGCGGAGCCTTTAAATTCCGGCTGATTTCCGTATGCTAGAACGAAAGCAAGTTGCAAAACCATTCGGAAACAACGAGTTATGTTTTTGAGAATGGTGCCCAGAAGAGGCAACACATTGATATTTAATGATAAATCAATGATTATCTGTTTGTATCAAACAAATTGATATTGCTTTATGTTCTTGTTTCGTTCACTATCACGATTTATCATTGAATTTCATCCTAGCGCACGCCGAAAGGGGAGGCTGTAGGGTGGACTGAAAAACATCTTTAAAGGTGGAGCGGGGCATGCGAGCGATAAATCGTTTAAGTGCAAAAGCGGTATCTGCACCGGGAGCTGGTAAATATAGTGATGGAGCTGGTCTATGGCTTGTCAAATCCAATGCTGATAGGCAAGTGGGTCTTCTATTATACTGTACACGGAAAGCGGCGAGAAATGGGGCTTGGCACTATCCAGTCTGTGTCATTGAAAGAGGTAAGACAGACAACTGGGCGTTGGCGTGCGGAATTGCGGAATGGCAATGACCCTATCAAACAGCGCGAAAAAGAAAAGCGAGAGGCCGCCGGCAATCTTCACCTGTTAAAAGATATCGCACGTGATGCCTTTGAAAGTCGCAAAGCCGAATTAAAAGGCGATGGCAAGGCGGGGCGCTGGTTTACACCTCTTGAACTTCACGTTTTGCCAAGGTTGGGCAATGTGCCTGTGTCTGATATAGATCAAACGGATATACGGGATACATTAGCCCCTATCTGGCATGATAAAGCCGACACAGTGCGCAAAGCCCTGAACCGCCTGAAATGAACCGCCTGAATATCTGTTTGAAGCATGCTGCGGCTTTGGGGCTTGATGTAGATTTGCAAGCCACAATGAAAGCGCGTGCATTATTGGGTAAAAGTAGACACAAGCCCCAGAATATCCCTGCAATGAATTGGAAAGATGTGCCAGCTTTCTATTCAAGCCTTGATGATGGGAGCGCAACGCAACTGGCTTTGAAGCTTTTAATTCTGACCGGTGTGCGTTCTAATCCCTTAAGGCATATCCATGAAGATCAGATTGATGGTGATGTGTGGACGATACCAGCCGAGGCCATGAAAGGACGCAAGGATGCAACCAGTGATTTTCGTGTGCCATTATCCAAAGAAGCTTTAAAAGTGATTGATGAGGCGCGACGAATTTCCAGGGACGGTTTTTTATTCGTCGGTGCCCGTCGTGGCGTGATTTCCGATATGGCGATCACCAGCCATATGGAACAGGCTGGAATGGAAGCCCGTTCACATGGTTTTAGATCAAGTTTAAGGGATTGGCTGGCAGAGGCAACAGATGCCCCCCATGATGTAGCAGAGACGATTTTAGGGCATGTTTTAGAAAGCAGTGTGGAACGCGCTTAGAGGCATACAAACTTCATAGACCAACGTCGTACATTGATAGAAAGTTGGGCAAGCTATGTTAGCAGTCAAAATGGTGAAGTTATCCAATTCAAGGATAAGGTAACCGGCGCGTAACCATTCACATGCGCTGGTTATTTATTTCAAGCACTTGCCTTTTACAGTTTCGGCAAAGTCAAAGTCTAGTTGTTATTGCTTAAACCCTTCAAAAGCAGGAATGTTCTGTAACCTCACTACCTACATAGTATACTATCTCACTTTTCACATCAGCCACGAAAGTTATAGTTCTCAGCTGTGGGCAAATAGGTCTTACTGCAATCTTGTTACAGTTAAGTCTGGCTGTATTTGTTGGCTTTCCGTACAGTGATGTATAAACTGAGTCACACTTATATCCATGTTGCGTCGCTATATTGCGAGCTGTTTTTAGGTCAACGCCTATAGCATTTAATTTATTAACATAGCTTTCATGTTCGGAAGGTGTTGTCGTTAACAGAGTGCAGCCGCAGACACTTAAGAAAGTCGCAGAAAGCATTAAATATCGTAACATGATCATCGTCCCTCTAATGTTCATAAAGATTTAATTAGGTATCTGGTAAGCAGTTTAACATCAAGACACTGACAGATTAACTTCGAATGTTTGATGCTAAAATTTCCGGAAACACTTTTACGAGCGTAGAAATCCGCTGGTTATTTATTTGGTACTATAGTACCATTATCATGCAAGCAAACAACGAGCTTAACCCTTTGAAGCCTCGTTTTATAAAATCAATTTAAAGTCCCCACAGGCGCAATCTTTTTTGGTTTTGTACTTACATAAAAATTACTTACTACGTCTATAAACGCCTTTAAATGGCAAATAGCGACTATTTAAATTCGCCGATGTGTCTCGCATGAATATAACCTCGAAATATGTGTTGAAATGTGCCATTGATTTGATTGTATTCTCTCGCGAACTCATGAAATGTAAATATGTTTGATGGGCGCATTAAGGCATTGCTATTATGGCAACACCTTTCCAGCACTATGACAACAGGCATATCCCGCAACTTAGACGTAGCGAAACAAAAGCGAAAAAAGAAGCCAAAGCAATGAAATCAATAAGATAGGTAAAGCGAGGCTTGAGTTATTTTATCATTTCAACTAGCGCATCCATGTTGACAAATGTTAACATTTTTAACGTTGCGATCAGCGCTACCCAATTGAAGAATATCGATCCCCTTAAGGGACCTAAACAACTACAGCCTTATCTTGAAACTCTGTATGACGGGAAAGCCAAGCCGGATGACGATGAGCCTATCTCAAAGCTCTTCATCTTCATGATGCCCTGTTATAGGAATGTGTCATATGGGATGGCTATGCGTGTGTTGGGCTGACGTGGTACTCGTGCAGCGAATGCGAAAGACCAATTGCATGAAGAGAGATGTCTGACATTCACCAAGCTGGGCAGGACTGAAACTGTCAAGAAAAAAGGATATAAAGGCTGGAGACACCGAGCTATTTTTTACCTTGTTTACCACACATTGGTTTTTCCCTGTCCCACAATGCATCTTCTATATCCTGTACGAGCGGTTCTTCTGTCCCGACAGGAAAGAAAGAAATATCGATATAAACTTTACCAGATGGTGGATTCATCCAATCCCAACACTGCATATGAAGACTATAGGTAGACTTAGAATTTTCTGTTAAATGATACTTTAATCGTATGTCTATGTCTTTCATAGTTTTTCCAACATACAACACAGATTTTGAAGTATTGTTTTTATTATGCTCAGAAAAACTAATTCCCTTATATCTATCTAAATTGCTGAATAAATTTATAATATAACTATAATGAGATTCATCGATAGATATGACGTAAATTGAAGGATTGTTTTTATATTTTTTAATTAAAGTATTTTTTTCATGTTCAAATAGTGACTTAATTTCGCCGTTTGCTATGTCTGCAAAAGGAATTTCAATGTGTAAAGGTATAAGCTTTGTACAATCAAACTGTTCTAACGCTGTTGCCCGTTTTCTGATTTTATCGGCAGCCGCTGAGGTTAGATTTTTATCAATCATTTAATTACCTCGCTTTCACCTTTAATAAACCCACCGTTTTCAAGAGACTGGAGCTCTGAGCTGCTATTTACAAATTGCGATACCCCACTTGGTCACGGCTCAGTAGATAATACACCTGTTTGTATTTCAAGTCTCTTTATTGTTGGAAGTAATACGCAGAATAATTCCGTAACGCCTTTTTGTTCCAATTGCGATAATGCTCCAGCCGCTCTAATTAGTTGGCTCGGAGTGAAATTTATCCACGTTTGATAACAGGGGGTTAAATAAGCTATGATGAGTATCCTGAAATACAAATAAGTATGGAACTTTCATAACGGATTAAATAACACAAAAATGATTACAGATTTTCAAAAATTCGTTTTGCGCATTTTTGGGTATTGGTTCATTGGCGGAGTTTTTCCTACGTAAAATCTTTACTGATTGCAGAAAACTATGCCCCTCCTTATCCGTCACTTCTTCATTGCAAAAAATTCGGTATGATAACAAGGATTATCGACAAGTTGCGCAAAGTGGTTTGCTCTCAAAGCAATAAGTGGCCGAAAAACTTACCACAGATATACGGTTGGAGGATTTGCGTGCCCCATCGATTTTCTAGGACAACTGCATTTCCAAACGCTCTCGGCGGAAATGCAATTTTAATAAGCTTTTTCACAATGAACTCTAGCTTTTGTCATTTTTTAGATGTCCGGGCATGTAACCGACAACAACTTGATTTGTGGGAGAATCCCAAAAATAATACAATCGAAATGAGAGTTGTCTTTTACGGCTGCTACTACCCTTTAAATGGCGATTTAATTCGCAATTGCGCCCATCATATTGGACGAAAATATTCGTGGCCAAATTGTTTTGCCTTATTGGGTTGACTAAAACATTGTTGATCGTCCAATCCCAATTCCGCACATCTATCAAAGTATTTTTTTGGGGGATTTCTCCATGTTTCATTGGAACGTAATAATCTCTTAATAGAAGCAATGCTTCGTAAATTAATTGCTTATTCTCGAAATCGGTATCCTTCACAGCTTTGATTGCACGGTTATGAACCACAACTTGTCCTTGAAGGTTATTTTCAACCCAATCTTCAAAATTTTTCAAATCGGTTGGAATATTAATTTTTGTTTCTGTATTTTGACGTATTAATTTATTAACATAGTCGTGAAGCGAAAAGTACTGGGCCTTCCATCGATTGCAGTCTTGTTCAAGTTGATCTCTCTGTGTCTCCGCAGTCACAAGGAGCTCTTGATATTCTGCAATTCGTTGTTCCGCAATTTTTATTTCGTTATCTGCATATTTGAGTAGAGCATCGGTATCGTCGTTATTTTTCTCGGATCGTAATTTGGCAAACGAAAATTGTTTGACTGTCTGATAAGAGGGAATATCACGTTCCAGTTCTTCTCCTGAACGCATTGGTTTCAAAACACGATTAATTAGAAAATCCATATAGTCACCACCTTCTGTAGGTGCCGACCAATTTTGAATGCTTGTTAATGTGGTAATTGGATGTTCAAATGGTGAACTATAGTCAGAATGGAATTTAGGATTGTAAGTGCGTACTGCCCCGTTGAATGTCGAAAAATATTTTGTAACTTCATCGGTTAAATAATAACTGGCGGTTGAGGTAATAACAACAGAGTGAACGCACCCTACGGTACGGCGAATAAATTTTTTGATATCAATTGGAGTTTTACTTATATCATCTTCACCATAAGGTAGCGAAAAAACAACTACAGGGCAACGTCTTGATTCGTCAGTCAAAAAATCCACTAAATCAATGACATCTTCCTTGGTACAGACTTTTAAAGGGTCTGGCGATGTTTTTTGCCGTCAAGAAATGTATCCATTTTATAACATACACTTCTAACAAGGCTTGGGACTGTACGAGGTATAAATCCCCCATCACCCTTCTGAGTAGCACTTAAACGAAAGCCAAAAAGTACTTCTTTAGGCTGCTTTTCAGCAATCCCGATATCTGTAATCCATACCCGGTTTTGACTGTCTTTCAATTGCTCACGTAGCCGAAATGCCCAGTATTTTGGTTCATCTATTTTTATAGCGCCAGCAAATTCAGAATAGTCGGTATCAATTTCAAATGTTTCACCCTTCCAAGCTTCTTCAGGTATATTTTTGACACCTCGCTCACGTGTAAAAGCCCATTTCATAATCCGGTCCTGCAGTAAACGGTATACATTTTCACCTTTTATAACGAGCAGCGATGCGGAGATCGGATGATTTACAATACTTGGGAAAGTTTTTTGAGGGAAGACATTAATAGACGGATCCATTTTTATTTCTCCAAGCTATTTTGAACCATTTGCTTTGCTGAGTAATTTTTCAAGATGAGATTGAATGGCATTTTGGACGAAACGTGACGCAAATTCGAAAATATATTTTTTAATATATTTTGGTTTTTTATAAAAGTCATCAGAAATTATAAATACATTTAAAACGATTAATTTCATTAATTAAAATAGTGATTTAACGGATTATATCATTACTAAATAGGTATCAACAAATCAGCCTTTTACCTCGATAAAATATAGCTAACCGGTCTTAGTATAACGTGGCCTTTTTCATAGCCAATTTTCACCGAGGAAAAATCGACTAACGTGCTTGTTGGACTTTATTCAGCGGTCGTCGCTACGTTCAAAGCGGCGAGTGCAGTAACTCACATGTGGGGGAGGGCTTTTAAAAATGGGAATGGTGCCCAGAAGAGGACTCGAACCTCCACGCCTTGCAGCACAGATACCTGAAACCTGCGCGTCTACCAATTCCGCCATCTGGGCATTGCGTTCCATCTAAGCTGGCAATCTTTAACTGTCAACCCGAATTTTATGTAGCCCACAAGCCAACATGAAATTTATCTCGAAGACACTTTCGCCGATTGACGAAAATTCAGCCGGAACGGAAATAACGTAGTTTTTCTATCAGCAATGCAACGAAGTAAAATGTCGGGTAGTGTGATCTCAGGCAGTGTAACGTCACAGAGAGCAACGTCACGAAGAGTAAGTTGAGAAGTGTGATGTCAGGCGGTGTAACGCAGAGCAATACAATGTCGCGCAATGTCATGTCAGGCGGTGGAATGTCGAATAGTATGAAGTCTTGAGCAAGGTAATGTAAGGCAGTGTGATGTCAGGCGGTGCAACGCCGAGCAGCGCAATGTCACGTAGTGTCATATCTTGCGGTGCGGCATTGACCATTTCAACGCCGCCCCCGCCTTTAATCCCGCCTTTAATATCTTGCGTTGCATTTTTGCGTGCGCGAGCTTCAGGATTTGTGGCTTCAGCTTTATATAAAATTTTCACAATGCTGACTGATAGAAAGCAGTGATCATAAAAAATGCCGGAACAGATCTGTTCCGGCATGGCTCAAGTTTAAATTGAGGTTGATCTATTCAAGCACTTTTTTGGAAGCGATTGTTGAATCGGCATTAAGTTCGTAAATCATCGGAACACCTGTTGCGAGCTCGCGTTTGACGATTTCTTCGCCGCTCAAGCCTTCCAATGCCATGATGAGTGCGCGCAATGAATTGCCGTGGGCTGCAACGAGCACCGTCTCTTCACGCAATACATGCGGCTGGATGTTGTGAAGGTAATAAGGCCAAACGCGTGCACCTGTATCGCGCAAGCTTTCGCCACCCGGAGGTGGAACATCGTAAGAGCGGCGCCAGATGTGAACCTGCTCTTCGCCCCATTTCTTGCGTGCATCATCTTTGTTGAGGCCGGAAAGGTCGCCATAGTCGCGCTCGTTCAAAGCCTGATTTTTGATTGTTTCAAGCTTTGGCTGGCCCATTTCATCCAGAATGTGCTGGCAGGTATGTTGAGCACGTTGCAGAGCGGATGTGAAGGCAATGTCGAACTTCAATCCTGCTGCCTTCAATTTTTTTCCGGCGGAGATTGCTTCTTCCAATCCTTTTTCAGAAAGATCGGGATCTTTCCATCCGGTAAAGAGATTTTTCAGGTTCCACTCGCTTTGTCCGTGTCGAACCAAAACCAATATTCGCGACATTCTTTCCTCCTTGATAGGGGTTTACTCAAGTCAATTAATCATTAAGGCCCAAAACATCGGCCATGGAATAAAGTCCATGCTTTTGTTTGTGCGCCCAGAGCGCAGCTTTCACCGCGCCATCGGCAAAAATCGAGCGATCCTGTGCAAGGTGCGAAAGAACAATGCGCTCGTTATCACCGGCAAAAATAACCGAATGGTCACCGACCACAGTGCCACCGCGCAAGGATGAAAAGCCTATTGTACCGGTTTTTCTTTCGCCTGTATGCCCGTCACGACCGCGCACACTCACATCTGCCAAATTCTGGTTGCGGGCCTCTGCGGCTGCTTTGCCCAAAAGCAGCGCTGTGCCGGAAGGAGCATCAACCTTTTTGCGGTGGTGCATTTCGGCAATTTCAATATCGTAATCTTCCATATCCAGGGCTTTGGCCGCTTTTTTGACGAGCTCCGCAAGCAGGTTTACGCCAAGGCTCATATTGCCCGATTTGACAATTGTTGCATGAGCTGCAGCCGCTTTGATTTTCTTTTCATCTTCTTCGGAAAAACCGGTCGTGCCGATTACATGGACAATGCGCGCCTGTGCCGCATAGCCGGCATAAAGCACACTTGCCACCGGACTGGTAAAATCAAGAACACCTTCGACCTTGGCGAAAACCGGCAAAGGATCATCGGTAATGGTGACGCCAAGATTTGCCTGACCAACAAGAATGCCTGCATCCTTTCCGATAAACGGAGAACCCGATTTGACAATGGCACCTTGAAGTTCGACACCGTCAATCCGACCGATTGCCGAAAGCAGCTCTCTTCCCATTCTACCATCAGCACCAACCACAGCCAAACGCATCGTTTTCTCCTGTCCATCATCATCGGAAAATCATTTTCTTCCGTTTTATCTGATCGGCAAGAAAATGAGAAGAGCTTTAACCGGTGAATAAAGCGGCATCCCGTTTTTTAAAAAACATTTGGTTGCCGAATTTTGAACGCTGGTTTTCGTCATGTCGATTTGTCTTGGCTACAATTCCGGTTTTCTTTTTTGCTTTCTTCTTTTGAGATAGGGAGATTTGGAAATTAGAAAAATTTGCGGAATGTTTTCTTGAGTAAAACGGGTGGCCGAGCCGGATGTTTTATTCAAAAAACGCCGCGCTTTTGTTTTTCGCCCAGGAGTAAGAGCGTTCGGTTTTATAAAGAATAATATTTCCTGACCAGTGAACAATAAAAATAAACTTATAGTTTAAAATTCTAAAG
Source organism: Bartonella sp. M0192 (assembly GCF_016102305.1). Taxonomy (NCBI): domain Bacteria; kingdom Pseudomonadati; phylum Pseudomonadota; class Alphaproteobacteria; order Hyphomicrobiales; family Bartonellaceae; genus Bartonella; species Bartonella sp. M0192. The sequence goes on along the minus strand of NZ_JACFOU010000001.1, from coordinate 2,324,286 downwards.
CGTTCAATCACACTGGTAAATTGAAATGAATGGAATATTATTTATGTTGATCATATCTAAGCAGGATAAACGTGATTTTTAGATTTATCGAATGAATGATATTGGAATATATTGATATTAAAATTGGAAATTTTTCTAAAATTTGAATTTATATGTAAAATATATTATATTCAAAATGACGTTAATGAATAATGTCAATCGGGTCCATAAAGGCAGACATGATGGCTGTCATTTCCCATTTATTTATGCATCAGGTGGGGTGGTGCATAAGAGGTGAGTCAAATGATAAACACATCCTATTCCGCTTATGGCATTAATCAATTTTCCACTCAGAATACGACGACAACGTCCGGCCCCAAGGGGAGTGATACTGCAACATCGGTTGCGGCCGAAAAGTTGAAACCTGCCCGTATCAACGTGACAGATGATGCTGAAAGTTTCAAAGGACTATCACGCAGTCAACTTGCTGAAATTATGGCCAATAAAGATGGCCTCTATACAGAAGACCAGCAGGATACAGCAGAGTTCTTCATTTATGAGATGGGCATGGATGAATATACGAGGGTCTATCAGGCGACTGGTAGTCATAGAGCCGGTTTCGAGGCGTTGATAAAGTTTGAAGATCAAGCTGGTCCCTTAGAAAAGCAGACGTTTCAATGGGCAAAAAGGCGTGCGAATGCGGTTGTCATTTACGAGAACTATGCTCGAAGCGATGGTGTTATTGCCAAGGATTATGACATCGGAAACAGTCTCTATAAAAAGTTGAAAGCTTTCTATATTCGCATGTCTAACGAAAGTTCTGTAGCTTTCCTCGCTGGTCGCGAAATGCCCGACCTTTACGGTGATCCGGAATATAAAAAGATAAAATCGGATTTTTATGCGGAAAACAGAACGGGCTTCAAATTTACCGTGTGAGCCGGTTTCACGTCTTCATCAGCAGAAGTTGTAATTGTTTTGATTGTCTCATGCTCTGTTGTGTATTTTCCGGTTTAATTGTCGGCGAGAGGCGGGATGTTATCGAGAAATCGGAAAGTCAGGATGATTGCAAACGAGCGGTGATTTGCTGGCGCGATTTTTCTTATGTATTTTAGAGATTTCATTCGGTTCGGAAATTAATTGAAACAATCCTGCTTTGCCATTTCATTGATGCGACATTGTCCGGATAATTTACCGGAACAGTTTTGAGCCCTGATTGTAGAGATGAAATCCTCTAGAAGCTTTGCCGATAAAACATCGGCTTTGAATAGCTCAAAGAGTTTCGCATTTCTTGGTTTTTCATGTTTTCCGTGCTTGCCGTCCTTCACAGGGATTTTGTTTCATAAATAAAAGGCCTTACGGTGTGTTTTCCGTAAGGCCTTAATTCGTTACCGGTTAAAATCTATAAGGCACGAATTTCCCGTCAGTCAAAATCAATTCGGCAAAGCGCGTCTTTTCGAGATTGGCTAAGCGTAATTGTTGCAAAATGCAAAGCTTTGCCGGAGTTTGAAATTTTGCTTTGCCAAAGCTCGAGATGTTTCTCTGCCAAAGCGTGTTTTATCAGAACTCGTATTTGAGTTTGACACCGCCACCGCCACCCTGGCGGGCGCCGACATAGCCTTGACCATCGACATTGATTGTCAAAGCCTTGTTGTCTTTCAACGGGTTCATCTTGAAGCCTGCTTCAAAAATGCCGGTCGAACCTTCAAGTGACGGTTTGTGCAAATCGAATTCATAAGCTTGTGCCCCGACATCGCCATCAAACTCGTAATCATAGGTTGCGCCGATATAAGGCTTGAACCAGTCATTATATTGATAGGAATACCGTGCGCCAAGCTCGACACGTGAACTCGTCGAACTGTCGAAATGCAATCGTTCAGCGTTGATTTTAACCGTGTCGCTTTCCATATGTGTCCATAAATAGCGGCCATAGACATCAAGGGCACGTTGATCATCAAAGTTGAAGACATAGCCGCCGGTAACATGACCACCGAAATAATTGACCGTGCTGTTATAAGAACCGTGATAGTCGACCACCTGTTCCTCAAGACCGAATTGGCGACCGGCAGTAAACTTCCCGTCCGACTGGCCGAAACGCAAGGATGCATCGGCATAAAGCCCGTCCGTTTCGTCGGGTTTCAGGTTTTTGACCAATCCGAGGCCGGTGCCGGCAAATTCGATACGGGCGAGAATGCCGCCGCCCTTATAATCGCTGTCACCATCACCATGGACGGAAGCGAAACGGTCGAAACTGTTATAGGTGTCATAAGTGCCGCGACCATATTCGAAAAATGCGCCGGTTGTGACTTTATGACCGGCTTCAAGGTTAAAGCCGAAAGCAAGACCGGCAATCATATTGAAACCGTCAATACTGACATGGCTTCCTGTCTGATAACGGGAGGAAGAACCGCCGGTGATGATAAAGGGAACATAGAGCGGATGATTGAAGCGGTTATCCGTTCTTGTTGCCATACTGCTGATTGTGCCCATGCTGTTGGCAATAACATCGGAGCCTTGCGAAACAAAGGCGAGGCTTGCTGCACGCCCTTCCGAATAAGCCTTTGACTGCGGGTTTAATTGTGCCGCCGATTGATCCCCTTGGTGATTGTTTCCGCCGCCATTATTGTCACCGGTATTATCACCGCCGGTATCTCCGCCGCCGGTATTGCCACCACCTCCGGTAATATCACCGGTGTGATCGTGATCTTCACCATGATCGTGATCGGGAGTTTTGTCGGTTTTCTTGTTAATTTGCAGAATGAAAGCGGTGTTGTCTCCGGCCTTATTTTGTTTAAGCGTTGTATCGTAAAAGATAAATTGTCCTTGTTTGAGTGTATAGGAAGCAGGTGACCAACTGCCGGCAGATTTATCAATCATGGTCACCATATCGCCAGCCATAAATCGCGGACCATTCGGGTCAAGACCGGCAATAGTGTGTTTGGTATTGGTTAGATCAACCGGTGTACCGCCTTCGGCAATTTTTATCACCGTATCGCCATTTTTTACATCCGTCGGCAAAGTCCAGTTATAATTTTCAAAATTATGGATACCGGCAACCGTTCCGCGGTAACCGTTGAGATTGAGAGTATTGCCGGAAAAAACATCGGCTGTAAGGCTGTCTTGACCATCACCATTAAGGCTGCGTCCACCCCATATCGAGCCGTATTTTATGACATTTCCTCTCTCATCGCGTTCGCCAATGACGATCTGGTCACCGTTAAGAGTTACACTATTGTGGTTGGCATCGCCGCCGAACCCGACCTCGCTGTTGACGAGCTTATTTTTGTCGTCAAAGTGAGTGCCAGCTTTTCCACCTTGTGAAAGACCGCCATAAATATCTTTATTGATTGCGGATTTTCCGGAAATCTCAATTCTATTGCTACTGACATCGCCGGCATCACCACCTTTGCCGCCGTTTTTGTCAATGCTTTTGCTAATGTCGCCAAAGCCACCGTCGCCGCCAATGCTGATGCCGCCATAAACGCCGGATTTATTTTCGCCATTAGTGGTTGCTTTCGTGCCATAAAGTGTCACGTCGGTCAAACTGATACGGTTATTGGTGACATTGCCACCTTTGCCACCATTACCATTGGTTTGTGTCGCGTCATATCCTATTCCGCCAGCGCCACCGACACTTGCACCACCATAGATACTTCCGCCGTCCGAACCGCGAATGCCGGACCCTTCATTGCTATTGTTTTCGCCTTCGATTTTTCCGGCAGCGCCGCCAGCACCACCGTGAAGTTCTACCCGTTCAAGGATAATGATATTGCCACTCACAGTACCGGCATTGCCACCAATGCCATTTATCAATCCCCCTTGCGAGCCATAGCCACCGGCCCCACCAAGGCTGATCCCGCCAAAAACGCTGCCGCCGCCAGTGCCGCCGGCACCGCTTCCCCCCATACTGACGCTCTTATCGCCTTCTTCGTCCAAGATTGTAATCGTATGGGAAATTGACCCACCGGTACCACCCGCATTGCCATTCAATGTGGAATCGACAATTTTTATCCGGTTATTGATGACATCGCCGCTATCGCCGCCATTGCCATTATATTTTTTTGAATTCGAACCGTTACCACCGCCGCCGCCGGTACTCAAACCGCCGATAACACTGCCGCCGCCTATGCCGCCAATTCCTCCGCCTTGACCGCCATTGCCGCCAATGCCACCATTCAGTGTTGTGTGATCAAGAGAAATAATATTGTTGCTCACAACTCCGCTCGCGCCGCCATTACCGCCTCTACTCTCGCTATTTTCTGTGTTTAATGCTGCGTCACCTGCACCACCGGCACCCCCCATGGAAAGACCGCCAAAGACCGTAGCGCCGCCAGCGCCGCCGGCACCACCACCACTTGTTGTGCTCGAGCCGCCAGCACCGCCAGCACCTCCGTCAATCGTGACATCCACCAATGTAATGCTATTGGATTTTACATAATCGGCGATACCTCCGTTACCGCTCGACGTATCAGCGGCATAGCCAGAGCCACCGGCACCACCGATGGTCATGCCGCCAAAAATCAGACCACCGCCCATGCCACCAACGCCACCGCCGCTATTGGGGGCGCCGTCACCGCCTTTACCGGCATTTCCGCCTTTGATTGTTACATGGGTCAGGATGAGTTCGTTGTCATGGATGGCGCCACTATGACCGCCATCAGAATTCGAGGCGCCGCTACCTCCGGCAAAACCACCTCCGCCGGCAATTGCCAGGCCACCTCCGATTATACCGCCGCCAAAGCCAGCCGTTCCGCCACTCCCGTTATCGCTTAAGGTCGAGCCGCCATTACCGCCATCGGCTCCGGTCAAAGTTACATCCGTTAAAATAACGTGGTTATCGGAGATGACACCCGTTGATCCACCCTGACTATTATGTCGGGTTCCGTTATAGCTGGTGCCACCGGCACCGCCGATAGAAACACCGCCCAAAACACTTGCACCGCCAAAGCCGGCGGCACTTCCACCGGCTTTCGAACCACCATTGCCGCCTTTGCCACCATAAAGGTCGGTTTTTTTCAAAGTAACATAATTGCCGCTTATGTCGCCTCCGTTGCCACCATTTGAACCATCGGCGGTTGAACGTGTTGACCAGGCTCCGGCACCACCGATACTGATAGCGCCAAAAACCGAACCACCCCCCATGCCGCCAACAGTGCTTCCACGATGGTTGTTATCGGGTGAACTATTTCCCTCACCCGCATCGGCTCCATGAATGGCGACATTATCAAGGGTAACATGAACACCCTTGATGTAACCGCCATTTCCTCCCAAGGCCACATTCGTACCATCATAGGCAGTACTCCCCGGGGCGCCTGCACTGAGGCCACCAAAAACCGAGCCGCCTCCCATGCCACCAAGCCGACCGGCTTGTTCGGCATTTGTTGCTTTGTTTGTGGCACCGCTCCAGTCATATTCAACATCTTTGACCGATACGATCGCCCCAGTGTTAGAGGCTCCGTCAATGCCATTATTGCCAGTGACATCATATTGCACAGAAGCAAAGCCGTAGACATTATAGGGAGCAATAGTGTTTTCCCAAAGCGTTCTTTGCCCCGCGACTGCCCCTTTAACGGTAATGTTATTGGTTTCATCACTCGTGCGCGGAAGAAGGCTCATGCGGGACGCATTTATATCTGTCGGATCTGCGGTTAAAACACTCTGATCAGTGCCGTCATAGGTAAGCTCGTCAGCTTTCAGCTCCTGCATTGTCATGGCTGAAAGAGCCACAGTTGAAAGAACAATGCTTGAGGCCGCATTTAACAAGCCCTTCGAGAGGCGGCTCAGATTAGAAGAAAGGTGCATAAAATTTCCTCGCTCTTTCATGGCCAAGGCCAGCGTCGCAAAAAACAAGAAGCGCTCTTTATCGGCAGGTAGCTGATTAATTGATGGCGCATGAATCAGCTATAGTCTATCTTGCTATGTTGAAATTTAAAAGGAGAAAAACACAAAATTATGTAATCAATAATAAATAGAAAATAACACAAAAAAATTTTAATTCATAAAATAAAATAAAATGTATTTTAAATTAATTTTTTATAAAACAAAATAACTTAATAAAATTAATATATATATTTTTATATTCAAATATTAAAAAATAGTATTTTAACGATAATAAATTAGCCGGCATAATAACGATATTTTAACAATAATTCTCAAAGTGAATAAAAGTGTAAATCGTTTTCATATAATATATTTTCAGGAAGGAAAAACAGTGAATTCTAGTCGAAAAACTCTGGTTTTAGCGGCGCTAAAAAGGGAATAATGGAATTTCATCCTTCGTTTTTCTTTAACCTTCTGGAAGAAATGTCTGGCACTATGGCGGAATAGTTTAAAAGCCGGTCGGGATTGCAACACTATGCTTTTTGACAAAGTTTGAAAAAATGTCACAAAACAGGTTGGTTATTTTGTGTCATAAAGGATTTTCCACTCCGCTCCAGTCATATTGCACGTCTTTGATCGTAACAACGCTATCTTTGGTGGAGGCTCCGTCAATGCCGTTGTTTTCCCGGCCAAGTCCGACTTCAGTCTGTATCGAAGCAAAACCATAGACATTATAAGGCGCAACAGAGCTTTCCCAAAGTGTTCTTTGCCCCGAGACCGGCCCTTGAATGGTAACAGTGTTGGTTATATCGGAACTGTGAGGAAGAAGGCTTGAATGCGGGGAGTGAAACTCTGTGGGGTCGGCCTTTAAAATGCTGAGGTCTGTCCCGTCATAGACAATCTCTTCTGCTTGAAGAGCCACTATCATAAGCCCCGAAAGTGCAACGGTCAAAAGTACAATGCAGGCAAGTACAATTCGGGAAGCAGTAATGAAAAAATACCGGAAAATTTGGTATGATTAGAAGAATGGTGCATTGCAGTTTATGACTTTCAGATAGTTAAAGCCGATATTCTTGAAATAATAAAAAGTCTTTTTATAAGAATTATATGATCGGGTGCTGATCCATGAATCGCGCAAAAACTATATTATCGTATTAAAAAATAAAAAATATGAGTTAGTTTCACATACAAAGGTTAGAATAAAAGTTATACGGAACGGATTTTTGCTTCTATAAAATAAAATATTTAATTAAAAATTATATATAAAAAATTAATACATAAAATAAATTTTAATATATAATAATAATTTATTTAAAATTGTAGTTTTCAATACAATTCGAATAATTTATTCAAAATAAATGAGATAATTATCATGGAAAGCGATAGAGAATAATAAGACGGCAAAATAAAACCGGAAAGTTTGGCAAGAAAGTAACGAAAAAGGTGTTTTTTTATCCGGTATTATTCCACACTTATTTTTTGCGTGGTTATGCCAAATGCCAACAATTCCGTTTCGTTTCGCAAGGCTCCGATCATTTCCGGAACGGAGCTTGACCTGTGTTCAAGATTGGCGAATTTATGAGTTAAAGATTGGCAAATTTACGTTTATAAGATCGGCGATCGAGAGAGGCTAAAGAAGAGTGCGCCAAACACTTGGCTCCTTCTTGGCGTTCATTCACAGTATTGTGCTCCCATCCGACAGAATGATGAAATAATGCCCGTCTGAAAAAGACTTGAACTGGCACAATCGGCCGCCGCAAAACCTTGATTTGAAAAAATGCCGGAGGAAAAGTTACTTATGGCTGTGCACCCAGAAACGGCCTTTCATATCAAGCATGAAACGCTCGGGTTGATGAACATAGGATTCCATACCGACGAGTGCGGCCCGGGGATGGGTGATGACAAATGTGGGGATTTTTTCAAGCAGTTTTTCATGTGGTTGTTTATGGATGAAATTTTGGCGGAATGCATCCTCGTCAATGAGAGGTAAAAGTTCCGGCAGAATGCCGCCACCGATATAAACACCGCCTTCGGCCTTGAAAACGAGGGCAAAATCACCCGCCAAACGCGCCAGATAATTGATAAAAAATTGTACCGTGTCATAAGCTTGTTGTTCATGGGCAGTTAAAGCTTCGGAGGTGATGACTTCGGGGACTTCGATGGTGGGTGTTGCGCCGCGCATATCGCAAATGGCACGATAGATATTTAAAAGTCCGCGCCCGCTCAACAATTCCTCGGCACTCACACGCCCGACGATCTTTTTCAAAAACGGGTAGAGCGCAAAGTCTTCTTCGCTTTGCGGGGCAAAGTCGATATGCCCGCCTTCACCTTCAATCGGGATATAGTGCCCGTTCAGATAGGTAAGACCGGCAATGCCAAGCCCCGAACCGGCACCGATGATAACTTTTGTATCATCTGTGGCGGTGTTTATCGGGCCGATTGGCTCAAGATATTTTTGCGGCAATACAATCGTGGAAAGTGCCTGCGCCTCGAAATCGTTGATAATGAAAACTTCATTGAAGCCGAATTCTTCCATGAGGTGGCGAGGATTGATGACCCAGTTGCAATTGGTAAGCTTGATAACCTCTCCCGTTACCGGACCGGCAATGGCGAGAAAGAGCGATTTTAAGGGCGCTTTTATCAATGGCAGAATGGTCTGGTGAATGGCTTCTTCAATAGTTGGAAAATCATTCACTTTGCGGGTGGCAATGGCCATTTGTTCGCCGGCCTGATTGAGGATGAGCGAAAACCGCATATTGGTGCCACCAATATCGCCGATAAGAACAGGAAATTCCAGATTTTGATTTTGCATGAACCATTCCCCGGTTTGGTGGTTGGGTATTTCATTGCAATTATATCATTGATGAAAAATTGCAAAATATAGTTTATTTAGCCGATTTTTCCGGTGCGTCCAAAACCGCCGTGCATTCCTTCGGCAATTCCGAAACCATCATGATATGCGGCTTCGGCGGTGTGGTGGTTACGGGTTTCTTCGGCTTTTTATCGGCCCATGGCTCGTCGGTAAACCACCAGGCAAGCGATTTGTCGCAACCGTCACCACCTGTCACTTTTGGTTGTGGTTTGCAATTTTCAGAACCCGCCTGGCATTTTAGCCGGACATGGAAGTGCCAGAAATGCCCCCAATAGGGGCGCACTTTTTGGAGCCACGAACGGTCGCCGGTCACTGTATCGCATAATTGTTTTTTTATGCCCGGATGCACAAAAATGCGCTCGACTTCAGGGCTTTCAGCTGCGTCGCGAATAAGTGCGGTGCGCTCGGGTGTCCATTTTTTCGGGTCGGCATAAAGCGAATCTTTTTTAAGCATAGATACGCCTTGCATATTTTCTCTTTCTTCCCGACTTAAACGGTGGTCGGGCATGGGGGTGAGCCAGATATCCGCATCAAGCCCGATCTGGTGGGAGGCGTGCCCGTTCAGCATCGGCCCGCCGCGTGGTTGCGAAATGTCGCCAATGAGGAGGCCCGACCAGCCATCTTTGGCGGCCTGCCGCGACAATTGCTCGATAAAGCGTATGGTTGCCGGATGCCCCCAATTGCGGTTACGCGAAAGCCGCATGACTTGCCAGTTCGGCCCGTCAATCGGTAGCGCTACCGCGCCATTAAGACAGCCTTTGGAATAAAAACCGATGGATTGCGCTTGACCGGTCGAGGGCAATTTGACGGCGCCAAAAGCCTGTTTTGCCGGTTCGTCAGCATGGGCAGCCGCGATAGGCAAAAAAACCGCTGCCAATGTTGTTGCCAAAATCCGGTTGAATGACTTGAACTTTGAAGACATCCCTAACGCCTTTCGAACGCGCAAACTTTTTTCAAAAGCACAATAATTTAAAAACTTGTCACAATTTAAAAACTTGTCACTCGTCGCAAGCACCCGCCCGCCTTTCGGATTTGCGTGCGAGCTTAGATCTTTTTATCCCAAAGTTTATCTTTCCACATTGCCTCCAATGCGGTTCGATAATCGGGATATTTCAGATTATATCCTGTTTTTAAAAGTTTATGATTCAATATTCTTTTATTATCACCATAAAAAGAACGTGCCATGGGCGACATATCGGCTTTTTCAAAGGGAACTTCTTCAAGATCCATTACCCCCATCAATTTTGCGGCATAATGCATGACGGCTTCAGGCGCTGCCGGTTCATTATCGACAATATTGAAAATGCCTTCACATTTTGCCGAAGAAAATGCCTTGATGACACCGGCAATATCATCAACATGAATGCGGTTGAAAAACTGCCCCTTTTTGATAACAAGCGTTTTGTTGCCCTGACTCAATTTCATGAAAGGATTGCGCGAAGGGCCATAAATGCCGCCAAGGCGCAAAATGGCAACGGGAATATTGCGTTTTTCCCCGAAAGCCTGCCATTTCTTTTCCACTTCAAGGCGGGAAATATTGCGTTTAAGCGAGGGGTGACAGGGGGCTTCCTCGTCAATCCACCGGCCATCATGATTGCCATAAACGCCAATGGTGGAAAGATAGCCTATCCATTTTAACTCCGGCATAGATCCAAGAATGTCGGGCCGGTTCAAAACCGCGTCGCTCATTTTATCATCGGGTGAAACCGAAATAACAAGATGTGTTGTTGTTTGAAGCCTTTCAAAAAAAGTTCGGCTCGGCTCGTCAAAAAGAAATGGTTCGATATTGGCGCTTTCGAGAGTGGCGAATTTTTCTTTTGTGCGTGTGGTGCCGCAAATCCGGCTTTTTGTGGCAGAAGGCGCGGTGTCTGATGTGTTGGCAACGGGGTTGCCGTAAAGCAAACCAAAGGCGCGAGCAGAGAAGCCCGCTCCAAGCATCATGAATTGTTCCGCTGCTTTTCCCTTTGCTCTATCCTGTTTCAATCTTCCCATTCCTTTAATACATCGGGGTTTGAAGAGAATGTTATAGAACGCTTTGCCAATTCATCAAATTCGGCTTTTGTGAGGAGTTGTTTCAAGGCCCAGACGGCCATACCGGCAACAAGCGGGTCGGGATCCTTCAAATGCGGCTTGACCACACTGACGAGTTTTCGGTCGGCGCTGTTTCCCGCAGCAATCAGACAATTGCGGATGAAGCGGTTGCGCCCGATGCGTTTGACCGGAGAAGCGGTGAAAAATGAGCGGAAGGCTGCATCATCGAGTTTCAAAAGAAAATCGAGTTTCGGAGCAATCAGATCTTCTCGTGCTTTGAGTTTGATTTCTCGTGTCGTTCGGGCAAATTTGTTCCACGGGCAGGCGGAAAGGCAATCATCACAGCCATAAATACGATTGCCGATGGCTTTACGGAATGAAAGCGGGATTTGCTCTTTAAGTTCGATGGTCAGATAGGAAATGCAGCGGCGTGCATCAAGCTGATAAGGGGCAGGAAAGGCATGGGTAGGGCAGGCGGAAAGACAGGCGTGGCAGGAACCGCAATGGTCGACTTCAGGCTCATTAAAGGGAAGTTCCACATCGGTAAAAATGGAACCGAGAAAAAGCCATGAGCCGAATTCGCGGCTTACAAGATTTGTGTGCTTCCCCTGCCAGCCAAGTCCGGCAAGTTGGGCAAGCGGCTTTTCCATAACGGGTGCGGTATCGACAAACACTTTGACATCACCACCGAAACGCGAAACAAAGCGCGAGGCCATCTGCTTGAGACGCCCCTTTATCAATTCATGATAATCACGATGGCGCGCATAATAGGAAATATTGCCGGAGCTTTTGTCGGGTCTCTGGTGGAATTCATGCGCGTCCGGCCCGTAATTCATTGCAAGCATAATGACCGACTTGACGTCCGGCCATAAATTCACAGGTTCCATACGCCGTTTGGCGGTTTCAACCATCCATTCCATGGTGCCGTGATAGCCTTGGTGCAAGGCTTCGACAAGGTGATGGGCAGCTTTTTGATTGTTACAACCGGTGATGGCTATCGCATCGAAACCTTGCGCTGCGGCTTCTTTGACAAGAAATTCCCTGAGGACCAGAAAATCCTTGAGTTTTGCTTTGTCCTTAGAAGTCGAGATCGGCATAATGCGTGCTCGGAGCAATGCCTCTTATGCGGTCATTCAAAAGCGGACGGAACGAGGGTCTCGATTTGATGCGCATATACCAGTCGCGCGAGGCAGGAAAAGTTTTCCAGTCGATTTCTCCCATAAAATCAAGAACAGAAAGAGCCGCAGCAGCGGCAAGATCGGCATAAGAAATGGACGTTCCGGCAAGCCAGTCACGCGAGGCGGCAAGCCATTCGAGATATTTCATGTGCGGGCGGATATTGGCACGGGCATAGCGCAAAGTTTGTGAATCGGGTGCTCCACCACCCTGAGCGAGCGGTATTTCGCGTTTATAAATACGTTCGCGCACAATGTGACGGGTTACTTCGCTTTCAAGCTTCGATAAAAACCATTCGGTCAAGCGGCGAACCTCTGCGCGTTCAAGCGGGTTTTCGGGAAAGAAGCGCTGGTCACGACGCAAGCCGCCGCGCGTTTCATCAAGATATTCATAAATGACATAGGCACCGCAAAGCGGCACTTCCCGCTCGGCTAACAATACCGGCACGCTGCCGGCCGGATTGAGCGCAAGAAATTCGCGCCGGCGTGCCCATTCATGCTCTTCGATAAGATTGGTGGCAACATCATATTCATTAAGGATGAGCCTTACAAAACGGGACGAAGAAGACATCGGATGATGAAAAAGCGTTAGCATGACTACTCTGGTTTTTAAAAAACTTCAAAAGACCTTATAGAACCCATTCGCCCGAAGAACAAGAAAGGGAACCACGGTGCTTCCCCTGTTGCAACACTCATGCTTAACCAATTGTAAAACGCGGCAAAAAATTGTCTCTCAACGTTAATAATTTGAAAACGGAATGTATAAACCGGTGACGTTGAAAAGATGTATTCATCCATTGTTTTGACGTTCGGGTTGTTTCATCTTCCCCCTTCAAAATTTCCTTGAGAATTCACTTGAGAGTTCAATTGTAAACCGATGGCTTTCCCGTGAAGACGTTTTTCGGAGAAGTACCAGAGCCTGTTTTTAAAAAGATAGCTCTCGAAAAGGGAGAATTCTTAAAAATGCAGGCAGGATTTTTTAAAAAACAGGAAGTGATTTTCCAAAAGCCGGTCTTTGCCAACAGTGTTTCAATGATGAGCCCTTGAGTGCAAACGGTGTCGGGCGTGCCAAAACGGTTTTGTTTGTTCGTTGTGGCGCGCATTTTCAGCCGCCAGTTTTGAAAACGAAATCGGGCACAACTTGAACGGGTCAAAACTTGGAGGGGCTTAACTTGGAAGGGGCTTAACTTGGAAGGGGCGAAACTTCAACCGCGTAAAATTTGACGGGGCAAAACTTGAACGGGGCAAAATTCAATGAACAAAAATTTATCGGGCAAAAACTTATCGGGCAAGCGGATTGGCGGCCTCTAAAATCGTTTCCCTCAAATCATCAAGGCCAATGCCTTTTTCCGAAGAGGTGGCGATGATATGGGGAAAAGCGGCAGGGCGTTTGACGATCACCTTATGGGTATTATCAATCAATTTTTGAAGCTCGGCCGGTTTGATTTTGTCGATCTTGGTGAGAACAATCTGATAGGAAACAGCAGCTTTATCAAGAAGCGTCAACACATCCCCGTCATTCTTTTTAATGCCATGGCGGGAATCAATCAGCACATAAACGCGTTTTAAAGTGGTGCGGCCGCGCAGATAGTCGAAAATGAGCTTTGTCCATTGGTCGACCTGTGCTTTCGGTGCTTCGGCAAAGCCATAGCCCGGCATATCGACAAGTGCGAGTGGCGGCAAATCGTCCACAGTGCCGGCAAAGCCATCAGGCACAAAATAATTGAGCTCCTGTGTGCGGCCGGGGGTGTTCGACGTGCGGGCGAGACTTTTATGTCCGACCAACGCATTGATGAGCGAGGATTTGCCGACATTGGAACGGCCGGCAAAGGCAATTTCGGCGGGCCCTTCGGGCGGCAGAAACTTCATTGCCGGTACACCGCGGATAAAAATCCAGTTACGGGCAAAAAGTCCCGCCAATGCAGGACTGTCTGTCACTTATTTGGTCTCTTTCTTCGGTTTCTTTTTGAAGATGGCTTTGAGATTGTCCCAAAGTTCGATCTTTGCACCCTGACTTTTCATGATGATTGCCTGCTGGCAGATCGACAGCGTGTTGTTCCATGCCCAGTAAATAACAAGACCGGCAGGAAACGAGGCGAGCATGAAGGTAAAGACAATCGGCATCCATGTGAAAATCATGGCCTGTGTCGGGTCGGGCGGTGTCGGGTTCATGCGCATTTGCAAGAACATGGTGATACCCATAATGACTGGCCACGCGCCAATCATCAAAAATGCCGGAACATTATAGGGAAGCCAACCGAACAGGTTAAAGAGCGAGGTCGGGTCGGGAGCTGCAAGGTCCTGAATCCAGCCAAAGAACGGCGCATGGCGCATTTCAATGGTGATGTAGAGGACCTTATAAAGGGCAAAGAAAATCGGGAACTGCACAAGTAGCGGCCAGCAACCGGCGAGCGGATTGATTTTCTCGGTTCTGTAAAGCTCCATAATGGCTTGTTGCTGCTTGACCTTGTCATCGGCATATTTGGTGCGGATTTCCATCATTGCCGGTTGTACGACCTTCATGCGGGCCATGGACTTGTACGACTTGTTGGCAAGCGGGAACAGAACTGCCTTCAAAATGACAGTGACAAGCAGAATGGCAACGCCGAAATTGTTGGTGAGCTTAAAGAGAATGTCGATCAAAGCAAACATCGGCTTGGTGATGATCGAGAACCAGCCCCAGTCAATCAACAATTCGAATTTTAAAATTTTGAGATTGTCCTGATAGGCATTGATGGTTTCAACGCGTTTTGCACCGGCAAACAAATGATTGGTAACAGTTTCGGTTGCACCGGAAGCAACGGTGATGACCTTGCCGGTCAAATCTGACTGATAATGGGTGGAAAGACGGTCGAAATAGACAAAACGGCTGGTATATTCCTCATCCTGCGGAGGAATGGCAGCAACGGCCCAATATTTGTCGGTGATGCCGATAAAGCCGCCTTTGACCTTGTCGAAAACCATTTTCTTTTCGTTCGACGCATCGGGTTTCAAATCTTTCAATGCGGAATATTTTTCTTCCTTGAGGCCGTCATCACCGGCAACGCCGATCATGCCTTCATGAAGAAGATAGGTGGCACTTGCGTGTTCGGGAGGAGCAGCGCGGGCAACGCGCGCATAAGGCAGAAGGCTTACAACCGAAGAGGCATTATTGGTGACACTGTCGGAAATGGTGAACATATAATTTTCGTCAACCGAGATGACACGGTGGAAGACCTGACCCTGACCATTATCATAGACAAGATGGACAGGTGTCTTGGGGGTCAAGGTTGTGTTTTCGCCATCAACCTTCCATTCGGTATTGAATTGCGGCAGGCTTCCGGCAGGCAATCCCTTGCCGGTAAAACCGAATTCGGCAATATAGGTTGTGTTGAAACCGTTCGGGTTAAGAAGGGCAATTTCCGGCGAATTTTTGTCAACCGTCAAGCGGTAATTTTTCAAAAACAGGTCATCGAACTGGGCACCGACAAGATTGATCGACCCTTGAAGCTCGGGCGTGTCGATTGCAACACGTTTGGATTTTTTAAGCGCCGCATCCCGTGCGTCCGGTGTCATTTCGAAACCGGCGGGGTTTGTTTCTTCTTTGTTTTGCGGCGGTGTTACAGTGCCATTTTCGGCAGTCGGAACGGCCTGATTTTGCGCGTTTTCATCTTTCTCGATCTGGCGGGCAATTTCTTGAGCCTTTTGCTGGTCGGCATTTTTCGGCGCAACATAAAAATACTGCCATGCAAGAATGATAAGGAGCGACAATCCAATAGCAATGAAAAAATTACGATTATATTCCATGAGCGATTGTCCTGTTACCGTTTCGAGTTTTGTAATTTTTGCCTGAACCGGCGTTCCATTTCTCCGGTCAGACTGTCGAATGATGCTAGAAGCGCATCGGGCCGCGCAATAATGACATAATCTGTCCCGGCGGCAATGTCACGCTTTAATGAAAGCCGGAAAGCCTCGCGTAAACGCCGTTTGATGCGATTACGCTTGACTGCATTACCATTTTTGCGTGTGACAGTAAAACCGACACGCGGCGGCGTTATTGCCCTGATTTCTTCCGGCAAATTCCGGCTTTTCGATTCGAGAAGAAAAAACGGACCGCGCCGTTTTTCGCCGTTTCTTAATGCCAAAAAATCCGCCCTTTTACGAAGGCGGAGGAAGGATTTGTCACTCATCGGAAAAACCTCTGACAAAACTCTGCCTTGAAAGAGCGGGTTTTAACGGACGTCTCGACACTGGCCTTTTTACAACAAAAATGGGAAAACCGGTCATAATGCCTATCTTTCCCGTGGTTGTAAAATCCCTGAAAAACCGGAAAAAGAAAACCGGAAAAATTGGAAAGCCGGAAAAAACCGAAAAATCAGGCTGAAAGGCGCTTGCGACCGCGGTTGCGGCGAGCAGCGACGACTTTGCGGCCACCAAGGGTTGCCATGCGCGCACGGAAGCCGTGGCGGCGTTTACGGACGAGTTTGGACGGTTGATATGTACGTTTCATTTATTTAACATACCGCGGCGTGCGGCCCTTCTTGGTTCTATGTGCGGTTTTCCGCCGGTTGAACAGTTTTCAAACCCTGTACCTTTTTAAATAAAGCACAAGGCAATTTTTGCGCTTATACGGTTTAGTTTTCATCGAGTCAATTGCCGTTCGTATTTCGCCCCTGTCTAATTTCAACAGAATATTGGTCGCGGCGGCCTTTTATCTGGGGCTTTATATGGGCTTCGTCAACAAGCTCTTTTAACGTTTTTTTCGTATCGACCACTTTGAGGTCATAAAGATAGGAGGGGAGCTGTCCTGAAAAGAGAATGCGCCAGTCAAGCGGAATACCGGGGTCGAGTACGCGAGCCATATCGAAAACGACTGTCGTGCAATTAGCCGTAACCGTGTTATAAAAGCGTGCTTTATGGGCAAGTTTATCGGCTGTTTCGAGATAGTTCACAAAGAGTTCTTTTATCTTTTCCTGACGCACATTGATCGGATAGCGATAAACGTCTTCATGCCTGATATCGGTGCGCAATTTTATGATGTCTTCTTCAGGTGCGGCTATCATGATCAATTCGAATTCTTTGAAAAAACCGCCAATAGCCGAAAAGCTTTGTTCTTTTGTGCGCCGGATTTCGGCAGAAAACACCAGATGGCGCCCGTCCTTGAAGGTAAAGCCCACAAGTGTGTGGGCAATATAGGGACCCATCCAGTAGGATAAATAGACATCAAGCCCGATAAGATCATTGATATTATAAGTCCCGTTTTCCCAGTTTTCCTTTCCCTCGTAAGGCGCGATCCATTCGAAATTGCGAATGTTTTGAAGATGGACAATATCGGGATTGATCGGGTCGAATGTGGCTTCCACACTGCGCGCAAGCTCGGGTGCCCAATCACGGTGCAGTGTCGGCCTGATTGTCGACCACCATGTGATCACGCCGATAAACATAAGTGCTAAAAGAATACGCGATTTCCATGGGGCTTTGAATTCGAGGATAAGCGCATAAATGCCGACGACCACCCATAAAGCGGCAATAAAGACAAAGCCCGCCATATTGAACGGTAACTGGTAGAAAAACGCAAAGAGGCTCCATACCAGCATGAAAAAGGCAAAACAGACCCACACTATACGCGCAATTTTTGCAAGAATACGCAATAGAAAATGTGACAGAGTGCTTTCCCGATGTAAAATAACTTTATTCATAACTACCCGAATTCATAATGACCCGATCAATCAGAAAATGCCTTTTTATTAAAAAATATTGGCCTGATGTAGTCCTTTCAAAGAATAATGTTGTATTCAACCAGAAAACAACCTATGATTGTTAATTGTAGCGTAAGTGTATCGGGTGGAAAGATGAACGAACATTGCACAGATATGCAACGACTGATCTTGATGATTCGTCAATATCTTTCAAAGCAAAATCGTTCGATCGAAGAGCCGGTCAACAGTGTTTTCGAGGTTGAACGATCGTTGAGAGAATTTCGTTCCTTTGATAACAGCTGTACTACTCCCGATGAAATTCTGCGTCGGCTATTGTGTATCGAGGCTTTGAGACTGGGGATGATTTTGTATTTCGGCGATGATTACCGGAATTTCGCAAAAAGATAAGGGCTTTTCCGAAAACGCTTGTTTAAAAACGCTTGTTTAAAAATGTTTTTGGGAAAAAGCGCCGCCTTACCCCAAAACTTATGCGAAAATGTGCGAGGAGAGAGGGGCGTACGGGTCTGCTGCAAATCTTTGCAACAAGCACATCGGCAATAAGCGCATGGCCAACAAGCATATCGCCAACAAGCAAATCGGATTTTCCGTTTCGGCAAATTTGCTCATTGAAAGTCGATATTCTATTTCGATATTGGATATTTCATTTGATGACGGGTGGCAAAAGCCCCTCGCTGTTTTTTCATGTGTTGTTTTTTCATGTGCTGTTTTTTCATGTGCCGTTTTTCCATGTGCCGTTTTTCGATGTGTTTGTCTTTAAGTTTTTCTGACAGCTTAAGGGAGGCGCTATCGGCTCTTCACTGCGAATTGTTTTGGTTAAACAGCCTTTAACCCTTATATTGAAGAATTGTTAAAAGGTTCATCGGCATAATGGAGTTATGACAAAAAAGTCCGTTTTTTTTCTTGCGTTTATTGTTCTGGCATTGGCAAATTTTGTTTGTGATGCCGTGGCTTTCACTCAGCCATCTGTCAAGGATATGTGCGGCCATTTCATGAATGACGATTTTGCGGGTAAAACAACCGGAGCGGAAGAAAACGAGGGCACATCCGCTATCCGGCCGTTGATAGTGCCGGACAGCGCCAATTATCGCGCCGCCAATGTGTTGAAAGCCGACGCCGGAGCCAAGCGTTCAAGCATAGCACGCAATTTCACCGAAAGCGGTAATCTTATAAAAAGCCGCGAAATTGTAAAAAGCCGCGCCAATATAAAAATAAACGCCGATATAAAAATAAACGCCAATAAAAATATAAACGATGGTGTAAAAAGCCCTGACAATGTCATGAAGATCAATGCAACCATGGCGAACGGCACAGTTCAAAACAGCGTTGTGCCGCTTAAATCCGGTTTGGCAAAATTGCCGGGAAATTTGAGGGCCAATCCTGAAGCCGACACCGCCAACAAAACTCCGGATAAAGGAATTTTTATGCAAAAAAATAATGATGACCGTGCCGATATTGTTCGTCTTGATAATTTCCGTTATCGCATTGACCGCGCTGCCAACCCGTCAGGCGAAGTCATTATTCTCTTGCATGGGTCGGGGGGTGATGAAACCACATTGTTATCCTTTGCCCGCCCGATTTGGCCACAGGCAACACTTTTGGGCATTCGCGGGCGCATTGTGCAAAATGGCGAAACGCGCTGGTTTAAAAAAATTACACCGACAAAATTCGATCAGAAAGATGCGGTTGACGAGGCGGAAGCCTTTGTCGAGTTTTTGACCAATTCTGGTAAAGAGGATCAATATGATTTGTCACGGGCGACCTTTGTCGGTTATTCGAACGGCGCCAATTTGCTGGCGGTCATTATGATGCGCCATCCCGAACTTGTCCGGCGTGCAGTTCTTTTGCGTTCCATGCCGGTTCTGGATACTTACCCGCATAAAAATTTGTCAAAAACCAATGTGCTGATTATTTCGGGGAAAAAAGATTCCCTTTATTCGCCTTTTCAACCGGCTTTGTCGGCGATGCTTACTAAAAACGGTGCCAAGGTCGATAGTGAAATCGTGAACAGTGACCATATGATTGGTGAAAAAGATCGCGAGATGATTGTGAAATGGTTGGGCAACCAAAATTCAAGCCGCATTTTGGCCAATACAAAAACCGGAAAAACTGCTCATTAGCCGGTTGACCAACGGCTTGTCACCGCGATAGGAAAGGAAAAAAATCCAGCAAATTTGCAGGAAGGAAAATTTCGTGTCCAATATCACAAGCGATGATGTTGTTGATGAATTGCGTAAGGTCAAAGGGCCCGATTTTGAAAGCGATATTGTTTCGCTCGGGCTTGTTTCGGAAATATTTATTTCCGATGGCAAGGTATTTTTTTCGATAACTGTGCCGGATGAAAGGGCACAAGAACTGGAGCCGTTGCGACAGGCCGCGCAGAAGGTTGTCGAGGCAATGGATGGCGTTAAAGCCGCAATTGTCACATTGACTGCCGAGAAAAAGGGTTCGGCCAATGCTACTGAAACGGCAAATAACGCTGCGCCCCATAAGGGACCGGCAAAAAGAATTGTTGTCGAACCGGGGCACGCGAACCCGAAAATTGCGCGTGCAAGCCATGGCATTGGTGAAAAAAAGCCGATTGACGGGGTTAAACATATTATTGCTGTTGCATCCGGAAAGGGTGGCGTTGGCAAATCGACAACTGCAATCAATCTGGCTTTGGCACTTGCCGACAAGGGGCTTAAAGTTGGGCTCTTGGATGCCGATATTTACGGGCCGTCCTTGCCAAGGCTCACCGGCCTTATCAACCAGCGCCCGCGTGCGGTTGAAGGCAACAAGCTTGAAACGCTGGAAAAATTCGGCCTGAAATTGATGTCGATGGGCTTTCTCGTGGATGAAGACCGGCCAATGGTTTGGCGTGGTCCCATGGTGATGTCGGCTGTCACCCAATTTTTGCGCGATGTTTTATGGGGGCCGCTTGATGTATTGGTTGTCGATATGCCGCCCGGCACCGGTGACGCACAATTGACACTTGCCCAGCAAGTGCCGATGACCGGCGCGGTGATTGTGTCCACCCCTCAGGATTTGGCGTTGGTTGATGCGCGCAAGGGCATAGAGATGTTTACCAAGGTCGGCGTGCCGATTCTGGGCGTGATAGAGAATATGAGCTATTTTATCGCTCCCGACACAGGCAAGCGCTATGACATATTCGGCCATGGCGGGGCACGCAATGAAGCCCACCACCGGCAGGTGCCTTTTTTGGGCGAAATTCCGCTTGATCCGGATGTGCGCGCTTTGTCGGATGCCGGTACACCGGTCTATATTGCCAAACCGCAAAGCACTTTTGCCAAACTTTATAGCGAAATAGCCGATCGGCTAAAAAGTAACCTTTTGTAAACGAAAAGGCGAAATTTAACCCTTTGTAAACCATGTTTTGCGATTCTTTAAAAGTTGTGTTAGGTTGACTTTGCAACTTAGGTGCCTAAATGTCGTTTTCGAACGCTGTTCAATGCCTTTTCACAACATTGGATAACGTTCCGGAGCTTCATTGAGTGTGGTGCGCTTTCATGTCGAACATCGGTTTTTCACGAGGTTATCCACATAAATGACTGAAAAATGACATTTTGGTCACAGGATTGCCATGAAATTGGCTCATCGGGAGTTGTCGCGCAAAGAGTACGGCGGCAAAGTGTACAGCGGCAAAGAGTACAGCGTATGTGCGTTTTTGATGGCCAAAATATTTGGCTTTCCTGAATATTTTATGAAAGCCTGAACAAGTTGAATGGGGCTTGGACAGGTTTTAAGAAAAAGTTTGTATTAAAAACGGGTGGTGTATGACTAAACGACGTTTGATAGTCAGTGGCAGTATTGTCGTACTAACGGGTTTTCTGGGAGCATGTACCCAGCAAAATAAGCCCAAAGCCGAACTCGCTGATGAAACCGCGTCGTTTGCACGTGTCGGAACAATGACAACGCCGTTATCATACGGTTATCTGATTGACAAAAAAATTCCGGTTCCGGTGTTCAAGGAATTGGCATATAATGGAAAAGAAGCCAATCCTGCAGCTCTCGCTAGAGAAAATGCCGCCAATCCCGATGCCCTCAAATCCTCGTCGGGGCCCGTTGAACTTGCCCATGCAAGCCCGGAAGTCGAACAGCTCATTTCCAAATATTCAATGGCCTATAATGTGCCGGAAAGTCTCGTAAGACGCGTTGTCAAACGCGAAAGCAATGGTAACCCCAATAGTCGTAACGGGCCCTATCTCGGTCTCATGCAAATCAGTCATCCGACCGCCAAAGGTATGGGCTACCAAGGAGATCCGAAAGGGCTTCTTGACGCAGAAACGAATTTGCGTTTTGCCGTGAAATATCTGGCAGGAGCCTATAAAGTGGCAGAAGGCGACGAGACGCAGGCCGTGCGTCTTTATGCCCGCGGTTATTATTATGATGCCAAGGCTAAAGGACTTTTAGGCGAGACAGGGCTTGGCGACAATTCCGGCATTTCGGATGACGCAAGAAATGCTGTCGAATCGGTTACCAGACCGAAAACCGATGCCAGCACCGGTAACGGCACGGTCAATATTCCGATACCACAAATGAAAAGTAGCGGGACCTGATTTTTAAAAAAGTCGGGTTCACCTCTTTGATTGTTATGCTTTTGCCAAAAGAAAAGCACATAAAGATCACTTACGGGCAAGCGGCCGGTTTTATGGGGCGCGACACTTACCAATATTAAAACCGGTATCAAGCGAAGCAAGCACTATTAAGCAAAGCAAGATTAAGCATAATCCATTCAAGCTTTCAAAAAAAATGCCGGTGAATGAATGCTGTTTGGCGTGTCACTCGACAAGCTGTTCAACAATAATAGAGATTTCATCGAGTGTAACAGAGTGGCTTTCCGGAAAAAACTGACCGGTTGCATATGTTCACTGCGCTCCAAGGTCGAGTGATCTCATCATAATAATCTATCCATAATAATCCGGCCATCATGATCTGACTTTGATGATCTGGCCTTGGTGCTTCGCTTTGGTGATGATCTGACCATCATGGGAAACCGATAGCATCGAAGACCGGAATACATTGACCAGCTTTCTAAAAACAGCACTTAAGTTTTTTCACAAAAACAGGTTTTGATACAGTTTCTTGATTGTCGTTTTGTTACAATTTCCCGATTGTCATTTCAAAGAGCACTGTTTGTCCAACAATGAGAATAAGCGCCCCGAAGAAGTGAATGCTGTTTTGAAAGTTTTTGCCCGTAACTGACAGACGTGAACCGGTTTAAGCCTGATTGTTTTGAGCCTCGTCAAAATTGTCGGACAAAAGGTGCACAATTGTTTGGTCTTGAAGCACAATTACTTGATAAGAGACGATAATTGCTTGATAACAGGGTACAATTGCATGATAAGGATGAGTGGAAAGTTGTACTTTCGGCCTATGCCTGATAATGAGCTTTTTAATGGAACCTATTCTGTTCAAGAACAGTTTGATTTCAAAAATTAAGGAAGTCGGAACAGGACCGGAACAGGATTTATACCACTTGGAGTCAATTCCAGATCGTTAAAATAGGTCAGGATTGTTAAAAGGGTTGAGGTTTGTTAAAAGGGTCATGGGAATGGAGTTTGATTGATGGCAAGTGTTATGCGAGATCGGTTAATCGTCGGATTGGACGTGGCTGATATTCGGCAGGCAGAAAAGCTGGTTGAACAATTAGGTGATACAGTCGGCTTTTATAAAATTGGCTATCAATTATTGTTTGCAGGCGGGCTTGAATTTGCCCGTGAACTCAAAGCGGCAAACAAAAAAGTTTTCCTTGATATGAAACTCCTCGATATCGACAATACGATTGCGAGTGCGGTTCAAAATGTCGTCAAGCTCGGTGTCGATATGTTGACTGTTCATGCCTATCCGAAAGCCATGCGGGCAGCGGTAGAAGCGGCCAAAGGGAGCAATCTTTGTCTCCTCGGTGTGACGGTGCTCACCTCTATGGATGACGCTGATCTTAAAGCGGCAGGTTATTCAGACGATGCCAAAACATTGGTGCTAAAGCGGGCGAAAGACGCGCGTTTGGCAGGAATGGGTGGAATTGTCGCTTCGGCTGCGGAAGCCCAAGCATTAAGAAATGTTATTGGCCCTGATATGGCTCTGGTCACCCCCGGTATTCGCCCCAAAGGGGCAGATAAAGGCGACCAGAAACGTGTTATGAGCCCGAAAGAAGCGATTCAAGCCGGTGCAAGTCATCTTGTTGTCGCCCGACCGATTGTCAAAGCGGACAATCCGTTACAGGCGGCCAAGCTGATTTTAACTGAAATGGAAGAGGCTTGATAGCATAAGCCCAGCAAACGTTACCTGGATTTTCAAAAGTTTCGCAGGGAGGCTGGCTGAAATGTTGTTGAGAATGGGAGTATGGAATGTTTGAAGATCGAATTCAAAGTGAGGAATTGAGAGCAAAAATCGTCTCGGCGGACGAGGCGGCAAGTCTGGTAAAAGATGGTATGGTTGTCGGCATGAGCGGTTTTACCCGTGCGGGCGATGCCAAACTTGTTCCTCATGCAATGGCAAAACGGGCGAAAAAACACCCCTTTAAAATCAGCCTGTTGACGGGCGCTTCTCTTGGTCATGACACCGACAAGATATTGAGCGAGGCGGGTGTTCTTGCCCGCCGTATGCCGTTTCAGGTTGACACTGCTTTAAGAGCGGCAATCAATCGCGGCGAGGTTATGTTTATTGACGAACATTTGTCGGAAATGGTCGAGCAATTGCGCGCCCACCAATTACCGCCGGTCAATATTGCCATTATCGAAGCGATGATGATTCATGAAGATGGTTCGATCGTGCCGACGACATCTGTCGGCAATTCGGCAAGCTTTGCCTTGGGGGCAGATAAAATTATTATCGAACTCAATACCAGTATCAATCCGGATTTTGAAGGCATACATGATATCTATATTCCCGAAGCACGGCCAAACCGCAAGCCCGTCGGGGTTGTAAAACCCGATACGCGCATCGGCACGACATCAATCAAGGTGGATAAAAACAAAATTGCGGCCATTGTCATTTCGGATGTGCCGGATAGCCCGTCATTGATTTCGCCAGCCGATGATGCAACCAATGCCATTGCCCGCCATTTGACCGAATTTTTCTTAAAAGAGGTCGATAAAGGGCGTATGGATATGACATTAAGCCCCATTCAGGCCGGTATCGGCACCATTGCCAATGCGGTTCTGACAGGCTTTGTGAATAGTCCGTTCCATAATTTGCAGATGTATAGCGAAGTGTTGCAGGATTCGACCTTCGAACTTTTTGATGCCGGCAAGCTCGATTTTGCATCGGCCTCGTCCATTACTTTGAGTGAAGCCTGTGCTGCACGTGTTTTCCCGAATATCGGACGCTATAAGGACCGGTTGATCCTGCGGCCGCAGGAAATTTCGAATTATCCGGAAATTATCCGCCGCCTCGGTATTATTGCAATCAATACCGCGCTTGAATGCGACATTTACGGCAATGTCAACTCGACCCATGTCGGTGGCACCCATATGATGAACGGCATTGGCGGTTCGGGCGATTTTGCGAGAAATGCCTATATTTCGGTTTTTGTAACGAAATCGGTTGCCAAAGGTGGCAAGATTTCTTCCGTTGTGCCGATGGTTGCCCATGTCGACCATACAGAGCATGATGTCGATGTTCTGGTGACAGAATTGGGTTATGCCGATTTGCGCGGTCTTGCACCACGTGAACGTGCACCGCTTATCATTGAAAAATGTGCCCATCCCGATTATCACGATGTATTGCGCGATTATTTCGATCGTGCTTGCAAAACGGTTGGCGGCCAGACCCCGCATATTCTTGAAGAAGCCTTTTCATTGCATGAAAAGTTCAAGAAAACGGGTTCAATGTTAGGATGAGTTTTGGCAGACAGGAAATATATCATCGGGGCGAATGCTTATGAAGCACCGGCACTTGAACCGGCGCTCTACCTTGTGGCAACACCGATAGGAAATCTTGGCGATATCACCTTGCGGGCAATAGAAACAATTGCCGCTGCCGATTTGCTTGCCTGCGAAGATACCAGAGTGACTCGCATATTGCTTGATCGCTATGGCATTCACCAGAAGGCAATTGTCTATCAGGAACATAATGTCGAGGAAGCAGGCAGAAAACTTCTCGGCGCTCTCGAAGATAACCAGTCGGTCGCACTGGTGAGTGATGCCGGTATGCCGCTAATTTCTGACCCCGGTTTCCGGCTGGTTGCCGAAGCGCGCGAAAAAAAAATCAAAATCGTGCCGGTGCCGGGTGCTTCGGCCGCTTTGACAGCATTGATCGCAACGGGGCTACCGACCGACAGCTTTTTCTTTTCCGGCTTCCTTCCAACAAAGTCCATGCAAAGAAAAGCCCGCCTTGAAGAACTGGGCTCAATTCCTGCTTCATTGATTTTTTACGAATCCCCGCATCGCGTGTCTACAACTTTGGCCGATATGGTTGATGTTTTCGGGAAAGACCGCCGTGGCGCAATTTGTCGCGAAATGACCAAAAAATTCGAGACAGTCGATGTCGCGCCACTTTTGGAATTGAAAGAACGCTATAATGATAGCGAAAAGATACGCGGCGAAATTGTTATCATTGTTGAACCACCGTCAAAACAGGAAGAAAAATTCAGTGCGGAAGAAATCGACAAGCTTCTGATCGACCTTGCGAAAGATTTTCCCGCAGCAAAAGCCGCCGCAGAAGCGGCGAAAATCACAGGACACAAAAAACCGGAACTCTACAAACGCCTTTTATCGCTGAAGGATTAAGCTTTTTGAAGCGGATCAGGGGCTTTAAAAAAAAGGTTAAGGTGGCTCGAAAGGTTCAAGTAACTGAAAAAGATGAGGGGCTCAAGAAGGCCAGAGGATAAGAAGCCCGCCTAACCGAAAAAGATAAGAGGATGAAAAAGCTTAAGGTGGCTAAAAAAGCCCAAGTAACTGAAAAAGATGAGGGGCTCAACAAATCCGTTAAATTTCTTTTCCGTCAATTTTTAAATTTTCGGCCCTCTCGCCTTTGAAATATTCGGGAGGTACGGTCAAAGCATTGTGTTTTTTCAAAAATATTTCTGTATAAATCTTTATTCTTATGAGTAGATAGATGTGTCATTTGTCTTCCCCTTTCATGAAGAGAGATCATGAACAAAAAACGCAAGCAGAAAACCTATTCACGCGGCATTTATGCTGAAAGGCTTGCGGGCTTATGGCTGCAAATGAAGGGCTATCATATTGCGGCACGCCGGTTTGAAACCCGTTTCGGCGAAATTGATATTATAGCGCGGCGTGGGCATGTTATTGCCATTGTTGAAGTGAAAGCGCGCCCCACCATTGAAGAGGCGATGGAAGCGGTTAAACAGCCAAGTGAAAAACGTTTTGACAATGCAGCCAATATATTTCTCGCGCGTCAGCCTGACCGCAAAAAATTGCGACTGCGCTATGATTTGATTGCGATCAGCCCGTGGAAATTGCCCCGCCATATAGAGGGGTTTTTTCATCCTGAAAATTTTTGAAAAAGAGCAATTTGGTGATGTCAGGTTGTCAAAGCGACAATGATTATGTTTCATCGTCCGGCTCTTTGCAAGTGGAGCAACTGGTGCAGATGCTGTAACGGAAGGCAAAGACGCTCGTAACGCGGATGTGTTTTTGGAGGCGAAGAGTGCTAAAGGGCAAATGCTTTGACAAAAGCGGACGAGTGCCATAAGGCGGATGTCTCTACAAAAGGCGAATGGTTGCCAATCATCGCGGGGTGTTGTTGCTTTAAAGCGCATCAACGAAAACCAAAAACCGTCCGTGTCAACCTTCTTTCCCGCCTGAACGAAAAAAACATTTCGTTTTTGTCTTTCATGCGCTAGAAGGAAAAGTAACATCAAGTAGCCGGACTTTGATTTATGAAGAATTGCAAGCCCGCTTGAAGAGGATTGATTATGGACGATTATGAGAAGTTCGCAACCGGTCTTATAATAGTTTTTGGTGCGCTGATTATCGGTGGCCTCTTGGCTGCCCATCTTGTCGCCATGAACCGCGCCGGTTTTATGTTTGCATTAAGCGCCGGTATTATGGGCTGGTTTTCTGCTTTCGCAATTCTGTTCGACAAGAAAAAAGCCTATCTTATTTTGATAATTCTGTCAGTTTTGTGTGTCGCATGTTCAATCGGTATTTTTGTCCGGTGACGATCACAAAAAGTTTTATTAAAAAGGCGCCGGTTTATACCGGCGTTTTTTATTTCTATTCTTGCAATTTATTGACATAAAGAAATCTTTATGTCACTCATGACCGGCTGATATGAAAGGTTCCCCTGCTATGTCACATATTGTCGAAAAGTCATCTTCCGGTGAAGAGAAAGCCTCGGGCAAAACGCAAAATCCTGTAGAACAATTGTTCGGTCAAACAGAAAAGCCGAAAAACCGCACGGAAGAATTGCGCCAATTGGCACGCGAGCGCATTCTTATTCTTGATGGCGCGATGGGAACGCAAATCCAGTCTTTCCATTTTGACGAAGAACATTTTCGTGGTGAACGGTTTGTGGCCTGTAGCTGTGCTCTTCAAGGCAATAACGACCTTTTGACATTGACCCAGCCGAAAGCCATTGAAGACATCCATTTGCGCTATGCTTTGGCTGGTGCCGACATTCTGGAAACCAACACATTTTCCTCAACCACCATTGCACAGGCCGATTATGGCATGGAAAATATGGTTTACGAGCTTAACCGTGACGGCGCCCGTCTTGCGCGCCGTGCGGCTTTACGGGCAGAAGAGAAAGATGGCAAGCCGCGCTTTGTTGCCGGTTCCATTGGCCCGACCAATAAGACCGCGTCGATTTCGCCCGATGTCAACAATCCCGGTTTTCGTGCCATTACCTTTGATGAATTGCGCATTGCCTATGGCGAGCAGATCAATGCACTGATTGATGGCGGTGTTGACCTGCTTCTCATTGAAACGATCTTCGATACGCTCAATGCCAAAGCGGCTATTTTTGCCGCAAAAGAAGTTTTTGCCAAAAAAAATATCGAATTGCCGATTATGATTTCCGGCACAATTACCGATATGTCGGGGCGCACACTTTCCGGACAAACGCCGACTGCCTTTCTTTATTCGGTTGCCCATGCCAAGCCGTTTTCCGTCGGGCTTAATTGTGCGTTAGGCGCAAAAGCCATGCTGCCACTCGTCAAGGAAATGGCCGCCAATACAGAAGAACTGATTTGTGTTTATCCCAATGCCGGTTTGCCCAATGCTTTTGGCGGTTATGATGAAACGCCGGAAATTATGGCAAAAGAGCTTGGAGAATATGCGCGTGAAGGTGTCATCAATATTGTCGGCGGTTGTTGCGGGACCACGCCCGACCATATTCGCGCCATTGCCGAGGCGGTCAAACCGTTCAAACCGAGGAAGCCCAAGCCGCAGGAAAAGCTTTTGCATTTGTCGGGTCTTGAACCGTTTACACTCACCCACGACATTCCTTTCGTCAATATTGGCGAGCGTACCAACGTCACAGGGTCGGCACGGTTTCGCAAACTCATAACCAATAATGATTATACCGCCGCTCTTGATGTTGCGCGCAATCAGGTGGAAAACGGTGCGCAGGTCATCGACATCAATATGGATGAAGGCTTGATTGATTCCATTGCGGCCATGCGCAAATTTTTAAATCTTCTTGCCGCCGAGCCTGATATTTCCCGTGTCCCCGTCATGATTGATTCATCCAAATGGGAAGTTATTGAAGCCGGTCTTCAATGTGTGCAGGGTAAATCCATCGTCAATTCCATTTCCTTGAAAGAGGGCGAGGAAAAGTTTATCGAACACGCAAAACTTGCCTCCCGTTACGGGGCGGCGGTTGTGGTGATGGCTTTTGATGAAAAAGGCCAGGCCGACACCGAACAACGCAAGGTTTCAATCTGCGAGCGGGCTTATAGAATTCTTGTCGACAAGGTCGGTTTCCCGCCTGAAGATATTATTTTCGACCCCAATATTTTTGCCATTGCCACCGGTATTGACGAGCACAACAATTACGCCGTCGATTTTATCGAAGCGACCAAGGAAATTCGCAAAAAATTGCCTTATTGCCATATTTCCGGCGGGGTCTCCAATCTGTCATTCTCGTTCCGTGGCAATGAGCCAGTTCGCGAGGCGATGCATTCGGTCTTCCTTTATCGGGCAATTGCCGCCGGTATGGATATGGGCATTGTCAATGCCGGACAATTGGCCGTTTACGATACAATTGAACCCAAGCTTAAAAAAGCATGTGAAGATGTGATCCTGAATAAAGACGCTGGCGCAACCGAGCGCCTGCTTGCACTAGCGGAAGAATATCGCGGCAAGGCCGGTGGCGGCGTGAAGAAAGAAAAAGACCTGAGCTGGCGACAATTGCCGGTGGAAAAGCGCCTTGAACATGCTCTTGTGAACGGCATTACCGAATATATCGACGCCGATACGGAAGAAGCACGCCAAAAAGCCGAACGCCCGCTTGATGTCATTGAAGGGCCGCTTATGGCCGGCATGAATGTGGTGGGCGACCTTTTCGGATCCGGCAAAATGTTTTTGCCGCAGGTGGTCAAATCCGCCCGCGTGATGAAGCAGGCTGTCGCCATTCTTCTTCCCTATATGGAAGAGGAAAAGCGTAAAAATGGTGGCGAAGGCCATCAGAGTGCAGGTAAAATTATTCTCGCAACAGTCAAAGGCGATGTTCACGATATTGGCAAAAACATTGTCGGCGTTGTGCTTGCCTGCAATAATTACGAGATTATCGACCTTGGTGTGATGGTTCCGGCACAAACCATTCTTGATGCGGCACGGCGTGAAAAAGCCGATGC
Source organism: Bartonella sp. M0192 (assembly GCF_016102305.1). Lineage (NCBI taxonomy): Bacteria > Pseudomonadati > Pseudomonadota > Alphaproteobacteria > Hyphomicrobiales > Bartonellaceae > Bartonella > Bartonella sp. M0192. Next base: position 2,293,950 of record NZ_JACFOU010000001.1, on the reverse strand, counting down.
AATCGGTCTTTCCGGCCTCATTACACCTTCACTTGATGAAATGGTCAATGTTGCCCACGAAATGGAAAGTCAGGGCTTCGACATTCCCTTGTTGATCGGCGGGGCAACGACAAGCCGCGTTCACACGGCCGTCAAGATCAACCCGCAATATCACCGCGGGCAGAGTGTCTATGTGCTTGATGCAAGTCGGGCGGTGGGGGTTGTTTCATCGCTCCTTTCCCCGCAAACAAAAACCGAAACAATCAAAAAAATCCGTCAGGAATATGCGAAACTTGCCGCCGCCCATGAAAGGGGCGAACAACAAAAGACCCGCGTTTCATTAAGTGAAGCGCGCGCAAATGCACTGAAACTCGATTTCAAGAATTATAAACCGGTCAAGCCGACATTTCTTGGTGTCAAAAAATTCGACGATTGGGATCTTGCCGAACTTTCGACCTATTTTGACTGGACACCGTTTTTCCAGAGCTGGGAATTGCGCGGGCGTTTTCCGGCAATTCTTGATGATGAAAAGCAGGGGGCAACGGCCCGCCAGCTTTATGACGACGCGCAAAAAATGCTGAAAAAAATCATTGCCGAAAAATGGTTCCATCCAAAGGCGGTAATCGGCTTTTGGCCGGCAAATCGCGTTGGTGACGACATCCGCATTTACACTGATGAAACAAGAAAACACGAGCGGGCAACCTTCTTCACTTTGCGCCAGCAATTGCAGCGGCGCGAGGGAAAGCCCAATCTTGCTCTTGCCGATTTTGTTGCTCCTGTCGGCACGCCCGATTATCTTGGCGGTTTTGTGGTGACAAGTGGCTTTGGAGAGGAAAAAATTGCCGAGCGTTTCAAACGCGAAAACGACGATTATTCTTCCATTCTGGTCAAAGCTTTGGCCGACCGTTTTGCCGAAGCTTTTGCCGAATGTCTGCATGAACGCGTTCGCAAAGTCTATTGGGGTTATGCAGCCGATGAAAATTCGACAAAAGAAGATCTGATTGTTGAACATTATCGCGGCATACGTCCGGCTCCCGGCTATCCCGCACAGCCCGATCATACCGAAAAAGGCACATTGTTCGAGCTTCTCGATGCGACAAAAAATACCGGTGTGAAACTGACCGAAAGTTACGCCATGTGGCCCGGCTCGTCGGTTGCCGGACTTTATTTTTCCCATCCCGACAGCTATTATTTCGGCGTTGCCAAGGTCGAACGCGATCAGGTTGAAGATTATGCCGAAAGAAAAGCAATGCCGGTGAGCGAAGTCGAACGCTGGCTTGGCCCGATCTTGAATTACGAGGTTAAAAGAGACAAATGAAACTAGGTTTTATCGGTACGGGAACCATTGCCTCGGCCATGGTGGCAGGCTTGATGAAGAGCAATCTTCCGGTGGAACAAATTACGATTTCTCCCCGAAATGCAAACCGCGCGGCAGAGCTTTCAAAGCGTTTTGACAAGGTCAAAATCGGCAAAGACAATCAGGATGTAATCGACCAGAGCGATGATGTTTTCATTTGTTTAAGAAGCCAGATTGCCGAGGAAGAATTGAAAAAACTCGATTTTACTAAAGCAAAAACAGTTATTTCGGTTATTGCCATGGCAACGGCAAGTGAAACTGAAAAATGGATTGGCAAAAAGGTTTTTCGCGCCGTGCCGCTTCCCTTTGTTGCGGAAGCCAAAGGGATGACAGCAATTTATCCCGATAATCCGGAATTGAAGAAAATTTTCAATGCGATGGGTGGGGCAATTGCTGTCAAGGCTGAAAGCCAGTTTGCCTTGATGATGACGGCCGGTTCTCTGATGGGCGTCTATTTCAATTTCATCGAAACAGCAAACCGGTGGTTAGAGAAAAACGGGCTTGATGAAAGCCAGTCGGCACCGTTTCTTGCCTCTATGTTTGGCAATCTTGCCGACGAGGCAAGGAAAGCCAATAAGCCCGATTTTACCGCTTTGGAAGCCGAATATTCGACCAAGAAGGGCACAAACGAGCTGGTCTCGGAATATTTTACCGATCATGGCGGCAGAGAAGCGCTCACCGGCGGCCTTGATGAAGCGTTCAAACGTATCAAGGGCGAGTGAGGCGCTTAAAAGCAATCAAGCTCCGTTTCTGTGCGAAAGCAGGTTCATAACAATGCCAGTGCGTTAAAGCCTCGCGGGCATAGAAAAGGCAAGGGAGGTGCTTGCAACCGATCGCGCGCCATTTGTGAACGGTTTTAAATCAACAATACCCGAGCAATAAAACTCTGCGGGCATAGAAAAGGCGGTCGGGCACCTGACAGAAAATTTGCGCGGTTCGGGAGGGTTGCAAAGCTTCAAAGCAATGACGGCGTGAGAAAACCTCGAACATATCGGATGCGGTCGGTGAATAATCTAAAACAATCGGCTTGGTTGCCGGACGACCTTTTTAAAAAGCATTTGGTTTGACGTATCCGCAATTTTTGCGACCGGTTTTCGGGATTGATTACATTTTCAGGAATTGCTTTCAGTGGGGAAGGTAGTTTTTCTGCCCGCTATCGGAATAACAATAATGTCCGCCTCTGGGGCCAACGCAATAGGTTCCCGACCGGCAAGAACAATTTCCCGATGATGGTTCCATAAAAGACGGGCTGCTTTCCAAAGATTGGCGGTTTGTTGCACGGCCGCCCATATAGGCCGAACAATCTTTGGTCGATGCGCTGGTTGAACCGTCATTACAGATAAAGGTTCTGCCAACACAATGGGAAATGCCGCCTTTCCGGCCTGAACAAGGTGTATTTGCCGCAGCAAGTTCCGGAAATGAGGCTGTGAAAAAAATGAAAATCAGCAAAATATATCTCATATCGAGATTCCCCGTGCGATCATCGTAATACTCGAAATAATTTTTTTACAATCAATTTCGAGTTTGACGGGAGAAAAGCGGGACTATCGCCAGAAGTTTTTCAATAGTGCGCGAGATAGTTGTGGCTATCAAATGCTATCTGGACTATTTACCCGTTCCGGTTTTTTTAAATTTTTTTGGCCGCAATCATTTGTTCTTTAAGTGTTTGTCCGAAAGTTGGCCGGTTGTTGAAACCGGTTTTAAAAAGGTATTACCGGTTGTTTGCTATGGCTCTCCATCGAAAATCGTGGTCTTTCATTATCGCAGCTCTTTACCGAAAACCATACTTCTTTATCACATGCTTCTTCACCAAAAACCGTTTCACACTTTTCGGGAAGCATGTGGAACTTTTTGGGGCAACCGCTTGAACCACTTTTCGGGAAGCATATGTGCCTTTTCGGGGTGGCCGCTTGAGCCACTTTTCGGGAAGTAATGTGCCTTTTCGGGGTGGCCGCTCGAGACACTTTTTGGGGCAGTCGCTTATAGCATTTTTCGGGAAGCTGGTTGTCGGTCGATTCTCATCAAAGCGAAGATGAACAGAAGATTAACAAAAAGTTCAGGATAAGTTCAGCTAACAAAGCATAAGATGATTCTCAAGAATCGTTAAAAGGGTATCTCACATGAGAAAACTGATTGTTCTTCTTTTAAGCCTTGCAATGACAGTGCCGCTTTTTGGTGCACTTTCTGCTAAGGCTGATGTTTATCCTGTCATCATCATCGATAACGGCCATCGTCATCATTATGACCGCTATCATCACCACTATCCGCCGCATCGGCGCTATTTCGAGCACCGGCACTTCTATCCGGCTCCGCCGCCACCGCCGCCCTATTATGGCCCGCATTTCGGACCACATGGTCCCCATTATGGTCCGCGGCCCTGGCATCCGCATCCTCATTGGTATTGATAGGTTGTCGTAAGATAATCATAAACCGGAACCCCGATAAAAGCCCGTTTGGCAACACATGCCGGACGGGTTTTTTATTGTTTTCCTGAATTTTGCATCTTACACTTTTCCGCGTGAGCCCGGATCGTCCGGTTTTAAACGTGGCAATTCTTGTCCCTGTTTTGAAGGGTGACATGAAAAGACCGTGCGGGTGATTGAATGGGGCAGGGCAGATTTAAATGAAATGACCGGCGAGGTTTCAAGCTACCTTCCAATGTTGGGCAAATTTCCGATATTGCGTTAAAGCCGTTATCATATGATAAAAAATGGAAGCCGGAACATCTTCGGCAATGGCGCGGCCGTTTTCCGATATAAGGTCAATCCATAAACCTTTGGGGGCGGCGTCGATATGCCACCGGAAAAGCCTTCCCACACGCGCTTCGATTTCAGGTTTCAAATCCGGCCCGTCATTGCCATCAAGCGCAAGGGCTGCTTTGATCGCTTCGGTTTGCGGCCAGCTTCTCGAATTGGTGTCGATTGGCATACCGTGGCGCGAAATCGTGTTATAGGCAAGTCCCGTCTTGCGGTTCAAACCGTTGGCAATGGCCGAGGCATAAAGCTTTTTGGCAAGTTTTATAACGCTGCGGTCATTGGTTTTTTGGGAAAAATCGACAAGCAGCGACGACCATTCAAAATGGTGACCGGGTTCGCAAATGTCACCATCGGGAGCGGGAGCTCTCTGCCAGTCCTTGTCATAATATTCGGCAAGGGTCCAGCTATCTTCATCAAAGAAATGTTCCTTGAACAGGTCGACAATGCGTTCTGCCCGTTCAAGATAATCTCTGTCACCTGTCACGTCATACCAGGCCATGAAACTTTCAAACAAATGCATATGCGGGTTGGAACGGCGGAATGTTTTCTCTCCGTCGGCTTTGGCATTTTCAAAAAAGCCCTTGCCTTCTTTATCGGCAAGATGAAGGTCGATAAAAGAAAAGGTTTCCATAGCAAGCGGCAAGGCTTTTTTATTGCCGACACGATGGGCGTGCGCAAGTGCCAACAACACACAAGCCTGATCGTAACTGTCTTCGGTTGCGTTGAGAACGTTGCCATCTTGTGAAAGCTGCAAAACCCACCCGCCACGGTCTGTTCTGCCATTTTTGCCGATAAATTCGAGGCCGTGGTCGATCAGCTCTTTATAAGGGCCGTCCCAGCCCATTTCACCGGCCATGGCAAAAGCATAAATCTGGCGTGCCATTGTGCGCATGCGTTTGGCGCGCAATACCGGCATTCCGCCAAAACCCAAGGCTTCATAAAAGCCGCCTTTTTCATCAACCCCGCGGGTTGACCAAAGCGGCAGCGCCTCGTCAAAAAGCCAATGCTCGACACGGGTGAGATAGGCACCGCTTTGCGGTATTTTATCGGCGGCAGGGGTGAATTTGGTTTCAAGCCTTCCGGCTTTTTCAAGTGTTGCCACCACGTCGCGCACATTCTGGCTTTCTTTGACGGGAGCCACAAAAGTTGCGTCTGTCGTTGCGACAACCGCCATATTGTGAAGCCCGACAGCCGATAGTAACCCCGCTTCCGAGCGCAGATAGCTGCCATGGCAATTAATCGCCACAACATCGCCCATAATCACATTACCATTTTCATCAGGCGGTGTGGGGCTTGATTGCTGGTTCAAAAGCGATTGCCACGAGCCGAGATCATTCCAGTGAAAGCGGGCGGGCACAAGCGCAATGTCCTTGACATGCTCCATAATGGCATAATCGACTGAATCGGAAGGAATAGCCGCATAATGCTCGTAATTTAGCCATGTGCCCGATATATCGGTATGAGCGCTTTTAAGTGCCTCGACTGTCTTCTTCCAGATTTCCGGCTGGAACTCGAGAAAGGCTTTTTTCATGGTTTCCGCAGAAAAAAGGAATATTCCCGAATTCCATAAAAAATTGCCCGATTGCAAATATTTTTTGGCCGTTTCAACATCCGGCTTTTCAACAAAGCGGATAACGTCATAAACGCCGTTTTTTTCCTGTCCTGTTTCGACATAGCCATAGCCGGTTTCCGGCTTATCCGGATGAATTCCGAAAACCACAATGCGCCCGCTTCTTGCGGCTTCTTCCCCTTCGTGAATGGTTTTCCAAAAATCGTCATCGGTTGAAATTTCATGGTCTGACGGGGCAACCAGAATGAGACTGTCGCCATATTCGGCAAGGGTGATGGCTGTTGCCAAAGCAACAGCCGCCGCCGTATTTCGCCCCAAAGGTTCAAAAATCGGGCGCCCGCCATTTAATGGCAAACCGGCAATATCATGGCGCAAACGGTATTCATGAGCTTCCGAAGCAATCAGAAAAATCGGCCCGTGGCCGCTTGGCCGGGCATTCATGCGCTTGACAGTGCCGGAGACCATCGAGCCTTTGCCGGAAAGGTCATGAAACTGTTTTGGAAAATCTTCACGCGATAATGGCCAAAGGCGGGTGCCAACGCCGCCACTCATGATAAAACTGATGATTTTTTCGGCCATTTTTTCTTTTCCGGCTTGAACTTAAAAAGCATATTCTTGCTATCGCTTTTCATTGGCTTAGGTCAAGTCAATGCCGCCCGCCGCATAAAAAATAATAAAACCAATAGAATGAAGACCGATAATAGTTGAGCGCTTCTCCAAGCGATTGTTTTATGGCTGTGAGAACCGGCAGATAATTTTAAACTGGTCTTTGGGGACAACTTGTCGGCGTGATCTTTGCCAGATTGGATAAACGGGAAAAGCGTCTGAACGCTCACAAAACAGGAAAAGAAAAAAACGTCAAGAAAGAAAAAATAGGCCAAACTTGTAACAGAAATGTCGAGAGGTGGGAAAAGCATTTTGAAGCGGCAACAACCTCCCGCACTACCAGCAAAATCTCGTGCTTCGGTGAAAAAATTCAAGCAAACTATAACAAAGGCTCTGTTGTACGAGGGGAAGGGAGCCAATATAGGGGAAACAAATCCGGAGAAGGCGATTGTAATTGAAGGAAGAAGGGGGAAACAGACAGGAAATGAATAATTGTTGAGCGGGTTTTTTTAAAAAACACTTGCGAGAAGTCTGTCATAACGGTATAAGCCCGCCAACACCAGTTAGTCGGAGTGTAGCGCAGACTGGTAGCGCACCTCGTTCGGGACGAGGGGGTCGGAGGTTCAAATCCTCTCACTCCGACCATTTTTCATCAAAATTTGTTATTTAAGCGGCAAACCGCCCAATTTCCAAAGTTCAAAACATCGAAAAAGCAATGCTGTTTTGCGCCGGATTTTATCGTCTATCATTGTTTGAAAAGTTAGGGTTCATAAGTCTCAATCGTGTCAATTAAAATGCCCGCGCGTGAACGAAATGCTCGCGCTCGAATGAAATGTCCCCGTTCAAATGAAATGCCCCCGTTCAATGAAAAGATTGCCAGAACAACCGGATATTTTATCTATATCTTTGACGGAAAAACACAGGCTGAAGGCGACACGCGGAGCTTATAATAAAATGTTTCCGGTTAGTTGCACTTACAGCCTAAAAAAGAAGTGATTCGGTAAAAATATAGAATTCATTCTATTTTTCTTAAAAATTAATGTTTTTAAATTTCAAAAATTTCAGCGAAAGAATACATTGTTTTCGAGTAATCAAACTCTTTTTCGTTTTTTTAAAAATGAAGTTTCTATAGCATTTTCAAATATTTATTATTCCTTCAATAGTACAAAAAGTAATAGTTAGCCGGTTTACTAAATTTAAAGAATAGAACCCGTTTAATATTGGTAATTGACACTTTTACAGATTATAATTTACACTAAAACTGTTAATGACAATTCCGCCATTAACAATCAAGCCTTGGGTAGCGCCAAGGCTTGATTTGAAAATAAAATAAACCATTGCGAATTGGAGATTCACGATTACGGGTTATTCTTATTGGTCATCACACATTTTATCTTTCATTTTTGAAAATATCAATGTGTGAAATGAGAAGAAACGCGTAATCGTAGATTTTCTTCCTTTGCGACGGTTCTTTCAACAGGACATTCCTATGAACTTAGTAAATGACCATATGGCTTCAGTAATTAAGTTGGCACGTTCAAAAGGCATAAAATGTCATATTATTTCCTCCTATTTTAAAATAAATCAGGGGCGAATATCGGACGTGACAAAGGGGAGAATTGGAAAGGGAGTTGAAATGGCAAAGTCACTTCCTGTTGATTTTCCCGTAGAACACTAAAAAACCGGAAGCGCCTCTTTTTTCGGAGGCGCTTCCAAACCTCTGGCTCAAAACACGGCTAATCTGTTAATTAAAAACTTTTATTGCGCTCGCGTAAAACCAAAGAGGCTCACGCGCCTGGATGAAATTCCGATAGCACTTCTTGGTATACATGGCGGTTGATAGAAATCACCAAGGTAAGGGCTGCGCTTTTGCGCAATGCCCTTCTTTTGGTCATCTCCGCTTCAGGGCTTGTTGCTTTCCGTGCTGTTGTCGTTGCGGGGATGGGTGAAAACGCCAAGAGGTTTTATGAACATTCCGGATTTATTCAAATAAAAGGAATGGACATGAAACTTGTTCTTTCTATCGCCGATATTCTAAAATCATCCGTGGAAGCTTGTCATGACAGAGATTGCTGTTAGCTAATTGCTTCATGCCTTTCGTAACGGAAAATAGGTTTAATTATTTTTCTTTTTCCACATTTGGTTATCTGAAAAATCGGGAAAACAAAGCGGTTTTAAGCAAACCGGAACCAAGCGTGAGCCAGTATTATATTTCGTGATTTCGGTGGTCTTTAGGCCGGCAAGTTCTTGAAAAATAAGTGCAAAAATTCTTGATAATCAGAAATCAATTTGCTCCGAGGAAAGCGGACTTTGCAATTGCACAGAAAAGGAAGTGCTGCTTGAAAAGGCAGTTTGCCAACCGCATATAATTTGGGTAAGGGGTTCGTTTAGGCCATTAGCCTGAACAATTTTTTAATTGACTCTTTTTAGAAAAATAAGAACAATACGAGAACAAAAATGGAGTCGCGCAAAGTGAGCAAAGCTGTTTCAAACGATAGTTGTGAAGACGATATTGATGGCCTCATTGCAGCCTATGATGGGGATGCAAAAGCCCTCATTAGAGCTTTGCTTGAAGAACGGAAAATGCTCATCCACCAAATCGCAGTTGCGGCTTCTGCTATGTCTGTTGGCTATGGTCGGGGGTGGAAGCCGAAATTGCCGATTGAATAGATCGGCTGTTTTTCATCTCCACGGCGCTTAAGCCCCGCTTTGGAGTTTCGCCTTTCATTCTGTTTCGGGTTTGTTTCAAGGGCCGGTCAAACGAACTTAAAAACCGATGAGACCTTTGCTGCAAACCTGCCAATTTAAGGTTTAAGCGGGATTTTAATGTTGAACACCCAAGGCTTGGAGCTCAAAGCGATAGCTTTGCTTATAAGTTTCTCAAGCAAGGGATGGGAAGAAAATTGAACGTAATCTAAACCGACGCTACCTGTGTTCGAGCATATTTCTGTAAGAATGGGTTTCGTAGCTTTATAAAGGCAAAATAGGAGATAGTAGGGTTACCATTCGATAATTCAAAGTTTCATGAGGGGGTAAAGCGGCGGTAATTTAGATGAAATTGGTTTCTGTTTGCCTTTTTCTGCCGCCAATCAATAAGCGATATTCAATAGGGTAGCAAACCGGTTGTGACAAAGTTTGAAAGTTCTTTTTGTCCGTGCGTCAACATGTTCCTTCCTTTATTGATCTGATGTGCAAAAAAGCAGGTTTAGCGAGTGCATGAGGATTGGTTGCGAAGACTTGGTTATGAACTGAATTTTCTTCTCAAGAGGCTTATGACACTATCGATAATTGCGACACCCAAGGCACCACATAAAAAACCGGCAAGGCCGAGAAATTTTTCCGGCACAACATAGGAACCATCGATCAGGTCGAATTTATCAAGCAGATGAGAAAGGGTGTTGGCGGCAAGCTCGGCTCCGTAAATGGCACATAAAGCACCGCCAACCCATTCCATTACGCGTTGCGGCCATTTTTTTGGAGCGTCGTTAAGCTGGCTTAAAAAACTGCCGCAAGCACCGGCAAGAGCAAGAAGCCCTAACCTGACAAGATAGGCAAGCCAGTCGGGTGAGGGATTGTTTTCTGACATTTGATTAGTCCATGATAAGCGCGAGCCGCTATTAAAATATTATTTGCTCTCATAAGTTGATCGGCTAATGTTACGACAAGCGGGCGAAAGCTGTGTCGACAGGAAGGCTAAGAAGAACATTGATAAGTCGAAAATGTTTGTAATTTTGCGAGAGATAGGATGCCGGCAGGATTTTTTAACAATGATATTTATTGGAAGACCACCACATTTCATATGTTATAAAACAGGTGATAGGGCTTGGCCGGAAAACGGCATTCGGTTTTCTGTCACAGTGTTTCTTGCCGATTGTTCAGAAAATTCGCCTAAAACATTGGCGTCAACGCGCCGCCAATTTATCGACTTTTAATAAATGCCACTTGGCATTGTGATAATCAGCTTTTTCATTTCCAGCATTTCTGTTTCTGTCCAAACCGGTCGGTCGAGATAATCCATTTGGTGATTGCCGGCTCATTTTCGACAAGGCGTGCGGCATCATTTACCTTGGGTGGTTTTGTCCAACCCGCGCAGGAGAATTTTGCATTGGTCTGGCACCCCGCCAACAGCAAGGCAGCGCTGATAGGGAGTAAGAGCTTCAACTTCATTTTCAACCTCGTGAGAATTTTCAAAAGCTGTGATCGCAGCCTTTAGCGACTTTTGTTTTTGCAACTCTTGACCGATAAAAATACCGCCGGACACGGCGGCAAAAATGACGACAATGATGATGGCAATGGTGATAGTCAGGCGTTCGAATGTTGTCATAATTCCGCCTCTCTAAATCGTTTGAGAAAATAGAAACTGCCAATTGCAACGCCGATCACCATGACGGCTGCTAACGCCCATTGGAACGGTCCCGAACCGGTAACAAAACCGGTCAAGCCGGAAGCGGCACTGATAACCGGCCCGATGACTTCCGGTTTCAACACCGGATGAACAGTGTTTTGTTCGGGCACGACATCTTTGGACGTCACGAACGCGCCTTCCATCCACAGATACCCTTCGGCCCGCCGCCGGTTGACAAGGCCTTGAATTTTTTTGCCCCCCGCTTTTGTCCATTTCATCAATTCGGTCGGAACCGCGTTGAAATTGCCTTGGTTCAATTTCTTGAGCAGTGTCGAATTTTTGAAAGCACCAATGCCGACATTGAAAGCAAAAGATACGAGAGCGGCAAACTGGTTGTCGTTGAGCTTGACTTTTACGTTGTTCTCGACCGCCGCTTCATACTGTACAAGATCTTTCAAAAGAATGCTTTCCGCTTCTGCTGCGGTAATAACTTGGCCCTGATATGGCACTGGAGAACCGGCCATGGCCGTATGCCCATAGCCGATAGTCCACACCCCGCCAGCATCCTTATAAGCTTTGGTTTTGAGGCCTTCCCATTGTTTCAGTTTTTCAAGGCCGTGGGGGCTTATTTGTCGTGTCATGGTGTTTCCTATCAATGATAAATGAAGGCAATAAAAAACCCCGCGCAAAGCGGGGTGGTGGTTCAATATTCAATGAAGTAAATTTTTGCTTTTGTTAAAAAACCGGATAAGGTGGGCGCGGCTCATGCGCTGCAACCATAAATTCATTTAGAAGCGTGTTCCGTTTGCTTTAAACCGCAATCGCTTGTGAAAAACACGAAAATTGTTCACGTTTTTCTTTTAAAAAAGGTGGCAGCTTATGATATTGTAAGCTTTGGTTCAGTTTCATTCGGGAGGGGAATTTAATGGCAAGTCTGGAAGATGAATTTCATAAAGAAATGCTGGCTATTTATGATAAAGCTCTTCATGAAGTTGGAATAAAATTTCCCATCTTCAGACAAATGGTTGATCGGGAAGGTGGCGTTGTCGCTGCTAAAAAGTTGATCAACGCCAAAACTATTCCTTCCGGTTATTTTAAGCTATTCGAGAAGAACCGGCTTGATTTGACGGTTGAATCGCTTGTTGCAAACAACGAAAAATGGCATCCGCTTTTTAACCGGGAAGAAATAAATAAAGCCAAAGCACGGCTTCAATCATAAAACATCTCCGCTTATTTCCAAGAGGCCATAAAACCGAAGCAAAAGATGCGGGGTTTTTAGTCGGTTTTACGGCAGCATTTACCGGATATTGGCAGCCCAATTCCATAAAGTATCGAGCTGCGTATCCGGAATTTTGTTGACTTCGGCCATTTTTTTCAAAAGCGGAAAATCACGGGTAAAGCTTGTCGCTTTGGTAATATCAATGAGTACGCTTTCGCGTTCCTCTTCATCTTCAATGTAAAAAGGGCTATCCTTATTGGCTATACCGGTGGTGAGGTTTTCTTCTCTGACACCGATGACAAGAGCTGCCTGCCAGAATTGCCGCGCTGTTAAAGGCGGAAATACAGGGGGAGCTGCAACAATCTTTTCTCCGTCCCATAGCTTGCCATAGACACTGCCGCCCGGACCGAAAGTTTCGCCATAATTCCCGTCAATGCCGATAATATCAAAACCTGCAATTTGCGACTGTTCCGGGTCATCCGCCATGGAAATAATGTGTTTTGTGTCGTCGATAGCGATATAGAATTTATGCGGATATTTTTCGAAAAGATCGTGCCACTCAATTCCGTCTTTATCTTTCAACACGTGAATGATGACAGTTGCGGCTTTCTGGATAATATTACCTTTTTCATCCTTGATATCTTCACCAAGCTTGATTTCTTCCAGAGTTATTGAAAGTTTACCAAAATTTTTCATTTTTTTACCACGCCCCTAAAGGAAACCAACCGATATCTTTGATATAAAGCTGCGGCTGCCTGCCGCTCATGCATAATTGCCCGTTAATCCAATAACCGGTTGTAACAAAGTATCCGGACGGCATCTCCGCCAATACATTTGTTGAGGTTCGCAGCATTACCCCAGCCGAAATCCGGCTGTTGGTGACACATGCGTTTTGAAACGCAGCGCAGCGGCTTTCGATATGACTGGAGAGGTCTCCGTTTGTCCAGGTTGAACCAAGGATGTTGCCATCAGTCCTCACATTTGTCTTGTCACCAACAATCAAACCGCTTTGAACACGGACGTAACCATTTTGATAACATTGAAGCACATAATCCGAAGGCGAACTTGCCATTCCGAAGCGGAGTTCTCCTGCCGCTCCCAAGGTTATTTCCGCAGTATGATCGGATTTTTTTTCGGGAACAGTCAGCCTTATGCCGTAATGATTGACATCGTCTGTTCCATCATTTTCTATCAAAACCCATCCGTTGGTTTTAAGTGATCGAGACCCCTTCAAATCCTGGCTGACATCGAGATTGCCGGTAATCGTGCCGCCGGTTTTGGGAAGATAGGTCTTGTCCAGTTTTGCAATTTTGTCGCGTTCGTCGGCTGTCATAATTTTGGCATTTGACGCTTCTCTCATATTGCCCATATCGAACGCGTCGGTTCGCTTACCCGACGGGTCATAGAGTGCAACTGTCATGTCGCCGCCACCGGTAAGGGTCTGCCAACCATTGCCGGATAGAAAAGTCGTGTTTGAAGGCGCGCCATTTGTTTCAATTTCAGTTAAAACGACTTTGTCTTTTCTGGCCAAAGTGCCGAGCGTTTCCGGTTGAACGGCACTATCGGCTCGTTTGCCCTGTTCGGCCGTTGCAAATTCGCTTCTATCGGCTGTTGCAGCCGTGCCCAGAACCGAAGGCGTTACGGCTTTGTCATTGGAAGCACGTGCTGCCATATCCTGCGGCGTTGCAGTCGGAATTTCGAAAGTGTGTGTATGATAGGGTACAGCCATTTAAACCCCCAGTTTCTTCAAACGGTTGTCAAGTTCGGTAATTTTGTTCTGTAACGGCATAAGAAGTGCGGAAAGGGCAACATGCGCCATTTGATTATTCGCGTAAATCAATATGCGGATTTTCTCCGGCTCTTTTATGCCGGATATTGCAAAAGGGTGTTCATCCATTGTTCAAGCCTTGATAATATATTGAATGGCAATATTGACCGGGCGCGCTTCATTGCCGCCATCGGCATTGATGTTGAGACTATGGCTGTGTTTTCCGGCCATCGAGGTAAAATCGGTTGTTTCTGCAAACCAGTCCCAGCCATTTTTGCCGTCTGGCCCTTCGCCTCTATGCACCCAACGGGTATAGCTGTGGTTATGTTCGCCAGCTTCACCGACCGAGCCCGAATGGCTGTGCGATTTGTTCTGGCTATCCTGAAAAGAGGCAAAAGCACGGTTGGGGTCGATATTCTTACCGGCATCGGAGCCGCGCAGAAACACACCGCGCAAATCCGGCACGGCAAAGGTTGTTTGCCCGTCGCCTTTTCCCCACCATTCGCCGATAGCCGAAAAAAGTGCGCCATATTGTGTTCTTGATAATAAGCGTCCGTCGCAGGGTATCCATCCGGAAGGCGCTGTCGGCGCACCGAACATTGAAATAACACCGGGCGGTGTTGATTGTTGAGGAGTGGGTGACGACAAAAACCAGCCTCCGCTCCCGTTGTTCAATAAACTGCAAAAGACGATTTCATAGAGAGCGCCAGCCTGAATGTCCCCGCTTTCCAAGGGTTTTACCCCCTGATAGGTTGCCTTGAAAACCGGCTTATAATCAATATTGTTGAGGCTGATCATCGGTTGCTCGACATTCATACCGAGCGCGCGAAACCGCAATGTTATGCCGTTGATATAAGCAGTTACCGGTGTTTTCGACTGTATGGCAATGCGTGAAGAAGACCCTTCAACAATAACATCGCCGCCAATATCGCACATATATTCGCGCACACGCTGCATCATCGAACGGGCGGAATTATTGACCGTGCTTGGCGGCTGCCCCTCTGTCCAGTTGATAATATTGTCGGCATTGGCATTGCTTGCCGCCGAAAGTGACCAATCATAAATAGAACTCATAATGTGCCCCCGTTATTGGTTTTCTGCTGCATGTTTTGAAGAAGCCGTAAAAGTGCCTGCGATTGCTCGGCCGAGGGGCCGCGCACCGGTTTTAGTTGCATCGAGCTTGTCTGTGGTGCGTCAACATTGCCTAAAGCGATCAATGCATTGGCAAGTGAAGCAGCGCCTTTTTCAAGGCCTTTTTGCGTTTGCCCGTCTTCCAGTAATCCGTAAGCGGTGGTGGGGCTGGAAGGGGTTCCTCTATTGTTATCCCCCTCAATGGGGGAAGGGGCAGATAGGCCGGTTTTAAAGTTTTGGCCGGCAAAACCCAAGGGGCCAATCGAGCCGAACACAGGCGCATTGTTATTGGATGGGCGGTTAGCCCAAAAATTAAAAAAAGAATGTGAATTCATGAATTGGCCTCCATTCGGGTGCAATTTTTCCTTCGCGCTTCCGGTTTTTTCTGGAATGGTCACGCAATGTCTTTTGACTGATTTGTCGTTAAATTTATGAGGCTCATGCTCAAGCGGCAGGGCGTTAAGCTATTTGGCCTCCCATGTCACGGAAAGGCGTTTGAAACAGCCGAATGGCTTTTCTTCACAGAAGCCTTTCCATAGGAAATCCGAGCTTGTTGTAATTGACCATTAACAACCCGCTTTCGGGGTGGATCACAACTTTATCGGGGTCGGTTTTAAGGATTTCTTGCGCGATAACACCGCGATAGCGTTCAGCTCTTCCGATATAGTTGAAATCATAGACATTGTAGCCGTTGCGTTTGCCCGCATAGCGGATATTTTCTTTTGTGCGTTGGTCCGACAAGCCAAAAAGCGATGAGAGCGCACCCAAACCGTTTCCTATTGTGGTGAGCGCACCATTCTGTTGTTTTGTTGTTTGCGTTCCGCTTGACGTTCCGTAATTTCCGGCCGCACCTTGAGCCGCACTTAAAAGCATGGCAAGCCGGTTCCAGCCACGATTATCTTCTTCATTCCATTGGTCACGCGCTGCATCAAGCTTTTGCTGGTTGTTCTGGTCAAGGATTGTGCCGCCTTTCAAAGCATTAAGAAGATTATTGCCTTGCCCTTGAAAATAATTGCTTGCGGCCGAAAGCTGGTTATTGTTTGCCCTGTCGATAAGTTCATTGGCATTGAGCATATTTCCAACATCCTGATTATACTGGTTGGAAAGGGCAGTTGTTGCAGCCTGTCCCAATTGTCGAGACAAAACACCGCTATGGGCGCCCGAACCGTAACGGCCAGCCCCGCTCATTTGACTGTTGATGGTATTGGCGGTGTTATCAAGTGTGTTTTGTAAAGCCTGATTATAGGCTGTGTTTGCCCCCACCATTTTTCCCGAAGCCATATCGGCAAGGTTCTGGCCACTTGCATTTTTGCCGCCTGCAAGGCCTTGCAAATAGCTGTTGCCATAATTGGCGGTGGCGTTTCCAAGCCCGCTAATGGCATTTTTTGTTGTGTCACTTAAATCGGCCACCCGCGAGCCTTGATAAACATTGCCACCCTGACCGGAATTATAAAGGTCCATGGCATCCTTTGCCGAGCGCTTGAAGAGTGGTGCTGCCCATTCCGGCGGGGCTGATGTCTCGGTCTTCGTTTGTGTGGTTTTTCCGCCTTTTCCGCTACTTCCGCCCATTGTTCAATTCCTTTCGATATTTGACCACGCTTGGCCGATAGCCATGTGCGCGCATGATTTTTGACCAGCCGATGCGACCGATCGGGCAAATTTCGGATGCGCCGATGGTTTTTGCCCATTCTTCTATCGGTTCGATCATATCGGCTATTTTTTCGCCGCCGTGACCGGCAAGTTCGAGGAGTTCGACACGTTTTTTCCCGCTCGCCAGAATTTCGATATGCGAGGTAACGAAGGCGACAAAGTTTTCTTTCTCGTCAACAATGATCCACAATTGCCGCTCGCCACTTGCAATTTCTTCGGCCATTGTTTGAAACGAAATGTCATCGGGAAAACGACGGGCGATTTTTTTCATCGCCTCTGTAAGATCGCCGCTATAGCGTTTCATCCGTTCATAAGGCCAATTTTCGGTGAGATAGATTTGATAGTTCATCTTTTTCCGGCTCTTGTAAAATCGACATTGAAGCCTGCAATATGCGACCATTTTGCACCCGCCGGAACACGCAGGCGGAATTTGTGAAACCGCGCCCGCGAGCGGCCATGGTAACGGCCGGTATTATAAGAGGGGCTTTTTTCACCTGACCATTTTACCGGTTCTTGCGGGTTTCTTCGCATTCTTGCACCGATGGCAAGCAAGGCTTCATTCGTGTCTATTTGTGCAATAACATTTTCCAGCCGGTTTATATCACCATTGGTGGCTGCAATTTCCTGCGAGGAAACGATTGCTTCCATCGCCTCTCCCGAAAAGGAGCCCAAACGGTAATCCATGGAAAAAGCGCCGAGAATGGGCGCACCACCTTGCCAGATTTTGCTATCCAGCGAAAACGGCAAATTTTCCAGAATAGTGGAAATATTATCAAGCCCGTCCAGCGTGTAACCGCTTGTATAAATCGGCATGATGCTGCTTGCCGCAATGTTGATAACCGTCCATTTCTGCAGGCCCCAGTCATAAACCATCAATTCGTTCATCACGCCCGAACCGTTATAATCCATCGCCCAATAAACGCGGTTATAGAAAGGGTCGATCGCGCAGAACATTTCGGCAAGGTTATTGGCATTCATACGGGTAAAGACCGAGCGGTCGATTTTTTCAAAGCCGATAGGTGTCACCGCGCCATCGCTGGTAATCTGGAAAAATCCGCCTTCATCGGCATAAAAGGAAAATTCACCGCGACTGCTGATTGCGTTTGATGATTTTGCACCGCGTTTGTCATGAATTTTCTGGAAAGAAAATATAATGTCGGAACCGGGAATGAATGTGCCGCGATAAATCGCCGATTGCAGAAAAATAATCGGGTTGGTTGCTTCGCTCGAGCCTTGAACACTGCCCCCATCCGGAAAATCCTGATAGTCGCAGGACTTTTCGCCCACCGTCCAGAATTCCGCATCATTAAGGCCCGACCAGTAAACACGGTTGGGATTATCCGGCAATTGCATGAGGCAAACAAAATCGCCCCACACTTTGACAGCTCCCGCCCGTGGCGGATTGCCGCCAAGATTGCGGAATTTTGCCGAACGGTTGAGCTCGAAAACCTGCGGCGGGTCGTTTTTGTTGACCGCAATAATATAATTGCCGAAAGAAGCAAAAGACCAGCGTGCCTCATCGGAAGCGGAATAGATTTTTCCGGTTTGAGTAATGTCGCGCCAGGAAAGATCGGTATTGTCGAGGACAAAAAGTTTGGTTGCAGTTCCCGCAAAAACCGAGGTTGTTCCGTCAAGCGACCGCGCGGCATAGGCTCCATAAGGCTTTTCCGGAAACGGCTTGGAAAAGGCTTTGAAGCCGGGCATTGGAATATAACTGCCGTCTGCCGGCAAAACGTTCAATATATCATCGCTATAGTCGCTATTGATGTCGGCAATGTCGGGGCGATATTCGGCTATCGATAAAAATGTCATTTAAAACACCGTCGCTTTGATTTTGCCGCTACCATTGCGCCGCGAGGTTTCCACTTTTAACGCTGAAAGCTGCTCGTTAAAATCGTTAAAGGCTGTTCGAGCGCTATCGGCATCTTTTAAAATATCTTTATAAAGCTCGTATTTTGCCCGCGCTTTGATGAGGTCGAACGCATCGAGAAACCAAGGGGATTCCTCGTCGGCTTTCAAAACTTCTTCAAGCCGGTAGGGCTCGATCATCAGCCTTATTTTGTAAACCTTGTCAGGGCAGGGAAAAAGCCGCAGTTTTTTCCCGAAATAACAATAGGCATAAGGTTCGCCATGGGCTGAACCTGCGCTTTCAAGTTCCTGCGGGGAATTGAGATGAAGCCGTTTTGCGTTTCCGTGAGATTTTTCAAGAAAAACAAAGCGTATACCGGCCGCACTTGCAATCGCCTTTTCGGTTGTTGCGCCATACCAGTCCTGATTTTTAGTCGTCAAAAAGGTAATATCGCGCGTTTCATTGAAATAAAGCGGCTCACGTGCCGAAAAGCGGATGGCCGAATAGATTGCTTCCTGAATCTGGCTGAAATATTCATTTGTCGTGTCGTCAATTTCATCCTGAATAACGGCAATCATATCCGAAAAGGTTTTGTTTTTCGGCTGGAGAGGCGTGGGAAGACTTGTAATCGGCCCTGTCGTGGAAATGATAATGGCCATGGTATTAAACCTTTGTTTTCCGGTTTTGCTTTGAGTTCGGGTTGCGTGTTCTTTGCCGCTTCTTTCCGCTTGCGGTCTTCAAATTGGCGGCTTTCAACTTTCCGGCTTTTTCGGCAGTGTTTCGAGATGTCTTTCCGGTTTCCGATTGCGGTTTTTTCACTTTCGCTTTCTTCACCGGTTTTCGGGAAAGGGGTGTGGTCTTTTTATCTCGCACATTCGGTTTTTCTGCCGCAGGCTCCTCAAAATCGAGAAGTATCCAGTCGGTATCATCGCTTGAAGGCATGTCTATAGAATAAGCATGGGTCATTTTTTTCATCTCTGGCAAAATCACCGGTTTTTTAAAAAATCGGGAAAGGGGAAAATTGCGCCTTAGACAGCTCGTCGCATAAAAAGAAAAAGGAGCACTTGCCCCTTTTCCTGTTGTTTGAAATGCCGTTTTAAAGCGGCTCGGCATAGGTTGAAATAACGATGGTTGCGAAATCCTGTTCGCCGATCGTGCTGTCTTTCAGTTTGAAATTTGTTTTCTTCATACCGATCAGGGTTTTTGCCGCAACACCGAGTTCGCGTTCATAGTCAAAGAATTCTTCAACCAGTTTGTAGCGCGTTGGTCCGCGGTCCTTGCCGAAAGCCACAATGGAAGCCTGTGCACCCAAAAGCACCGCACGGCGGGTGTTTGAAACAGGCGTGGTCGGGTCGGCAGAATTGACACCTTCGGTAATATGTTCGGCTTCACGCAGAACCACCCCGTTATACATGCCGAGCGAGCCGTCAAAAATCGGGTTTTTGGCGCGCGAGCCCTGATAGGCCGCTTTTTGTATATCAAGCCATTGGCCGGTTGCCGTGTTGGTGCGCAGCGCCGTCACCTGTGTCGGGTGAAGGTAAAGCACATAAACACTATCGCCCTCGACACGCACAGGGCGCAAACGCGGATTGGCAAGTTTTGCCCGCTCCACCGCTTTATCAACCAGAGAAAGATTGAACACATCTTTTTCGTCAAGGCTTTCGTCAGTGGTTTTGCCATTCGGGCGAATAACGCGCTTGTCGGTCGGGGCTGTCGGCTCATTGAAACCGTAATGCACCGGCGACAATGAAATGGTGCGCCCTTCAAAGTTCATTTGTTTAGCGGTATAGCCGCAAACATGGGTAAAAAACATAAGCGACAAACGGTCGGCATACCAGTCGGTCAAACCGTCCTTGGCTTCGCTGCGCAAATCGAAAAGCACGCGCTGCTGGTCGATTGTGCCCTCGTTTTTTACCCTCACAGCATGGGCAAGTTCATTGATGATAACAGCATCATTCAAGGTTGAAAGGGCTTCTTCATTGCCCTCCAGTTTAACCCCTTCCGAAACGCCTTCGCCGATCAGCTGGGTGCGCAAGCCGAAACGGACAGTATCACCCGCGCCTTTCTGGGTTTCGTCTTTAAGCTGGATAATGCTGTTGGTGTCGGTTCCGATCAAAGGCGCAATCTCGGTAGCTTTCGATACTTCGACGGCAAGTTTCTTCGACCAGGCACGAACAGCCAGAGGGTCGTTCACCCCGATGGATGTAATAGCCATTATGGCCTCCTAAAATTCAATTGATTTTCAAGCTTTTTGTCGCTTTAACGCGAGCGAACCAACGAAACCGGAAAACCTCCGGTGGGTGAAAATGATAACGTCCATTTCAAACGAAAATCCGCAAAAGAAAAAGGTGAAAGTTTTAAAACGAACCTACACGAACCTACTTCAAAGTTTTAGAAGCCCCATCTTTTGCAAGCGGTGGTTTTTAAAGTTCAAGCTTCTGAAACAGAAGTCTCTCAAATCAGCTTTAAAAAACAGGCTTGTGCAAAAAGCCTTATTCCCCTTTCATCAGAATGTTGAAGGCTCTTTCATTTCTCGGATTGGAAATCCACTCGGCAAATTGCCGATCGCTCATGGCATCTATGGCTTCAAGGCTAATAGGGTCGGCAATAGCGCGCCCGTTCGATGCGGTGAGTGTCCGCGCAGCGTTTTTTTTGGCGCGCATTGCGGCAATGTCACCCCCCGCTATAGATTTCGCCTTGAAGCCGATATTTTTTGCATAATTATAAATTGTTTGCGCAGGATTGGTGCCGCTTTCCAAAGCACCTTTGACAATGGCTGCAAGCTCGTTTCCAATCTGCGCGTTGATCGCATCGGCATTTTTAAAAGCAGGGTAAGCATCGGCGAGCGCCTTCAACTGGTTCACCCGTGCTTCATAAAGAAAATCGGCCGCTTCGTCGAAATCCGGCAGTTCGGCTTTAAGTGCCGTTACAGACGTGGCAAAATAATCCTTCACCGCTTCCTGTTCTCTTGCGGCTTTGATAGATTGCCGCTCTTCGGCTTCTCTTTTTTGTCTTTCGGTTTCCTCGTTTTGCAATCTGGCGCCAATCCATTTGACATAGCCGACAAAATCTTTTTCCGGATCAGGCGCTTCCATCTGCTGCTGCTGTTTTAACAGTGAAAAGCTTTCGTTTCCGGCATGATTTTCTGTGAATTCGCGTGCAATTTTGAAACGTTCTTCAATGCGGGCAAGTTTGGCTTTTGCTTCCGCTGCCTCGGCTTGCGCTTTTTTGCGTTCTTCCCTTTCAGCGTGAAGTGCACCATGCGGAACCATATGATTTCGCGCTTTTGCTGTTCTTTCGTCTTCTTCGCCCGCCTTTTTTTCATGTTCCCCTTCTTGGCTAAAAGAAGGCCCGGTCATAGTATTACTGTCGGAAAAATTTTCCGGTAAGGCTGTCTCATCGTCAAAGCTTTCATTGTCGGTGTTTTGGTGGCCGAGAACATCCTGTTCTTCCGGTGAAAAATCGGGTGCAATATCCATAAATTTATCCTTTAAACATGCCCTTTGAAAAAAACGGGCAGCAGAGCATCAAAACGCCGATGCTTGAGGCGAAGCCGGTTCATCCGGCAGGAAAAACAAAAGTTGCAATTGCGGGAGTTGAAAAGCGGCGACAATCTGAAATGCCGCTTTGCCAAATTTAAAACCCATTCCGTCCAAGCTTTCGGGGCGCTTGTTTCAGGAATTGGTTCGCCCCGTTTGCGATTGTTCAATTTTCAATTGTTCAATGAGCGCGCGGTTTTTGGCTGTTTCGGTCTCAAGCCTTGCTTTCTGATTTTTTAAAAAAAGATCGGCCGCTTTGGCATTAAGGTCGAGTTCACGGGCTTTGGCTTTCATATCAAGCTCGTTTGCCAGAGCTTGCAACTTCAATTGGTCGGCCTGTTGCCCTGTAGACTGTTCCGGCAATGCATTTCTTTCCATTGCCGCTTCTTGGCTCGTCATCTGTTCTCTGGCCATCTGTTCTCTGGCCATCTGTTCTCTGGCTATTTCCTGTTCTGCTTTTTGTTGAGCCGCTTCTTGTGCCTTGGCCGTCCATTTTTCAACAAGCGAGGCAGGAAGCGGCGAATAGCGCAGAATTTCCAGTCCTATTTCCGGTGTGAGATAATCTTTCAACATCGGCAGCATCTGTTGAATAATCGCAAATGTCCGTTCTTTTTCATTGGGGCTTGTCGGCGCATCATCAACAATAATGTCATATTGGCGGTTGGCGACCGCTTCATGTGTCAATGGCACATATTTTTTGTTGTCATCCCCCACAATACGGATAAGCCTTCCATCGGAAAGATAGTTCTGTATGAGGTAAAGCATAATTTGCCCCTGTCTTTTCCGATAACGGCGCAGCGCATCAAAAAGCGAGGCAAGCAAATTCAAAGAAGATTGCCGGCGCTGGCTTTCCAAAACACCGGGCTGGTTTACTTCTCTCGTGCCGATAAATTCTGAAGATAAGCCCGTCACGTCCGAAATTGCTTCTTTGGCTTCGTTGAAAAGCTGAAAAAAACCAACAGGAAATTGTGCCACGGGTTTGGGTTGAATGCGGGCATTTTGTCCGGCGAGCGCATTCTGTTTTGTCCAGGTAATGGCATCGGCGCGCGCCCAGCTTTCTTCTGCCTGCCTGTCATCATCAAAAGCACCGCGTTCGGCAAGAATGCCGCCCTTCGATTGGCTGTTTAAAAGATACATCACCTGGCTGAAAAATTTGTTCGCCCAACGCTGCGGGTCTTTTGTGGGGCGCACAATGCCATAATAATGCTTTTTCATCTTGTCGAAATAGCCGGTAATGCATTCCCAGCCAAGTTGCCCGTTCGGCACCATCGGCTGATCCGGTTCAGCAAGCAAAACCTCTCCTAGAAAAGCCCTTTTCACAATCTTTCTTGTAAGCCTTACCGATTGTATTTCAGGCGAAATTTTCTTTTTCTCTTCATAGTCGCGAAGCGAATAATCCTGCGTTTCACCTGTCAGCGGGTCAAAAACCTTGTAAAAAGCCTCACGCTCGAACCAGCGGCATTCGACAAGTGTCACCAGAGAGCTGGAAGCGGAAGAAAGCCCCAAGCCTTGCCTCTCCGAAGCATCCGTCAGGTCTTCACCATAGAATGTGTCGGAATTCACATGGGAAAGAGGGTCGCCACTATCAAAAACACCATTTTTTGCCCAACGCGCATCAAGCAGTGACGGGTCAATATCGGGAAACATGCGGCGCGCTTCGGCAAGCGGCTTTTCGTCGATATACCAGAGGCGCTCCGCATCTACCAGATTGGCTTTCACCGCCGAGGCATCCCACACCATTTTTAACGGGTCAAGGCGGCACACAACAGGTTTACCCGCTTCATCATCGTCAAAGTCAAGGCGTGTATCTGTCCACCCCATGCCGCAAATGACGGTATCGGTAAAAGCTTCCGAATCCTCATATTCCGCTTCGGCCTGATCGCGAAACCATTCCGCCGCACCGGTCAATATTTCATTGGCTCTCGCATCTCCGATTTCACGCGGAATAAATTGCACTTCGCGTTTGTTGTTGCGCTCCGAGCCGATAACAGCATTGACAAGCGGCGCAATGCGATTGAACGTCATGACAGGGCGTTTTTGCTCGAAAAGCGCCGCCTTGTCTTGGGCTTCCCACTGTTCGCCATTATAAAAGGCATAATCTTCGCGGGCATTTTTGCGCCATTCGGCAACATGCGCCATATCCTGCCGGAAAAGCTTTAACAATGACTGGAACAAAATATCTCTTTTTGCACTGTCAAAGTCATCCGAAGCCCCATGGTCTAAACTCTCGTTTTCTTGCATCATCATCAGCCCGTAAAATTATTGGTTAAAATTGGTCGTGCCGCAGCCCGCACAACTTGAAAGTTCATTTCTGAAAAGCCGAAAAGCCCCGAAAAAAAACACAAGCAAAACGCGCAAGCGGGCAGGCGGGCAAGCACAAGGCAATCATCATAAAGAAACAAAAAGGTCAGGTCACATAAAGCAAAGGCCTTTGCCGGAAAAACAAAAGCCGACTTGTTGCGCATCCGGTTCTATTGTTCCGAATAGTGCTCCTCGTGGAAAGCCTGCAAACACAGCGAATATCACTCATGCGGCGAACGCCGCCAATATTATGCGTCCCGCAAACATTTCCCATGCCTTAAACGATGCAAACATCGCAAACATTACGAACGTCGCCAAATTCACGCCTGCCGCGCATAAAGCTTGTTTGAGCTTCGCACCGGGTTTTTCTCGCTCTTTTGCCCGTTTTGAAAGCTCTTATCGCAAACATTGCGAACGCCGCCAAATTCACGCCTGCCGCGCATAAAGCTTGTTTGAGCTTCGCCCCTCGTTTTCTTGCTCTTTTGCCCGTTTTGGAAGCTCTCGTCCAAGAAAGTCTGCGGTTTCGCATATTGTGCCGCACCCTTGGCAGCGTCTTTTGTTTTTGAAACGTCGCTTTCAAGCTTTGAAAGAAAAGCAAAATGCAATTGCTATCCGCTTTAATTTGGACACGCGCGGTTCTTTCACTTGAATATTGGTTCAATAGTCGACAATTTTGCTTTTTTTTATCCTGCCATCCATGACGTATTGAAATCATGTCTCATGAAATTGCGCTGCCGGTTTTTAAAGATTTTCGGTGCTTCATAGGCAATACACATCAGGCCGAAAGCATCAGCCCCGTGGCTTGCCCAGTCATGTTCCGGCCCAAGTCCTATATCGCGTTTGTCGTCACGTTTTTCGTGATACCAGCCCAAAGCATCGCGTCCTGCTTCTGTAGTTTTTTCATTAAACCAGATAGAGGGGAAAAGCCGTCTTGCCGCTTCAATGCGGGCGCGTGCTGCCCCTTTTCCCTGATTGGGAATAATGTCCACCTCGAAACCGGCTTCTTGAAGCGCACTTTCAAAACTCACATCCCGCACGCGATCTTTGGTTGCACCATCATGCGGCAATGTAATTTTTGCCCGCCCATAACCTTTTTCGCGCAACCAGTTGATATGGGCGCTCAAAGGCTGCCCTTGCGCTTCATAATAATCAAGAACGCGGATTTCTTTTCCGATAAATTGCGCAATCCAGATAGCGGTTGCATCGGCTTTGGCGCCTGTTCCCCCAATGTCGAAAAAAGCTTGAAATGTCATTAACGGGTCGGCCGGAACGTTGGAAATGCGCCCTTCTTCTTTGGCAATTGCAAGACCCGTTGCAAAATAGGCTCCCTCCATCCGGGAAAGAAATCCCCCTTCCCATATATGGTCATAACTTTCTGGCCGGTTCTTCAAATCATCAAGGCGGGCGCGGTTTAACAGATCGGGAAATCTCGGATTATCACGCCAATTCAGTTGAACAGATTTGATACGCGCATTTTTACTGTCGCGAAAACGCTTTTCAACGGCTGCCTCTTTTCTGAGCGGGTTCCATGTTACCCAGAGTTCGGTGTTCCAACCGTCACCTTCTTCGCGCAAAGTCGGTATCAATGTGTTCCATGCGTGAGAAGTCACAGGTTCGGCTTCATCCACCCAACAGAGAAGCAACCGCCCCTTCGATTTGATACTGGCAATATTCCGGTCAAGTCCGGAAAAGGCATAAGTAATGCGCCCGTCTTTCGAGCGAATATAGGTTTCACCAATGGTATAATAATTTTGTAAAAACGGGTAATCGGCAATAGCCCTTTTGATTTCCTCCAGTGAGCTGTCAGCCAAAGAATTCTGGAACTGGCGGGCACAAAGAATAATGCCGCGAATTCCTCTTTTTCCTAAACAATAGCCGACCACTGCGCTCATTGTGGCAAAAGAGCGGGTTTTTCCCGAACCGCGCCCGCCATAGGCCGCCCTGATATCGGCAGGCCCATCGAAAAGGCTAATCAGCTTTTCCGGCAATTCTATTTTTTCTGTTGTCATGAACCACCACAAAACCACCGAAACAAAACGACCGGACAAGACGTTTATGACGTTCCAAACCAAATCCGGAAGCCTAAAAAAGCTTGAAAAACTATTCTGAAAGCCGCTCTCACTACCTTGACAGATATGCAAGGAAAACACTTGTTTTAAACAAGCATCGCCACCCGCAAAGAACTATGTTGTCGGAAAATAATATATCCCATCACGATAAGGCCAATATAAGAGAAACAGCACGTCAAGCTTTTTAAAAAGCCCGTCATTTCAAAAAGCCCACCATTTCAAAACGGCACGACGTTTTTTGAAAAACTTTTAAGACACGAAAAACAGTGAAACTCTCTCTTCATTTCGCATGGCAAACAAATTCGTTGAACAATTGCAAAATCGGTTCACTTCTTTGCAAACCTTTTTTATCGCAAAGCTCGTCAATTGTCTTTTTTAAGGATTTCCGAAAGTTCCTGATTTATGCCAAGTTGTTGATT
The DNA here is from genome assembly GCF_016102305.1 of Bartonella sp. M0192. Taxonomy (NCBI): domain Bacteria; kingdom Pseudomonadati; phylum Pseudomonadota; class Alphaproteobacteria; order Hyphomicrobiales; family Bartonellaceae; genus Bartonella; species Bartonella sp. M0192. Next base: position 2,267,392 of record NZ_JACFOU010000001.1, on the reverse strand, counting down.
TCGGCTCATGCGTTTTTTAGAAGTCGTACGCTTTTTTCCGGTCGGTGATTTTGCAACTGTCAAATCTTTCGGTGAGGGTGATAATGCAACCAGTTCGATTTTTGTCACGGTTTTGAATTCTTGTCCGTCTGAATTAAGTTCGGCAGGCAGCACCTTGCCAAGCAGTGTCAAAAAGGAAGAAGCATTTTTTAAAGCCTGTGCTTCAAGATAGGAAACAAGCCCGTCTTCTCCCAATTGATTACCGGCTTTTATTGCAGCTTTTAAAATAGCCTCTTTCAAAATTCCGGAAGCTTTCTTTTCTCGCACAGCTTCCCGCTTTTTTTGCGCGGCTTTCTTTGTCGTTTTTGCTACAGTCGGAATTGTTTTCAAAACTGCATTACTCTCTAGCGGCAATTTTCCCTTGCACTCATCCTGCACAGTTTTCTTTTTAACCTCTTCTATTAAAGGCGCTGCCATTGTCTCGTTGCCAAGCATTTTTTGCAGCGTCTGCTTTCGAATTCCCGTGGTTAGAGTTATCTCTTTTTCCTTGCTTCAAGACACATTTTCCAGCGTTTCTTTTTTGAACTCTATGCTTGAACGTGCGGCCATTTTCTCATTGCCAAGCACTTGCTGCTCAACTTCCTTTACACGCCTCACTCTCGAACGTGCTGCCTTTTCCTTGAGATCAGTCACTTTTTGTAACGCCTGCTTTCCAAACCCTGCGGATAGAGTTGCAGCCTTTTCCTTGTCTCCAGACACATTTTCCAGCATTTCTTTTTTGAACTCTACGCTTGAACGTGCGGCCATTTTCTCATTGCCGAGTAATTGCTGCTCAACTTCCTTTACACGCCTCACTCTCGAACGTGCTGCCTTTTCCTTGAGATCAGTCACTTTTTGTAACGCCTGCTTTCCAAACCCTGCGGATAGAGTTACTGCCTTTTCCTTGCCTTTAGGCACATTTTCCAGCGTTTCTTTTTTGAACTCTGCGCTTGAACGTGCGGCCATCCCCTCATTGCCAAGCACTTGCCGCTCAACTTCCTTTTCATGCTTCACACTTGAACGTGCAGCTTTTTCCAAAAATCCATCAGCAACCCGTACAGTTTCTTTTTCAATTTTTTCCGTTAAAGGCGTGGCTTTTTTCTGTTGGCACACCTTTTTAACGGTGTTTTTTTCGGGGATTTTTCTGTTTTGAGGGATGTTCGCTTTTTGGTTCCGACCACGTCCCTTTTCCTTTTCAAGGATAAAAATTTTAACTGCCAAATGCGCCATGAGCTTGAACGCATCGGCTACTCTTTTTTGTAGCTCGAACTCTTTCATCCAGTTTTTTAAAAGCATTCAGAAACCGCTATGAACAGCAAATGTCAATATTCATGGATAAAATTCGATAATTCCAAATAATATATTTTTAAATATCAACTCAATTCAACAAACAATCGAATATTCAAAATATAAAAAAGAACAAACCATTTTTTATATTTATAAACGTCAACCAAACCATAGCTACAATTCTTGTTGTGCCGTATTTGTCAGTTAATATTTAGTGACACATTTTTGCAAGAAAAAAATTATCGGAAATTTTAAAAAATTATTTTTCTAAAAATCAGGTGGTCGGAAGACGCGTGAATTTTTATTGGTCGCTTCTGTTCAAAACCAATCGACACATGTTTTTCAATTGCCGAATAGATCATTTCCATTTTGAAAAATGCAGATGCCTTTAAACTTAAAAAGAGAATTTTTAATAAAGAGGGGGAAGTTCTCTTTTAGTGTAAAAGAGTTTTACTCGTCAAAATAAAATTCATAAATAAACATGATTATATCTACTAATTATCTTGAAATAATAAAATAAAATCCCCAATTCGTCTAAAGTGTTTGGCGTAATGTTTCTGAATTATGAATAATCCACTTAAAACAGGAAAAAATCATGAAATTTGAAATTTATAAAGATAAAAACGGCGAATGGCGTTGGCATTTGAAAGCAGCTAACCACGAAAAGATCGCAACTAGCGGCGAAGGCTATAAAAACAAGGCTGATGCTCTTCATGCAATTGATCTGGTGAAATCCTCATCTCACGCACCGGTTGAGGAAATCTGAAAGCCTGAATATTCGCCTGCCGTTTCGCAGGCACATTTATCAAATTCCCTAATCGGTTAGTTTAAAGTTTAAAAGCTGGCGGCATCGCGCTATGCCAGCTTTTTAATTAACTATCGTTCTGGTGTTTCTTGGAATTTCTTCCGTCAACTGAAAAGCAAAACACCTTTCCCGCATTTTCTATCCCTCTTGAAAATGAACGCACGTTGCCGGATTTTTTTGGTAAGTCGACAAGGAATTGCCATCTTACGTCTGGGTACATCTATGTTGTGGCAAAGTCCTTTGCATTTATGGACACCCGAAGGTTTATCTCAACCATTTTGAACAAATTTATTTATCGTCTTTCGACCTTGTTCGGGAAAGCAAATAAGAAACAAAGGATGCGCAAGCCCCCAACATGAAAAGTGCATCCGCCTCGTCAACTGCTGCATTCGACTTGTCCAAAAGTGAATGCCGAATTCCGTTTTCATCAGAGGTAAAGCCGTAAAGTTCGCTCAACGCTTTTTTAAAAGCCGGATGTAGAGGATAGTTCTTTTCAATTTCCTTTAGTGCCGAACCGAGAGTTACTTTTTTCCCCCCCGACAATTTGGCGGCAAACTGCTTCCACAGCGCTGATGCTTTCCCGAACACTATCTGCCCACTTCTCGTGATTTATCTGTTCTCCGGCTTTAATCAAATGACTATGGGCACCAAGCTGGCCTGTGTCCTTGGTCTCATCGAGTGCAGCAACATAGGTCTTGCCTTCAAATTCACTACTGATAGGTTCGATCTTCCCATTGTAAATAGTGTAGGCTAAGTGGTGCTTTTTAAAGAGTTTCTTTAATTTAAATTCAAAATTTTTATTATTTTTTTTATGATCAATATTATCTTTATTTAATTTTTTATTATTTTTCATCAGTTCTTCTAATAAATCAAATAATTTAAAAAATTCACAATTATTAATAAAACTGGAAAAAGATTTATTTACAAAACTCTTTTTTAATGAAAACTCATCATTGTTTACGTAATACTCCTGATAACTACCTCCGCAAATATTTATGAAAATATCTTTAAACATGTCTGTGCAGGAAATATCAATAATTTCATCACCGTAATCCGGAATAGCCCAGTCCAGAAGTGCTTTTAATTCTTCTTTAAAAGGTGTTGTTATTTCTCCCAAAGCAAGCTGTTGAACAACCGGCGCATAGCCGTAGCGCTGGGAAAACGGAAGATCGTCAGTAGAATCACTCATAATTAAAAGGTCATACGTTCTTTTGAATTGTGAAAATATAATGCCGAAGAAATATCCAAAGATTAACAGATTCTGTGGTTCAAAAATAGCTTCGCCTTTTATCACTTCACAAAATATACCGCTTTTTTCTTGCACTTAAACGACATCCTAAACGGAACCGACAATTCCGGCTTTGACCATGAAAAACTCGTGCCACGAAATAATGCCGTAAATAGCCGTCAGTTATTCCCTTCGTCATTCTTGATGAACCTTGAAACAATAGACAAGCAAACACATCACACAAATAGTGGTTGTAAAAAGGGGAAAACCACATCCTAACATTGCTTTTATCTGAATTCTTGGCATAAATCGCTAGGGTGAAAGAGAGGGGGAAGAAGCGAAGAATGCCTTCAGATACCAATACCGATAAACAGATTGATAATCTTGAACAAGCAACTGAAGCAGATAAAAAATTCATTGCTTTTAAAAAGTGCATGTTCAGGTCTGGTGTTGTCCCCTTAATTGCGGCGATAGCTCTCTCTCTCCTGAATTATTTTGCGTGTGAAAAAGGTGACAATGTTGTTGGTGCGGTCATTTTCTTATTTGTCGTTGCGGCAGACATACTGATCTTGCTTCCCGCAATCATTACGAAAGAAACAAGCTGGCCTGCGCTTCTCGGCTCGACTATTCTATGTATTGTTTTCCTTTGTCTATCTGTTTTTTACCCCTTTCAGCACTTTCAATATAGATTGAAAGTTATTTCCTTGGTTGCGATTGTTGCAACGCTTTTATTTGTGCTTTTGAATGGCTGGATTAATGCAGCCTTTTTCCCGTCGAAGAATGCGTATACTCGCCAAAGTGTCGATTTTGCCAGCAACCGTTTTGCCGTTGATGTTTTGAACGTCACTTTAATTCTCGGCACACTGTTCGGGACAATTGCTTTTCTGTATTTTTATCCGGGTCAAGACAATTCAACCTTTTTCGGCGGCATTGACATAAAAAATGTAGCGCTGGCCACTGCCGGTCTTGTTACCTTCTTCTGGGCTGCCAAAGCGACAAAAAACAAATCAATCGACCTTGAGCAAAAGAAAAAAGAGTTTGTACAAAAAAAGCAAGAATTTGAACAAAAGAAGCTTGAGTTTGAAGAAAAGAAGCGGGATGGCAAACGTCATGACGATGAAATTGCTATGGCAAAACAGCGTGATACCGCCCAGCTTATCGCAGAAGCATCGAAACTTTTAAGCAGTGAAAGCGATGCGCAAAAATATGCAGGCCTTTCCTTTTTGAATGCAGTTGCTAGTGACCCTGAAGGTCCTTTCAGAAAAGAAGCATTCGATTTAATCGCAGATTTCATAACCAGTGCCAGCGACATCACAACAGAAAATAAAGTTCGAATGCGCGCGTTAATGTATTTAGATGATCAAATTGGCAACAAATGTCATAAATTTACAATTGACGAATTCATTTCTCTAAGTGGTTCAAGTAATGATATAAATAAATTAGAACGATGCACTATGAGTTATCAATTTAACAACTTGCTTATTAGTTATGAGAACTTTTTTTTCACTCCAATATATTGTGATTTTAAGTTTCCTATTTTTACTTCAGACGAATCAAAAGAATGGTTTTTTTATAATCCTAATGTTTACAAGAACTGTAGGTTTTCTGATTTTGACTCTTCTAGTGAAGATCGTTGCTTGAAAATTTTGAACGTATCCAATTGTGTTTTTGAGAGATGTAAAATTTTTTTGATATCGCCATATGCAAAGGTAGAAGGCTCTTCCGTGATTCCGTTAATTATCCAAAATACACAAGAAGAAACATGCAAATTTAAAGATTGTGATTTTAGTGGTTGTCCAAATTGGAGCCATTTGCGTAATAGTCATAGAAAAAAAGAGAGCTTTTCAAATTGTTATTTTTTTGCCGATAGACCGCCTACTGGGTATGATGAAGAAACAATGGATAAAGGGGTCCTTATAAAATTACCTGCCGAAAAAAGACCGAAGACATATGATCCTGATATTATGGTTAGAATAAAAAAGTGAGGAAAAATAACATTTTAAATGATAATTAATTTTATTTATATTTTTAAAATTATAACTAAAATTAAAAAAATAGTTTTACAGGCAGGTTGAAACAAAAAATTCACGCTTTATTCATCTACCTGCCAATAAAAAATAAGAGCAAACAATCACGTGCGCGTAAAAATAAATGATTATCCTTTAACTTTTAAATCTCTGCTATCTCTATCAACCCAAGTGGGGCAGTTATCTTGTCTATTTTAGCTTTCCCCGTCATTGTCCGATGATAAATTGTGCGAGGTGTAAAAGAAAAGGCAGGGGAGTGCCTGCCTTTTAGAAATTGTGTTTTTGGTCGGAATAAAAGCGGCGGGCTGGACTTCCGCTTTACGGGGGTGACCTCTTTTATAAATTTACGGGGGTAACCCCTCTCATAAATTGCAAGCCGAGTTTGCTCTTTCAAGCGATAGTCCTTGCTACAAATAATCTTCTCTAAAAATGGTCTTTCTGCCGGTGTAACAGAATTAAAATCAAATATTAAATTCCTTCTCGCAATATAAATTTCCCGCCACTCAAAGAAAATCTTTTTGGAAAATAGAATTCCCGTTGCGCCATAAGGGTCATTAAAAATTTAATGACCTTTATTGGCAAGGAAAAAATGCCTGTTTAACGCATTGAGCACGAGCCTTGTTGCGCCGACAAGGTGCGGCAATTCGAGATCTTCCAGCACGATATATTGCAAGGCGGCGTAAAGGTTATCAATTCTGTTATCAAATTGCGCTTCCTGAATGGCTTCCCTCGCGGCAAGATATTGCTTTTTGGCACGCTTGCAAAACGCTTCATAAAGTTCGGGATTGGGCGTGCTGTTAAAATCGTCGTAATAGGCGGCAGGTGAAAGCAATGCCTTTTTATAGTTATTATCAACCTCGATAAATTTCAGCGCCGCATTGTACTGGTCTTCGCTAATGCCGCCGCATTCGGGGCCTGCCAAAAAAAGTCTGCCGATATAGGTGGAAGCGCGCGGGTCTTTTGCCTGTTTTTCGGAAAGGCCGGTGTGCTTTGCACGCATCAAAATAGCAAGACGGTCAATCGCTTCACGCGGTTTTTTTGCTCGGCTGCGCCTGCCATTCGGTTCGCGCGCAATACCTTCGATACGCGGCCGTCCGCGCCCGCGCTTGAGCCGGAGTTTGCCTGCCTTTGAACGGGCTTTCAATCTGATAATTTCAACTTCCTGCATGGTTAAAGCCTTTCATGATCGCTTATTATCGGGTTGTTGTTTGAAGTCTTGAGTTTGAACTGTTGTTGTTTGAAATCTTGTGGTTCGCGTTTTTGAAAAAAACATTGGGCTTTTCATAGATGTTCGATGTCGTCTCTTATCGTCCCACACTGTCTCACATCGTCCCATCTCGTCCTATCTCGTCCCACATTGTCCCATTCCGTTTCATTCAGCTTCATTGAGCGCGCATTTCTTTTGCGGGCGGGAAACGCGTCGCGCTGTTTCATGTTCTGTTGTTTCATGTTCGCTTGCGGTCGTGGTTTTGTGGTCACAAGCCGGTTTGTCTTCCCGCGCCTCCGGAATTAAAACGTCGTTTTGTTCTTCTTCACCGGCTCTTAAAAGCCGCTCCACAGTGTCGATTTTCAACCATTCGGTTTTTTCGATATGTTCGCAAAAAGCGGCAAGTTCCGGCGCTGACGGCATGAAGGTTTTGTTGAAGCCTTCCGCCTTGCCGCGAATAATCAAAAGCACCGATTGCATAATGGCAAAGCTGCAAAAGCCGGAAAGCGCAATCATATAGGATTTGGCAGCACTTTCCCCGTCTATATCGCGCGGCAGTCGCATACCGCCCGAAAGCAGCAAAAACTGGTCCATGATTTCGTCGCTTCGTGCTTTTTTTAAAAGTGTGTTTTTTGCGTCCTCAAGCGTGTGCCTGATTGTTGCGATTTGGGCGTTTGTCGGTTTCTTTCCCGCTTTGAAGCGGGGTGGAAAGCCTTCACCTGTCGTGAGGGAAACGAGTTTGGTAAGCGTCAAATCGAGGTGCGAGGCGGGCCATCGCATCGGTAACTTTTCTGGCAGTTGATCTTTTATCATATTTAAATTTTGCATTTTTTCGCTCCAGAACGGGGGCAGGTTGGTCATTCCAGCGTTCCTGATTGAGAAACGTCGTCGGGTTAAGCCAGGGGCGGTCGGGCGGTTTGTCTGCGATATAGCGTTGAAGCCCCGCCATAATGGCGGCAAGACTGTCTTTTTTGCGCGCTTTCAAAAACGCCGTTAGTGCCTTCGGCTTGCCACATTTGTTCGGGAAAGCAGGCCAGAAAATTTCATGAAATTCGGCTTCAAAACCCCTTTTGTCAGGGTGGCTCGTTGCAAGCTCTGAAACTTCGTTTTTTCCAAAATTCCGGCTTGAAAAAATTCCCGAAGGTGAAGGCAAAAGCGGCACGCCTCCGCTTTCGCTGGAAGCTGACATTGCGCCCGAAGCCGTGCCGTTTTCAGCCGCAGACATCGTTCCCGTGATTTCCGAAAGTGGTGCACTTTCCGCTTGCGGCAAAGCGGAATTTTCAGAAAAGGAGCAAGCCTTGGCTTTAGGCCAACTCACGGCAAAAGAACAAGCTTTGTTCTGCTCGCACCCCGTAGGGATTTCCGGTAAATTTTTAATCCCGCAAAGAGGAAAACCGTGCCCGCCTTTTTTGTCTGTTTGCTCTTCGACAAGCGCATCAGACGATGTTTCAGAGAAAGCGGGAAAGGGGTTATTTTCTTTAAGGGGGTGTGGGGGAACCTTTCTTTTAGGGGAAAGGGGTAACGTTTCCTCGCCGTTACAATTTTCCTCTTGTAACGTTACATTGTTTTTCCGTGTCAGCCTGAAACGGCGCACACGCTCGCGTGTACGGGCACGGCGCTGGTCTTCCCGCTCGTCTATATCGGCAAGAAGTTCAAGAATAGCCGACATTTGTTCGGTAGAAAGGTTCAAACCGGCAAGGCGGCGTAATGTTGACGAATCCATTTTATAAAACTCTCTTCTCTGCCTTGAAAAATGTTGGTCGGCCGCACAATTGACGCGCAAAAAATTCTGATAATTCCGGAGAAAAAACGGTTTTGAAAACGCTTCCACCATGAAGTGCCAAAGCCTTGCTTTTTCGTGTCACAGATTTGATTTTTTCGTGTACGCTTTTTGCTGACCAGCAGACTTTTGCTGCGCTTAAAACAGTGCTCTCAAAAATTCGGTTTGATTTTTGTTTTCCTGCGCGGGCAAAAATTGGCGCGTTGAAACAAAGCCTTTTGACAAAAATGGAAAGGCTCACCGGTTTAAAAATGGCGGTTGCTATTGCCTTGATAAAAACAACAAGTTGTTTAACTATTTCATCAAGTGATTGATGAAAGACAAAGGAAAGAGAATGCCCGTTATTAACCCGATACGATCTGCAACTGTCAATGCAGCAGCCACACCGGAAGAAGTCGCATTCCGTTTGTTCAGTATTATTGCCGGTGCTTCCGAAAATACGATTGATAGCAAGGATGTTCTGCCGCTTTTTGCCAAATGTATGATTGCTGTCGGCAAACCGGAAAATATCCTTGCCGAGCCGCAGAAATATGATGTGACACTCGAAAACACCAATGCCAGAAAAACGCCCGCAGAAGGTGCAGGCTCGCCAGACAGTGTTTCCGGGAGTGACAAAGCCGAATAAGCATAATTTGCTTTTTGGGAGAAGAAATCGGGCTAAAGAAGACGAGCTGCATAAAAGCGTTCGGCATAATGAACGGGGCGCAAGCATCGTCAGCCCGCAACAAGTGCTTCCCCTAGCAGTTTGAAATACGCTTTGAAGTTTAAATACGCTTTGAAGCTTGTGGGAAAAAAGCGCAACGCAAAAGCCGCACTTCAAGGCCTCTTCGCTTTTAAGAACACTTTTCCATGCGGCTTCATTGTCTGCCACTTTATTCTCGGTTGAAGCTTCTAAAGGCCAAGTCAACAAGGCGGTCTTGCGGCTAAAGCAGTTCACCAGCTGTTTTTCATGCAAAACATCAGTGTCGAATAATCGCGACACGCCAATATCTGACAACACGCAAATATCTGATTTGTCCATTTGTTCCACCCCGAAACATGGCAAATACGCCGTCTAAAAAACTTGTAGGAAAGCGCACACTGCACCTTCGATCTCTTACCCGCCACTTTTAAACACTAATAATGTTATAATACACCCAAAAGTAGCGGATAGTTGTATAACAACATCATTTATAGCAGATTGTCAACATGATTTATGTTTATTATTCTGACATAATGTATGTTATGGACACGATGGGACAAAGATTGCGAGAAGCACGGCTGAAAGCGGGCTTTTCATCTGCGACGAAAGCTGCGGATGCAATTGGCGTGAGCCATTCGACCTATCGGGCACACGAAAACGGGCAGAATGATTTTAGCCCTGAGGACGCGGCAATTTATGGCCGAAAATTCGGCGTAAGCGCTTCTTATCTTTTGACAGGTGAGAATGCCGCAAAACACAAGATTGTATCGAGTTTTGACCCTGATATTCCTGACCGGATTGATAGTGATGTTAAAACAAGGTTGCAATTGAAAGATGGTGAAATTCCCGAAATTGATGTCAAGGCGGGCATGGGGGCCGGCGGGGAAATTATGATCGTCAACGGTGCCAAGAATGCTGTTCAAATTTCAACTGAAGTAATAAGGGATTTTTGGCGTTTGCCGGAAAGCCTCTTGGCAAAACTCAATGTTGTTGCGTCGAATGTTGCAGTCCTTCCCGCTTATGGCGATAGCATGTCGCCCACCATTCATGATGGCGATGCGGTGTTTATCGACATATCGCACCGTGTTCCGTCACCTCCGGGAATTTATGCACTGGCAGACGAGCTTGGCGGCGTTATTATCAAGCGGCTGGAAATTGTCTCCCGTCCCGGTGCGGATGAAATCGAGGTCGAGGTCATATCGGATAATCCCCACCACAAACCGCGCATTCTGAATTTAAGCGAAATCACCATTCTTGGCCGCTATATCGGCCGTTTTACGCGCTAAAAAAATTGGCATAAAATTGGCGCCAAAAGCATCGGCATGTCAAAGCTTATGTTTATCCAAGGCTGGCATCCGAGCCTTATAGTCGAGGAAATATCGTCACAAGAACATATCCAAGACCAAAAGTTTTCGTGCACCCGATCATTCATTTAAAGGCCGATATTTTTAAGCCCGATATTTTAGCACCCGATTTAACGGTGCGATAATTGTCGGGCTTCATCTGATGAGGCAGAATTTTTAACAAGTCGATTTTCTCACACTGCATGTCTTGATGTGAGTTTTGAAGCTACCAGATTATTTCAAACACAGCTTTCCATTGGCAGATTTTCCCCAGTCTGATTTTTCAATATCTGATTTTCCAACATCGTGTTTCTTGATGCGCTATTTATTGCTGTCGGAAAAAGTCAAACAAAAGTCCGCCGGATTCCCTCACACCGGATGGAGCCGGTCGGGCGCATAATTTTCCAATGTCAAATTGGCAATGCGATCGTTCGAAGCGCAATAATTTTAAATCCATATTGCCGTTGTCAAAATTGCTTTTGCTCGATCACGTTATTGAAAACGGGGTGATAAATTATCCTTTGTCAATGGCATCACGCTTTATTTTTATCTCCCGATTTTTTTAAACATCGGTTGCTTTCACGCTCAACTTGTAGATGTTCGAGCTTCCGTTGCCGGATAAACCGGAAGACTTATGTTTAAAATGCTTTGTTGACCGCTATTTTCACTTCTCCCCATATGCAGTTCATTTTCGATCAACTCCAAAACAACAGAGCCTATAAGACTTTTTGTTGTTCTGATTGGCTTGTCGCTCCAATTGGAAGTAACTTTCATTTAAAAATCCATTATTTCGCGGGGAATTTCGGCGGTATTTTTCGTCTTTTCCAATTAATTGTCCGGTTCAACTTTCATGTTATGCGGCAACCATCCGGTTTTTTTAAAAAATATAAAAGTCCAAAGAAAAACCATTAAAACAACCAACTCTTAATCATCAAACGATTCGCTATCCTCATAAATCCCGTATATGTCAACATGAAAAGTGTTGACATTATTCATGTCATTTTTTTACGATTCCTCATTAAGTGTGTTGAAGCTTATGGCGTTTCTGTCAAAACAGGCGAGGGGTGGGCGGGATGAAAAAGCCTAAAAATCATCGAAAAACTCTAAAGCCGCAAACCGGATTTCTTCGACCCGCTGATGACCAAAAAGGCTCGCCCGACAATGGTTCAAGCACTGACGAAGAAATACAACCGCCATTCGGTAAAACTGACCTTTCTTGCAAAGAAACAAGTCGCGCAGAAATAGATCAAGAGAAAAGCAAACTTGTCAATGTAACAAGTAAAACTTTGAATGGTCTAAAATCCGCAGGGCTACATCAAAAAAATCGGGTTAACCAAGCCGAAAATGCAGGAAAAAAGCGCAAGGAAAAAGAACACTTCTCGTGGGGTGATATAAAGCCTTTTTTGAAAAGCCTGAAAAACCATTCGCGGGCAGAAAAAGTCATGGCACTGGCATGGAAACTTTATCGTTCAAGCCCGATGACGGATGAGACATTCGACCAGTTGCGGTTTGCTCTTTTCATGCGCACGGCTCAAGTAGAAGTAGACCACGAAAACGACCCGCCAATTACCATGAGCCGTGAAGAAATCCTCTTTATCGGTTCCGACTGCGCCACCAGACCGGACGAATGCTAATTGGCAGCGCCTTTCTTTTTTCTCAACGGATGAAGCAAAATAGCGTTAAATAGACTTCTCTAAAGAGATTGCATTGTTTCATCGCATAGTAGGTTCACTGATAAAGCCACCCTGAACCGGCTTAAAAATGAATGAAATATATATAGTCTCCCGACTTCTATCATAGGTTTATTATGCGTTCTACCGGTATCTTAATCACCTAACGCTTCGTTACTCGCGAAGGGGGGGGTACCGATTTTATCGAATGATGACCAACAACGTCATTTTGCTTGATTGCTTTTATAAAAGCCAACAACGCCAATCGCTTTCAATGGATATTTTAGTAGTGTAATGACATTCTACACGATATAAATAAAACTGATGGTGCAAAATGTACTTTTTCTAAACAAAACTATGGATTTGAAAGAACGTATAAAAAATTCGCGCATTGCAGCGAAGATGACGCAAGAAGAGTTAGCAAGAGCCGTTGGCAAGACACGTAACGCTGTAGCCCAATGGGAGTCTGGGGCGGCTCACCCGCGCCCGAATACCCTAGAAGATATTGCCGGAGCACTTAATGTCTCAATTGATTGGCTTCTTACCGGTAACACTCCGAATGTTGCTGGAATTGAAACGACCCGAACAAATAGCAAAATGAGCGATGTGAAGTTCAATAATAGTACTTTACCGCCGCGCCAATACATGCTGCAGGACGTTCCGGTGATGGGAACTGCCGCTTGTAACACTGACAACGGTTCATTCAAACTCGATTCATCAATCATTGATTACGTTCATAGGCCCCCCGCTCTGTTGATGACCAAGGGTCTATATGCCTTATACGTCGAAGGGGACACTATGGAACCACGTTTTAATGCTGGTGATCTGGTTTTTGTCCACCCGCATAAACCGGTGCGTATTGGCGATTCAGTTGTGGTGCAGATTGCCAAAACTATAGATGAACCAATCAAGGCCATGATTGCCGTTTTGGCGAAACGAACATCGCACGAAGTGTTTCTAAAGAAATACAACTCCGAAAAAATCATCAGTTTTGATAATGCGAATATTGTGTCTATTCATAAAATATTGGAAATGAGGGAATTATTCGGTCGCTAATGCGCGCGGCGTTGCGCCATGTTGATAAAAATGTAGGCTACAGGGCGGTTTAAAAAATGGGTGTAGAGCACAACCCTTGCCGACACTCTGTTATGAATGTGTAGGAGGAAATTTTGTCACAACCACAAACTTTGGACGACTGGCGTGTGCGTTTGGCACAAAAAATCGAAGAGAGCGGCAAATCGATGCGCGCGATTTCTCTCGCTATCGGCAGAGGTCCCGGCTATGTCTTTACAATTATGAAAGACAGGAAGAACCCTACGGCCGAGACACTCGCGGAAATATGTACAGAAGTCGGCACAAGCTTGTCTTTTGTGTTATATGGCTTCGATATTTCTGCCGAGGATGAGAAATTCATCAAGCTTTTTTCACAGGCCTCACCTGACATGCGAGCTGCAATCTTGACGCTTTTGCGCGCAATAACCGGCGCAAAATGAATAAAATATCTGGTCTCTCTTCGGCACTTTTCTGTAAAAAACGATCGAAGAATGAACGAGGCGGTTGTGGTCAGTTCTCAGGGCTTTTGTGGCTCTGGACTAACGCCTCAACCATCGCAATGATCGCTCGTTGCCATTCGGGCGAAACAGCGTCAAACATAGTTATTAAATGCTGTTTCCTGCTATCAGGGAAAATCGACGGCATCATATTGTCTGGCCATTTACCAAAAAAATCGACTATCTTCAAAAACTCTTCCACCCGCATTGAACGGGGTTCTTTGCCAGCCTCCAGGTTCAACAAGCGCGTTAATTGGGTAGGGGTTATCTTTAAATAATCTGCCAGCTTTTTCTTGGCGCCTCGGGGCATAGTAACTAATTGGTCTTTCACCCACGATTTTATTTTATTTTCCAAATCCATTTTATTTTGAGTATCCAATTCATTTCCCTGTCATCAAAATACAACCGTCGCCGCATTGTAAGAGCTATCCTACAAGAAAAAATATCCGAAAAATAATTTTTGCTTTTGGTTGATGAACAGTTTGAATGTGCACATAGTTTACGTAAACTTGATTGAATGTCACGAAGAAGCAAGAGCCGATCCGTCATTACTTGGGCGATGAGAATATATGCAATGAACGGAGACAATGAGTTATTTGTTAGCGCCATGAGAAGCTTCACAAAATCTGCCAATGTTTCCGGAAAATCGTTTTGCTTGAGGGGGTAAAGCCTTTTTTGAAAAGTCTGAAGAACCATTCTTGGGCAGAAAAGGTCATAGAGCTTGCATAAAAACTCTGTCGTTCAAACCCGTACCGGTTTCCCATGATGCTGATGGTTTGCTGCTTTTAACGTTTTGTGTTCCGGTTTTAAAAGTTCGTTTCCACTGGTTTCCGGTTTTACCTGTTTCGGCTAATCCGCTTTGTCTTGAATGCCGAGCTGCCGCTATTCCCCAAATCCGTTTTAAAAGTTCACTCCCACCGTTTTCCGACTTTATAGGTTTCGGCCATTGCGCTTCATGTTAAACGCAGAGCTGCTGCCATTCCTCACTCCGATTTCTCATCCGAAAACACAAGCATTCGGAAAATGCAGTTTTTAGAAAAATAAGCAGTCGTGCGGTCTATGCCAGAAGCAATTATCTCCGCGCTGGCGGGAAGCTTTTCGGCATATAAGTGGCAGTCGGCTGATCGGTCAAAATCTCGTTTTGCCGTGAAGCATTGGATTGAGCAGTGGCAAGTTGTTCGGCAGCTTTTCCGTTTGTGGAAGTGCCGCCGTTCCGGTTCAGAATTTCTTTGATATCGTTGAGTTCACTGTCAACCTCGGAAGAGGCTTCACCATCTTTCCCGAAATAGACATCAAGCTTTTGGTCAACTTCTTCCGCCTTTTTTGAAGATGGGTCAGCCATTGCCTCGACAATGTCTTCCGCCTTCAAGCCTAATTTATCAAGGCCGAGCCTTTTAGTGATGCCTTCCATAAATTCTTCATAACCTACCGGGTCTTGAGATTTCATGTAAGCCAATTTGCCGCGGATAAAATTGGCCAGACGTTTGAGATCTGCTCCACCTTTATCAAGATCAACGCCAACGCTCCTTGCTATTTCTCTCAGTATTTTTGCTTTGAATTCGGTTTTGCTCATACGGCTATTATCAAATACCGTAGCGCCTGCTATCTTGCTGCGGATTTTGTCATAGGTCGATTTTTCTTCCGCTTTCAAAGGAGAGCCTGTTTCTTTGGCTTTAAAAATCTGTTCCGTGGTCGTGGGAGCGCGTTTGGCCTGTTGTTCGACCTGATCAATTCTCTCTTGCAAGATTTTGACAGAAGCGAATTTCAAATTCTGGACCGGCGTCAGTGCCATGATAGTCTCTCCCACAATTTACTCGTGTTACAGTAGTCGGGCTACATCAATCTCTTAATAGATCATGTATTATTAGATTATTATTTTACACGTTAATTTTTTGAAAGTAAAGTTTCAATATAAAACATGAAATTCCTGCGCCGGCATTGAAGTTAAAAACAACATATCGAGAGAAATGTTTAACTCTGTTGGAAGATTGCGAAAATCTATTTTGCCAAAATTCCAAATGACACTATTTATTTTGAATAAAAGCAGGCAGCCAAAAAGCCGCTTTTCAAAAGCAATAGGATAATTTCGAGAATATCAACTAAAAACAAAATGTTAGGTAATACTTGCGCTTTAAAGGGAAGTCCTTTTTGTGAAAGCCGGAGCGGTCTTCAAAGGAGAGATAGGCTTCCAGAGCACAGTTTTATGGGCGAAACCGTGTCAGCTCACGGGCAGATTTCATCCGGTTACACAATTTTGATGGAGCACAATTATTTTTCATTGAATAGAAGAAAAACTGCCCACAATTTACCATTTTTACCGCACATGACATGAGCAGAAGTCGATCGTCATAAATTTGGCAGGAATTTTTCAGAAGTTCGTTTTTTGTTTATCTTATTGAAACTGTTCATTGCTTAAATGGCATGGCATAGTTTTCTCTGAAGGGTTATCAAGAGTGGAATCGGTTGTCGTGATATTGATATTGCTGGTCGCTGTTATCATCAGCGGCGCAATATCGCGCGCGCTTCCATTGCCCATTCCGCTACCGCTTATCCAGATTGCTGTCGGTGCAGTGGTTTCTCTTGCTGGCGACATGGGCGTAAAATTGCGGCCGGAAATGTTTTTCCTGCTGTTTTTACCGCCGCTTTTATTTCTTGACGGTTGGCGCATCCCGAAAGATGGTTTGAAGCGCGACCGCTGGACAGTGCTTGAAATGGCACTGGGGCTTGTTGTCTTTACCGTTCTGGGAGTCGGCTTTTTCACCTATTGGATGATTCCGGCCATGCCGCTTTCGGTCGCTTTTGCGCTTGCTGCCATTGTTTCGCCAACCGACCCTGTGGCCGTTACAGCAATTGCCAAACGCTCTCCTATCCCGAAGCGCCTGATGCATATTCTGGAAGGTGAATCCCTGTTGAATGATGCGTCCGGTCTTGTCAGTATGCGCTTTGCTGTGGCAGCCGCCATGACCGGCTCCTTTTCGCTCATTGCGGCTTTCGGAACCTTTTTGTGGACCGCCGTTGCCGGTCTTATTATCGGGGCGGCAACCACCTTCTGCGTCACTTGGGTGAGCAATTTCTGGAACAATAAATTCGGCGAGGAAACAGGTTCACATATTCTCATAAGCCTGCTTATTCCTTTTGCCGCCTATCTTGCCGCCGAACAGGTGGATGCATCGGGAATCCTTGCCGCCGTTGCTGCCGGTATTTCCATGAGCTTTACCGAAGACAGTCTGCGCAATCTTGCTTTGACGCGCATTCGCAGGCTTGCTGTCTGGGACACAGTGCAATTTGTTGCCAATGGTGTCATTTTCGTCATTTTGGGTGAACAGCTTCCCCATATTGTAAGCGGCGCGGCAATCGTGGTTCAGGAAACCGGACACCATGAACCGGTCTGGCTTGTGGCCTATGTCATTTTAATCAATCTGGCACTCGCCGTACTCAGATTTATCTGGGTTTGGGTTTCTCTGCGTTTTACGCTTGCCCGTGCCTATCGGCGCGGTTTCAAACCTTTCGTGCCAAGCTGGCGGCTCGTTGCTGTGACATCGCTTGCCGGTGTTCGCGGCACGGTAACCCTTGCCGGTGTTTTGACCTTGCCGCTTTTTCTCCCCGACGGTTCGCCTTTTCCCGCCCGCGACCTTGCAATATTCCTTGCCACCGGCGTTATTCTGATTTCGCTTGTCATGGCAAGTGTGTCTTTGCCATTCCTCCTCAAAGGTCTGGAATTGCCGCCCGAACCTTCCCATCAGAAGGAAGAAGAGCGCGCCCATATTGCGGCTGCCGAAGCGGCTATCAAAGCGGTTGAACAGGCGGTGCACAATTGGGGTGAAGGCCGCAGCGATGCCGACCTTTATACAAGTGCGGGTGCGCGTGTCATGGCGAACTATCGTGATAGATTGGCCGACCAGAATATTTCGGATGCCGATGCGATCAACACGCACAAGATTGCCGAAATCGAACGGCGTTTGCGCCTCGAAGCTTTGAAAGCCGAACGCCAAACCTATTTTGCTTTTGGCCGTCGTCACCAGCTTTCGGAAGAAACAACCGCAAAATTGATCCGCGAAGTCGATCTTCTGGAAACACGTTTTTCAAATGGCTAAGGAACACATTTTGGAACCGGCTTATTGCCCGGCCTCTCCAAACCGGTAGGGCGGAAGTGTGCGGCCTAAATGGTAGAAAAGACTAGCCAAAAAAGAACAGCCAAAAACAGATAGCAGCGTTTAAGATTTTTTGGCTTTTCCGCTTGTTAGCCGCAAGCCGCCTGTCAACACAGCGAGTAAAAAACAGATTGTGCCGCACCACAAAGCATAGCGCGAGCCGTAATGGGAAGAGACAATCAGGAAGAATGCAACAAGTGTACTTCCCACCGATTGGCCAATAAGCCTTGCTATGCCCATAATACCACCGGCAGCGCCACTTCTGTCGGCAGGGGCGGAAAGCATGATAACGCGCTGGTTCGGCGCATTGAAAAAGCCCATGCCGCAACCACACACCATCATGCAGATCACAATCACAAGAACCGGCGTTCCCTCGCCAAGAAGGCTTAACGAAAACATGCCGCTTGCACATAAGAGCATACCGATAGCCACAAGCAGAACCGGTGAAAAATGGTCGGAAAGCCGGCCGGTAAAGGTTGAAGTGAGTGCCGCACAAGCAGGCCACGGCGCAATGAGAAAGCCGGTGGCAAACTGGCTTTTATGCATCAACATCTGGAACGAAAAGGGAAGCGCTACAAAAGCAATCCCTTGCGCGATAAAGGCAAAAAGGACGGCAAGAATGGAAAGGGTAAAAATCCGCGAGGAAAAAAGATCAAAGGCGAGAAACGGGGCAGGGTGGTTTTTCTGGCGGATGATAAGGGCGGCAATTGCCACAAATGAAATGACAAAGGTTGGAATAATCATGGAAAGCGGCTGGCGGTGCGCACATTCACCAATGCCGAAAATGAGAGCGGCAAAACCGATACCGCAAAAACAGGCGGCAAGATTGTCAAAACGATAGTGGCTCAAAGGCGTTTTAGGGAGTGAATGGAAGGAAATAGCAAGCGCCACAAGGCCAAGCGGAACATTCATCAAAAACAACCAGTGCCAGGTGGTAAACCACAAAATAAGCGAGGCGAGTGTCGGCCCCAAAGAAAAGCCCACCCCCATGCAAATGGCATTGATACCAAGCCCGACACCCAGTTTCTGCGGCGGAAAGGTAAAGCGGATAAGAGGAAGGTTGGTACTCAATATTCCGGCCGCACCAATACCTTGCAAAATGCGTGCACCAACCAGCGTTGGAAGCGACCATGAAAGCCCGCAAAGAAGCGAAGCAAGGGTGAAAACCATGAGCCCGACAATGAAAATAATGCGAAAACCGGTCACTTCGCCAAGGCTTGCGAAGGGAAGAGTCATTGCAACCATGGCGAGAAGATAGGCTGTCACCGCCCAAACAGTTGAAGCTTCGCTGGTTTTGAATTCCTGTGCAATTGTGGGAAGGGCGGTATTGGTAATGCCGGTGTCGATCATTGCCATAATAACGCCGAGGCAAATCGCAAAAATAGCGGCCAATTTATAGGATTTCGTTATGTCTGCATTTCTATTCACGTGCCATGTCTCTTTAACAATGCGAACTTCAACCTTGTGTCAGCCGTCTTTCCGGCCAAGCTTTTTGCCCCCCACGACTATAAACATGAATAGGCTCTAAAAGCATAAGAATATTTTTGTGAAGAAAATCATTCCAACACATTTTTCAGGCAATTGTTTTTTGCCCTTATTTTCTTACGTTTTATTGTTCTTCGACCGTTTTATTGATTTTTCCCTATTTATTCTTTTTTACCCGTCTTTTCGCCTACAATGTTTCTGAATTGTTTGACCGGTCGCTTTTTAAAGATTTTTGATCTTTTTCACCCTTAAAAGTTTTCGGGGGCAGAGTTTTTTGAGGTCGATCTAGCGGTAATAAACGGCGATTTTCTGCCCGTCTATATCTTTGACCTTGATGTCGATGTCATAAATTGCCGAAAGGATTTCATCTTTCATGATATTTTCGGGTGCACCGGAATAAACGAGTTTTCCTTCTTTCAAAGCAATGATGAGATCGGAATAGCAGGAGGCGAAATTGAGATCATGCATCACCATAATAATGGTTTTTCCCAATTCGTCGGCAGCATTACGAAGCCGCTTCATCATTGAAACGGCATGGCGCATATCAAGATTGTTCAATGGCTCGTCAAGCAGGATATAATCGGTGTTTTGCGAAATCACCATGGCAACAAAAGCGCGTTGTCTCTGCCCGCCCGACAATTCATCAAGAAAACGTTTGCGATAAGGGTCAAGCCCCAGATAGCTTATGGCATTATCGACAAATGTCTTGTCTTCTTTTGTCAAGACACCATGCGAATAGGGGTAGCGGCCGAAGCTTACAAGATCTTCCACGGTAATGCGCGCTGTAAGCGTGTTTTCCTGTCGCAAAATAGAAAGCCGTTTGGCAAAATCGGCTCCTTTTGCCTTTGTCACATCAATCCCGTCAACCGTAATTTTCCCCTTTGTGATCGGCAGCAGGCGGCTTATCATAGTTAGAAGTGTGGATTTACCCGCACCATTGGGGCCGATAATCGAAACCATTCCGCCTTTCGGGATTTGAAGCGACAAATCCTCGATAATGCTATTGTCGTCATAGCTTTTGGATACATGGCTAATTTCAATCATCTCAATTTCCCCTTGATGAGCAGGGTCAAAAACACAATGCCGCCGACAAATTCGATAATAAAGCTCAACCGGCTTGCCATATTGAAAAGCTGTTCGAGAATGAATTGGCCGCCGACAAGGAAAATAATCGAAAGCAGAATGGCAACCGGTAACACGCTCATATGTTTGGCTGTCGGCGTAAACTGGTAGGCAAGGCTTGCAACCAGAAGGCCGAAAAAGGTGACCGGCCCCACAAGTGCAGTTGAAACGGCAACCATAATCGAAACCAGCACAAGAATGCGTGAGACGGCCTGTTTATAATCGACACCGAGATTAATTGCCATATCGCGCCCCAGTGCCAGCACATCGAAAAGATAGCGCATACGCCAGCCGATCAGGGAAACAATCACAACAATAATCACTGCAATGCCAATGAGATTGGTGTTGAAGCGGTTGAAATTGGCAAACATTACATCGGTGAGATTGACCGCCTCGTCGGGGTTCAATTGCAATTGCAACAACATGCGCAAGCTGAAAAACAGGCCGCCAAACACAACGCCGATCAAAAGCGTCATGTGCAGTCCCTTGATGGTTCCAGAAAAGAGCCATGTGAAAAGGCTTGTCGAAAACAGTGTGAGAATAAGTGCCACAGCGATGAAGCGCACCTCGTCGCTTACCCCGTAAATAACGGTCGAGCCGACAAAATAAACCACCACCGTCTGGATGAGAATATAAAGCTGGTCAAAGCCCATAATCGAGGGGGTAAGAATGCGGTTGTTGGAAACCGTCTGGAAAAGCACCGTCGAGACAGCAATGGTATAGGCAATCAGAATAAGCGAAACGAGTTTTCCCAAACGGAACGGCCAGATCACAACCGACATATTCCATGAAAGATAAAGCGCAATAAAAATGGCAGCAACAACACCAAGGCCGATAAGAAGAGGCAGTGTCGAGCGGATTTTTTTTGATTGTTCGGGCTTGCTGAAGCTCAAATCTGCGGAGCCACTGCCGGTAATAGCCGTTTTGAAAGAATTTGCGTCATCCGTGCTGATAAAGCCGGATAGAGCTGCGGCATTTTCCCTATTTGCTTTCTTTCTTGCTTGCCCGTCTGTTTCCTTGCCCGCGTCTTTTTCTAAATTCTTGCCTAAATCCCTGTCGGTTTCCTTGTCTAAATTCTCGGTCGGGATTTTGACTTCGGCTTTCTTGTTCAGGATGTTGACTTCGTCAAGGCCTGCCTCGCCAATTCCGGCTTCGCCAATATCTTTTTCGTCAATTTCTGCTTCGACAATATCTGCTTGAACAGAAGCATTTTTTTGTTCATCCGGCGTGCTGGCATCCGTTTCGATAATTTCTGTTTTTGTAAAATTATCCTCGCCAATTGCAGTTTCGATATTATCGGTTTCAAGAAGGCCGGCTGTAGCAATGCCGGGCTCAACCGCATTTGTTCCGGCAACGTCTTTTCCGGCCGCATTTTCTGGCTTCTCACCTTTTAAAGCGGGCTTGTTATTTTTCGGTGTTTTTCTAACCAAGGCGCTTTCTCCATTTCAAGAGAAGTGCGATAAAAAGCACACTACCAAGCACGCCCATAATGGTTCCAACCGGTATTTCTGCCGATTTGCTCATCAACCGGCCGAGAATGTCGCAGGTCAAAACCAGTCCCGCACCTGTTATCATGACAAAAGGTGCTGTGCGGCGCATATTGTCGCCCATGACAATGGAAACGATATTGGGCACAACAAGGCCGATAAAGGGAATCCGCCCGACGGTGCAGATAACGGTTGCCGTTATCATGGAAATAATGACAAGGCCGAAAAGCATCACTTTTTTATAATCAAGGCCGAGATTACTGGAAAAATCCTCTCCAAAACCGGCAACGGTAAAACGGTCGGCCGCAAGATAGGCAACAAGGCAAAGTGGCAGCGACAGCCATAATAATTCATATTTGCCTTCAACCACCATGGAAAAGCTGCCGAAAAGGTAGGATTGCAGCGAAGGCAACAGCATTTCCTGATCGGCAATGCCATTTGTGAGCGCGCCAATCACATAGCCGAGCATGATACCCGTCAAGGGCACAATCAGTACGGATTTAAGCGGGATTTGCCGCAACAAAAACATGAAAATGAGCGAGCCGAAAAGAGCAAACAAGGCGGCCACCAGCATTTTCAAAATCACATCAAGACCGGGGGCAAATATCATCACCACAAGGATGCCGAGCGAGGCCGATTCAACGGTTCCCGCTGTTGAAGGTTCAACAAAACGGTTCCTTGTTAGCATTTGCATAATCATGCCGGCAAGGGCAAGAGAAGCGCCTGAAAGAATAAGCGCAATGGTGCGCGGAACACGGGTTTGGAAAAATACAAGGAAGCTGTGCTCGTCACCGGCAAGAAGGCCGGAGAGGGTAACACTGGAAAACCCCAGAAACATACTGATAATCGACAGGACGATAATAACCGTTATGCCAATAATAAGAGAGCGCACTTCAATCTTTACCCGATTAAAAAACATCAGAAGCCGGCAGACCAATCTGCTGCTTCCGATGTTTAAGCGTTAAAGCTGAAAACAATCAACCCGTTTCATGACTTTTTCAGTCAACAACAGGCTAAATGCTTATTTTGCTTTTGAAAATACGTCATCAAGTTGATCGGCTGTCTCATGAAGACCCGAAAGCCCACCACCGATAAGATACCAGTTTTGCGGGTCGAGATAAACGATATGCTTGTTCTCGGCCGCTTTGGTTTTGTTGATAAGGGCATTATCAAGCAATTTTGCAGCCGATTCCCCTTCGCGGCCAATGGCTGCATCACGGTCAATCACAAAGAGCCAGTCCGGATTGGTTTCCAAAATGAATTCGGGTGAAATCATCTGCCCGTGATTGCCCACTTCCAGTTTGTCGTTCGCCGGTTTGACACCAAAACCGGAGTGCAACAGGCCGAAACGCGATCCCGGCCCGAAGGCCGAAATTTTGCCACCGGTGGTCAGAACAAGAAGGCCTGTTCCTTTGTCAGCCGAAACTTTCCTTACCTCTTCAAGCTTTTTGTTAAGGCTGTCGATTTCGTCTTTTGCTTCTTTCTGCTTATTAAAAATCTGGCCCAAAATTGTCACATTGCGGTCAACATCGGCAAGATAATGATTGTTGTTGACGGACAAATCGATTGTCGGAGCAATTTTTGCAAGATCGTTGAATTTCGCTGCCGAACGGTCGGCAATAATGATAAGATCAGGTTTCAGGCTTGCCACTGTCTCGTAATTGGGTTCAAACAAGGTTCCGACCTTGGTGTATTTTGCATCATTATATTGCTCGAGATATTTCGGCTTTATCCCTTCCGGCACACCCACAATATTATCAATTTTTAACCGGTTCATATTGTCGAGCGTGGCAAGGTCGAACACCACAACCCGTTTCGGACTATCGGGAATAGAGGTTTCACCGGCGGCATGTTTGATGACAACATCGGCACTTGCCGGTGATTGAAATGACAAAACGGAAGCCAGTGCACCAAAGAGCAGTGCGGCGAGAGTATTACGTCTATTAATCATTTTTACCTCATTTCTTTTCGACTGGTTGAAGGGAGTTTGTGGGGAAATTTTTGTTGTTTGAAATTTTTTGCATTCAACGCGAAGTGCAGACAGTCTTTGATCGCAGGCGCAAGCATTGTGCCGTGGTTTTTATCGGAAAAGCTGTAAAACGTGTTGTCAACTGCCTTTGCCTTTCTCAAAATCTCTGAAACATCTTTGCCATTCGGGCCGGAATGTAAATCCTTAACCGGCTTTTTATTCGATTCAGTCACATTCTTATGATGGGTTTTAATGCCCGATGTTTCAATCAATAGTCGTGATTTAAAACCCTCCGGCTTATGATAGGCGGCAAGTTTTTCCATAAATTCATGGCCGTTCCACCAGATTGACGGGTCGGCAGCGCAATAGGTAGAAAAACCGTGACTTTCGGCTGATAAAAAACTCTTCATCACAAAAAGCCCGCCAAGCGAATGGCCAAAGAGCGTGACATTGGCGCGATTGACCGGCAATTCCATCAGTATTTCTGGTAAAATCTTTTTTTCGATAAGGCTGCGAAATTCTTCTTCACCGCCGGTTTTTGGCGCTTCCATGCCTTCTCGAAGCGGAATTTTATCGGCAGGTGCATAAGAGGTGAGGTCATAAAAGCGGCGTTTTACAATCTCTTTTTTCTCGTCGGTGGAATAGCCGATTGCCACAATTACGGCATCGGGTGCTTGCCTGATTGCGGGCTTGAATGTCGTGTTGCCATCAAGGAGTAAAACAAGCGGAAAGCCCTCTCTTGGTGCCGGCTTTTCCGGCACAGCAATAAACAGGCGATAGCGCCTTATCTCGCCGTTTTCGTGCCTCTTTCCGGCCTTGATTGTTTCTTCGTTTCTTGGCTGTGCGGTGTTTATCCCTTGATCACTTTTTTCATCAGCATTTTCAAGCACGGCGCTCTCAGAACCGTTACTCCCGGCGCCATGAAACCCGACGCTTGGATTCATTTTACCCGAATTTTCCCCGCCGGTTTTTGTCGGGCTTTCTGCTTTGTTTTTCTTTTCATCTTCTTGGTTGCCAGCCGAATTTTGCGCTTCTTCAGGTACTAACAAAGCAATATGTCCATCCACAAAAGAAACGTCTATATCTTTGGTGAGGATGCGCATTTTTTCTGTATTGTCGTCTTCCGCATTTGCAAAACCACAGGAAAGGCCGAAAAAAAGGCCGAAAAAAAGACTGGCAACAAAAAGAGCAGACATCTTCAAGCGGGAAAATGAAAAGCGGGAAAATGGCGGGGCTTGCAAGCGGCAAACGCCCGCCTGTTCTGCCCGAATATCTCCTGCCTTTTCAGCCGTAACAATTCCTGTCCTTTCAGCCGGAACAATTCCCGTCCTTTCAACCGTAACAATTCCCGCCCGTTCAGCCGGAACATTTTCTGCCTGTTCTGCCCGAATATCTCCTGCCCGTTCAGCCGGAACAATTCCCATTCTTTCTACCCGAACATTTACCCCCTGTTTTTCCCTCACAAAGCGGGGGCTTGAAATAAACCGGCGTGTTCCGGAGAAGCAGCTTTCCAAACTTCGGGCTTCCGCCAAATTTTCAAGTTTTGCCAAAGCCAAAGATTTTTCACGAACAAAAACAATTGCCTGAAAAGGAGAGTTTTCCAGATTTAAAGAATTTGCCGGAGCAAAAACATTCTTTGTAAAAAGACCATTTTCCGGAAACAGGGAAGGCCGGTTTTTAAAAAACCGGCACATGATGTTTTTGATGTTTTTCATCAAACGCGAACTTTCAAAATTGATCCTGTCCTTCAAGAGTTCATCACGCCATTCATTCTGGCCCTAAAATTGCGAGTTCATGCTCAACCAGAGGCGGCGGCCTTCCACCACATCATTGAACTGGTCAACACCGACACTTTTGTCAAACAGGTTGTAGATTGCGGCATTCAGTTTGACATTTTCGGAAAAAGCGTAAGAACCGCCAATATCGAAGGTGACATAATCGTCATATTCACGGCCGACAATTTTGCCGTTTTTGTAAACCGCCTTACCGGCAGTACCGGTTCTAAAACCCGCATTGGTTTCCTTGCCGTGATAGGTTGCGGCAGCAAAACTTTCGAGCTTTTCAATCGGTGTTTGCCATTCGGCGCGCAGATTGGCTATGTGTTTTGGCGTTCTTGCCAAAGGCAGCCCCTCATAATCGCCGCTCTTTTGTTCGGAATGGGTGTAGGTGTAGTTGGAACGGAAGGTCAAAACATCAATCGGTTTCCACGAACCGGTAAGCTCCACCCCTTGCATCACAGCATCGTCGATATTGAGGTTTTCATAAAGCACATAATTCGGGTCAACCGACCATTCAACCGGCTTGCCATTGCTATCCAGAACCTGCCGGTTGGTGATTTTGTCTTTGAAATCGGTGTAGAAATAGGTTGCCCCCAGTTCGAGATTATCAAGATTGTCCCAAATGGCAGAAAATTCATAAGAGGTACTTTTTTCCGCTTCCAGATTGTCGGCACCGACAATCACACCGCAGCGGTTGCGCCCTTTCGGGGGATTGCGCCCGTAAAAGCAATTACCACCTCCGGTTGTATAAGCATATCCGGGTGCAATTTCACGAATTTCCGGTGCTTTGAAGCCGGTTGAAACACCGCCTTTGAAAACCAGATTGTCGGTGGCATGCCAAACAGCATAACCGCGCGGGCTCCAATGTTCGCCATAAATCTGGTGGTGGTCCATACGCACCCCGCCGGTTAGCGAGAATGTATCGGTGAGCCACCATTCATCTTCGGCAAAACCGGCCCATTGTTCGATGGTAAATTCTTCATCAAGTCCGGTGCGCATACCGGGGTTCTGGTCGGTCAATGCCCCTCGGTTGAATTGCCCGCCGGTTACCAATGTGTGGCGGCCAAAAATGTCGAACGGGGTGGTAAATTTGCCATCGACAACGGTGTTTCGTATTTCCGGCGAACGCAAATTGGCAACATAATCATGGGTCGGGCTGTCCCATGTGTAATTGGTGCGGCTTGCGGTTTCCTGCAACACCGAAAAATCGGCAGTGGTAAAGCCGTAACGGCCGGTATAGCCGACAACCCAATGGTCACGATCATTCTTGTTATAGGTGTCAACAGGTGCGCGGCTGATATTTTCGGTTCTCTCGATATTGTGGCCCACCGAACTATAGCGGCGCAGCCTTGTGTGACCGGCTTCAAAGGTGAGATCATTGTTTTCGTCCGGTGTTACGGTAACTTTGCCGGTAATGTCGATTTCCTTTTTCTTCGGCGTACCGGAAATAATATCATCTTCCTCGCGTCCCAAACCTCTTCCCCAAAGCTGCATTCCCACAACATCGGGCGCCAGAGGGCCGCCGACATAATAGCTTCCTTGAGCGGTATTACCAAATTTGCTGTACTGGTTTGCCGTACCGTCAATGGTAAAGGAACCGGTCCATTTGTGCGGCACTTTGCGGGTGATAATATTGATAACACCACCCATTGCATCCGAACCGTAAAGCGACGACATCGGCCCGCGCACAACTTCAATCCGCTCGATTGCGGCAGCCGGCGGAATGAAACTTTGCTCGAAACCGGAATTGCCATTGGTGCGTGCTTCACGCGTACTCTGACGTTTGCCGTCAACCAGAATAAGCGTATAGGCACCGGGAAGCCCGCGAATGAAGATATCCTGTTCGGCCGCTGTCCCCGTCACAGCAACACCTTGAACATTCCTCAAGGCATCGGTCAAATCACGGAACGAACCTTTTTCGATTTCCTCGCGCGGGATCACCGAAATACTGGCCGGTGCATCTTTCACATTCTGCTCGAAGCCGGTCGCACTCACCACCACTTGGCGTAACATTGTACCTTCATCGGCAAGTGGCGCCTGATTATCAGCTGAAGCCGGAGCGGCAGAATTCGAAGTGGCTTCACTATTTTCACTTTCCGCCTTTTCCCCCGTCACGTTTTGCTTTTTTTTCGCAAGAGAGGGTTTGCTCTGTTTGCCATTTTTGGCAATTTTTACTTCGTTATTGACGGTCTCGGCAAAGGCTGTGCCATTAAAAAATAGGCTCGTTGAAAAAAACTGCTGCAAGCAAGTGCAACCAACATTTTCCGGCTTGCGCTGAAACCTTTTGCCCCCGAGAGGCTTTCACTCGCACTGAATTCTTTCCCCCGACCGCTTTCGTTTTCCGCTCTGAAACTTTGGGCAGCCATGTCTCGGTGGCTTTTCAAAATTTTTCCGGCCGTCATCGCATTCTGACAGGCCAAAAATTCCTGATCATTTGAAAAATGTTCTCCTTCACCGTACCCGATCGACATACGCAATCCCTCGAATTTTTAAAGTTGATAAAAAAGGTATAGAATTGAGAAACAGTTAAAAAAATATTTAAACCTAATGTCAACACTCAAGTTTTAGAATAGTTCAAAATTTCAGTAAAACGTGTTGAATAATAATCACTTAGAAACGAAAAAAAATAAAATTCTAAAATATAGAATGCAACTATCGGCATGTGGATA
This sequence comes from Bartonella sp. M0192, assembly GCF_016102305.1. NCBI lineage: Bacteria > Pseudomonadati > Pseudomonadota > Alphaproteobacteria > Hyphomicrobiales > Bartonellaceae > Bartonella > Bartonella sp. M0192. Next base: position 2,239,134 of record NZ_JACFOU010000001.1, on the reverse strand, counting down.
GTTTTTCATTTATCGTTCTACTATTTATTTATAGGGGTGAAATAAAATATATTTTCGAATCGCTAAGGGAACGATCGTTATAATTTTGATCAGACACGAAATTCAGTCGACAGAATAACTGTTATCTTGTTGAAATATTATGAACGACAATCAGGAAAAATAGCAAAAAAGGGCGAGAAAATCGGAGATAAATTTAAAGAAAGTCCATGAAAAGAGCCGAAGAATTTAAACCTCTATAATCCGGCATGATCCGTTCTTTCCCGTTCTTGTCAGCCAAAAATCAGGGCTTTGCTTGCCGCAAGTTTGCAACACGACAATTGATTGAACCGGCTACGATTTGGCTTTAAAAAAACAGGCAGAAAAACAAAATGGAAAGCGGCTTTTCAAAGTTTGAATTTCCAAAAAGCCCGAATTTTCAAAAACCCCGAATTTTCAAAAAAACGCGTTCAAAAAACCGACTTTGGTTCGGGGTGCGCCACGTTGAAGGCAATAGGCTCTTGATGGGTGATTTTCATTTTCGGCAAGAAACTTTGTAACAGTTTCCAAGGAAAACAAGAAACTTTGTCACACTTTTCAACAAAACTTGCCCACCATTTGCCCAAAGGGAGCAATCAAGTTTCTTGCCGGTCTTTTTAGCATTTTATAATTTCAGCACTTTATGAAATGCAGAGGTGTGATGACGTGCAAGGTTTTGGAATTCAGCTTTCTTTACTTTCCCTTATATTGCTCATCGGTCACTTCTTCCATCCAGTCGGCACTTTTGCCATCAACTGTTTCCTGTATTGCATAATGTGACATTGCGGTGTCAGGGGAAGCACCATGCCAATGTTTTTCACCCGCTTCAAACCAGACAATATCGCCGGCAAAAACTTCCTTGACTTCTCCACCTTCGCGGCCGATAAACCCGCGCCCGAAAGTGATAATCAGAGCCTGCCCCTTCGGGTGCGTGTGCCAATGTGTGCGTGCTCCCGGCTCGAAGGTGACATGACCGGCAAGAAGGTTTGACCCTTGATGCGGGTCGATTGCCGGATCAAGTCTCACCCGACCGGTAAAAAACTCTTCCGGAACTTTGCCGGAAGGGCGGCTGCCACTTCTTTTGATTTCCATTGTTTTTCTTCCCTGAAATGTGGTTGGTTATGAATTCCGGCTTTGCTTTGGAATGGTTGTTTCAGCGCGCTGCCAACAAAAACATTCTCCCAAACATTTTTCCCGAACGCTCTTTGAAAGCGCATAAACAGTACTTGCAAAAACACTCTTCCAAACAGTCTTTGAAAGCGCATAAACATGATTGGCTGAAAGAGCAGGGGCTTTGCCGGTTCGCGCTTTTGCTCGCTCGGTCAAGCCAAGCGCCAACGGGGTTTGTTGTGAAAAGGGGTTTGTTGTGAGCGTTGCTTGTTGTGAGCGGGGCTTGTTGCTCGCCCCGCTTTCTCGACTTAAAACCGTTTTCCGGAATAAAATTTTTAGAACACAAGCGTTTTTCAGAATGAGGCCATGTCGATGACAAAGCGGTATTTCACATCGCTTTTGAGCATGCGTTCATAAGCCTTGTCGATTTCCTGAGCTTTGATGAGCTCGATATCGGCGGTAATGTTGTGTTTGCCACAAAAATCGAGCATTTCCTGTGTTTCGGCAATGCCGCCAATGCACGAACCGGCAAACGAACGACGTGCCATAATGAGGTTGAAAACGCCAACCGGCAAAGGTTCGGCCGGTGCACCGACCTGCACCAATGTGCCATTGACTTTAAGAAGGTCGAGATAAGCGTCGATATTGTGCTTGGCCGCAATGGTGTCGATAATCAAATCAAGCGTTTTTGCAGCTTTTGCGAGGTTTTCGCTGTCGCGTGTCAAAACCACATGATGGGCACCAAGACGACGCGCATCGGCTTCTTTGGAAGGCGAGGTGGTGAGCATCGTCACGTCAGCCCCCATAGCGTGGGCAAGTTTCACCGCCATATGCCCCAAACCGCCAAGACCGGCAACACCCACTTTCATACCTTTTCCCGCTTTCCAGTGGCGCAAGGGCGAATAGGTGGTAATGCCTGCGCAAAGAAGCGGTGCTGCTCCTGCAAGATCAAGATTTTCCGGTACCGACAAAACAAAGTTGTCGTTCACCACAATGCGTTTGGAATAGCCGCCGAAAGTATAACGGTCTTTTCCGGTCTCAGGGTCTGGGCTGTTATAGGTAAGGGTGTTGCCCTTTTCGCAATATTGTTCAAGTCCCGCACGGCAGCAATCGCACGTCCCGCAGGAATTGACCATGCAGCCCACACCCACCGTGTCACCTTCTTTGAAACGGGTTACTTTTTTGCCCACGCGGCGCACCTTACCGATAATTTCATGACCTGGCACACAAGGATAAAGTGTGCCCGCCCAGTCACTGCGCGCGGTGTGAAGGTCGGAATGGCAAACGCCGCAATAGAGAATTTCAATATCTACATCATGGTCAAGCGGGTCACGCCGCTCGAATGTGAAAGGGTGGAATGTCTTATCAGGGCCGTCAACGGCAAATGCATCACATGTAAACATATAGGGAATTTCCTTTTGAATAGTCGTTTTACTATCGGTTTTTCTTCATGTTGCTTTTTTGTTTTTTTACTTTTTTGTTTTCCGGTTTTTAATATCGTTTTTTACTTCTCCGGTTTTTTAAAAAGCTCAAGCGGCGGTATTTCATCCGAAATTGAAATCATCCGGTTTTATCCTCTTTCCTTGCTCAAGCAATTATTCGCTTTTTCTAGCGGTTTTATAAGCGCAATTCTTGTTTAAAAAATTCCGCTCTTTTTAAATCCGGTTTCCCCAAGAAAATGACGGTCAAGAATGAAACGGTCTAACCGCAAATAGAAAGCGTCAATTCTATTTCCGGTTGTTTCGGGTTCAATTCTTTTTCCTGTTAATAACAACTATATTCTTCAAGACGATTTTGATAAACTCTATCAAGATCATTGGGCTTATGAATTTTTTTCATAAAAGCCGACAAATAGAAAACGATCGTGCGGCAAAACAGAAAGTGGAAAAATGGCAAAAGTGGCTTTTATCGGTTTGGGTGTAATGGGCTATCCTATGGCAGGGCATTTGAAAAAAGCCGGTCATGATGTAACGGTTTATAACCGCACGGCAAAAAAGGCGGAAAAATGGGTAGAGGAATTTCACGGTAAAAAAGCCGATACACCGGCCGAAGCAGCAAAGGGGCAGGATATTGTTTTTGCCTGTGTCGGCAATGACAATGACATAAGAGAAGTCACAACCGGCAAAAATGGCGCATTCAAGACAATGGCAAGGGGAAGCGTTTTTGTCGACCATACGACAGATTCGGCAAAGGTTGCCCGCGAGCTTGAAGAGGAAGCCAAAAAATGCGGCATCGGTTTTATCGACGCGCCGGTTTCAGGTGGTCAGGCCGGTGCAGAAAACGGCAAACTCACCATTATGTGCGGTGGTGAGAAGGATATATTTGAAAAAATTGCCGATGTTATGAAAGCCTATGGTATTTCGGTAAAGCGGCTGGGAAAAAGCGGTAGCGGGCAATTGTGCAAAATGGTCAACCAGATTTGCCTTGCCGGTGCTGTTCAGGGGCTTGCCGAAGGGCTTGCTTTCGGTAAAAAGGCCGGTCTTGATATGAACGAGGTTCTTGATGTCATTTCCAAGGGGGCGGCCGGTTCATGGCAAATGTCGAACCGCGGCACCACGATGGTTGAAGGCAAATTCGATTTCGGTTTTGCTGTCGACTGGATGAGAAAAGATCTCGGCATCTGCCTTGATGAAGCGCGCGCTAACGGCGCGGTTTTGCCCGTCACCGCTCTGATCGACCAGTTTTATGCCGATATTCAGGCAGAAAATGGCGGCCGGCTTGATACGTCAAGCCTTATCAAACGGCTCCCGCAATAATCTTGATACATCAAGCCTTATCAAGCGGCTCCCGCAATAGTCTCGTGACAGTCATTCATCTGCTGCAATTGGCTGCGAGGCATTCCGGTGAATGCGCTGCGCTTTCATTGCCGGTCAAATAACAAGCCGCCTGCTTTCTCTGAACCATTCTTGCAAGCGGCGGCTTTATTCGCCGTTTGAACCCGCGCGGCAAAATCGGCCGGTTCAACACCCATGCGTAGTTCATTGAAAGCGTGGGTCGAAGAGAAGAATCCGGGGCGTGAACCCAATTCCGGAAGCTCCAAATGTGCCAAAACAAGAAAACTCGTGCCTTATTTTATATCGGGGGTGTGCGGGCTTTCAAAGTTGAACCGCGAACAATCAATTTGCTTTTCAAAACGGTTTGCCGCACAGGTTTTAACGGGTTTTCAAGTCTTTCCATCAAACAATGATAGGCTTCGCGGGCAATGTCGCCAACCGGCTGGGCAATGGTTGTAATGCCGTTAAAGACAAGTTCCATCCATGGTTCGTCATCAAAGGCGGCAAAAGCCAGTTGATCGGGCACAACAATACCGGCTTTTTTTAAAAATGCCGCCGCTTTTAAAGCGAGAACCCCGTTGGTGAGGATGAGCGCATCGCTATCGGGATTTTTTGCAAGCGCATTTTTTAAAGATTTCGCCAAATTATCTTTTCCGTGTTTTACGGCCACACTTTGACCGGAAAGGTGAAGCGCCTTGATTGCTTCATCAAAGCCTTTTTGCCGTTCAAAACCGGTTCGGCTATCCGCTCCGTAAAGGCAAAGAATGTGTTTTCTGCCGTTTTCATAAAGGTGGTGCACAAGTTTTTTGGCAGCAGCATGATTATCGATCAGCACTGAATCATAAATCATTTCATCGGGCGTGCGATCAACAAGAACAAGCGGGCGTTGGAGTTTTGCCGGCTTTTCTTTGCGGCTTGTTACGTGTTTGCGGCTTCTTAAAAGCGTGGGAGAAAGAATGATGCCGGCAACGTTTTCTTCCTCCATCAGGTCGAGATAGGCCTTTTCCTGCTCGAAATTTTCATCCGTATTGCATAAGATCACATGCTGGTTTTTCGTTTTTGCAATGTCGTCGATTGCGCGGGCAAAGCGGGTAAAAAACGGGTTTCTGATGTCGGCAATGATAAGGCCTATCATATCATTGCTATGTCCGCGCAACCGGCGGGCGGCAAGGTTCGGCCGGTAACCGGTGGCAAGGATTGCCTCTTCCACTTTGCTTTTCAATTCATGGCTCACAACTTTGCCGGAAACAGCACGCGAAACGGTGGCAACCGAAACACCGGCAAGTTTTGCAACATCCTTAATTGTGGCAGCCATTCGATTTTTCTTTCTTTCTTCGTGCCTGAACACGATAAATAGGCGTTTTTTCCTTGAAAACGTTTCCAGAATTTGCTGTAAAATTATATGACAGAATTAAACGTTTGCTTGATATTTTTCAAGAAAACGTTTTCAATTCATTTTGAAAAAGCCCGAGGGAGGAAACCCGTGGCAGCAGCATCTGAAAAGACAGCAATTCTTTCCGAAAATGCAATTTTGTTGAATGCGGATTTTCCCGACAAGGAGTCGGCCATTCTTGCCGCCGCTCAACTTCTCGTTGATGAAGGCGCAATTGAACCGGCTTATGGAAAAAGCATGTTGGCGCGTGAAAAGGTTGCCAATACGTGGCTTGGTTCAGGCGTTGTCATTCCCCATGGCATGGTGGAAGACCGCAACCTTGTCAATCGTGATGCCATTTCGGTTATTCAGGTTCCAAACGGGGTGGATTGGCAAAATGGCGAAAAGGCAAAACTGATTTTTGCCATCGCCGCCAATTCCGATGGACATATCGAAATTTTAAAAAGATTGACACGCCTTCTTGGTCATCCCGATGCTTTGCAAAAACTTGAAACCACGGGCGACAAATCGGTCATTATGGCAGCCCTTGTCGAAAATGACGATGCACCGCAAAGTGAGGCTGCCGATCTTCGAGTGACCAAGGAATGGGTTCTTGATTATCCGTCCGGTCTTCATGCGCGTCCGGCGTCGATCTGGGTGGAATTTGCCAAAAAAAGCGGGCAGAAAATTCTGGTTCGTAATGGCAATAGTCAGGCCGATATGACAAGCCTTGCCGGCCTCTTGCAACTGGGCGGGAAAAATGGTGACACGCTCATTTTTTCAACCGATGCGGAAAATGGTGAACAGCTTCTGGGTGAAGCGGTTTTAATGGCAAGAAAAATCACGTTAAGCGAGCGGGAAGCGGCCGAAAAAGCGGACGTAAAACCGAAGAAAATCTATGGCTTCCGGCCACCTTCAGGAAAAGCGGGAATTGGCGGCCTTTCGGCAAGCCCCGGTCTTTCTGTCGGTACAATTTTTATTCTGGAAAACGGTGCGGGTGAAGTCGAAGATAAGCCGGAGAAACTTTCTGAAGATGCCGCACGGCTTGAAAACGCTTTGGGGCGCACCAAAGACAAGATGAAAGCGATTGTTGATGATGTAACCCGTCGCATCGGCGCGTCGGATGCTGCCATTTTCAAGGCACAGGCCACCCTTCTTGATGATGATAACCTTATCGCTTCTGCCTGCCATTTGATGGCGGAAGGCCATGGCGTGGCATGGAGCTGGAACAAGGCGGTCGAAGAGGCGGCCAATGCCCTTCAACATATGGATAATCCTTTGCTTGCCGCCCGCGCAGTGGATTTGCGCGATGTCGGCGGGCGTGTCCTTGCCGAGATCGACCCGCTTTATGCCAAAGGCTCCTTCGAGAATATTGGTAACGGGGCAATTATTGTTGCGGAAGATTTAACACCCTCCGACACCGCCAATCTTGACCCTGAAAAAGTCCACGGTCTCATCACCGCATCGGGCGGGCCAACCTCGCACACCGCCATTCTTGCACGCACTTTGGGAATTCCTGCGCTGGTTGCAGCAGGAAACAAGGTTTTTGAAGCAAAGAATGGCGAGAGCGCAATTGTCGACGGCTATAACGGCATTTTATATCTTTCGCCCACGAAAGAAGATGTCGAGGCTGCACAAAAGCAAATCGTCAAATTGGCAGAAGAGCGTGAAAAGGAAGTTGCCGAACGTGCCAAGCCCGCAAAAACCACCGATGGCCATGTAATCGACATTGCCGCCAATATCAACCGGCCCGATCAGGTTGCCTTTGCATTGGATGAAGGGGGTGAAGGTGTGGGGCTGATGCGCACGGAATTTTTGTTTCTGGAAAGCACAGAAACGCCCGACGAGGAGACGCAATATAAAGTCTATCGCGATATGCTTTCGGCATTAAATGGCAAATCGCTTATTATCAGGGCGCTCGACATTGGTGGCGATAAACAGGTTGCCCATCTTGATTTACCGAAAGAAGATAATCCGTTTTTAGGCGTCAGAGGTGCGCGGCTCCTATTGCGCAGAAAAGACCTGCTGGTGCCGCAAATGCGCGCAATTTATCGCGCCGCCAAAGAAGGCGGGGATCCGTGGATTATGTTTCCGATGATCATGTCGGTGAACGAAATTAGAGAATTGAAAACGCTTGCCGAAGAAATCCGCAAAGATCTTGCCGCGCCGGTTTTGAAAATCGGCATTATGATCGAAGTACCGGCGGCTGCCATTATGGCCGATATTTTTGCCCCCCATGTCGATTTCTTTTCAATCGGCACCAATGATCTCACCCAATATACTATGGCGGTTGACCGGCAAAATCCCGACCTTGCAGCCGAGGCTGACAGCCTCGACCCGGCGGTTTTGCGGATGGTGGAAAGAACGGTTGCAGGGGCTGAAAAAGCAGGAAAATGGGTGGGCGTTTGTGGCGGCATTGCCGGTGACCCGTTTGGCGCGATGCTGCTTTCCGGCCTTGGTGTCAATGAATTGTCGATGACCCCGCGCGATATTGCAACCGTCAAGGCAAGGCTCAGGGCAAAAAGCCTTGCCGATATGCGCAAGCTTGCCAACAAGGCTTTGCAATGTGAAACAGCCGAAGAGGTTCGCGCTCTTGACGAGGCCAAGTCATGAAAATTGCAACACTCACCGTCAATCCGGCAATTGATGAAACAATCCATTTAAAAAAGCTTGAACGCGGGCATGTCCACCGTGCAGAAGAGGCGCGTTTCAATGCGGGCGGCAAGGGTATCAATGTGGCGGCCTGCCTTGCCGATTTTTCTGTTGAAACGGCGGTCACAGGGTTTCTTGGAAATGCCAATAGCCGGCTTTTTGAAGAGCTCTTTCAAAGCCATCATATCGAAGACCGCTTTATCCGCTATGAGGGGGAAACGCGCACCAATATCAAAATCGTTGACGAGGGCGAAACCACCGACATCAATTTGCAAGGGGTCAGCCCGACGGTGGAAGAAATCGCAAAATTGCAAAATATTGTCGATGATTTTGTCGCCGAAGGCGCGCTTATTGTTATGAGCGGCAGCCTTCCCCCGAAAATGGATCCGCGTTTTTATAGAAACGAGGTTGAAAGGGCGGGGAGAAGCGCAAAAATTATTGTCGATTGCAGCGGAAAAGCGCTTCAGGAAGTGTTGAAAGCGGAAAAACTTCCCCTTGCTATCAAACCCAATATTGACGAGCTTTCGGCCTTTTCAGGTCAAAAGCTTGAAAATGAAGGCGAGGTTTTAAACATTGCCCGCTCGTTGATTGACCGTGGAATGAAGCTTGTTGCCGTCTCTATGGGCGAAAAAGGCGGGCTTTTTGTTTCTCGTGAAGGAGCTATTCACGCGCAATATTTGCTTTCGGGTGTCAAAAGCACTGTCGGGGCGGGCGATGCCATGGTTGCAGGCATTGCAAAAAGCATTTCCGACAATGCAAAACTTGAAGATATTGCACGCCTTGGCACAGCCTTTGCGGTTGGCAAACTTCAAAAATTCGGACCGGCTTTGCCGGAAAAGACGATAATCGAAAATTTGGCTCAAAAGGTAGAATGTCGGCGGGTCGGTTGATCGCCGCATTTGAACGAGGAGAAGAACATGACTTTGATAGCCTTGATAGATGGTGCGGGCGGTGGTGTGCATAGTTTGCTTGCCCGTGAAGTTCTTCAAAAAGCCGCAAGCGAAAGGGGCGTACTTTTAAGCCTTGAAATCGTCGAGACGGGAACTTTGCCGCGCATTCCCAAAGATGCCGGTGCCGACAGTTTGCTGCTTGTCAGCAACAATCATGATTGGCAAAGCGATCATGTGAAAAGCTTCAAAGGGCAATTGCAAAGGGTCACATTTGAAGAGCTTCTCAAAAACCCTTCTGCTATTATTTTCGGGGGAGCAAGCGAAAATATTCCGGCAAAAAACGGGACAGAAAAAACAGCCGGTTCCGATCAACTTCATCAGGATTTGAATGGCGCCAATCGCAGTCTTAAAATTGTTGCCGTTACATCCTGCCCGACCGGCATTGCCCACACATTCATGGCGGCCGAAGGGCTTACAGAAGCGGCCAAAGCTTTAGGTCATGAAATCAGGGTTGAAACGCAAGGGTCGGTCGGTGCCGGCACACCTTTGACGGCGGCCGAAATAGCCGCAGCCGATCTTGTCATTATTGCCGCAGACCGTGAGGTTGACCGCACCCGTTTTGCCGGAAAACGCGTTTATTCCTGCCCGACAAAACCGGCTATCAATAATGGCCAAGCTTTGATACAGAAAGCCATTGAAAGTGCTGAAGTGCAAAAGCAGAAAGCGGCTCAGGACGGGGAAAGTGCTGAAATGAGTGAAACTGCCGGTGGTGTCTACAAACATTTGATGACCGGTGTTTCTTTCATGCTTCCCTTTGTTGTTGCGGGCGGGCTTTTGATTGCGTTGTCCTTTGCCATTGGCGGCGTTGGTGTCACCAGTCAGGAAGGCACATTTGCCAATGTGCTTTTTGTCATCGGCTCCAAGGGCGGTTTTGCGCTGATGGTGCCGGCACTTGCGGGCTTTATTGCCTATTCGATTGCCGACCGGCCGGGCATTGCACCGGGGATGATCGGCGGGTTATTGTCGCAAAATATCGGCGCCGGTTTCATTGGCGGCATTTTTGCCGGTTTCATTGCCGGTTATTCGGTTCGCCTTGCCATCAAATGGATCAAATTGCCGAAAAGCTTGCAAGGCTTGATGCCGGTTCTAGTTTTGCCACTCATTGCCACATTGATAACCGGCCTGTTGATGATGTTTGCTATCGGAACGCCGGTCGCAGCACTGCTTAATTTCCTCACCGAATGGCTCAAAGGCTTGCAAGGCACCAATGCCTATCTCCTTGGCGCCATTATCGGCGGCATGATGGCGGTTGATATGGGCGGGCCGGTCAACAAGGCAGCCTATGCAACTTCGGTTGCACTCATTTCATCTGGCGTTTACGGGCCGATTGCTGCAACTATGATTGCCGGTATGACACCGCCTATGGCCTTGGCACTTGCCGCATGGATTTTTCCCAACCGCTTTACAACCGACGAACGCTCCTCGAAAGTTTCAACCTTCATTCTGGGGCTTGCTTTCATCAGCGAAGGGTCCATTCCTTTTGCCGCACGCGACCCGTTCCGTGTCATTCCCGCACTTGTTGTGGGGTCTGCTGTTGCCGGTTCCATTGCTATGGGGCTCGGCACGGGTCTCCGCGCTCCCCATGGCGGCGTATTCCTTGCCTTTATTCCGGGTGTCGTTATCAATTATATCGGTTATTTTGCAGCCCTTATTATTGGTACAATTGTTACCACAATTGTTCTCGGGCTTTTGAAACAACCGCTTGTTGCGGCAGAAAAAAAGGCCTGAACGGCACGCATTCCTTTCCGCCATAGGATTTTATGGCGGAAAGTGGTTTCATGCAGAAAGCGATTTCATGCGGAAAGTGATTTCATGCGGAAAGTGATTGACTAAAACGAGCTTTTCAAAATGAAGTGAGTTTTGCAAAATTTCGCTTGGGGTTTGAGGTCACAAAACCGGAAAAGCTTTGTTGGGAAAAAACGCCTCGCCGGTGCGACGCTCATTGCCCTTGCCCCCTTCAAACTTGCTTTCAATTGGCCACAATGAAATCTGGCATTTCGGCGCTAATCAAGTAGAACAGCTTATCAGAAAAAAGTTTCAAAACTTTCATTTGGTAAGCCAAAAATACGCGCTCCCCCCAATTCATTTTGTTTTTTAAAATTGGGATGCGAGCGTTTATGACCGGCATTAAAAATATCCGGTCTTTATCTTGAGCGGTGACAACGCTGTTGATTTTATAATCTTGAATTGTGGAAACGCTGTTCGATAAAGACGTGCAATAAATACATTGCCTTTACTTGCTTTTTTTCCGGTGAGAGATTTTATTAATTGGCGCGCACCGTGGCGGGCTTTTTTAAACGCTTCTCAAAACGCTAGCCATAAAGGCAATCTGAAAGGCAAGGTCGATGACAAATAAAAACACAGAAATGGCAATCGCCTATGACTTTGATGGCACATTGGCCGACGGTAACATGCAAGAAGCGCAATTTTTGCCCAATATCGGTATGAAACCGAAAGATTTCTGGGAAGAGGTCAATCAACTGGCAAAGGAAAATCAGGGCGATAACGTGCTCATCTATATGAGCCGGATGCTCCGCAAAGCCGATGCCGCCGAAGTTCCGGTGCGGCGCGAAGATTTCAAGAAACTTGGCGAAGCAGTCAAATTGTTCAAAGGCGTGGAAAGCTGGTTTCAACGCATCAACATTTACGGAAAATCAAAAGGTGTGGATGTCAAACATTACCTGCTTTCTTCAGGAAATTATGAAATTATTGCCGGAACACCGATCGCAAAAGAGTTTACTGAAATTTACGCATCCAAATTCTTGTTCGACGCAAATGGTGTTGCTTTTTCTCCGGCCTTGGCTGTCAATTACACAACCAAAACACAATATCTTTTTCGCATCAATAAAGGCGCGTTCGATCTGAGCGACGATGTCAAGGTCAATCAATATGTGAACAAGGCAGACCGTCCCGTTCCCTTTGAAAATATGGTCTATATTGGCGACGGAACAACAGATGTTCCCTGTTTTCGCCTTGTCAAAGATCAGGGCGGGCTCTCGGTAGCGGTTTATAAAGCCAATAAAAATGGTGCACACGAAACGGCATCGAAATATATAGCGGATGGTCGTGTCCAATGTGTCTTACCGGCAAATTATTCCGAAGGCAGCAAACTTGAAGAGGTGATCAAGGCAAATATTGATGTTGTAGCCGCACGCTCTGCCCTTAAAAATCTGCTCTATCATAAAAAACAACCGCGAAAAGCCCGTGCAAATAAGAGTAATCAATAGTCACCTCTTTTCAAGAGCCCGAAATTCTGCCAACCCCGCCAATTTTGAAAGCGGGAAATGTTAGTCAGAACAATCCAATCTTTTTGATTGGGGGGGCAAAATCTTTCCGGAAAAGCCACTGGAAAATTGCACTGCAAAAGTCTTTCAAACACTGTCAATTGTTTTGCGATTGTTTTGATTGATTTAATCTAGAAAATCTGAAACCAAAATGACCGTGAGCCATATCCGCTCCTTTTTGCCAAGCGTGCAATGACTCTTCAAAAAAAATTGTAAAACTATCTTCAAACTAATCAAGCCTCATTTGAATAGCGGAAGATTATCGGGAATATCGTCAAGTTTATCACGATAGAGACTGATAAAAGTTTCAAGGTCACAAAGCGTTCCAAGATCATAAGCACCACTTTTCGCGCTTTCATTTTTTTCTGCTGTTTTTGCTCTATCCTTTTTTTGCGTTGTTTTGGTGCCATCCTGTTTTTCGGGCGTTTCAGCATTCTTTGCTTTTTCCGGCGTTTTATCCCCTTTCTCGTCCCTTCTGCTGTTTTCGTCTTTTCCGGATAAACTGCATTCCGGATTGGTATAAATTTCGCGGGCAATCGGTTTTTCCTCTGAAAGTGGCGTTAAAAACCGCCATTCGTCAAGTGTTCGGGCAGCAAATGACAATTGCACGGCCAAGCGGCCGGTTTTGTTATTCTTATAACGCTTGAATATCAGCATACCACCGGGGGGAATATCATCTGCCGGATAGGAAGCAAGTTTCCAATGAAAATCCAATATGGTTTTGATTTGTGAAATATTGGTGTCATGGCCGACAAATATAACAAGGGGTGCGCCCAGTTCCGGAAAGCTCGGTTCGCCTCCCGACGTTCTATTAGCAAGGAGGCTATCGGTTATTTCATGCATTAAAATATTGCCGCCGGTTCTTGCAATTTCCATTGTATTGTCGAGAAGATCATATTTTGCTGCATGAAGGCTCATTAGCTTCAACACGTCGTCCGCATTTTTTACGTGCCCGAATGCCACATTCTGAAGGGGTAATCCTTCACTATATTGCAAGCGGATTGTTTCCGAAATTGCACTGGCAGACGAGACAGGGCCGGTCAATTTGTATTTTCCGGATTTTGCTTTTTTGAAGCCCCATTTTTCATCCAGAAATTTGCAGTCTTTCGGGTTTTTGCCACACACGGTTTGGCGCAACCACTCCACATCATCGGCATATTTTTGTGCGGCTTTTTCAGGCGAGCCCCCCATAGCTTCCAGCACTTCATTGTCAACCTTTTTCGGGTCGGGGTGCGCCAGCCCCATTTCCACAGATTGAAAAAGCGGGTCTTTTTTTTGAAGCGGCAAATGGCTTGGCGTTATATCGCATCCGGCAAACATACCGTCGGTTAAAGCTTGCGCTGTTGCAACAGTCCGCTCGATAGGGCTTGCCCAGATGAAGACTTCATTTTTTTTCGGGCAAGGGGAGGAGAGTGCAAGGCCTTCGCTTTTCCAGTTTTCAAACATATAGCGGGATTGGTCAACAATTCCCGCATAGCCATGGCCGCTCAAATTGCCGTCGGGAACTAACCATTGCGGCCATTTCTTGCCGGTTGCTTGATCGAGTTTTGCGGTGTCGTTTTGCGGGCGCACGCCATGGCGCATCAAAATCACCACCTTGTCCAATGTGTAATCGGAAAAATCATCACCGGCTATCGCCTCCGGCTTTGATATAGACAAACTCAACAACAGAACGACAATGAAAACCGCCATCAAGCGGCATATTTGAACCCGCAAAAAACGGATTGTCGCAATAGACATGTCGGTTGATTTTTTCATGTGCTAATCGCCTTCAAGCTCCGGCTTCAAAAATCGTCGTTCCTCTCGAAAGAATGTCGTCAATTTCACAAATAGTCATTACGCGCTTTTTTGACAGGAAAAACGCAAAAACAAGCCGAATATTTCCCGCCGCTATTTCAGCAAAAACACATTATGCTTTTAAAAAATCGCATCTTTTTTCTTTTCCACCAAGCACAAAGTGGCCGGAATGATGACAGGTCTTCTAAACGAATAATACACCAATAAGCACGAAACCCGTGCGAGGATAAATCCGGGAAAATAAATGAAAGTACAATAAAAAACAGCTCCCGCAGGAGCTGTCTTATTTGGTGCATATCTAGCTTGTTAACAGCCAGACCGCATTTTCTAATCTGTGAACATTAAATTATATGAAAATAACCAGTTGTCAATATTTTTTTATTCTTGCTTATTTTTTCCTCTTGTTTAAATTTTTCAAGAATTTTGCGTGAGGGGAGCGGTTATGACTGCAGAAAATTATTCCAATGTTCGTTTTTCTTTCGATATCGGCACCAATTCTATCGGCTGGGCCGTTTTTCAATTAAATAACAAGCAGGAAGCGGTAAAAATTCTCAATGCCGGTGCACGTATTTTTAGCGATGGTCGGGATCCGCAAAGTGGCGACCCGTTGGCGGTAAGGCGGCGTACCGTTCGTTCGGCTTCCCGCATGCGCGACCGTTATCTTCGTCGCAGGAAAAGAACATTGGATAAATTGATAGGCTATGGCCTTTTGCCTGAAGATAAAGCCGCACGTGATAAAATACTCCTTGAAACAAATGACAAACCATCCGGTTCTAGAGATAAAAAGACCGACCCCTATTCGTTAAGAGCACGGGCACTTGAAGAAAAATTACCCTTGGCCTATGTGGCGCGCGCGCTTTTCCATATCGGGCAAAGGCGCGGCTTCAAATCCAACCGTAAAGCCGACCGTAAAAGCAATGAAAAAGGCAAAATTGCTGTCGGTATTGAAGAATTGTCAGGCTTGATGCACCAAAGCCACGCATCGACTTTGGGCGCTTATCTTGCCAAACGGCGGGATGAGGGGCATGTTGTGCGCCTTCGGGCCAATTCCGAAGCGTTAACGGATAAGGCTTACGCCTTTTATCCCGAACGTTCCATGCTTGAAGACGAGTTCCGCAAAATCTGGCAAGCGCAGGCAGAATATTATCCCGATGTTTTAACAAAAGAACGGGAAGAAGAATTGTTCCATGTCATGTTCTTCCAGCGCCCGCTTAAAGAACAGAAGGTGGGCTTCTGCACCTTGGTTGAAGGCGAATTGAGACTTCCCAAATCCGACCCGCTTTTTCAACAATTCCGCCTCTATAAAGAAATCAATGAATTGGCGATTATCCTTCCCGATTTGTCACAACGCAAATTGACCATGGAAGAGCGCGATACGCTCATCACATTGATGCGACCGGCCAAAACAAAAACATTTGCGGCACTTCGCAAAGCGTTGAAAATTCCCGCTGGCGGGCGTTTCAATAAAGAAACCGAAAATCGCAAGCAGCTAACGGGTGACGAAGTCTATTCGGTCTTTTCAAAACCGGAACTTTTCGGGGGTGATTGGGCCAAATTTTCAATAAAGCAACAGTGCGAAGTTATTGACCAACTGGAGAATGAAGAAAATCCCGATAAACTCGAAGAATGGTTGAAGAACAAATTCTCGAAATTGTCGGATGAACAGCGGGCTGAAATTATCAATGCCAATCTGCCTGACGGTTATGGGCGTTTTGGCATTACAGCAACATCGAAAATTCTGGAACAATTGAAGAAGGATGTAATTAGCGAAGCCGAAGCCGCCCATCGTTGCGGTTTCGATCATTCATTGGCAAATCGCAATTGGAAGGGATTGGACGAGTTGCCACGCTATCAGGAGGTTCTGGAACGCCATATCGTTCCTGGAACCGGCGACAAGAATGATATTTATGACATTTATAAGGGCAGGCTCACCAATCCCACAGTTCATATCGGGCTCAATCAGGTTCGTCGCCTCACCAACCGGCTCATCAAGGCTTATGGCAAGCCGTGGCAAATTGTGGTGGAGCTTGCGCGCGATCTACCCTTGTCGCAAGAGCAAAAACGTAAAGTTAATAAAACGATCAAAAATAATACTGATGCAGCTATAAGACGGTCCGAACAACTTGGGGAAATCGGCAAAAGAGACAATGGTTATAACCGGCTATTACTGAAACTTTGGGAAGAACTCGGAGATGACCCGAACGATAGAAAGTCCATCTATTCGGGAAAAGTGATCGAACAAGATCAACTATTTAACGGCGAAGTTGAAATCGATCATATCTTGCCTTTTTCAAGTACGCTTGATGATAGTTATGCTAATAAAATTCTCTGTCTGCGTGAAGAAAACAGATTGAAAAGCAACTTTGCGCCGGCAGATGTCGGAAAGTGGCAAGATCACTATAATGAAATCCTTGAGCGGGCAAAAATATTGCCAAAAAATAAGCAATGGCGTTTTGCACTCGGTGCAATGGATAAGTTCGAGGACAAGAGTGAATTTATTGCCCGTCAATTGACAGATACCCAATATCTGGCAAAGCTTGCTCGCGAATATTTTGATAGCCTTTATCCGGGGGAAGAGGTGAATGCGGATGACGAGTTCAAAAAAGTTCAACATGTGTGGGCGATTCCCGGCAAATTAACAGAACTTCTTCGCCGCAATTGGGGCTTGAACGAGTTACTCTCTCCTGCTGGAGATAAAAGCTCAAACAGTCCTAAAAACCGTAAGGATCACCGTCATCATGCCATTGATGCCATCGTGATCGGCATGACAACACGTTCTCTGTTAAATAAGATAGCTAAGAAATATGGCAAAGGAGAGTTGGACGATATTGAGACGATTTTAAAGCGAGCATTTTCTGAAGAATTCCCATTCGAGGATTTTAGAAAGGCGGTTAAAGATGCGATTGATAAAATCATCATAAGCCATAAGCAGGACCATGGCACAATAAGCCGTGCCGGTTACGCTCAAGGCAAGGGTAAAACCGCCGGACAATTGCATGATGCAACAGCTTTAGGCTTAACCGGTGAAACGGATGACGAGGGCAAAAAATTTGTTGTCACGAGAGAGAATTTCTTGTCGCTTGAAAGTACAGATATTCCAAAAATTCGTGACAAGAATTTACGAGCCGAGCTTGATAGTGCAGCGAAACAGAGTTTGCCGCCAGATTTCGGTAAAATGACGAAAGCGCAGAAAAAGAAAGAATTTCAGAAAGTGCTAGTTAGTTTCGCACGTGACCATAAGCTTTATAAGGGTATCCGCCATGTCAGAGTACTTGATTTACTTCATGTCATTGAAATAAAAGACAAAAATGGAAAAGCTTATAAAGCTTATAAGGGTAATTCAAACTATCGCTATGATGTTTGGGAAACTTTGGATGGCAAATGGAATAGCGAAGTTATTTCAACGTTTGACGCGCACCAACCAAAATGGCGTTCGCAATTTCATAAAAATAACCCGACAGCGCGCAAAGTGTTGAGCCTGCAACAAAATGATATGGTCGCTTATAATGATCCGGAAAAAGGGTATGTGATTGCCCGCATTGTCAAATTCGGTCAAAACGGCCAGATATTTTTTGCTCCCCATAATGAAGCGGATGTATCGGGTAGGGATTCAGACAAAAATGACCCCTTTAAATTGACCTCCAGAAAAGCATCAGGGTTGAAAAAAATGCAATTCCGGCAAATTCGTGTGGATGAAATGGGGCGCGTTTTCGACCCCGGTGCGCAGGACAGAGAGTCCAAACAGGCAAGGTCATAGGAAATTAACCCTGTTTATAAAAAACTGTTGAGAGCATGCCGTTTTGCGGCATGCTCTTTTCATGGAAAGAATAGTTGACATACCTGCTGATGGCTTACACCTTGCCATAAAAAGCACCTTGCCATAAAAAGAGGTTTTTTAACCATTTCCGGTCGAGAAGCGGAAGTGGGGCGGGTTGCGCTTGATGATATTGGAGCCTTAATTACTCATTCTTATGGTTTGAGCTCAACAAATCACGTCTTTATCGAATTGTCCGAACGCTCTATTCCAATCGTTTATGTGGAAATAACCACCGTCCGGTTGCTATTGTTTGGCCAGTAGAAGGCCTTCTGTTCAAGCTGTGCGGATGAAAGCGCAGGCATCGGCACCAAAGCCGATACAAAAACAGATTTGGGCAGAAATCGTTCGTTGTAAAATCAGGCTACAAGGCGCAGTGCTCAAAGCTTGTGGCAAAGAGGGGGCGGATTTTGTCTCCATTGCCCGTCAGGTGCGTAGCGGTGACCCTGAAAATAAGGAAGCACAGGCCGCCCGCAAATATTGGAAAGCATTGTTCGGAACCGCCTTCAAGCGTGACATAGCACATGAAGGTATCAACAGCCTTTTAAATTATGGTTACATCGTTCTACGTGCACTTGTTTCACGCGCCATTTGTGCTGGTGGTCTCCATCCAACATTGGGCGTTTTTCATTCACATCGTGCCAATGCCTTCGCGCTTGCTGATGATTTGATGGAACCTTATCGTCCTTTCGTTGACCGCATGGTCTTCCGCCTGCTTACTTAAAGGAAAAACAAAAGTTGATGCCGAGGTAAAAACTTATCTTGCTTCACTTTCAACACTTGATTTGAAAAGTCATGTGGGAACGTCGCCTGTCAGCCAGCAAGTTCAATAATTTGTACATTCGGTTGCGGAAAGTTTTGAAACGGGAAAGGTCAAGTTGGCTTTACCCGATGAACGTTCAATTTTTTCTTTGCAAAACGATCCGGTCCAAATTGATGACGCATGGGGAGAAAATGACAATTATGACAGCCTATCTTGAGCGTGCAACATCGGGTCCTAAACATTTAAGCGGGTATCGATTAATGTGGATATGAGTTACTTTCGACTTACCGGTAGAGACAAGAAAACAGCGCCACGACGCAACGAAATTCAGACAATTTTTGTTGGATATTGGCTTCGAGATGAGCCAGTTCTCGAATTATCTGCGTTTCTGTAATGGAAAAGAACAATTCGAATCTTATGTCAGGAAGATCGAATCCTCCTTGCCTGAACGAGGGAACATCTATATTTTCCAATTTACCGACAAGCAATATGAAAATATCGTAAGATTTTCCGATCAGGCACGTAGGAAACGTCAAAAAAATCCCGCCCAACTGGTGTTATTTTAATGAAAAACAGCATTTTTTTTAAAAAAAAATATCCACTTAAACCTTATAAAACAAAGGGTTAAGTGGACATCGGTTGTAACAGATTAGAGAATGCGGTCAAGCCGCAACTATGCTTTGCAAGCAATTGAAATTCGCTCAGTTGTAACAGATTAGAAAATGCGGTCAAGCCGCAACAAAAAGACCTGCGACATGTTCGTCGTAGTTGTTGTAACAGATTAGAAAATGCGGTCAAGCCGCAACGCAACAACAGCCATTTGAGTGGCGCGGCCGGTTGTAACAGATTAGAAAATGTGGTCAAGCCGCAACTAAGTTTCCGTGCGATTTTGTTGTATTGTTTGTTGTAACAGATTAGAAAATGCGGTCAAGCCGCAACGAATTTTACAAAGACACTATTTGCAACTGAGTTGTAACAGATTAGAAAATGCGGTCAAGCCGCAACCGTGGACAACGCGGATAAAATAAAGGAGAGGTTGTAACAGATTGGAAAATGCGGTCAAGCCGCAATAGAACGCTGGTAAAACGTCGCTATACTCAATCTTTACTTACCTCATTATGTTATTCGTCGATTTGTTCCTCTTATGCTGTTATATTTAAGATGCGCCGAGTAAGGAACGCCATGGCTTTTAGCGATGTGGGGATTGCATTTCCGGCCCCCCGGCGTGTTACTTTCCTTTCTGTGATATACTTCTTTTGCTTGCCTTTACCGTGATTTGTGCGTTTTATACTTCGTGAATTGTCGTGGCTTGCGGCAGGTTTTTTCTCTATCGAATATCGGTTACCCGTTTTTTGCTTTGATACTGGCTCATCATCGTCAATCTTCCGGTTTCATCGGGAATATAAGTGTCTTCTGGAACAGCAGAGACTATAAGGCCTGATTATAGGTTGTTCGTTGTTAGCAAATGCTAATTTTAAAGGTGTTCCAAGGTGTTTCAAACGGTGAGAGATTTAACCACCTTTCAGAATTGCCAAGCAATGTGAAAATATGGTTAGATTTTCAGGGAAAACGTGAAAGACACGTCAAAAAAATCGAAAATTACCAGTGTTATTTTAATGAAAAACGGCATTTTTTTAAAAAAAATATCCACTTAAACCTTATAAAACAAAGGGTTAAGTGGATATCGGTTGTAACAGATTAGAAAATGCGGTCAAGCCGCAACTAATGCGGCACTCATGGGCGCTCCGGAAGAGTTGTAACAGATTAGAAAATGCGGTCAAGCCGCAACTAGGCTTGCGAACGCTCGACCAAATCAAATGTTGTAACAGATTAGAAAATGCGGTCAAGCCGCAACCGTGGACAACGCGGATAAAATAAAGGAGAGGTTGTAACAGATTGGAAAATGCGGTCAAGCCGCAATAGAACGCTGGTAAAACGTCGCTATACTCAATCTTTACTTCCTTAATTAGGTTGTTCGTTGATTATACTTTTCAATCCCATTATATTTTTCTTGGACACCGAGCCATCCGGAGCGCCACCTTTTTGGTGTTGGGGGTTTCCGACCCAACGGTGTCGTCAATTTTTTCTTTTTTTGCTTTCTCAAAATTTCCGGCATCGCTTGAAGTAAAGTCGTTATAAATATTACTTCCGAGCGTGTCTTTTGCAGATCGCTTAGCCAATGTTTACTGCCATAATAATTGAATGCGGAAACATAGCCATTTTGATTTTTAAAAAGTCGGCATCCGGAATTGCGTGTTCAGTGATTGAGGAATAAATTTCCGATGTCGCTTTGATATGATGCTTACGTTTACGGATTAAAACACCTTTGCCTGAACGATGAAAGTTCGATATTTTTTTGCCTTAAGGGACAAGCAAATTGATCGTGCGCTTATGTGAAAATCTTGTTAGATTTTTAGGAAAAACGTGAAAGGCACGTCAAAAAAATCGAAATTTACCGGTGTTATTTTAATGAAAAACAGCATTTTTTTAAAAAAAATATCCACTTAAACCTTATAAAACAAAGGGTTAAGTGGATATCGGTTGTAACAGATTAGAAAATGCGGTCAAGCCGCAACAATCTAACAATTTCGTCACGATATTTTCTTTGTTGTAACAGATTAGAAAATGCGGTCAAGCCGCAACACGTAAAATGCTTTGATATTATTATCTTTTGTTGTAACAGATTAGAAAATGCGGTCAAGCCGCAACCACACGGGAGTCATTTGCAGAACAATCAAGTTGTAACAGATTAGAAAATGCGGTCAAGCCGCAACGAACCGTTATGAACGCGAAAGCACGAAAGCGTTGTAACAGATTAGAAAATGCGGTCAAGCCGCAACAAACGACTTCAGAGATCAGAACTTGGCCAGA
Organism: Bartonella sp. M0192; assembly: GCF_016102305.1. Classification (NCBI taxonomy): domain Bacteria; kingdom Pseudomonadati; phylum Pseudomonadota; class Alphaproteobacteria; order Hyphomicrobiales; family Bartonellaceae; genus Bartonella; species Bartonella sp. M0192. The sequence continues at coordinate 2,217,732 of NZ_JACFOU010000001.1, read as the reverse complement.
TGTATCAGCCTATATAAAACGCGATCAGGCTGCAAGCATGGTCAAGAAAGCCATTATTGCAGCCTGAACACAACAGATTAAAAAATGCGGTCAAGCCGCAACTAAAAGTGTCAATAAACTAACAGCTAATAGTCTATCAGATTGGAACAAGCGGTCAAGCGCGGCCATTCCGAACGGGCGCATAACTAAAGAAGTCGTTTCAAAGAAAAGCAAAATCATGGCGGAGAGGGAGGGATTTGAACCCCCGATAGAGTTGCCCCTATGCCGCATTTCGAGTGCGGTGCTTTCAACCACTCAGCCACCTCTCCATAAAAGGCGAACTTTGTTTGTTAAACAAACATCCGAGCGCGTTAGCGGCTAAATAGCTGGCAATTGGCTTTGACACAAGCCCCTTTTTTGATTTTTTGGAAAATTCCGCTCACCATTTCAACTTTGTTTTGTTCATTTTTGCGCGGGGCCATAGGCGCATTTTAAAAAAACGCATCAGAGTTTTTCCAGTTCATTGCTGTTTGCCCGACAAAAAATTATTTGTTTTAGAGAGCTTCCGGTTTTTTGCCATGATTGCCGGTTAATTCACAAAAAGCCTTCCGGTTTTTTAAAGCTGGTCGATTGACAAGTGAAGAAAACTTCTGCATAAATCGGTGAAAGGTGTAGTGTGTCTACATTTATGTGAAAAAATGTATCTGCACTTGTTTAAAATTATGCCGGTCGGTTTTTAGGGCTGGCAAATTTTAAAGACTGATAATTTTAACGACTGATAAAAAGACGGGCTGTCTTATCGCTTTGAAGTGTTGGACAAGATCCGGATGGAACGAAAGGGTAAAAAATGTTCGCAGTCATCAAGACGGGTGGTAAACAATACCGTGTTTCCCCCAGCCAACTTGTGAAAGTTGAAAAGGTCGCTGGCAATGCCGGCGATATTGTGGAGTTCAATCAGGTTCTCGTTGTCGGCGAAGGTGAAACAGCAACAATCGGAACTCCTGTGGTTGCCGATGCGTTGGTAACAGCAGAGGTTGTTGAACAGGCACGTGCACGCAAAGTTATTGCTTTCAAAAAGCGCCGCCGCCAGAATTCGAAGCGCATTCGTGGTCATCGTCAGGAATTCACCACAATTCGCATTTCCGAAATTCTTACAGGTGGTGCAAAGCCTTCCAAGGCTGCAACAAAGCCGGCTGAAAAAGCAGCAAAACCGGTAGCCGCCAAAGAGGCAGCACCAAAGGCTGAAAAACCGGCTGCAAAGAAAGCCAAAACAGAAACAACCGAAAAAAAAGCAGCGCCGAAAAAGGCAGCCGCTAAAAAGTCGGAAAAGTAAGAGAGATTAAAGGAGAACAACCATGGCACACAAAAAAGCTGGTGGTTCCTCGCGTAACGGTCGCGATTCAGAATCAAAACGCCTAGGCGTTAAAAAATTTGGTGGTGAAGCAGTTATTCCGGGTAACATCATTATCCGGCAACGCGGCACACAATGGCACCCTGGCGAAAATGTCGGCATGGGTAAAGACCATACATTATTTGCCCTTAAAGCGGGCAAAGTATCTTTCTGCGTCAAAGCGAATGACCGCTCCTATGTGTCGGTGATTCCGATGGCGGAGGCAGCAGAGTAAGCCGGAGCTCTTAAATAAAACCGGCGTCCCGTTGGACCCCGGTTAGCTTCCAAAGCAAATTAAAGGGAAAGATGGGACACCATCCTTCCCTTTTTCTTTTGCTCCAGGAGGTAACTATGAGCACTGAATTATTAGAAGAAATAAGAAAGAGGCCGCCCAGAACCTTGGATTGCCCGGTTCTGGTAACTGAAAGGCTTGTTTTACGCGCACCCAATGTAGAAGACATGGACGCCATTGCCGATCTCGCCAACAACCGGAATGTATCTGCCATGCTTCAATCCGTGCCTTTTCCATTCACACGAAAACATGCAGCAGAATACATTCTTCGTTCGGTGGCGGGCGAGATGGGCTATTGCGCCTATGCCATTACAAAAGCCGAAGATGGCGCATTTATCGGCGCCTGTCATATAAAGGACCGCGAAGAGGGCGAAGGCTTGAGCCTGCGTTACTGGATTGGCAAACCCTATTGGAATAAAGGCTATGCAACTGAAGCGGTTGGCAGCCTGATTGATGCCGCTTTCCGTGCAACCGATATTGATGCGCTTTATGTTTCGAATTTCGCGGCCAATAAAGCTTCCCGCCGCGTTATCGAAAAACAGGGCTTTGAATATATCGGAACATCCGAACAAAACTCGCTGGTTTCCGGTCTGGTTATCGCCGACAATTATGTCCTCGAACGCGAAAAATGGATCGGCCAGTTGAGCAAATGCGCCTGAACACGCCCGCTTCAATAAAGAGGCCTGAATAAACTAAGTTGAACTGGCAGGCCTCAAAAGCTTGGCTGAACAATCAGGCCTTTTATAAAAAAGGCCTGATGAGGCCGTTTCAATCGGGACGATTTGGTGAAACTGGCCGAGTGGTGCAGGCTTTTTCATTTTAGCCACGCTTAAAAATTGACAAAAGCAAAACGGATGCGACAAACCGGTTTAACTCGCTGTCTTAAGGTTTATCACGCTGTCTTAAAGTCTGCTTTATCAAAGCGGACTTCTTGTTAAGTAGCACGACGCATTCACCGGTATATTATCAAAAGCTTTCCTAAAAAATCGAAAACCGTGGGGGGCAAAATTGCTTGAGGTCTTTGTAAAAAAAAGCCCGAACATGCCGGCTTATCCTGTGTTGGTAAGATCACTTCTACCTTGCCCGAACGATGAAATTTCGATATTTTTTTTGCCTTACGGGACAAGCAAATTGATCGTGTGCTTATGTGAAAATATTGTTAGATTTTCAAGTAAAACGTGAAAGGCACGTCAAAAAAAATCGAAATTTACCGGTGTTATTTTAATGAAAAACAGCATTTTTTTTAAAAAAAATATCCACTTAAACCTTATAAAACAAAGGGTTAAGTGGACATCGGTTGTAACAGATTAGAAAATGCGGTCAAGCCGCAACTGCCTCCAACGGTTCAGACAAACGCCAGTGGTTGTAACAGATTAGAAAATGCGGTCAAGCCGCAACACGAAACCTTTTGCACTCCGAGCGTTCAATGTTGTAACAGATTAGAAAATGCGGTCAAGCCGCAACAAGACGTTAATAAACGCAAGCTTACCGTCAGTTGTAACAGATTAGAAAATGCGGTCAAGCCGCAACAGCTTTGTTCATTAAACGTTGAATGGTCGGTTGTAACAGATTAGAAAATGCGGTCAAGCCGCAACATTTGTGACTGAAAGCTCGCTAATCGCTGCGGTTGTAACAGATTAGAAAATGCGGTCAAGCCGCAACTGCGATGGGCGCGGACCATTCGTTGCCGATGGTTGTAACAGATTAGAAAATGCGGTCAAGCCGCAACGGCTGACACTGCTCCCAAAGTTGCAAAAGAATTGTAACAGATTAGAAAATGCGGTCAAGCCGCAACATCGGGGAAAAACCAGTGGCACTCCAGTGCGTTGTAACAGATTAGAAAATGCGGTCAAGCCGAAGCCGAAACTATTAGCGCATCAAGTTACCTGAGTAACGAATGTATGTAGAAGGATATAGATAATAACGCTACCAAAGCGATAATAGAATAAAGGCTAAAAACACTATTAATTTTCATTGTTTCGCTCATAAGATTTGACCTATGAACAATCTTCCCGCCTACAATAAATTTTCTTATAGGTGTTTCTATAAAAACCCATATTACATAAGATAAAAGAATTACATATAAAAAATATAATATAAAATTTATTCCGCCGGAAAAACGAAAAAGTACGGCGTTGTGACTACTGAAAAAAACCAGTATTATCTGATGACACATATATATAGAAAAACTTATTTCACCTAATGTAACAAATAACTTATTGGAAATTAAACGAGAGAGTAACCCATCTTGTGCAAAAAAATAGATTACAGCAGCCATTACGGCAAATCCGCCCACCAAAGTTGACCAGTTATATACAACAGGTCCAAAATATATTCTATAAAAAGTATCAGAAATAGACGGGAAGAGAATAAAGATAATAAGCGCAAAAACGGAAATAAATTGGTAAACAGTCGCTATTTTGTAATTTTCTTTATTATTCTTTTGCTCCCATAAATAATATAGGAACATACCGATGGAGAACTCAAAAATCCTCGACAATGGATTAATGTAAAGAAGGGCATGCCCTGTTAATTGTATTAACTTATTATTATCTGGCGCCATCCATGGTATAGAAAAGTAACCATTAATGAAGATAATTAGCAATAAAGGAATGGAAGATATAAAAATTAACAATTTAGGTTTTTTATGTAGAATTATTAACAATAATGGATATACAATATAAAATGAAAATTCAGTAGAAATACTCCATGACACTGCATTATATGAAAAATAATAACGCACATTCGGTATCCAAGATTGTGCCATGAATATAAAAGGAATTAAAGTACTCCAATTAATACGATAATGTAATAAAAAATATCCTAACAAAAAGCAAAATATGTAGCATGGAAATATACGCGCGAAACGGGCTTTAAAGAACATAAAAATAGTTCGTTCGTTATTAAATTCTCTGTATGCATATGCCAATATAAAACCGGATAAAATAAAAAAGAATGAAACACCTTGCGCAAGCCGAGATATTATAACGGAAAAAAATGGTGTTATCTCTCCGAAAAATGTTGTCGAACAATGATGGAAAATAATCATTAAGCAAGCAAAAAATCGTAGAGACGTTAAAGCATCAAGCTTAGTCTTTGTATTCATAATTAATTACCGCTCTAGTATAAAATATAAATTGGATTGGATGGGGCTTTTACTCTTTTATTGCGCTCATATGCGGAGAACTCACAACATCAGCGTTGAAACTTCGGAAAAATCGTAAAATAACTCCTATCCCGTGAAACGGGAATATTATGACTGAGAATGGATAATCGGGTAGCGTTGCGGTGAGAGTGCTGGTGAAGACGGGATCTGTAGAGAACGAGGTCGAGTCATGAGCCTTGAAAGACTTGAAGATGTTAAGAGTAATTCCACTCGACTTCGTTATCGCGAGACAACAGAGCACTAAAACCAGAAAAACTTGAAGCCGCAAACAGCGTTGTTTCAGGTCAAAAAATTTGGTCAAATAGCAACGATCGGTAGCCATGTATGAAGTCTCCGGACGAAGCACCACATTAGAAAATGGGGTTAAGCCACATCACGCGCCCGCCCTTAGTGTTTTGGTGGCGTGTTGTAACAGATTAGAAAATGCGGTCAAGCCGCAACAGATCGAAATTTCACAGGCGATTTCAGCCAGTTGTAACAGATTAGAAAATGCGGTCAAGCCGCAACTGAAGCTCTCGAACAACGTTCGGGCTTCGGGTTGTAACAGATTAGAAAATGCGGTCAAGCGGCTGTAGAAGATGTTTCGGTTTCATAAGTGTTGTGCGGTGGACTGTTTGCTTTTTTCGTTCAAGGCATGGCCTGCATCACGTGGCAATGTGCGGAAGATGAAGAAAGCAAGTGCCGAGATGAAGCCGACGACGAAAAAGCCCGTATGAAAATCGCCAAGTTTCAATATATTGTCGTGAAAGGAGCTCGCAATTTCCAGAACCGCGCCAGCAATTGCAATGCCGAGCGCCATTGAAGCCTGTTGGGCAACAGCGGCAATCGGCGTTGCCTGACTGATGTCTTCTTTGGCAATATCGGAAAAGGCAAGCGCATTGACACCGGAGAAGAAAAGCGAGCGCAAAAAGCCGCCGAACAGGAGCACGATAATCATCAGCAAATAGGGCGTGGTGGGGTAAAACAAGCCATTGGAAGCGGTAAACATTGCCGAGACGAGAGAACCCGCCATCAACACTTTGCGAAAGCCGAAACGGGCATAAACTTCTTTTGCCCCGAACTTCATGCCGAGCGAGCCGATGGCCGCGGCAAGAACCATAAGGCCGGATTCAATCGGCGAAAGGCCAAAGGCAAGTTGCAGCATCATGGGAAGCAGGAAAGGCACGGCGCCAATGCCAAGCCGGAAAACGCTGCCGCCGATAATGGCGCGTGCAAAAACCGGATCGGAAAAAAGCTTAAGGTCAAGAAGCGGAGCTGTGCGGTTTTTTGCGTGTTTGATATATATGGTGCCGAAAATCACGCCCAAAATGGTGACACTGATGCCGACACTTTGCGGCAAGGCGGGAAGGCTCACAATCGAAAGGCCGAAAATAAAGCCGGAAAGGCTGATTGCCGAAAGGAAAAAGCCTGTCCAATCAAGCGGGCGGATATATCTCTTTTCATTTTTTGGCAGATAGATTGATGACAGCACAAGCCCGATAAAACCGATCGGGATATTGATGAGAAAAATCCAGTGCCATGAAAAAAAGGTGGTGATGAAGCCGCCAAGCGGCGGGCCTACAAGCGGGCCAACAAGGGCGGGAATGGAGAACCACTGGAAGGCAATGACAAGCTGGTTTTTCGGGGTGGATTTAACGAGAAGAAGCCGGCCGACAGGTGTCATCATTGCCCCGCCTATGCCTTGCAAAAAGCGCGATAAAACAAAGGAATGGAGCGAGAAGGAAAAAGCGCAGCAAACAGAGCCTGCAAGAAAAACCACAATGGCAACACGGAAGATGATGCGGGCGGTGAAACGGTCGGAGATCCACCCGCTTATGGGAATGAAAACCGAAAGTGCCACGAGATAGGAAGTCATGGCGAGTTTGAGCGCGATGGGGCTTGTGTTCAAATCGGCGGCAATGGCGGGAAGGGATGTGGAAATCACATTGGAATCCACATGTTCCATAAACAAAGCGACAGCCAGAACCATAGGAAGAATGTGCATTAAATAACCCGAACCCGACTTTTGAACGATGGAACCTTTATAACCTGTGTGCCTATATAGCGCGAAGAACCTTGATGACTCTCAAACCTTATACATGAAAAACTGATATGGCCTAAACCGATAGAACCTGAAAACTGTTTATGACTGAAAATCGCGACAATCCCGATAGCATCATTGAGGCCGACATTATCTTGACCGGTTTCAACTGTGAAGAACAGTGAGAGCGACAAAAACCGGCTTCACTTTATCGTGGTTTTTCATTTCATTCTTGACCTTGAGGGAAAAATAAATTCTTCATCGTTAATGTTCATGGAACGTCCGAAAGGGCTACACATAACATTTACGACACCTATATGTTTTATATCATTCTTTAAAAATAACGTTTTACCCGCTTCGGGGTGATCAATAAAATGCGCTGATGGAGCGTTCACTTGCCGCATAAAAAAACAATTGTTCTCACTAATCTGACTGAAGGCCCGATCACCAGAACGTTGCTTCTCTTTGCCATTCCGACATTGCTGTCCAATGTTTTGCAATCGCTCAACGGTTCGATCAACACAATCTGGGTGGGGCGGTTTTTAGGCGAAAGTGCACTTGCGGCAACGGCCAATGCCAATATTATCACCTTTCTTTTGTTTGCCCTTGTTTTCGGTTTCGGTATGGCGGCAACCATTATGGTTGGCCAATCCATCGGGCGCAAAGATTTGCACCGTGCGCGGCAGGCATTCGGCGCATCCATCGGCTTTTGTCTGTTTCTCTCGGTGGTTCTGGCGGTCTTGGGGTGGTTTTTTTCGCCCGAAATTTTGCGCTTTCTTGAAACACCGGCTGATGCTTTTACGCTGGCAGAAGATTATTTGCGTGTTATCTTCCTTGCTGCACCCCCCGATCTTTTGATGGTCATGATTATGATGGGGCTTCGCGGGGCGGGCGATTCTATGACGCCGCTCATTTTTATGTGCGTCAATGTTGTGCTTGATATTATTTTCAACCCCGTGCTCATCTTGGGCTTGTGGATTTTTCCGGAAATGGGCATTGCGGGGGCTGCCGCCTCGACATCTGTTTCGGGCTATCTCGCGCTTTTTGCCATGATTATCTATATCTATGTGAAGAAATTGCCTTTGCGGCTTAAAGGGCGGGAACTCACCTATATCTGGCCGGATTTTAGCCTGATGCGCTTCATCGTGCTGAAAGGTTTCCCGATGAGCCTGCAAATGGTCATCATTGCCACATCCGGCCTTGTCATGATCGGTCTTGTCAATCAGGAAGGTGTGACCACCATTGCCGCCTATAACATCATGCAGCAATTATGGACCTACCTGCAAATGCCTTCCATGGCAGTGGGGGCGGCGGTTAGCGCAATGGTTGCGCAAAATATCGGCGCCGGTCGCTGGAACAGGATTTCAAAAACCACATTGATCGGCTGCGCAGCAACATTTGTCATGACAGCCATTCTGCTTGGCTTATTGCTCATCTTTGATCGTCCGGTCATTATCCTGTTTTTGGGCAATGATAGCGCGGCCGTGCCAATGGCGCAGCATATTCAGGCGATTGCAAGCTGGAGCTTTCTGTTTTTCGGCCTTGCAATGGTGCTCTTTTCAACAGTTCGTGCCAATGGCGCGGTTCTTGTGCCGCTCATTTGCCTGTTCATTGCTGTCTATCCGGTGCGGCTCGGCTTCTATTACATGTTTTATGGCTCCATAAAGGCAGATGCCATCTGGTGGAGCTTCACCGTCGGTGCTTTTGCCTCGCTCATTCTGGCGCTTTCCTATTATCTTTCGGGCACTTGGAAAAAGCAAAAAGTGCTCTAGTCCTCTAAAGCAGCGACAGCTTGATCGCGCTTGGCTCTTCAAGCAAATTTAACAGGAAAAGCTTGCTTCAAAAGAGAGCAAAAAAGAGGGAGAAAAGCTCTTTTGTGGCAAGGGATAAAAAGCTGCTTGAAGGGAGGCCCAAGAATAAGCGGCTTAAGGCAGAATCTGCCAAAGCTGGTGGACTTTGAAGAGAGTGACGAAACAGCGAAAGGCCGAAAGCGTGCACCGTTCAGGAATTTTCTAGAATGGTTTTCGGCTTTGGTGTTTTGGGTTTGAGATATTTTTGCCCGAAAACCGTTAAAATTAGTGCAAGAAAGCCGCCGACAATGGAAACATAAAAGCCGCTTTCGGGGTTAAAAGCATCAATCAGTTTTCCCGAAATGGCAGCGCCTGCCGCGACACCCATTGCCATTCCGGTAATTCCCCACGACATGCCTTCGGTGAGTTTTTCAGGCGGTACAATTGTGTCAATCAACGACATCGCAATGATGATTGTTGGCGAACAGGCCGCACCTGCAATAAGAAGCACGACGCTCAAATTCCATAAGTTTGTGACAAGCAAGAGTGGCAATGTTGTAACCGCAGCAACGATGGTGGCAACAAGAAGCTGTTTTGACAATGTCATGCGGGCAGGCAGTGCACCATAAACAATGCCGGCAATGAAAGAGCCTGCCGCATAAAGCACAAGTGGCAGCGCAGTGTAATTTGACTGTTGCAGCGATTTGCCGATGGCCACGGCCGAAATTTCCGCAGTGCCGAAAATGGTACCGACGCAAAACATAATCACAGTGAGAAGCTCGATCGAAAAAAGCCGGATAACCGATGTGGAGCCTTTTTGCCGCTTGCCATGGGCGACCGGCTCGGTCGATTTTTGCAAGGTAAAGATCAAGCCTGCAACGAGCATGATAAGACCGGCAGCAAGCGGTCCGGCAGCCGGAAACAGATGGTTTGTAAGCTCGATCGCAATAATGGGGCCGACCATGAAGATCAATTCATCAACAATTGATTCATAGGCAAAGGCCGAACGTAAAAGCGGCGAACCATGATAGAGTTGCGACCAACGTGTGCGCACGAAAGAGCCGAAACTCGGCATAAAACCGATGAGAATTGCGGCAATAATCAAGATGAAAAGCGGCGCTTTATATTGTGCGGCAATCAACAAGCCGCAAAGCGACAGGAAAGAAATCAGAAGTGCCGGACGCGCCACACGGGCTTGCCCGTATTCATCGGCAAGTTTTGATATTTGCGGCGTAATAATGGCATTGGAGAGGACATAACTTGCCGAAACGAGACCGGCGGTGGCATAGTCCAAACCTTCAATGGCAAACATTGTCATAATGCCGATTGAAATCATCGATATCGGAATACGTGCGAATACCCCCGTTACCGAAAAGGCAACAGTGCCGGGTTTTTTGAATAATTCGCGATATATATTGGCCATGACAAATGTCCTCAAGCGCCCTTCAAAGGCGTTTCCTTCATCTATTGACATCACGTGCTTATGTCAATTTCTGCAGCCTTTAAATGAATGCCGTTAATTGTGGGATGAATAGCTGCTTGAAAAACTATTTATCCATTCTGCCTGATTGGCAGGGGAAAAGCAAAATTATCTCAAAAAAACACGAATACAACGCAAGCAGCTATTGTTCAAATGAAACGCGTGATCAATTCCATTTAAAATATACTGATTGATTTTTCAGGAATGCGGTTGATGGATTAAAATCCTGACCATTTTGCCATGACTATCGGCGGGAAGAAAAAAGAAGCGCGCGAGTCCCATTCGATTTATTGGAAAGATGTAAACACAATGCGCTTACTGCCTTGTGCTGCATAGAGAAAAGCGAGGCGTTGAATTCATCCGCAAAGATTTGCCGCAATCGGCTTTGAAAGCTATAGCTGAAAAATTCTTTTCCTGAGCGGGGCAGTTGCCATGAGCCTCAAGATTGTTAAAGGAAAATGTATCTTCGCCGGAACTTTGGAGAGCCAAAAATATTCCCGTTAAAACTGTAGCGTTTTGATGCGCGGTGGTTTTTCAATGCAGGCAACGCCGGTTCACGTACCAGTGTTGTCTTTTGTCTTTCTTTATGCCGTAAATTGCGAAAACATATTTTGCCAATGCGACGAACCGTCCGAACGCATTGGCTTTTCAAAAAAGCTTTATTCGCCCCAGGTGCGTTCGAGAACCGAGATCCAGTTTTTCGAGGTGATTTTCTCGATCTCGTCATGGTTGAAACCGGATTTTTCCATTTCGGCGACGAGCTTCGGCAATTGTGAACAATCATGCAATTCATTCGGAATTGTTGTGCCATCGAAATCCGAACCGAGGCCGACATGTTCCACGCCGACAATATCGACAATATAGCGCATGTGGTTGATAATGGTTTTAAGCGGTGTGTCGCGGTTGCGTTCGCCATCTTCGCGCAGGAATTTGACACCGAAATTAATGCCGACCAAGCCCTTGCTTTTTCCGATAGCGCGCAATTGCTCATCGGTGAGGTTGCGGCTTTGATGGCTCAAGTGATAGGCGTTTGAATGGGAAGCAACAAGCGGCGCATCGCTCAATTTTGCAATGTCCCAGAAGCCTTTTTCATTCATATGAGAAAGATCAACCATAATGCCGAGCTTGTTACACTCGCGAACAAGTTTTTTACCCGTATCTGTCAAGCCCGGTCCGATGTCGCCGGTCGAACCATATTTGAACGGTACTCCGAAACCGAATATATTGGGTCTGCTCCAGACGGGGCCGAGGCTGCGCAATCCATCCTGATAAAGACGGGTAAGTTCTTCCAGATTTTCGCCAATGGCTTCCGCACCTTCAATATGAAAAACCGCAGCAAATTGATGCGCCTTGATTGCCTCTTTAATATCGCGCGCGGTTTTGCAAATTTTGAAACGTTCAGGTTTCAGCTTTTCAATATCATGGAGAAGCTTTGCCATTTCCATGGTGGGCTTTGTAGCGTCTTTTAACAATAATTCAGGATAGACACCGTTTTTATCGGGCTGAAGATCAACCGATGGCGGATAAACTGCACAAAGCCCGCCAATAAGGCCGCCTTTTTCAGCCTTTGGCAGGTCAAGTTCTGCACTTTCAAAACCATTGATGAAAGCCGAAGGGTCAAGGTTTTTCTCGTCGCGGATTTTGGAGAGAATGTCATTGTGCCCGTCAAAACATTGGATGAGTGTTTCAGCCATAAAAATTGCCTTATCAGAATGTGTTTTCAAATCATTATTCTTATACGCCACTATTGAGCTTTAAAACAGCAACTGACAAAAGTTTGATTATAACGAGACAGAACACGTAGCGCTGATGACAGCGGCAAGTTCAAAGTGCTGACTTCCCGTCATTGCCTGTTTAAGCGTGAGGCAATGAAAGCTTGGGTTTCATAAAGATTTTTATTTATGCCAAGCCCTATATTTATGAAAATTTTAAAAGCTCGTCATCAAAGTTGCAGCCAATCAAAGCTGTCTTCACACGGGCACTCTTTTCGCGTTTCAGATAAAATCATCTTTAAAACGGTCGATCTGGTGCATACGCTCATGCAATATTGTGACGATACCTGTATCGTTGTTTTTCAGCTTTTTCCAATAGATATAATGATGTTTATAGTGATAGAAATAGCCGTGAACGGAAAATTTGGCAGGTATCGGTCGTGACATTACCTGACCATCGGCAATTGCCTGAAAACAGTTGAATAAACCATTCAAATAGTCTTCTGCCCGTGCCGCGCCCGATTTGTTTGACGTGTAGCGATAGATCTCGTCAAGACGGAAAATTGTTGCCTGTTGCAGCTGAAAACCGCTCATGACTTGTTCTTGTATCTGGAAATAATGTCTGCCGCCGAAATAGTAATGTAACTCTCGTCAGGTTCGGAAAACGCAAGCTGCAATTCGGCTTTCAGCCGGTTAAACGCCTGTTCGTCGTGGCGTTCCTTGTCTTTTCTTATGAGATCACGCACATATTCGCTGACATTTTCATAAGGCCCGTTATCGCCTATTTGGCGGGCAACATAATCACCTAGTGTTTCGCCAATGCGTACCGTCATTGTTGTTGTGCGAGCCATGCGATCTCCTTTATTGTATTACAAATAACCAATATTGAAGACAAGTCAAGGAGAGCTTTCAGTCGTCATCACAAGCGATCATCTGACACACTGGACGGAAACTGCAGCACAATGCCGTCGAACATCCTGAAGACAAGATGTGGCGATTCCTCACGACGACGATGAGCATTTTAACGCATGGATGGCTTTTAACGGCTGTTTGCTATTCAAAACTCGCAATTTCAAAACATGAGTAGAGTTTTGGCTTCGAAAATTTTCGCTTTACTAAAGTTTTGCCCCACCAAATTTCGCCTTCGCAAAGTCTCGCATCGACAACCCGTAGTTTCGCTCTACCAGAGTTTTGCGTGCCGGTTTATATCTTTATAGAGGAGATAACGGAATGGTTCCGGTCCGCCTGCATAGCAGGCTTGCGGGCAAAATGCGCGCAACCACATAAAATCGCCTTTTTCGACTTCCACCCAATCATCATTCAGCCGATAAACGCCTTTGCCTTGCAAGACATAAAGCCCGTGTTCCATAACGTGGGTTTCCATGAAAGGAATATGGGCGCCCGGCATAAAGGTGACAATGGCAACATTCATGTCATGGCGCAAGTCGTTCATATCCATGAAACGGCTTGTCAACCATACACCCTCATGGCCTTTCATTTCGGCAGGCGTTATTTGCTGGTCGGAAGAAAAAATTGCATCAGGTTTATCAAGCCCTTCCACTTTTTCATAAGCCTTGCGGATCCAGTGAAAGCGCGCGGTGGTTTTTGCTTCATTCCATAATTGATAATCGTGCCCCGCTGGAAGATAGGCAAAACCACCTTTGTGAAGAACATGTTTTTTGCCTTCTAGCACAATGGTGAGTGCACCATCGGTCACAAAGAAAACGGCTTCCGCACGCTTGTCATTTTCGGGATGTGTTGACCCGCCCGAAGGTTCGATCTCGCCGATATATTGGGAAAATGTTTCTGAAAAACCTGTCATCGGGCGCGCCAACACCCAAAAGCGGGATTTTGTAAAAAACGGCAATTGGCTTGTGACAATATCCGTCATGACAGAAGCGGGCATCACCATATAAGCGTCTTTGAAGGTCGCTTTGCTGCTCAAAAGTTCGGAACGTGGTTGTAATCCGCCAAGCGGAAAATAATAGTCTTTCTCATTCATCGAATTGTTGTCTCCTCTTTTGTGAAAGCTTTTTCAAAAAGTCTCACTTGTTAAAAAGTCTCTTTCGTCGCAAGCCCGGCTCGTCAAAAAGCTTTTAAAACCCCTTCAAAAATTTGCTCCAATTTATCGTTGTTTTGCCTGTTTTATCGGCCGAGGTTTATAAAAATTGGGCAGACAATCTTTGAACCTTTTTTAGGCGATCGCAGACAGGTTTCATAATATTTACTCTGCCTCTTTTGCTTCTCCTCCGGAAAAGTTTGGATTGCGTGGGCCAAGACTTTCTTTCATTTTTCTCGTCAATACATGTTGAAACTGTTGTTCAACCGGTTTGAGTACGCGGCTTGTCTGGTGAAACAATGTCAAAATGCGGAAGGCCGGATGGGTAATAACGGGAATGAAGAGAAATTCATTGTCAAACCCTTCCGGCAATTCTGTGCGGCTTAAAATGGAAACATAGTTTCCCGTTGCAACGAGTTGAACGATCAATGGAATGGATGATGTTTCGACAATCGGAACGGCGGTCACAAGCGGGGGCCCAAGCGTTTCGATGAGCGATTTCAATTTTGTGCCTTTTTCAGGAAGCACCAAAGCTTCGCCGATAATTTCGGCAAGATTGACTTTGGTTTTTCCATGCAAACGTTTTTCGAGACTATGACCTTTGCGAAGAAAAAGCCCAAGCGGGCATTTCACCTCTTTATCAATGGCAAAACGGGGCTGCTTTTCAATGTCATAGGCCAAAGCAAGATCGGCTTTGCCATCAAGAAGCACATTCTGCACATCCTCGTTTTGCGCGGTCAATACGTTGATTTTTGTAGATTTATGGTTTTGCTGGAAGTCGACAATTGCCGAAAAAAGAAGGGTGCTAGCGAGATTTTCTTCGCATACAATTGTCAAATTCTGGCGGATAACACCTTTGAGAGCTTTAATCTCGCTCAACATCCGCTCTTCATTGCGCATTGTTTCGCGGATATGTCCAAGCACCAGTTCGCCGGTGGCGGTGAGTTCCAGCCCCTTATGGCTGCGGGAAAAAACCGGTGTGCCGATTTCTTCTTCAAAGAGCTTTATTTGCCGCTGGATGGCAGAAGCGGCAACATGAAGCTTTTGTGCGGCACTCCGTATCGAGCCGGAACGCGCCACCTCGTCAAGATATTTCATCAAACGGTGTTGCAAAATGTTTAATCCCCCCCTTGTCCGTTTTTTATCTTTTGGAGCTTTCCTAATTTCAACCCTTTTTGATACTCCACGGGAAGAGAAGTTTCTGGGTAAGAATAACAAGTTGGAACAAGATAAGCGATATGGCAGCCAGCACAAAAAGCCCCGCCCAGGCTTGCGGTATTTTATAAATCGAGGTGGAAAGCTGGAGGAAGAAACCGATGCCCTTGTCGGCCGAAACAAATTCGGCAACAACCGCACCGATAACGCATAAAGTAATGGAAATTTTCAAGGCCGAGAAAATATAGGGCACGGCATAGGGCAGGCGGATTTGCAATATTTCACGGCGAACCGGTGCGCGGAGCGATTTTGACAATTCGATAAGTTCGGGCGGTGTTGCAAGAAGCCCTGTCGAAGTGGCAATGACCAGCGGAAAAAACGAAATAAGAAAGGTGATGAGAATGCGCGGAAAATCACCCGAACCGAAGGCGACAATGACAATCGGCGCAATGGCAACAACCGGTGTCGACTGGATAATGACCAATAACGGATAAACCGTTTTTGATAAAAGCGGCGAGCGGATAAGACAGACAGCAAGCGGCAAGGCAATCAGAATGGATACAAAAAAGCCGAGCAGTGCCACCCGCAAGGTTGCAAATATATGAACAGCCCAACGCGCCCCATCAATCACATGGAAAGCTTTAAAAATTTCAATCGGCGCCGGCAGGATGAAAGAGGGAATGGCAAATACTGTCACCGCGATTTGCCAGATCACAAGAATAGCCACAATCAGCAACACTGCCGGTAAGCCAGAGAGCAGCGAGGAGAAGTGAAACAGCTTTATCTTCCTCATCTTAAGCGAGCTTTGGCTTGATGAGGAGGTTTCTGAGGGTGTGAGCGAAGTCATGGACCACCTTTTGGTTTGCAGTTTCGGCGTTGCGTGGCCGTCCGAGCGGCACGTCGAGTTCGGTTAAAACAGTTCCCGGCCGACCGGCAAGAACCAGCACACGGTCGGCAAGAATGGCAGCTTCATTGACAGAATGGGTAATGAACAACACGGTTTTCGGCCTGTCGGCAAAAATTCTTAAAAGTTCAAAACCCATTTCATCGCGGGTTAGCGCATCAAGGGCGGAAAACGGTTCGTCCATCAACAAAATATCGGGGTCGAGATGGAGCGCGCGGGCAATGCCGACACGCTGCTGCATACCGCCCGACAATTCGTCCGGCATGCGTTTTTCAAAACCGGTAAGCCCGATCATGCGCACAAGTTCGTGGGCTTTATCAATATCGGCGGAATTGACCTTGCCGAACTTGTGTTTGATGGGAAAAGTAATATTGTCCACAATATTGAGCCATGGTAGCAATGTCGGGCGCTGAAAAACAATGCCGACATCTTCGCGCGGTTCCGTAACCGGCATCCCGAAAACTTCCACCTTGCCTTGTGTCGGTTTCAAGAGTCCGGCAATCAACCGCAAAAGCGTGGATTTGCCACAACCGGAAGGCCCCAATACCGCAAGAAATTCGTGATAGCGGACATCGAAACTAATGTTGTGAAGGGCTTCTGTTCGCCCTGTCGATGTTGTGAAAAACTGGCTTAGCCCTTCAAAACGGATAGAGGGGGGAGAAATCGCATTGCCGGATTTCATTTCAACAGATTGCAATTGGCTTGGTGTCATTTGAAGCCCTCCAGATTTTCGGAAAAACCGGTTTTAACAGCACTTTCAGCAGTTATCGCATTCGGGTCGAGGTTTAAAGCTTCGGCCGTTTTTTGCCATGTGCGTTGAAGCTTGTCGCGGCGGTAAGTGCCAAGGCCGTATTCATCTGTCTCGTCATTGTAAATGAGCTTCAATGTATCAAGAAGCGACCCTTTAACACTCTGCCGATCAAGTTCGGGAACACTTTCCATTACCGCATCCACCGCTTCATCGGGATGTTCATGCATGAATATGATTGACTGCCGATAGGCCTTGATAAAGCGGGTCAGAACATCAGGCTTTTCGGAAATGAATTTGTCTGCGGCAATCAGCGAACTGCCATAAAGATCAAGGCCACTTTCGACCCACGGAAAGGCTCTGATTTCTTTATGCGCAATTCTCGCCTGCTCTTCATAGCGCGTATAGTCGGTGAGCCATGCAATAATCACATCGGTCTTTCCGGTTATCAACATCGGCCCCAAAGCACCGGAGTCGACGCGTGTAAGCGCAATATCATCCATGGATAAATTCTGGGTTTTCAGGAAAGGCGGCAAGAAAAGGTTGGAAGCGGTAAAAGGCGAGGTGGCAACGGCTTTGCCCTTTATATCGGCAATTGAGTGGATGGGACTGTCGGAAAGGACATAAAACGCATGCGGCGTTTTGTTGAAAATTGCCATAACCGCGCTCACCTTCACATTTGCGCTTACACGCGCAGCCATAAGCGCGGTGATGTCGGCTGCCCCCACATCGCTCACTCCGGCAGCAATGCGGGTAATGGCATCATTGCCGCCACGTCCGGGTTCAATGGCAACATCAAGCCCTTCGGATTTGCAAAACCCTTTGTTTACACAAACATAAATGGCGGTTTTATCACCACCAGGTAACCAGTCGAGTTGAAAACGCACTTTGTCAGGGGCCTTTTGAACCTCTTTGGCCTCAATCGTTTGGGAAAACAAAAGAAGCGCCAAACTCCCACAAAGAAGGCTTGATGAAAGAAAACTGGCCGAAAGAAGTCTTGTTTTAAAAAGACTTTTCAAAGCAAATTTCATGACCTGAAAACTAGTCAAAGCAAATTTCATGGCCTGAAAACTAGCAAGCGGAAAAGCGTGTTTAAAAGTCGAAAATGCCTGTTCGGATTGCTTGCGAATAAAGCTTTTTATAGCGGGCTTTTTGAGGCACAGTATTTTCGAAGTTGCAATTTTCATTTTGCCTTCGAGGCAAGAAGTGAGGCTCATTGAAAAGCCGGTGCGAGGGAGGGAATAAAAAGCACTGTCGCTATTATTTCGGCATTTTGCCTGCATGAACTTTTCCTCTCCCGCTTAAAAAAGCATTCCGGTTTTTTTGAAAAACCCGAAAAACCGAACGGGCATTATGAACAATTTTGAGTTATGCCATTTGTGCTGTCGGGTATTATCCGTTTTCAAAAAAGCGGATAATCAGCACAAGAAAGGCGGCGTATAGATATTCAACTTACGAAACCAAGCGTATTTTTTAACCTATAGTGTCATCCTGTATTTGCCGGAAAACCTTATTCTCTTTCTTTGAAGATGTTTTTTTCTTCTTCAAAAAAGAAAACCGGTTTTATTTCCGACGACCCAAGACTTACACGAACAACAAGTGAAAACAAGAGAAAAAACTTAAAAAATAGGCGTTTTTATTTATTGATTAAATTTTATGCAATTTTACAAATAAGAAAATGAAAAAATAAAAAGATCAAATAAAATCAATGATTTGAAAAAACACTATTGACCGGCTCCGGTGCAACCTCTGCGCTTTTATTGAGCGTTCTTAAAATTCGCACGGGTTGATCTAAATTCTCTTAATATTGCTTTCGACTTTCGAGCGGGGGAAAGAGTGAAATCAGGGCTTAAAAAATCAAACAGGAAAACAATAAAAATCGCGCCACAAAGGGCGCGATTCTAAATGATTGAAAGGAACATGAAAGTTCCTGTTGCTTTTCAAGCGAGCCGGTTTTGGCAATTGCCAATTATCCGTTCACCCGAATGGCTTTTAACCGGCTTTTCCCATGGCGACCGGTTGGGGTGCTGTGAGCTCCTTCTCATCAAATGATCTCAGAAGATCATAATGATAATCGGCATCTTCGCAGAACAATTCACTGCTCACCCCATAGGCAAGTCTTCTCACGCCGAATTTCAAAGCCGAAATTCCGGCCGATGCGGCAAGGCTCGGCATACCGGCAAAAGTATAAGTGAAAATGCGCTTGAGGTAAGGCGCTTCACCTTTCACCTTTTCCTGAAATTGGAAGTTTTTCCCAAGATAAGGACAGCTTGCAATCACCGCATGTTCTTCACCCGCTGGCGGGGTAAAATGGTCGCCCCAGGTTTCGATTTTATCAGCAAAACGGGCAATTTCCGGCCGCGTTTTAAGGTCGATAATCAAGCCTGTGCCGACAATCAGAAAATCGAATTTATCACTTTCATGCGGTGTGACAAGGACAAGCTTTTCACCATCCATTCGGCAGCTTTTTATGGGGCTTGCAAGTTTCAATTCATAATTGTCGAATTTTGTGCACCGTAAATAGGAATCCTGTGTTGGCGGCTGGTTGACATCGAAGAGATATTTCATGAACTGCCATTTCTTGTCGTCATCAAGATCTGCAAAATGGCGCAAAAACCCGCTATATTCCATAAAACGGTAAGGGTTGACTGTCGGCAAAATGGAACGTCTGACAAAATGCTTTACCGATTTTGCACCGTGTTCCAAAGCTGTGGCACTATTGTCGAAAGAAGACGAGCCACCACCCACAACGGCAACACGCTTACCAGCAAGTTTGTCAAAATTAATTGCTTCGGCCGTGTGGGCATAAACCTTCTTGTCAAGAGCATCCTTGAACATATCCGGCACAACCCATTGGCCGCTGCCCTCGATACCGGTCGCTAAAACCACAAGGCGCGTATAGATCATATCGGCTTTGCCGTTTCTTTCGATATGAACTGCAAAAACACCATCTTGCAGCGGCTCTATGTCGGTTACAATTGTCCGGTTTGTCACCTCTATATGGGTAACTTTTTTCAACCAGTCGAGATATTCCGCCCAAAGATTGGTCGGGATTTTATAAAGCTCTTCCCAGGATTTATGCCCGAAACGCGCTTCCCACCAGGCACGCACAGTCAAACTGCCAATGTCGAGATCAGGGCCTGTCACATATTTCGGCGTGCGCAATGTGTGCATGCGGGCGTAAGTGCGCCATGGCCCTTCAAAACCGGCTTCATTTTTATCCAGAATGGCAATGTTTGTAACGCTTTCCCGCCGCAATTGTAGCGCCAATGTCAAACCGCTTTGTCCGCCGCCAATAATCACAACATCCTTCACCGGATTGCCGTGATATGTCTTCGGTTTTACCCATTGACGGGCAGGATAGTTCAAACATTCAAGATCATATTTTGCCTGTCGCTCAAGCTTGGCAAGATTTATTTCGCTATTTTCTGGCATGTCTATTCCCCATTATTGGCAGGCCAAGGAACAAGCTCCGGCTTTTAGAAGAACCTTGGCTGCCGGTTTAAAACGAGGATGACACTTTTTGTCCGGATCGACCCGATCGACCCGCAATACGCTTTATGCCGGTGATTGTAAGGCTAAATATAAGGCAGAAACTTGTCAAGATTAAAAAATAGGCAAAATCAAATATAATTTGCTGTTATTTCAAGCATAACCCATTGGGCAACACGTATAAATGGGCTTTTATTTTGCTTGTTTTTCGTTTTGTTTTTTCTTTTTTTGATAGTTTGTCGCTCGTTCAATAGTATTGATTTCGTACGAGGTGAAATAAAGGAACGGAAACAATCAGTGCGGTCTGCTGCGCCGCAATTAAGCGAGGCTCCGACAATCAAGTGAAACACCGGAAGGGCATTACGTTCTCATAAAAAGCACTTCCGGAAAGGATGAAAGCGGACAGATAAAAAGCACTGCCGGAAAGGAAAAACACGCACAAAAGTTTTTTCTGAAATGTCGGCGCTATTATAACCCGAAAGTTAAGTGGCATGGCTCTTGCTTTTCATATTTTCAGCAACTGTTCAGATGCGGAAATTCTACGCGGTTTTAGATCGAAGTGTTTTCCGGACAGTGTTTTTCAATTTTGTTGTTTGGGGAAGAAGAACCATGAAATCCAAGAAAGATTATCGCACCCGCCAATTTTATGGTTATGGGCCGAACCCGCCAGACCCCGAATGGCCGGACGGGGCAAAAATTGCTGTACAATTTGTCATCAATTATGAAGAGGGCGGGGAAAGCAATATTCTTCATGGCGACAAAGCCTCCGAGCATTTATTGTCCGAAATTGTCGGCGCAGTCCCTTGGGAAGGGCAGCGCAACCTCAATATTGAATCCTTGTATGAATATGGTGCGCGTGTCGGCTTCTGGCGGCTTTACCGGCTTTTTACCGAAAGAAATATGAAGCTTACAGTTTTTGCCGTGGCCAAGGCTTTGGAACTCAATCCGGCTGTTGCAAAAGCCATGGTCGAGGCCGATTGGGAAATTGCCACCCATGGCTTTCGTTGGCTTGAATATAAGGATGTCGACGAAGAGGAAGAGCGTTTTCATATTCGCGAAGCCATACGCATCCAGAAAGCACTAACGGGTGAACGCCCATATGGAATCTATCAGGGAAAACCGTCGATCAACACTTTGCGGCTTACCATGGAAGAGGGCGGCTTTATCTATTCGTCAGACACTTATGCCGATGAACTTCCCTATTGGGTGGAAGGCATTGAAAAGCCGTTTCTGATGATTCCTTATACATTGGATGTCAATGACATGCGCTTTGCAACCGCACAAGGTTTCAACAGTGGCGAACAATTTTTCAACTATCTTAAAGACAGTTTCGATGTTCTTTATGAAGAGGGCGAAAAAGGCTCGCCGAAAATGCTTTCTATCGGCTTGCATTGTCGCCTGGTCGGCCATCCGGGGCGGGCAAAAGCGCTTGAAAAATTTCTCGATTATGTGGCAGCCAAAAAGTCGGTTTACATTGCGCGGCGAATAGATATTGCCCGCCATTGGCAAAAAGTGCATCCGGCCAAATAAGCCTCAAACAGAATAAGAAAAACCGGAGAACAGGAAACAATGGTCGAGCACAAAAATCATAAAAGACAATTGCACGAGCTTGCCGTTTTAAAAATCGGAAAAGCCGAATTTTCTCCTTTTGGCGATGTAATCGACGTGAGGGAAGAAACAATTGCGCCCGACCAAATGGGTAAAGAAAATAATAGAGGCTCGGCTTACCAAAAAAATCCGGTTATGATCCCGATCAATCAGGGGCGGGCAACCCGCTTTGATGATCTTGCAAAGGTTGAAGCGGAGGGGGAAAAGTCCCGCGTTCTCATCAATGTCTTTCGGTCTCTGCCGATCAGTTTTCCCTTAATCATTGCCATGATGGAGCGTCACCCTTATGGCTCGCAGGCATTTTTGCCAGCGGGCGACAATCCGTTTCTCGTTGTTGTGGCAAAGGATGACGGGGGCAAACCTTCCGCCCCGCAAGCCTTTTATTGTCCGCCACGTGTCGGCGTTAATTATCATAAAAATGTCTGGCATTTTCCGCTTCTGGCACTTTTCAGGACAAGCGATTTCTATGTGGTTGATCGCGGTGGTGTCGAAAACAATCTTGAAGAATATTTTTATGAAGATGAGGCTTGGCAAATAAGCCGGTTGCCGGATTTTGATAAATGACGGAAAGGCTTCGCGAATTTGCGTTTTAAAAAACGGAATTGAGCAAAATATAAAAAATAAATACAGGCAAACAAATAGAGGGAAATAGGCCCCGTGAAAATTGAACAATTGAACACTCTTAGAGCCGCCGTTTTTATTGATTGTTTAAGCGGCATTTTCGAGCATTCCCCTTGGGTGGGGGAAAGTGTTGCGAAAAAACGGCCATTTAAAAATCTCGATGCGCTTTATGAGGCCATGGTCGAAGCGGTCAGACAAGCTCCGGAAGAGTTGAAAGACAGGTTGATTTTGGCTCACCCCGATCTTGCGGGTAAACTCGCCCGTTCATCGAAATTGACGGAGCAATCGGAAAAAGAACAAAAAGGGGCTGGGCTTGATCGTTTAAGCGAAGATGAATTCGATCAATTTCAGAAATTGAATGAAGCCTATCGGGCAAAATTTTCCTTTCCCTTTATCATTGCGGTGCGGGGGCATGGTGGCAAAGCCCATGACAAATATTCCATTCTCGCCAATATGAAAAAGCGCTTGAACAATGATAAAGATGAAGAAAAAGCCACAGCGTTGACGGAAATCTTCCGCATTGCGCGCTTGCGGCTAGAAGATCTCATCGACAGCGAGGGATAAAACATGACCGGTTTGACAACCCATATTCTTGATACGGCATCCGGTAAACCGGCTTCCGGCATCAAAATTCAGCTCTATAAGCTTTGCCAAAAAAATGTTCCGGAAAATGAAAATAACGGAACAATAAACAAACCTCATGAAATGGACGAAAAAACGCATTTCGCGTGCGAAGAAACGCAATCCATCGTCAAAAAATTGCTTGTTGAAACAAAGAGCAATCAGGACGGGCGAACGGAAAAGCCGCTTCTTGATGAAAAGGCAATGGAAAAAGGGCAATATGAATTGCATTTTTTCACGGCAGCCTATTTTTTAAACCAAGGCGCAAAACTTGATAACCCGCCTTTTCTTGATGAAATCACCATCCGCTTTTCAATAGCCGATAACACCGCCCATTATCATGTGCCGCTCCTTGTAAGTCCGTGGAGCTATTCAACCTATCGCGGCAGTTGAAAAACGAGGCTCGATATGCAGTTATAAAATCAGGCCGGATATTAAAATGAGGCCGGATATTATGACCGGATATAATGAGACGCGCACATCATTCTCGCCGCCACTTTCAGGCACAAGTTTGTAAGCCGATGTTTCAGGCTCGTTGAGTTTTTTTAGCGCTCTTGGGTTTAAAGTTCGTCGTAACGCTTGCCGATTTTCTTTCCGGAAATTGCCCAGAGACAGGATAAAACAAGTGCAAGCAGCATAATAACCGGCGGGTAGGCAACTTTGTTCATAAGCGTATCGACCCAGCCCCAGAATGCATCCGACCCGCGATAGACAAAAGTATCAATAGCGTTTTTGGCACTGAAACGCGAATTTTCATCAACTGCCGAAAAGAGCATTTCACAGGCAGGGCGGGCAAGTGCATATTCTCCCACACGCCGCAATATCATCGCAATTGCCAAAATCGGAAAACAATAGAATATGCCGAGTAGTCCGAACAGGATCACCATCATGACAGGCAGGCTCACAAGCAAGAATGTCACGCCGAATTTTTTTGCAATGCGGGCGGTAACGAACATCTGGATAAGAATGGACGAGGTTTGCACAACCGTATCCATAATGGAAAAAAACTGTGTCTGTTCAGCAGGATTGGTAAAGGTCGCCTGAACAAGGCGCGCCTGCGCGTAATATAGAAAAGTGGTTCCGGCCGAAGTGAAAATGGCATAAACGGCAATTTGGCGCAGATAAGGCGATTTTACGATAAGTTTCAAGCCAATCCATATGCCGGAATAGGTTTCACCGTTTGCTGTTTCCGACGCGATCATTCCGGGTTTGTCTTGTTTCATGTCTTTGCCGCGGCCGAAATCATTTCGCCAGTGCACGAGAAAAAGCCAGAGAAAAAGCGTTGATAAAAACAGCGCTGTCGAAATTAAAAGCAGGCCGGCATAGCCCACTTTTTCAACCAGAAATGCGCTTATCAGCGGGCCGGTTATGCCGCCAAGGCTTGCACCTGCCGATAGGGGGCCAAACAGGCGTTCTGCCTGTTCTTTGGTAAAAACCTCGGCCAAAAAGCTCCATGTCAGCGAAATAACGAACAGGTTATAAACCGAAACCCAGACAAAGAATGCCCGCCCTACCCAGACATTGCCGCTATTATAATAAAGGCTTAGCGTAAAGCCGAGCATAATAAGGCTACAAAAGAGCGTTGAATAGATAAAGAGATTGGTCTTTTTAATTTTCTGGCTGATAAAGCCGAAAACGGGCACAACGAGAAACATGGCGCAAAAAGTGGCAGTAAAAAGCCATGAGAGGTGATCGACACCACCGGCAATGCCGAATGTTTCCCGCACCGGCCGCAACATGAAATAGCTGCAAAAGACAAGAAAAAGCGTGAAAAAGCCGCCCAAAAAGGCAACCGTTTCATGCGCTTTTAGCGCGAACAGACGTTCAAATATATGTTGCAGCTTATTTGTCATTATAAGCCAAGGCGTTTTCGCAATTTATCTGCCGGAAGGTGAGCACGAAAACCCGGCTCACCGGGGGCAAAAATATGCGCTGTTTCAAGTTTGCCGGTAATGATAGGTTCGCAACCGGTTTCGCGCACAAGCTCGGCTACAACGTCCAACGCTTTTTCATCGTCACTAGCGATCGGCATACCCACAGCTTCTATTCGTTTATTGAAACAATCTTCAATGACTGTGGCGTCAACCGCCGAAAAAGCACGGACAAGACGCACATCCGGCACATATTTTTTTACCGTTTCGGCAACGCCGTTTTTCTTCGCTTCAATTGAAAGAGGCTCTAAAGTTCCTCCCCATAAAGGCGGGTTTGTCGCGTCAATAACAATTTTTCCCTTCATTTCGGCGGCAAAATCTTTGCCGATTTCTGGCCAGGCCGAAAACGGCACTGCAACAAGAATAACATCACCAAATTGTGCCGCCTGACGCGGAGTGCCAATTGAAGCTTTTTCGCCAAGCGGGTTTGTCAAGCGCCGCAACTCATCCGGATGGCGCGAAGAAAACATCACCGAATGGCCGGATTTCACGAGAAGGGTTGCAACGGTTCCGCCAAGCGAGCCGGCGCCAATGACCCCGATTTTAAGTTTTTTGACATCGGCTTCCGTTTTTGTTGCGGGGCTATCGTTGACTGTTTCTGTTTTGGATGAATTTGAAGTCTTCCCCGCCGAATTTTCAGTATTTTGTGAAAAAGCTTTTGAAAGCGAAAAAATCTCTGCAAGAGACAGAGCCAAAGCCGATTTCAATATAAAACGACGATCAAGAGACATGTTGAACCTTCTTGTCTTGAACTTTGTTGTCCAGAACGGTAAACCTTCTTGTTCAAATCGGGAAAGCCTTATCAAGTTTTGCAAGATCGTCTTCATCAAGATGAAGAGAAAGTGCGGCACTGTTTTCACGGCAATGTGCGGGCGAACCTGATTGGGGAATGGAAATGGTAAAATTGTTTCGGATTGTCCAGCCGATTGCGACGGCCGCAGCAGTCATTTGATGTTTTTGCGCAATATCTTTTAAAACCGCATTTTGCAAAAGTGGTGTCTTGCCGGAACCAAGCGGTGAATAGGCCATAATCGGCATAGCGTTATTTTTTGACCAATCGAGAAGGCCACCTTCGATAGAGCGGTCAACAAGTGAATATTCCACCTGATTGGTTGCGCATTGGTCGCCCTTTTCAAGGCTGAAAAGATCATTCATGTCATTGACGGAAAAATTGGAAACGCCCCAATCGACAATGGCACCTTCGCTTTTTAATTCTTCAAACGTATCAACCACAGTTTTGAGGTTTGAAATTCCGCCACGCCAATGCAAAAGATAAAGATCCATCTGCTTTAATCCCAAGCGTTGAAGGCTGTTTTTGCAGGCATTGCGAATGTCTTCGGCTTTTGTTGCGTGCGAAGGCATGACTTTGGAAACCACGTAAGGTTTTGTTCCGGCCTTTTTTATAACACGGCCAACCATTTCTTCAGCTTTACCGGAACTATAAAGTTCGGCGGTATCGATCAGATTCATGCCAAGTTCAAGACCGGTTGCAAGCGCTTCCTCTTCTTGTTTAAGAGGGCGTTGACCGGCTGCAAGTGTCCATGTTCCCATGCCAAGCGTCGGGATCATCCGGCCGGTTTTAAGACGGATTAAAGGGTTTTTTAAAGCTGTGGCTTGTGTATTTGCCGAAATTGTCGGGCTAACCATGAAAGCTGCACCACAGGCGATAGCAAATTGTCGACGTGTTATGTCCATTCTAGCGCCTTTCCTGTTTTTGTTGAGTGCAAGTATAATCGAGCTTTCAAAAACGAGAAAGATATTATTGTTCATTTGAACGATGAATGAAAATCATGAATGATCGGAGAAACAGAATTTTTATCAAGCCACGCTTTAGAGACTGAAAAGCTTCTCATGAGGTCACAACGCTCATCGAAAAAAAGCCACTTCGACAGATGAAAGCTTCAGAAATTCGCTTCAATTACAGCAGCAATATCAACAAACATCAAGCAAAATAGATTTTTTTAAATAATTCATAAATGTGAGTTATACTAAAATATAAAAATATTTATTTCGAAGAAACATATGGTCTGATGATCCGATTGAAATCCGAGATTATTTTATATGCCTCTTCTTGGGTTTTCAAATTAGAAAAGGATAATATTAATCCGCTCAAATCTCTTCTTTCTATTTGACGGTTTGAAATGCAACCAATTCCAAAATTTTCTTTTTGTGCGATTTTCATTAATGCCAGATCGTTACATTTAAAACAATTCTTTAATAGCAATAATGTATTAAGTCCGTGATTGAAATTTTTTACATGGAATATATCGGAAACATATCTATTCAATGCATTTTGTAAAAACATTTGTCTTTTTTTATAATTAAGCCTCATTTTGTTCAAATGTTTGGCAAAATTACCAGAATCCATAAATTCGGATAATACAGATTGATTTAATATTGGAAATCCATCTATCCATCTTTGATAAAAATCGGTTATTTTTGGAACCATATACTTTGGAACAATAAAATAGCCTAGTCTTAGGTCAGGATTAATTAATTTACTGAAACTACCGATATAGATCATATTGGCGTTTCTATGATTATTGAGACTGGTGAGAGCCGGTAGCGGATTGTTGTCATATCTGAATTCGCTATCGTAATCATCTTCTATTATAAATGTACCATTTTTCTCAGACCAATCTAATAATGTATTTCGATTATCGTCTCCCAGAACGTAGCCGAGAGGGCTTTGATGATTGGCTGTGACGATAATAAATTTAACGTCGGGATGGCTTTTCAAAGCATCGGAAATCTGCATTCCGTTATGATCGACAGGAACGGGTACAATATGTGCACCCGAGCTTCTAACAATGTCCAAAGTGGGCGGAAAACACGGGTCTTCTAAAAATACTGTGTCTTGCGGTTTACCAAGAGCTTGCATGAGCAAATTTAAAGCGCCGCGAAAGCCGCTAGTAATGAAGACCTGATCAGGTTCGCAAACGATTCCACGGGACAGCCCGACGTAACGGGTAATGCTTTCCTTTAACTTTTTAAGCCCTGTCGAATGGGGATAAAATAACGAGTTATGCGTTTCAGCAATCTTTCGCTTGAGAAGACCACTCCAGTATTTTGCGGGAAATAAATCAATGGCCGGTAAACCGATCTGGAGCTTTTTGAAGGCCGTTCCTTCGGCATAAATGGACCGATGTTTTACGGAATTGGTCTTAGTCTTTTTTGACGAGCTTTCAGGGGCGAGGGAATGGCTTGCAACATATGTGCCGGCAGGCCCTCTGGAGACGAGATAACCATCGCCAATAAGACGACTATATACGCTTTCCACAGTGTTTTTTCCAACCCCCAGTTCAAGCGAAAGAGCCCTGATCGAGGGTACGCGCTGTCCTATTTGAAAACTACCGCTATCAATTAAATTAATGATCTTTTGGTAGAGCCTATCACCAATTCCTGCGCGGGACGACTTGGGCGAATAGCTTGTGCCCGTCAATTTTACGTTTTTAAGCCCGTTTGACATTCGTTTCCTCGCCGTCAGAAACATTCATAACAATCGATTTTAGAAAGAATATATATTAGCATTGAATGGGTCAAACCGGTGAAGAGTAGCGCGAAAACTTTACACATGAGCGAGAGCGGATTTTTCTGCCCGACTTTGATTTTACTGACTTAAACGAATTATAATCATGACGAGGCGACCCACGGCTCATCACAATCCGGTTTCCCGTCATCGGTTGACGGTAAAGGCATTCTTCAAGAGGTCGGCATCATGAGTTTAACGAATGGCAGAGGGGTTGGCGGGACAATGTCGTTTTCATAAGAAAAATGAACGCATGTTTGATATTTTTTGCATCTCTTTTTTCAAAAAAAGAAAACAAAACATGTCGGATTTATAATCCAGACGCGCCGAAAAAGTGATGTGAAAAAAGCGTAGAAAAAGCCGTTTTCTATTTTTCATGCGGTAGCAGAATTATTAATACGGTAGCAGACACCATCAAGAGCACAGCCTACCGCGTGCCAGAGTGAACTTTCTTATTCAAGCGATCATTCTTGGACCATAGGTTTTTGGGCCAAAGAAGTGGTTCATGCAGCAAAGAGCGCTCTTATTTTATCCTCGATCACATCCAAACTCGCCGGATCTTTTGCAACGGTCGTGATGATACCGGGACAGTTGGCCAAGTCGGTCGTCAAAGGGATTGGACTATTGTCACCGAAAAAAAGTTTTACAGTGGAAACACCCGGAATAGATTGGAAATCTCTGATCAAGCGTGACGTATCGCTGACATGTCTATCCGCTTTTTCATTTATCAAAAAGATGATACGCCCATTTGTTTCAAGAATTGCGGGTTTTGAATTGAAGTTATCCGAGCATACAGAAACGGCCGTCTCGAGCAATCCGTTACTATAGCACTCGTTGAACAAAAGCGGGGCAATGCCGCCGTGTAATCTCGCTCCGACTTCAACCATCACCGGACCTGTCTTTGTCCATATAAGTTCCAGATGAGCCGGCCCATATTCGATAGCAACAGCTTTGATGCACTCGACAGCATAGGACAATAATGGCGCATAGTCCTTGATTGTCAGGTCCAGAACCTCCAGCGCTTCATAAACAAAATGGCTGTTATTATGCGTTCCTTTTCTGTACCGGCATAGACTACAAACTTTTGTCACTCCTTTGAAGGAAACGAGATCAACGACATATTCATCGCCCGTCAGTCTTTCTTGTAAGAGAAATGACGTGTTTTTCTGGCCAACAGCATTTGTTCTATCCCAGTCGATTTCTTTGATGTGCTGCTTTACGTCATCAGGGTTTTCAAAAAACAGAACATCATCGGTTAAACAGGATTCATTCGGTTTTAATACATATCCGGTTGGAGATGAAAATATAGGAAAATCCGTCGTTTCCCGAGTAATCTCGATTGTCTTGATATGTTTTAGGCCATTGATTTTGAGCCGCTTCTGCATGTCAATCTTGCTACGGCGCCAATTTGTATGATGCACATCATTGCCTGGAACGCCGAAATAATCGGCAAGCGCTTCTGTGCAGTAGACACCCGTTTCAGCACCGCATAAGACCGCAAACACATCGTTAGAACCGAGCTTATTTTTAATTTCATCAGCCGAATATAAATTTTTGTCGAAAAAACCTTCGCCGGTAAAACTATTCGCAAATTTGGGGGGAAGATTTTGGTCAGATTGAACGCAATAACACAAATATCCAAGTTTCGATATTAAAGGGGCATAAAGAGCACCGGTTGACATCGGATCAACAATAATAACGCAATTTTTATTCATTCCGTTGCTCCCGATGAACGTTTAACGAAGACTATCCAAACAAACATGATCAAGGCGACAGCCGGAAAAAGATATATTGCCGAATAAGCCCCAAGAACGGCCTTACCGGTCAGGATGCCAAAAACCATCGGCCCGATGGACTGCGCTAAAGTATACATAAGCGCACTAACGCTACTGACCTGATCGGCCTCGCTATCATTGCTGGTCTTATCAATGATGGTTTTACGTGCGTGAATGCGTATCGTGTTTATCGAAAAACCGATAAATAAACATGCCACGATCGCCATATAGGGATGCCAGGAAAGAGTAAAAATCAAATCAGCGAGAAGGAGAACGATTGCCGGTATCAAAAACCGGAACCAGCCGATGTTGATAAAGGCTGCCGAGAAAGCGCCAAGGCCAGCTACGGCACTGCATAAGCCAAAATATTCGCTGTTCAAATTTTTTACTTTTTGAAAAATGATCGGTGTAAGGACGTTGAATGCGCTAATATGAAGCCCCACCAAGGCAATGACGATACAAAGATAAATCAGACTTCTGGCGAGAGGCTTTCCTGAGAAATGTGCTGGTCGATTTGCTTCCCCGATTGTTGGTCCGGATTTTTCGGAAAAAATAAATCGTGCTGTTGCGCTGACGATGATGTCGAAAATGCATATCAGCGTAATCAGCTTATTATAATTCAGAAACAATAACAGATATCCACTCGCCATCGCTCCGAAAAAGGAACCGAGCTGAACGATTGTCTGCATCGTTCTCGATGCCATTTGCGAGCTGATGTGTCCCTGAAGGACAAGCTTTGTGTTTGCCGCTTCCAATACTGTCAGTGTCAATAGGGAAAGATAACCAATGCAAAGCGATGTGATGATAAAACCTATCCACGTGTCGGCAATAGCAAACAGGCTACTCATCAATATCAAACCGAATACAATTATTCTTCGAAGATAAAGGCCGGCTAAACTTATCGATTTCTGCTCGTAACCACGTGCCAATTTTTTCAAGATTAATGGAAATATCACGCCTATCGAGAGTATGCAGCCAAGGAATAATGGTGAATTTGTAACCCGAAGAGAGTTCCAGATATTGGAAAGCAACAACACCATATCGGAAAAATAAAGAAGGACGAGCAGAGAATAAAATCTGTAGGCATGTGGATTCATAATTTCCATGACAGCGCTCGAGGTCAAAAAGACAAGAAACAGATCTTTACGTTTGTTCTGATGACATACCCCTACAATGCATTCTTTGTGTTCGAAACCAAAATTCGAATGTCACTATCAAATTGTCCCGATATGTCCCTATCGCAGTCAAAGGGTTTGCGACATTGTCTCATTCACAGAATTTGAGAATGGTGAAGCATGTTTGACTTTGGCAAATCGTCTACGCAAAGGCGGGGCATTTTTTTTGCTAAAGGGAGAATATATTTTGCTAAAGTAAGTTTAGCTATCAGCTATCTTTCGGCTGTATTTGACCGTTTCGGTTTTTGGGGCCATTTCGGTGAAACAGGTGTTTCATGGGGCTCGATGACCCAATTTTTTAAACATGTCTCAATCCTGTGTCCCTGGGCTCCGGAAAACATGATTCCTGTTATTGGCTGGGTGGTCACAGTTTTAGAAGCAGTTATCGCTTTATCATGTATTATCAACGTAAAGAACAAATTCATTAACATTGCAAATATATTTATATTAATATTATTTATTATAAGTATGTCATTTTTTCAAAGTATAAAAATGATGATTAATTTTAATGTTATAGTTTGTTTTGCACTTTCGTTATTAATATATTTTGAAGACAATAATGAGAATAAGGAGAAGAGAATATGAAAAATCTCAGATTGAAATATTTTGACTTGTCACCGGAGCTCATGAGTGGTTTTAGAGCCGTGAAAGTCGCGTTGGAAAAAAGCGTTGTAGAACAAAAATTGATTGAACTGGTCTATCTCAGAGTTTCTCAAATCAATGGATGCGCATATTGCCTCAATCTCCATACAAATTCCCTGCTAAAAGATGGTGAAACACAGCGCCGCATAGCGGAAGTGGCGGGATGGCGTGTGAGTGACCAATATTCTGAAAAAGAACGAGCAGCGCTGAACTGGGCAGAGCAGTTAACCAACATATCGACAAGCCACGCCGATGACGAGTCCTACGAGGCATTAAAAAAGGTCTTTAGTGACAAAGAAATATCAGACCTTACATTTGCAATATCGCTGATGAATGGAATGAACAGACTTGCCATTTCTATGCGGCAGTGACCTCTATTAAGGACAATGTCGAACAGTTGAGTAAAGGAACTCGTAAGTAATTTTACGGATTTTAGTTGAGGCGCTGGTCATTTCTTTTCTAAAGCTTTAAGCGCTTAATCAGGATAGAGACGAGATCTATCTTGAAACAGAAATGACCAGCGTTTGAGCAAAAGGTCTATAAAAGCTTTTGATTAAATTCTTTCCATGAAGACGTTAAAAGCATTGTGGAATGGTATTGAGACGATAAAATTTATAAAAAATACGTTGTTTTTATTTTGTTGAATTTTGTTTTGCACGAATTATTCATTTTTAGCACTCGATAGTTTATTTTTAAGACCCGTTCCGATTAATAGAAAAATACATTTTGATATACTTGGTGGATCAACCGAGAAATTTGCGTTTTCTTCAAGTATTGCGGATAGCCAGACTTGATCTAACAAACATTGAAAGACGTGAAAATATCAGAATTGTCGACGCAAACTTCATTTCTCATTTGAAGATGGAAGTTGTCCGATCGTATCTTGGACTTACTGGTTTTCGGGCGATGATATAGGAATGACTTGCTATTGTTCGGGAGCGATCGGGATTCCTCACGCTGTAACATGTCAACATAAACAATTTTTTGATGGTAAGTGTGAACACGTGCTCGGGCTTGTTCGGAAACAGATTTGATTAGACTTAACCGCCATGCGCCCCGACAAACGCTTAAGATCTTTTGGTAATATCTGTTCAAAATAGGCTTTGGTGCCGCGCAAGGATTGTGCAGAAGTGTTGATCTGTTCGAACTCGACGGTTGAGGTAAGCGGGTGAATGTGCATGAGAAAATCTGTCTCGGACTTTTGCCAAGGAGCGGGATGAAAAGCGAAGATCGGGTTGATAAGTGAAGATAGCAAGATCGTCTCGCACCTTATAAACAGACGACGACCAATAGAAGATTCAGAAGTCGTATTTCTCTTCGAAATGTGCTAATTCGGATTTATTTGGGTGGAGGATCTATTCGGTGATCAAAAATACGGACAAACCCTTCGAACGAATGTTTGCTGTTTTGGATTATGTTGCCAGTTCTCTCAGAGCTGTCTCTACCACTGAAATTTCAGAAGAACCGGAACGGCCACTGGATAAAACTAACCGAATTGTTGCCAACCTCGTAGCACAAGAAATTCTACGCTGTGTAGAAGACGTAAGACAGAGAGTTATCGGTCCGGTTCTTGATCCCGAAACGGGCTTTGCTCGCCGAAAGGTTGCCGACCATATTGTATTTACGGATTACGCCGAAATCATTGAAAAAAACATAGCTGAAACATTTTTTAAATCACCGAAAACCGACCGTGCGCGCGAGTTTTTAAGCCAGATCGTTCACTAAAAAGAGCTATTATCATGACACTACAATTACGAACTGAAACGGATACATTGGGAACTGTCACTGTACCTGCCACTGCCTATTACGGGGCTCAGACAACGAGAGCAATAAACAACTTCCCGATTTCAGGACAACCCATTAGCCGTTTTCCCGATTTGATTAAAAGTCTCGCCTATATCAAGTGGTCGGCAGC
Source organism: Bartonella sp. M0192 (assembly GCF_016102305.1). Classification (NCBI taxonomy): domain Bacteria; kingdom Pseudomonadati; phylum Pseudomonadota; class Alphaproteobacteria; order Hyphomicrobiales; family Bartonellaceae; genus Bartonella; species Bartonella sp. M0192. The sequence goes on along the minus strand of NZ_JACFOU010000001.1, from coordinate 2,183,728 downwards.
GAAAGTGAATATGCGTCTTGGACTGCTTGATCGAAAAAAGGGAGAAATTATTTGTCAGGTTTGTGACGAAATCATCAAGGGCGATCATCTCGACCAGTTTCCTATTGACCTTATCCAAGGGGGAGCCGGCACATCCACCAACATGAATATGAATGAGGTCATCGCCAATCGCGGCCTTGAGATCATGGGCAAAAAGAGGGGACAATATCAGGCACTTCATCCCAATGATGATGTCAACATGTCACAGTCGACAAACGACGTTTATCCGACAGCCGTGCGTCTGGCCATCTTGTTCACTCATGAAAGACTGGTGAAATCCATTTCTGTTTTATGTGCGAGGTTCAAGGAAAAAGGCGTCGAGTTCAAAGACATAAAGAAGGTTGGACGCACACAATTGCAGGACGCCGTTCCTATGACGCTGGGTGAAGAGTTTCAGGCTTTCGCTTCTACACTCGAGCAAGACATCAGCCTCATCAAACAAGCCGTTTTACTCGTTCAAAAAGTCAATCTTGGCGGAACAGCCATTGGAACCGGCATCAATGCGAAGCCCGAATATCAAAAATCAATTGTGGAAGAACTGTCTGAAGCAACAGGGTTAACACTCGAGCAGACACCGGATAAAATCGCGGCAAGTTGGGATATGGGCGCTTTTGTTTCGATTTCAGGTGCTTTGAAACGGACTGCAATCAATTTATCGAAAATATGTAATGACCTGCGTTTGCTTTCAAGCGGTCCACGCGGCGGTCTCCATGAAATCAACCTTCCGGCAATGCAACCCGGATCATCCATCATGCCCGGTAAAATCAATCCCGTCATTCCAGAGGTCGCCAATCAAACGGCTTTTCTGGTCATGGGCAATGACCAGACCATCACACTTGCCGCTGAAGCCGGACAATTGCAGCTCAACGCGATGGAGCCGATCATTGCGTTCAAAATTCTGGAATCAATGGAATTCATGTCTAATGCCATTCATACACTTGCTGAAAAATGCGTTGCAGGGATAACCGCGAACAAAAATGTCTGTCTTGAATTTTTGGAATCGAGCACAGCAATGGTCACGGCCATGTCACAACAAATAGGCTATGAAAAGGCTGCACAACTGGCTAAGGAAATTATTCAAAATGACCTGAGTTTTTCAGAGGCACTTAAAAAACATAAGGAAATAAATGCTGAAAAATTCATCTGAAATACGTTTATGAAAATGCCAGAAATTGAATGGTCAATAATCTCGAAGCCCCTATATAAGGATCTTCAGAATAGATTGAGGCTATAATGTATTATAAAAACTTATTTATGAACCTACTGGCAATTGTTGTGCTGTATGGATGTGGAGCTCACCACAGCAGATTTGAGTCTCAATACCCAGATCGTCCTAGACCAGATAGCGAACGTGATATATTGCAAACTTTTGTGGGTAAACCTGCCTCAACCTTAAACCGCTACTTGGGTAGCCCGGATGACCAACGTTTAGGTATTTGGGTATGGGGAGAAGAAAAATGGGTTTATGCATCAGTTAATCAGAGCAATATAGGATCAACTGATATGAAAAGATCTAATAGAGATACATGTAGGGTTGTAGCAAAGACGAATGAACAAGATATCATTCAAAGCATTTATTATGAGGAAGATATTCTTGAATCAGGAAGCGTTAGATGCCCGACTATAGAAAATTTGAACAAACTTACATATATAGTAAATCCTGCGTTGTATGAATATGATAAGAAACATGGGATAAAAAGAGATAATTACTGGATACCTAACTGATGGGAAACCTCATTGAGTTTTTTAGTCAGGCGGGTTTTAGTTGGCCTCACTCACGTTTAACATAGTCAATTCGTTTCCTATACGATTAATTGCGTTTCATAACCGAATAGAGATGCTGCAATCAGCCTTCGGAATCAAAATAATTGTAACTTCATTTGTCAGCCAAATATGCTCATCAGCGTACTGGTGCTGTTGATGCTTCTATATATTTCCGTTTTTTCCAAAAAACCAATTCGTTTAGCCCTGAAATAATGGTTTCTGATTATCAGGAAATACCCGAAAATGAATTTCGGGGTATGACAAAATCGGGTGCCGCTATGATAGATTATGCTGAACGATATGGCTCGCAAGGTCTAGAAATTTATGGGCATAGCCGAGGTTCAATGACATGGTTTAATGCAATGGCAGCACTTGATAAACGTGGAGAAACAGGCGTTCTATCCAATACTGATGTTCATTATTATGGACCTCTCTCCAATGCGTGAAAAAACAGCTGATCTATTAAATAAATTAAGTAATGGAAACAAATATAGTGTTGAGCTGCAACGTCATAAGTATGATTTTGTTGGTCTGCTCATTGGTGGCAATCCTGCAACAATGTATGAGGCACCCGAAGGTTATAACCAATTAAAAGCAATTGGCGGTATGTTTGGTTTTGATGGCAAAGACTTTTCTGTTCATAGTTGTTATGGTCTTGGGAAGCGAGGTTGTGGTGATATGTATGGTTCTGCAAAATCTAAAATTATCAAAGCTCAAGGACGCTCGTTTTAAAATGTGGAAACAAAAATGAAGAATAAAATTATTACATTACTATGCTTGTCGTCATTAAGTGTTTTTAGTGGTTGTGGTGTGTTTAAGCCTGGTTATGTAGATCACGGCCCACCATCTCGTGCTGCATGGTTTCAAAAGCCAGGCGCAACACCGGAAGAAATAGCTGAAGCAAGTGACAAATGTGAAGAACGCTATCCAGATGATCCAAAACTTGACCCAAATGTTAGACAGAATAACATTTTTAAACAAAGGTTTTGTATGGAAGATCAAGGATATTTTCCAAAGAGTGGAACCAGAGCGATAGATGCGTGTAAAAACTTTCATAATCCAAAAGTTCCTATTTGTGAGGCGAGGGGCGCTTATAATTAAAATAATGGAGTAATTATTGAGCTTTGGCCCAGCAGCTCATGCATAACCAACTGTCAATTTATTGAACAAATTGAGTGTAGGTAAAAAAGATGAAATGACTTTGTAACTTCATAATCGGGATTTTGTTGGTCTGCTCATTGGTGGCAATTCGGCCACGATGTGGGTGCTTCTGGTAGTAGTATGCTGTTGTAATGGCTTAATATGTTTGGCGGTTTTGATGGGAAGCGTGGTTTCTCTATTCATAGCTGCTAGAGACCAACAGCTTGGTTGTGGCGATAATTATAATTCTGTAATATCTACAAATACAAAAGTTTAAGGACGCTCGTTTAAAAATGTGGAAACAAATATGAAGAAAAAAATTGTTCTATTACTATGCTTGTCTTCATTAAGTGTTTTTAGTGGTTGTGGTGTGTTTAAGCCTGGTTATATAGATCACGGCCCACCATCTGCTAGTCAATGGTATCAAAAGCCAGGTGCAACACCGGAAGAAATATCTGAAGCATATGACAAATGTGACGAACGTTATCAAGATGATCCAAAACTTGACATACATGTTAGAGAGAATATCGTCTTTCAAAAATTGTTTTGTATGGAAGATCAAGGATATTTGCCTAAGGATGGAACCAGAGCGATAAAGTCTTGTAGAAACTTTCGTAATCCAAAAGTTCCCATTTGTGAGGCGAGAGGCGCTTATTAAAAAAGTATAAATTGTATTTTACAATTCGTATATTTTTTGAGGAAATTGAAATGAAAAAAACGACCGCTGACCATTCAGTTAGGGATAAAGGTTCGCGGTTGTTTGGCATTGAGCGTTAATTACTATTTTGAGGCTTATGACGCCAATTGAAAAGAAATAACAAGTAGAATTCAATATTCTGTCCACGGTTATGGTATTTGTCGAGTGTGCAATGCGTTTGTTCGAGCCATAAAGACGAGGCTTTGCGCATTACTGATGCCGATAAGGGCAATGAGATAAAAAGTGAAAGTTCTTGCAAGTGGCGTCCATGCATGAAAATGATATTATCAAAAAATAATCCAAGGTGAGGATTCAATGAAAAAATTTCTCTCTCTTTTATGTGTCGTCTTTATGCTGAGTGGCTGTTGGCTTTCTCTCAACTTTAGTCAGGAAATTCAAGATAAATGGCGTGGGCAACCTATTGAAAATATCATCAACCGGTTAGGCCCATTCCATGCCGCACAAAATAAAAAGGGAGAAAAATATATATACTGGGAACAATCTTTTCAAAAAAGTACACCTACAGGATCTGAGTTAGCTTATTGTGAAACCCGCGCGTTCTATGACGACCACGGCAAAATTACAAGGCTGGATACTTATTCGAGAGGAGCTAATTGCGCTTTTGGTTTTAAAGACGCGCTAAAGTAAAACAGTTGTTATCGGTTGGTTTTTAATTTATTCAGCATGTAGAAAAATTGTCTTTATTAGGGCTGTTGTTAAAATGAAAAACTTTGCAATAACTATATTTGTTTTCATCGTTTCGGGTCTCTTCCTCACCGCTTGTCAACAAACCACTGCGACGTCGTCTCAAGAAAAACCGGCTATGGTAAAAAAAAGCGAAAAGCTTTGTGAACGACTAGGGTGTCATGTGACATATCACCCATAACCCTGAATTATTTTTATGGCCTTTAGAGGCGTTGTCAGAATAAAGTTGTACTTGGGCAAAGACTTAACCCCTTAAAGACGAGATACATTCATGGTGGTGACTTTAGCGCGATGAAGTCACGCGACTGCATGTTGCCAAACTTATGAAGAAAGAGAGTATAGAAACAATATACCGGCGGGCTATTACCTTGAAGCCGGCAATCCGGTTACAAAGTTTATCCCTATCTGCTGACGTCGGTATGAATTATGCACTGAGTAGTGATTTTTGCGTGGAAGATAAAGGCTGTAGAGGACAGGGTATATCTGCAAAAATTCCGTGTCAAAGCTATACAAAATATCATGGTTCCAAGCTTCCAATATTTATAACACCTGGTGCCTATAAATAATACGATGGTTGATAAGGACATTCATCTTTTCCATTCGGCAAGCAATGCAAAGAAAAATGTTATTTTAATATTGTGGAAATCCGGCCGTGACGTGGCAGGTGCCTTCCGGTAGTGATATGCTGTTGGGACGGGTTAATATGTTTGATGGTTTTGATGGAAAGCGTGGCTTTTCTATCCATAGCTGTTAAGGCTCTGGTTAATCTGGTGGCGGCGCATTTGGTCCATCACAAGGCTTACACGTGCGAGCAGGGGGGATAGGTTATGATTTATAGAAAAATGACCACTATTCTTCTGATATCTATTTTGCCAGGTTGTAGTCTTGGTCACTTGGATAACCCACCGGGGCCAATCCACGATCTTTATGTCAAAAGAGGTGCTGATGAATTAGAGGTCAAAAAAGCCCTCATGGAATGTGGGTATCCTGCACCTTATTATGTCACATGGCAAGGTTATGACTTAACAGATAACCAGGCGGTAGAGTACACATCATGTATGGAAAGTCTGGTTTTAGAGTCATAGAACGTGTAGGCAGAGATGCCGCCTGTTATACATACAGGAACCAAAACCTACCTGCTTGTCAACCGAATGCGGTTATTCCATCCCGCAGTGTTTCGAGAAGAGTGAATAGTGCTTATTGCAAAGAATGGAAAGACGAGCATCTGCCAGTATGTGAGCCCTAATCAGGAGAAAACATGATGAAAATGAAAACAATCGGTATCGCATCAATCTCTATGGCGACTATCTTCATAAGTGGTTGTTTGACAATGAGCGGTGACTACAAAGTCACCGCAGTCGATCAAGCAGGTAAGCCGATTATGGAAAAGTCTGAAATTTATGCTGAAGGACGCATGATTTATACGATGAGAAATGCAATTTGCGCCAACAACCCTGGAGCCACCGTCCACATTACGGATATTCATAGCGGAAAAGAATTAAAGAGTGAAAGCCCTTATAAATGTAGATAACCCCACTATTTCAAATCCGAACTATAATGGGCGCAATTCAGTCCTTTATTATAAGTGACAAATCTTGTGATCTTGTCCTCATTATCAACATATACGCGCAATTCACATGATTTAGTAACATAGCCCCCGAGCGGACTGCCTGAACCAGTTACCAAGAAGTTGCCTTCTTTTTGTCGGTAATAATATTTTTCGCCCTTTTCATCCACGCTGAAACCACCACCTGGCCCGATGGCTTTTTGTAAATCACTGATTGGCCGACCTCGCCATGCTTCCTGTATTTTAGCAGGGATATTGGTTGAAAACCAACAGCCGCCCAAAAGCACCAACAGTGGTGCCAAAATAAGAGACTTACGCATTGGCTTTTCTCTCGGTTGGGTTGATAAGTTTAATCTTTATGGAGTGTAACATAGTCAAACAACAATTTATTGCACAAAAATTTATTCAAGAAACATCTTTGTGTAACAAAAGAATAAATTAAAATGCTTTAGGAAGACAAAACTAGGTTTCGTCCGTTTTTTCTACCGTTTTGTTGCAGAATTATAAACCAGTCGGGCTGCAACCAAATCAGCCAATCCGGGTCCCTACGGCTTTAAAAAGCGTTATGTCCCGATCATTGACGCGTCCCTTTGCGTTACCCCTTATCAAATCTGTTAATGTTGCTTTGATATGGGTTTTATTGATAATGCCACTTTTTAAAGGCTGTACAATATCGCCTGCTTCATCAAATGCTTCTTCAGTGTCGATATAAACCTTACTCTTCTTGATTGTGAGATCATCGGATTCTCTCATTTTTGGTGTAAAAGCACCAATGAGATCCACATGCGTGCCTTCTTGAAGCCAGTCACCGTTGATAATCGGCTCTGTCGATAAAGTTGCCGACGTTATAATATCTGCTTCTTTAACATCGGCTTCCAGATTTTCGCTGAGTTTGGCCGCAAAACCTAATGCGTTAAGGTGTGAGACAAGCTTTCAGGCTCACGTGCCACTTGCCGAGGCTGAATTGGCGGAAGTTGAAACGTCCTCCGACAAGTAGCTCAGGCAATGGGCGTTGTCATTGCCATCGCGTTTAATAGTCAATGCCGTATGTATCAGAACCAATGGACCGGAAAGTTTTGCAATCTTCTCACGGGCATCACGGGCAACAGCCAGATTTTTAATTTTTTAAAAAATATCAATTTGGCTTTGTTATATATAATTTTAATAAGAACTTATTCTTGAATGGAAAATTGTATGTTCATAATTATCTAAATAATTTTATATGACAAATTATAAAATTTCGAAATGTGAACATAAAATTCACAAATTTTATTTATTTTGTTTAAATTTTAAAAATTAAATTTTATACTTGTTGACAGTATGTAGACAATTATTTTATCATTATTTAATGAAAAATGTGCCAAGGAAAATTAAGCGCAATGGGCACGACGACACTTTTAGGTACTTGTTTGAATAATTGGCAGTAATTTTTAAACATAGGTAAGAAAATGAAGAAGATCGATAATGAGGTAGATGTCAATTGGGTTAAAGAACAAATGAAGGCAGCGGGCATACGCTCGTATGCCGAGCTAGGGCGGAAAAGCGGAATGATGCAACGTACATTAATTACGCTTGTGCTGCAGGGGCAACGAAACATCCAACAGGAAAATTTGATAAAGATGGCGGAAGTATTGAAAGTTTCGCCATTTGATCTCGCTGAAAAACTCGGCGGGCGGACCTACAATTTTCTGTCTGCTTTAAAAGATATGGAAGCGAACGAAAAGTTAGATATTCGGGGTTCGATTGACGATAACTTTGCTGTTCATTTTTATGAAGCTAGGCATTTCAAAACAGTTCATACAGACATAAAAACGCCTGCCGGGAGCTATGGGCTGGTCTATGATATAAAAAACAATCCGGCTACTATCTTTTCTGATTCTATTGCGGTCGCGTTGGAAAAACGAGAGGGCCCGACAACAATGATGTTGAAGCGAAACAATATCGTCTGGCTGGCAGATGGGCGCGTTTTATTAAGGCATGTAGTTTCCGGTCAATTGCGAAATCGTTTTGATATTTTTGGTGCTAATATGCCGCCATTATACGACGTCGAAATTGTTGCTTTTTCGCCGTTACCAATTTTGGCAAAAACATTGTAAAAACGTTATCAAAAAGTTGCATATGGCTGCAAAATCCAGTCAATATTACGAAAAGATTATTTGAAGTTAGAGAACTGTTGGTTCTGGATCCTTTGGGCAAGGGGCTACAGGCTTAACGTGCGCGAAATTGGTGCTTCCATATGTGACGATTGAAATAAAATCCAACTATTTTCGACATTGCACAACGCCGCAGATGAGCTGTTGGAAGTGGCTTATCTAACGGCAATAGTTCCATTTTAAATGCGCATGACAAAATAGAAAGTTGTACCCAGCGTGCTCCTAATCAATTTTCGATAAAAACAAATGATATTTTTATCAAGATAATATATTCGATAATTATTTGAATTTATTGGGAGATTAAATGGCGCACCCGAAGAGATTCGAACTCCTGACCCCCAGATTCGTAGTCTGGTGCTCTATCCAGCTGAGCTACGGGTGCACTTTTGAAAACCACCGAAATGATGTTTCCAGCCAGTCTCCTCGTCGACATCCGGTTTCGAATATCTTCAATCGACTGACAAGCGGTTTCCTAATTGGTTCGCGAAAGAAATGCAAGAGAAGATTTTATTTTTTTGTTCATTCTTGTTGTTCATTCGCCCATATAAACTAGAAATTCCAGCCTTTCGCAGGTTGGAAGCAAAAATTCGTTATTGGCGTTTCATAATGGCAAAACGATAGAGTGAAGCTTTCTAACATCGCAAGGCTTCGTGAAAGCCATGATGATTTGTTGTCATAAAAGCAATAAATCACTGTTCCGGCTTAGTTTTTCGCTCCCCTGTCATTTTTCGGTTCCCTGTTATTTTTCGCTTTCTTTCTCATTCTTCGCTATGTGAGGGGAGATCGGGAACGCGGATTTCAAAATGTGCGCCTTCCTGTTCGTCCTCGATGAGTGTAATTGTGCCACCAAGAGCGTGGATAAGCTCTTCGCATATCGTCAGCCCCAAACCCGAACCATTGCGGCGGGTTGACCCCTGAAAGGGTGAAAACAGATGTTCTTTTGCCTTTGCCGGCAAACCGGGGCCGGTGTCCACGACGTCGATAACGGCCACATTGTCGATTCGGTGCCCGCTAATGGTGAGTTTTTTCTGGAACTTTTCGCTGTCTTCCCGCTCCACCATTGCCTGAACGGCATTGCGGCATAAATTGGTGATGACACGGTGGAGCTGTTCTTCATCCGCATCAATGGTCATATCAAAAGGGACGGAATCAATAAATTCGACCTGATCGGAACCTGGAAGAGTGAGCGATTCAAATACGTCTTCGACAAGATCGTGAAGAAGAAGTGTTTTGCGCTTTGGTGCTTCTTCCTGTGTGCGCCCGTAAGTGATGACGGTCTGGCTATAAGTGACGGCGCGGTCGATTGCACGGATAAGTTTTGGCGCGATCTTCTTCACCATCGGGTCTTTTGCATCGGCAAGGTGATCCGACATCAATTGTGCGGAAGCCAGAATATTCCTCATATCATGATTGATTTTGGAAACCGCAAGCCCGAGATTGGCAAGATGTTTCTGGTGGGCATAGCTTTTTTGCAATTCGCTTTCGATAACCGAAATACGTTTCTGCGTGATACCGAGTTCATCGCGCCGCGCTTCCGGAACAAGGATTTTGCTCGGATTATGCGGTTCCATCACAAAATCCAGCATATTGGTGTAGATATTTTGTAAAGGGCGCACCAGAAGTTCATGCACAATCAAGTAAATCGTTGTTGCCGCAACAATCGCAATGGTAAGTGAGATGACAATAAAATGCCACGAAAAGTCAATCATTGCCTCACGCAATTTCGCGTCTGCAACTGTTACTTCAAGTGTAATATCTGTCCCTTCAATGGGACCGCGCAGGAGCAGGATATTATTGCCGCCAAAATAGAGCGTCGAGAGAGAGTCAAGCAGCGCCTTGGTTTCGCTATAATCGGGAAGGTTGATTGTTTCATTGACTTTTGTCAAATCCGGCGAGGTGGCAAAATTAATTCTTTGGTTATTTTTAACAATACTGATAGCCAATGCGTCGGTGGCTGTCAGAACATTTTTCTGCAAGCTCGGGCTTAAGGTTATTTCGGGGCTCGAAGCCAGAATCATGCTGATGGCTTTGGTCGACTGGTGGTGGTCTTCAAGCCAGCTTTGTTGCATGCTGGCAATAGAGGGCATGAAAACCATAATTTCAGTGATGAAGACCGAAAGCGTAATGAGCAATATAAGGCGCACACGCATACGCCGGTGGAACGGTATTTGTTCATGCTCATGTTGAAGCGACAGGCCTGCCGATGTCGGCGCTTGTTTACCGCTTGTTTCTTCTTTAGCCATTCAACCTCTTTTGACGACCGTCCTCACGGCAAAATGTCGCGTCGGTTTGACCTATAACGAGTCAATTTTGCCTCATAAAACCCGCAATTTTAATTCACTCTATAAAAATCCTTGATTAAGAACAAATTGTTTTTTGCACTATGCGTTCGCTATTTGTGATCGTTCTAATATTACCGAAAATTAACTGGACTAAAAATTGCGGATTTTGCATGAATTAACTTTATTGAAATCGGGGCAATAATCTAAACTCCGTTTCACAAGACTCCGAGGAATGTTAAAATTTGTAGAAGACTTTAAAAACAGAGTGACAAAAGACAGTATCGGATAATAATCTGTCCGGTTTTCTCATCCTTTGATGAAAGCAGCGCGATGAAACGCCCGTCGAAAATTACCATCATCGTCATTATTGGTCTCATTATCGTCGGCTTGTTTGTCTGGCAGGGTTTAAAGAACGGAAAAAATGCCGATCATGCGTCTTCCTCATCTGCTAAAAATAACGAGGTGGCTGTAAAACCGGTAAGCCAAAAACTCATCAATGACCGTTTAAGTGCCATCGGCACGGGAAGGGCACTTGCAACCGTTGCCGTCACCCCCTGGTCTAGCGGTGTGATGGACAAGCTCTATGTGAGTGCGGGAATGCACGTCAATGTCGGCGATCCTGTTGCAAAGCTTGATTCCGATAATGAAGACATCGCCGTCGAGCGCGCCAAAGTGGAAGTCGATGATGCGGAATTGGCCATGGCAAGAACGGTCAAGTTGCGTGCCTCCAATACGGCAACCGAAGTGCAGGAATTGTCGGCAAAACTTGCACTCGACAAGGCAAGGCTTGCACTGCGGGATGCCGAGCTTGCGGCCGACCGCCGCACAATTCGCGCGCCGGTAAGCGGCATTGTCGGCATTTTGCCGGTTGACGCGGGAAATTACGTGACATCCGATACAACAATCGCCCGCATTGATAATCGCGACCATATTCTGATTGACGTTTGGGTGCCGGAACGTTTTGCCCCGCTCATCAAAATCGGTCAACAAGTGAAAGCGACCTCAATTGCCCGCCCCGGTGAAGAATTTGTCGGCCGCATCAGCGCCATTGACAATATGATTGACGAGCAAAGCCGCACTTTGCGCATTCGTGCGGAAGTCGATAATGCCTCGGGTGTGCTCCAGTCGGGCATGTCTTTTTCTGTGTCTCTTGCTTTTCCGGGTGACCCTTATCCGGCCGTCGACCCGCTTGCAATCCAGTGGAACGCCGAGGGAGCCTATGTCTGGTCTGTAAAAAATGGAGTTGTGGAGCATGTGCGTGTCGGCATTGTCCAGCGCAATGCGGATTCGGTGCTGGTCACCGGTGCACTTCAAAAAGGAGATCTTGTTGTCACCAAGGGCGTCCAAAATCTGCAAGATAAAAGTACCGTCGATATTTTGCCGGATGAAGGGGTGAAAGAGGCGGGAAAAAGCGCTTCTCTCGGCAATCAGAATAATCGGTCTGCTCAATCCGGCGGCAATAGTGGACACCATGAAAAAGCAGCAGAAGGGACTCCGGATGAAGCCCAGAAAACAGCCGGTGAACCTCACGAAGTGAAGGGATACGAAAAGAAAGCCCCTGAGGGAGCAAACCGGTAATGGCGGGCGCTTCTCAAAAATCCGGTGAACGCGAAAAGGAGCGCGAAAAGGATAAAGGTGGGCTGGTTGCGCTTTTCATCCGCCGGCCGGTTTCGGCTTTTGTGCTCAATGTGCTCATCATGGTGGCGGGACTTGCCGCACTTCAGGGCATTGATGTGCGCGAATTGCCCGATGTCGACCGTCCGGTTGTAACCGTTTCAACCGATTTCGATGGCGCGGCGGCTGAAACAATCGACCGTGAAATCACCCAGAAACTTGAAGATGCGGTGGCGCGTGTTTCCGGTGTCAAAACCATTTCCTCGCGTTCCTCTTTTGCCCGCTCGCGGGTAACGGTCGAATTTAATGACGGTGTCGATCTTAATGTGGCGGCAGCCGATATTCGCGATGCCATTTCGCGTGTTACCAATGATTTACCCGATGATGCCGATTCATCCCGCATTATCAAGGCAGATTCCAATGCCGATGCGGTGATGCGCCTTGCGGTCACGTCAACAACAATGAGTGTTGATGATTTGACGGTTTTGACCGAAGACCAGATTGTCGACACACTTTCGGCGGTTTCCGGTGTTGCGGATGTGCAGGTCAATGGCGACCGTGACAAGATTTTCAGAATAGACATTAATCCGGCAAAACTTGCAAGTTACGGCCTGACCATTGCCGATGTCACGAAAACACTTTCCGATATGGCACTTGATGCGCCGGCCGGTTCGCTCAGAAGTTCCAGTCAGGCGCTGGTGGTGAGAGCAACCGCCAATATCTCCACGCCGGAAGAATTCGAAAATGTCTATCTCAACAATCGCGTCCGTATCGGCGATATTGCCAATGTCACTCTGGGGCCGGATGTGGAAACCTCGATTGTGCGGGTCAATGGCAAACCCGGTGTCGGGCTTGGTATTGTGCGGCAGGCACAATCAAACACACTCGATATTTCCGAAGGGATAAGAGCGGCTGTTGACAATCTCAACAAAACGCTTCCTGAAGGTGTGCAGATTACCATAACGAGTGATGATGCAAGCTTCATCAAAGGCGCTATTCACGAAGTCGAGGTGGCGCTTATTGTTGCGGTTTTAAGCGTTGTGGTGATCATTTTTCTGTTTTTGTGGGATTTGCGCGCCACTTTCATTCCCGCCCTTTCTATTCCTGTCGCCTTGATCGGCACATTTGCCGCCATTTATCTTGCCGGTTTTTCGGTTAATATTCTAACCCTCCTTGCGCTTGTTCTTGCAACCGGTCTGGTGGTTGACGATGCGATTGTCGTTCTGGAAAATATTGTGCGTCACCGCAATCTTGGCGCAGGGCCGAGGGCTGCGGCGGTCATTGGCACAAGAGAAGTGTTTTTTGCCGTGATTGCAACAACGCTCACCCTCGTTGCTGTTTTTGTACCAATTTCCTTTTTGCCAGGTCAGGCAGGCGGGCTTTTCCGTGAATTCGGTTTTGTGCTGGCAATTGCCATTCTGCTTTCGGCAATTGTGGCTTTGACACTTTGCCCGATGCTTGCTTCAAGATTTCTGAAAGATGTCAAAAAGCCTGCCGGAGCCGTTGCCAATAACGAGGAAAATTTAAACATTCAAAAAAACCGGCGCGTTCAGGAAAACAACGGGCAGGAGAGGCCAAGCGGCGGGCATTCCAAACCGGCATTGCTTTTGAAATTTGCCCATGCATTACAGAATTTTTATGCCCGCAGCCTGCACCGTGCTCTTGACCATCCGTGGATTGTGGTTTTGCTTTCGATCGGCTTTGTTATCCTAAGTGCGGGTGGCTACCTCACTTTGCGGCAGGAATTGACCCCGTCGGAAGACCGCGCACAGGTGTTTTTGCGCATTAACGGGCCCCAAGGAATTTCTGTCGATTATCTCAATGATGAAATGCGCAAGATCGAGGAAGCGCTTTTGCCGTTCAAAGAAAGGGGCGAAATCATCAATACCTATGCGGTATCAGGCACTTTCGGCTCGTCCAATAACGGTTTTCTCATGCTCAATCTTGCTCCCTGGGGCGAGCGTCACCGCAGCCAGCAGGAAATTGTTCAGGAAATCAATCAAATAATGAAGGGTTTTCCGGCTGTGCGTGTCATTGCGGCGGAAGGCAATTCACTCGGTATCAGAGGAGCAGGACAGGGCTTGCAATTTGCAATTCTCGGCACCGATTATGCCAAACTCCAGCCGGTTGCCGATCAACTTGTCAGAAAAATGCAAGAGGACCCGCGTTTTGTCCAGCCGCGCTTAAGTGTTGAAGCAACGCAGCCGCAATTGTTCATCGACATTAATCGCGAAAGGGCAACCGATCTCGGTATTGACATTACCGGCCTTGCCAATGCCGTGCAATCCATGCTTGACGGGCGCAAAATCGGCTCGGTCTATATTGGCGACCGCTCCTATGATGTGAAGCTCGTGTCGAATAGCACACCCGTTAATGACCCGACCGATCTTGAAAATATTTTCATGAAAACGGCAGATGACCGTTTCGTGCCGATGTCGGTGGTGACAACGGTTAAAGAAAAGCCGGTTCCGCCGGAACTCGGACGGGAATCGCGCATGCGCTCTATCGCCTTGACGGCAAGTCTTGCACCGGGTTTTGCACTCGGTGAAGCTTTTGAGCAGGCGCTTGAACTTGCAAAACCGCTATTGCCTGCGGGAAGCTATATCATTCCGCTTGCCGAGGCTGCCACATTGAGTGAAACCTCTTCCGGTCTTATTATCGTCTTCGGCTTTGCCTTGGTCATTATTCTTCTTGTTCTTGCCGCACAATTTGAAAGTTTCATTTCCGGCCTCATAGTCATGGCAACAGTGCCGCTTGGCCTTGGCAGCGCCGTTTTTGCCATGATGGTGAGCGGGGTAAGCCTTAACGTCTATAGCGAGATCGGGCTGGTGCTGCTTGTCGGTATTATGGCCAAAAACGGTATTCTGATTGTCGAATTTGCCGACCAGCTCAGAAACCGCAACCAAACTTTGCGCGAGGCGGTGGAAAATGCTGCCAATATACGTTTGCGGCCGGTATCAATGACAATGATTTGCGCCATTCTTGGCGGTGTACCGCTCATTCTTGCAAGCGGTGCGGGTGCGGAAGCGAGAATTTCTTTAGGCTTTGTGATTGTGGGCGGGCTTGGCCTTGCAACCATTGCAACGCTTTATGTGACACCTGTTACCTATCTCTTGCTTGGCCGCTTTATCCGCCCGAAAGCCGAAGAAGATTTCGAGCTTGAGGAAGAACTCGATGCCGCACAAAATGCCAAAACAACCGGCTGAATGACGAGCGAAACAGGAGACAAACAAAAAAGTGCGGTGATGCACCCGCATTTAAAGGGGAGCAATTTTAAAATCGTCTTACTCGGCTCAAGCGGCGATGATAAAAGCAAACGATAAACACAAAAAGCACGGGCAGGATAATAGAGATAAGCTATTTTGCCGGTTTGTTGGCGGCCTTGCCGGTCGTATATCGGGAGCCTCAAGAAAACCGGCCTTTAATGGCGCGATAAAGGGCTCTGGTTAAAGCCCCGTCGAGTTTATTTTTCAGTGAAGTTGAACTTTCTTTCAAGCGAAATGGATAAAGGCGATTTTACCTCTTTTACTTCACTATGTTTCATCTTAAATTCTATTTACACAATGGAGGGTAGCTTGCCATGTTCCGCAACGAAGAAAAATTTCGCGCCGCTTTCAATGCATTAAAAACCCATGCAAAAGATCCGGAGCTTGGCGATATTCGCTCACTATTTAAAAATGACCCGCAGCGTTTCGAACATTTTTCATTGCGGCTTGATGATTTGCTGTTCGATTTTTCCAAATGCGGGGTTACAGCGAAAACTTTGGAGCTTCTGGATAATCTTGCCGATGCTGCCGGTTTGAAAGAGCGGCGCGAGGCCATGTTTAACGGCGAGGCGATCAATTTGACCGAAAATCGTGCGGTTCTTCACGTTGCATTGCGTGCACCGGAGGGGAGCACGATTATGCTTGGCGACAAAAATATTGTCGAGGATGTGCAGTCGGTTCTCTCGCATATGGAAAAATTCTGTGAAGGGGTGCGCTCCGGTGCGTTGAAAGGAGAACATGGCGGCAAGATTACCGATGTTGTCAATATCGGCATCGGTGGTTCCGATCTCGGGCCCAAAATGGCAACGCTTGCTTTGAAACCCTATCATGACGGGCCGAATAGCCACTTTGTCTCCAATGTCGATGGTGCCGATATTGCCGATACCTTGTCGCGGCTTGATCCGGCAACAACATTGATTATTATTTCTTCCAAAACCTTCACAACCGCCGAAACCATGACCAATGCACGTGTTGCGCGTCAATGGATTGCTGAAAAACTGGGCGAGATGGCGGTTTCAAAACATTTTGCAGCGGTTTCGACAGCACTTGGCAAGGTGGCCGATTTCGGCATTGACCCGTCGCGTGTTTTCGGCTTCTGGAACTGGGTTGGCGGGCGTTATTCCGTCTGGTCGGCAATCGGCCTTTCGGTGATGATGGCAATCGGGCCGAAAAATTTCAGAAAGTTTCTGGCTGGTGGTCATGCAATGGATGAACATTTCCGCACCGCACCTTATTCTGAAAACCTTGCTGTCCGGCTGGGGTTGATCGGCTTTTATAACCGCGTCATCTGCGGCTATCCGACACGCACTGTCATCCCTTATGAAGAACGTCTGTCGCGTCTTCCCGCCTATCTCCAGCAGCTTGACATGGAATCGAACGGCAAACATGTAACCATTGATGGCAAGCCGGTTACAATGCCGACAGGCCCTGTTGTCTGGGGGGAACCGGGAACCAACGGTCAACATGCTTTCTTCCAGCTTTTGCATCAGGGAACCGATATTATACCGGTTGAATTCATTGTTGCTGTGAACGGGCATGAAGAAAACTTGCGTCATCAGCACGACATGCTTCTTGCCAATTGTTTTGCCCAATCGGAAGCACTGATGCGCGGTAGAAGTCAAGAAGCTGCCAAAGCCATGTTGATGAAAGGCGGCATGAGCGAAGCGGAAGCAGAAAAACTGGCCCCGCATAAAAGCTTTGTCGGCAATCGCCCGACATTGACGCTTGTTCATGACAAGCTCACCCCCTTTACATTGGGGCGGCTGATTGCACTTTATGAACACAGGGTTTTTGTTGAAGGCACGCTCATGAATATCAACTCCTTCGACCAATGGGGCGTTGAATTGGGCAAGGAACTTGCCAATGAATTATTGCCTATGGTTTCAGGTCAAGAAAGTACTGACGGCCACGATAGTTCGACAAGCGGTTTGATCGCTTATGTCAAAGAGCGCCGCACGCACTGAAATTCCGGGTTTGAAAAAATTTTAAAGGCAGTGTCTAAAGAGACGCTGCCTTTATTTCGGGCTTTATATCCGCTTTATCTTTTCTGGCGCTTTTTATTTTTCGTCTTACTTTTCTTTCACTTGTCTCGAAGTTCGGACAATAGCTCGTTTTCGGGTTATGGTGGCCATCTGACAGGCTGGCTTTTCTGTTGCCTACATCCTTTCTTCAAGCTTCAGCAAAATAACTCATCCGGTTTTTGAAAATTCCCGCTCGTTAGAAATATGAAGGCGGGGTAAAAAATCTCTTCGAGAAGCGGGCTTTTCTTTTTGGAGAATTTCAAGGGCGGCGAGGCTCACATAAAAACTCTAAAAAAATTTTGCCGCCCGCTTTTGCCGTCCCCTTTGCCGATAGCTAATTTAATGAAAAGCCGAAACCTGTAGGTCAAGAGTAAGGTCTCGAATAAAACAAAAGAGAACAGGGGAAAGGCCAAAATAAGAAATAGTGTAATCACTTTGCTTTTTTAAAAGGCAGGGCGATTTTTAAATGAAATGCTATAATTTTTTAAAAGCGCGGTAATCCATTTATAAAGCGGGATAATTATAGAGTGGGGCAAATGTTTCCAAAGCGTGGCAATTTTATAGATTCGCTATGTGTTTTGAGGAGAGGGCGCAAAGTGAAAAGTTATTCATCCGACAAGTTCGCGGGAATTTTTTCGGAAAGAGCGGGTTTGGCTTAGAATCAATCGTGTACCGAGCGCATAGAGGTCGAAATTCTTTGCCGAATTCAGCCACTCGTGGAGAATGCCGCCCACCACACACACAAGCACGCGCGCGCCATCTTCGGGCTCCCATTCATCGGAAAGCATATCGCGGCTTCGCGCCACATAGAGCATGCGCGTAAAAAGATCGAGCATGCTGTCATGGGCTTCCCTTAAGCGTAATATCATTTGCGAAAATTCATCAACATATTCGCAACGCAAAGTGATGATTGTCATAACCCGCTGCTGGTGCTCGTCCTCGGCAAAACGGCTGAGTGAAGCACAGGCCGATTTTTCTAAAACATCAATCGGATTGATAGAATCATTGCGGCTTACTTCATCAATAAGGTCTTCTTGCGGAAATTTGATACGGTCGATAATGGCATTATAAATGGCCGGTTTGTCGCGGAAATGGAAATAGATTGCGCCGCGCGTGACGCCAGCCCGTTCGGCAATTTCATTGAGCGAAGTTTTGGAAACACCTTTGGTTAGAAAAGCCGTTTCTGCAGCGTCAAGAATGGCTTCACGTGTCTCGCTTGCCGCGGCTTTTGTCCGGCGCATCTTGTTACCCCTTTTTGTCCCGTCATAGTCCCCGCAAACACCACATCTTGTCCTAAAAAAGCAAAATCCTGATTAAAAAAGTTCGATTAAGTCTTTCCTGCCGGTTGTGACGCCTTATTATTGCTGTTATTAAGTGGTTATTAGCGAATTAGCTATTTACAAACATCCATGTATGTATATTTTACCGGACACGAAAAAAATATCAAGGTCTGACATCCTATGACACTATTAAGGAAAATATCGGCCGCTCTTTTTGTTGGCGTGCTGTCTTTTGGACTCGTTGCCTGTGGCAAACAGGAAAAACATATGCCGCCGCCATCACAAGCCAGCGGCAAGGTTATCCATCAGGCAGAAGTTCCGTTAAATTACGAATATGCAGCCCGTGTTGTTGCCTATCGTGAAACCGAAGTTCGTGCCCGTGTCGGCGGTATTTTGTTGCACCGCAATTTTGTTGAAGGCTCGGAAGTCAAGCAAGGCGACATATTGTTCGAGATTGATCCGGACAAATACGAGGCTGCTGTTGCATCGGCGCGCGCACAGGTTGCGCAGGCACAAGCCAATTACGACCAGTCGGTTCGTGATGCCGACCGTGCCGAAGAACTGGTCAAGCAAAAAGTCCAGTCAACTTCATTGCGTGATCAGGCTTTTGCCAAACGCGATGCCGATGAAGCAACATTGATGCAGGCAAAAGCCGAATTGCGCACTGCCGAACTCAATCTCGAATATACGAAAGTTGCCGCCCCGATTAACGGGTTGACCAGTCGCGAGGCTGTTTCGGAAGGTTCGCTTATCGGAACCGACCCGACGTCGAGCTTGCTTACCACCATTACCCAGCTTGACCCGATCTATGTCAACTTCTCCTTTGCTGATGGTGAATATGACCAGATTCGCCATTTAATGGACGAGATGCAGAAGCGCGGCGAAAAGATCGACAATCTGAAAGTCACTGTCCGCCTTGGTGAAGGGGTTGATTACCCCGAACAGGGTACGGTCGATTTTACCTCGCCGACAATTGACAAGCAGACAGGAACCTTGGGTGCACGTGCTGTTATTGCCAACCCCGATCGTCGTCTGGTTCCGGGTATGTTTGTACGCGTGACGGTCACCGGTATCAAATTAGCAAATGCCATGACCATTCCGGAATCGGCTCTCATCCAAAACAGCAGTGGCCAGTTTGTCTATTTGTTGAAAAAGCCCGAGCCGCCAAAGGCCGACCCGAACGCTCCGAAAGGTGCTGAGGCTCAAGCTCCGGCTGCCAACAATGGTGGCGATGCTGGCAAGGGTCAGCCACAAAAGCCGGCCGGTCGGTTGATGGTTGTCGAGCAACGTCCGGTCAAGGCCGTGCGCAAGATGCAAAACGGCGACTGGCTGATTGACAGTGCCGAATTTGATTCAAAAGACAAAAACAAGATCGTTCAGGGGCTTCGTGACGGAGATGAAGTTGTCACCGAAGGCCAGGTTTATATTGAACAGGGGCTGATGCGTGTTCCCGAGGGCAAGAGCCTGATGGTTAATGTCACCGATGACGCGCCGCAACAGGCACCTAACGGGGGCAATGCAAAAGCTTCGGGACCTGCACAATGAGCTATAGTTTCTTTATTAACCGGCCGGTTTTCGCGTCGGTTATATCCATTATCATCGTATTGGCCGGCTTTATGTGTATGCGCATATTGCCAATTGCCCAATATCCTGATTTGTTGCCACCGCAAGTGGTGGTTTCGGCGCAGTACCCGGGTGCCAGTGCCGAAACAGTGGCGCAGACTGTGGCTGTGCCACTTGAGCAGCAGATCAACGGCGTTGAAGACATGATCTATATGCAATCAACCAGCAACGCGTCCGGTACATTGCAGATCACTGTTACTTTTGCGCTTGGAACAGACCCTGATCAGGCAACCATTAACGTCAATAACCGCGTTCAACGTGCTTTGACAACTTTGCCGCAGGAAGTGCAGCGTCTCGGTGTTGTTGCCGATAAACGCTCTTCATCCATTCTCGGTCTTGTTGCCATGCGTTCGACAACCAATGCCTATGACCGTATTTATGTCGGCAACTATGCATTGCTTAACGTTGTTGACGATTTGAAACGTATTCCCGGTGTTGGTGATGCGCAGGTCCTTGGACATGTCGATTATTCGATGCGTATCTGGTTGCGGCCTGACAAGCTTGCCCAATATAATATGACGCCGACCGATGTTATCAACGCGGTCAAGGAACAGAATAACCAATATCCTGTCGGTCGTATCGGGGAACAGCCAGATATTAATGGCGCTTTCACCTATTCGGCAACGACGCAAGGCCGCCTTGTTACAACAGAAGAATTCGGTAACATTATTCTGCGGTCGGATGATACGGGTGCTTCATTGCGTTTGAAAGATGTTGCGCGTATCGAACTCGGTACCCAACAATATTTCATTGAATCCAATTTGAACGGCAACCCGATGGTGCCGATCCTGATCTTCTTGCAACCGGGTGCCAACGCGCTTGCCACCATGCAGTCGATCAAGCAACGTATGGATGAATTGAAAGTTGCCTTCCCTCCGGGGATTGAATATTCGGTTCCTTACGATACCACCAAGTTCATTCAGGTTTCCGTCGAGGAAGTTGTCCACACTTTCATCGAAGCTATTCTGCTTGTTATTGTGGTTGTGTTCATCTTCCTGCAAAACTGGCGAGCGACGCTTATTCCGATTATCGCGGTGCCAATATCCATTATCGGGACGTTTGCGGGTATTTACGTGCTCGGCTTTTCGATCAATATGTTGACATTGTTCGGGCTGGTGCTTGCCATCGGTATTGTGGTTGATGACGCGATTGTGGTGTTGGAAAACGTCGAACGCGTTATGTCGGAAGAAAAGCTTTCGCCTCATGATGCGGCAATCAAGTCGATGAGCGAGGTTACAGGGCCGGTTGTCGCTATTGTGCTCGTTCTGTGCGCCGTGTTCATTCCGGTGTCGTTCATGGGCGGTATGGCCGGTGTTATGTATCAGCAATTTGCTGTAACAATCGCCATTTCGGTTGTGATCTCCGGTACTGTGGCTTTGACATTGACACCGGCTTTGTGCTCGCTCTTGTTGAAACCGCGCCATCGTGAACCGATTGCACCGTTCCGCTGGTTTAACGAAACATTCCAGAAGATCACCAATCTTTATGTTTCCGGTGTCGGCTTCTTCGTCCATAAATTCTGGTATGGCATTATCGGTTTTGTGCTGGTTTGTGTCTTTGCTGTCTTTATGTTCGAGAAGGTTCCGTCCTCTCTCGTTCCGGATGAAGATCAGGGTTATGTGCTTGCCGTTTCGTTCCTGCCTTCGGCTTCCTCCCTTGAAAGAACACAAGGTGTTGTCGACAAGGCCTATAAAATTCTCAAGCAGAACCCTGCGGTCGAGAACATTGCAGAACTTGCCGGTTATGACCTGCTTTCGGGTGGTTTGAAGACAAGTTCGGGCGCTATGTTCGTCATGTTCAAGGATTGGAAAGAAAGACCCGATCCAAAGGATGATGCACGTGTGATTGCTCCACAAGTGATCGGCATGACGTCAGGCATCAAGGACGGTGTCACCATTGCTTTCAACCCACCGCCCATTACCGGTTTGTCGACAACAGGCGGCTTTGAAGTGTATCTACAAGACCGCGCCGGTGGCTCGATTGACGAACTCTTCAATATGACCATGAAACTCGTCAAAGCTGCCAACCAGCGTCCAGAATTGAAGAATGTCCGCACCACTTTTGACCCGAACGTTCCGAAGTACGACTTCCATGTCGATCGTGTCAAAGCCCGTGCTATGGATGTGCCGATCAATTCGATTTATGATGCCCTTTCGGCAACATTCGGTAACATCTATATCAATGACTTCACCCTTTACGGACGTAACTATCAGGTTAAAATCCAGTCCGAAGGCGAGTTCCGTAAAAGTGCGGAAGACATCAAGCAGGTCTTTGTGCGGTCCAATTCCGGCAGCATGATACCGTTGAATGCGCTTGTCCAAACAACGCGTATTACCGGTTCCGACCAGCTTGAACGCTTCAACGCTTTCTATGCCACCAAGATCATGGGTGATCCGGGAACAGGCTTTACCTCCGGTGATGCGATCAAGGCCATGACCGAAGTTGCCGGTAAGGTTTTGCCCAATACCTACCAGATCGCCTGGACAGGTTCCGCCTATCAGGAAGTTGTGGCCGGTGGTGCCGGTTCAACCGCTATGATCTTCGGTATCATTATGGTGTTCCTCATTCTGGCTGCGCAATATGAACGCTGGAGCCTGCCTTTTGCGGTTGTCACCGCTGTGCCGTTCGCAATTGCCGGCGCCTTGACATTCACTTACCTAAGGGGGCTGAGCAACGACGTCTATTTCCAGATCGGCCTCGTTACACTTGTGGGGCTGGCTGCGAAAAACGCTATTCTGATTGTCGAATTTGCTGTGCTCGAGCGTGAAAACGGCAAATCGGCTATTGATGCGGCGATTTCTGCAGCACGTCTTCGCTTCCGCCCGATTGTGATGACATCTCTGGCGTTTATCCTTGGTGTTGTCCCCTTGGCAAGATCTACCGGTGCCGGTTCCGCTAGCCGTCACGCAATTGGTACCGGTGTTATCGGCGGTATGTTGGCTGCAACATGTATTGCAACCTTCTTTATCCCGATGTTCTACAGGCTGTTTAGCGGAAACCGTGCCGGAAGAACTGCTGGTGGAGAGCCGACAAATGGCGGCAATGCACCGGAAGCTCAATCCGCACCCGATAATCAGTCAGGCAATAATGTCCAACAAGCCTGATCGCTTGTTGACCAAGCCAAAAACAAAACCCCGGTCTCCAACCGGGGTTTTTTATTGCCCCGATTGTTCCATAACTTGAATTTCAATGACTTGAATCTCGCGGTCATCCTTTCGGGTTCCACAGCGGCACACGGTACAAGCCAAAGGATTGGGGGAGCGATGTAATTTTAAGGATTTGAATAAAATGATAGCCCGACGACGAATGGAAAACGGAAAGGGGCAAGATGCAGGCAGAAAAACCAGACTGCCGGCGGAAAAAGGGTAGGGGGAGGATAAGAGAAGGAGTACCGCTGGCAGGAACAATCATCAAACTCGGGGAAAAGGGCGGGGATGCGCTACTTTGTAAAACCAATAAATCCATTGAAGCTTAGGAGCAGAACGAGAAGATGGTGCTCGGCAGCGAGAAATTCCTTTGAATTGAGGAACAGAGCAGCAAAACGCAGCTGACCTGCAAGAGTAGATCTCCGGAGGCTTGAAAACAGGTTAGCAAGTTAGCGCTCGGCAACAAAAATAAATTTACCAAAGTCGCTAAAAAGGCCGAGAATGCGATGCCACAACACCTATTAAATCCATTGAAGCCTGCGAATGGGATGAGAAGCCGGTGCCCACAAGCAAGAAAAATTCCTCTGAATAGGGAGCAGAGCAGAAAACGCAGCTGACCTGCAAGAATAGATCTCCGAAGGCTTGAAAACAGGTTAGCAAGTTAGCGCTCGGCAGAAAAATAAATTTACCAAAGTCGCTAAAAAGGCCAAGGATGCGATATACGGCGGCACCAATAAATCCATTGAAGCTTGCGAATGGGATGAGAAGCTGGTTCCTTCCAGCGAGAAAAATTCCCTGCGTTTGAGGAACAGAGAGGGGATGCGCTACCCCATAGCAGTAATAAATCTAATGAAGTTAAGAACCAGAGTAAAAAGATTTCACTCGACCGCAAGATAAATCTTACGAAGTTCTATCCAGCAAAGTTCACGGCAAGGGCGTAAAAGCCGCATGAAAAGGGCCGCTCGAATGTTATTAAGCCTGACAAAAACAGTCACGAGAACGGATGTTTCATGCACCTCGACCTTATAGAGCGCGTGAAATGGCAGGTAACAGGATATATTGCCCGTTAGCCGATCTTATTCATGAAAACGGACTGAAGATTACGAAAGGCCTTCAATATTCCCGTTTTCATCAAGGTGGATTTTTTCAGCCATGGGGTGGCGGGGAAGCCCCGGCATGGTCATGATATCACCGCAAATCACCACAACAAATCCGGCACCGGCACTCAATTTGACCTCGCGTACAGGAATGGTGAAATTTTGCGGTGCGCCCAAGAGTTTCGGGTCGGCCGAAAATGAATATTGTGTTTTCGCCATGCAAACCGGCAAGTTCCCGTAACCTTCCTCGTCCCAGGCTTTCAACTGGTTCAGAATATTGGCCGGAATATCGGCACCACGCCCACCATAAATCTCGCGCACAATGGTGTTGATCTTCTCTAAAAGCGGCAAGTTGTCGGCATAGAGTGGGTGAAAGTTGCTTTTGTTTTCTGAAATCATCTGCACGACAGCACGGGCGAGTTCCTCGGCACCTTCACCACCTTTTTCCCAATGGTGGCAAATAATGGCCTGATGGTGGGTTTCAGCAACGGCTTTCTTTAAAACGTCAATTTCCGCATCGGTGTCGGAATTAAAATAATTGACCGCCACAATGACCGGCACACCATATTTTTCCATATTGGAAATATGGCGCAACAAATTGGCAGTACCTTTTTTCAATGCCTCGACATTTTCATGGGCAAGATCGCCTTTAGCCACGCCGCCATTCATTTTCAGCGCACGGATTGTTGCAACAATGACGGTTGCATCAGGCTTCAAGCCGGCTTTGCGGCATTTGATGTCGAAGAATTTTTCAGCTCCAAGATCAGCACCAAAACCCGCTTCGGTGACCACATAATCGGCAAGCTTCAATGCGGTTTTGGTGGCAATGACCGAGTTGCAGCCATGGGCAATATTGGCGAATGGCCCGCCATGGATAAAAGCCGGATTATGTTCGATTGTCTGAACCAGATTGGGCGCGAGCGCATCGCGCAACAAAACCGCCATTGCACCTTCTGCATGAATGTCGGAAGCGGTGACCGGCGTTTTATCGTAACGGTAACCGATAATGATTTTCCCCAAGCGTTTTGTGAGATCGGCAAGGTTTTCGGAAAGGCAGAAAATTGCCATGATTTCGGAGGCTACCGTAATATCGAACCCGCTTTGGCGGCAAAAACCGTTTTTTACCCCGCCAAGGGAAAGAACAATATCACGAAGCGCGCGGTCATTCATGTCGACCACGCGTTTCCATGTAATCCGGCGGGAGTCGATATTCTGTTCATTGCCCCAATAAATGTGGTTATCCACCATGGCGGCAAGAAGATTATTGGCCGATGTGATGGCGTGAAAATCGCCGGTGAAATGCAAATTAATGTCTTCCATCGGAATGACTTGCGAACGTCCGCCACCGGCGGCTCCACCTTTTTGTCCGAAATTCGGCCCTAAGGATGGTTCGCGTAATGATGCGACAGCTTTTTTTCCAATATGATTGAGCGCATCGGTAAGGCCGATTGTTGTCGTGGTTTTTCCTTCACCTGCCGGTGTCGGGTTAATGGCGGTCACCAGAATAAGTTTGCCGTTTTTATTGTTTTTGAGCGTTTCGATATATTTCGCGCTGATTTTTGCCTTGTCATGGCCGTAAGGAACAATATCTTCGTAAGGAATATCAAGCTTGGCGGCAATGTCACGGATAGGCAGTTTGGTTGCTTGACGGGCTATTTCAATATCTGAAAGATTCATCAAAATTCTCTATTATCAGGCGCAACAGGTAAAAATTGCGGTCATTTCTTCGATTTGGCAAAATGATTGCCATTTTGTCAATCAATGGGGGTTTCTTACCCCACATTTAACAATAATGCCATTTTTAACCGGCAATAAACAGGAAACTCCAATAAAAATTGTCGCTCCTCTTGGGGCTTTAAACCGAGATAAATTGCTTCCACGAGGTGTAATCGGGCGGAAACAACCTTAGCCCCGAAAAACTGTTGAAAATTATTTTGAAAGAAAGCCTAAAAGAAAACAGCCAAATGGTGCGAAAACCGCTTGGATATTTCGGGCATTAAAAATTTAGCCCCGTTGTGGCACTCTTCTTCACTGACAATTTATTTTTTGAAGGAAAACTCTCGCACGAAGACTCATAGGTTAAGCGAGACGGGCAAAAAATAGCTGGAAACCGGTGGATAGCGAAAAATCGGGAAAATAAAGGGATTGGCGAGCAGTTGAAATATTTAAACGCTTTTCCTCCGACGCTCATGTTTTTGACCCGAGACGAGGAAAACAAAACGAATCACAATCCACCACATGGGAGGGGGATAGAAAAATTGCGCGGCACGAAACCGAACAATAAGGCCATCCGGATTGGTTCACTCATTTTGCCGGTGTTTTTATCAAAGATAATCTCGAAAATCCCGAGACTTAAGGTTTCAAGTTGAAGGCGCGCCTTTTTCAATAAGCCGACTTGGAAAGGTATCAAAAGTGATAGGGAGAAGGGAAACAAGCGGGAAAGCTCATAATTACAAGACATTCGCGGCTTCAAAACGAAAATAGAATAAAGATTGAAGCAGAAAATATGAAACCGGTTGATTTGCCCCATAATGATACAAAGATTACTTAAAATTGATGAGGAAAGAAAAATCGGCAATTTTTCTATTCAAAAAAGAAAAACGCTTTTTTAAATAATTGAACGGATTTTTTAAGGGACGTTTTTTAGGGCGCATTTTTTAAGATACGTTTTATCCGGATTTTATAGACTTTCTCGTGCGGGATACAAATAATCGCGCGGCCTTTTCACTTAATGTTCAGATTTTTCGTTTAACACGCTACTTCTTCAATTACCGCGCCACTTTTTTGCTAAACGCGCTGCGTTTCCCATAAAGCGAATGAAATCTTGATGCGACGTGGCTACAGGTTTTGACGGTTTCATGCGGTGGAAAGTGCGGCAAAAAGTGCGGCAAAAAGACCGGTGGTGCGACGTTTTTAACTTGAAACAGCAAGACTTGGGGCGCGGCACCTCGGGAACAAATTTTTTAAAAAATTAAAAAGCCCGATTTCCCGAGAAGAAAGCCATTATGAAAGACTTTATCGTTGTGAAGCAAGCGATCAAGCGGAAAGCTATTAAAAGCGATCAAGCGGGAAGCGATCAAAAAGGGGAGAAACGGCGGCTTTGGTAGCGGAGGAGGGATTTGAACCCCCGACACAAGGATTATGATTCCTCTGCTCTGACCTACTGAGCTACTCCGCCACAAAAAATGTCTTTTTAAAAAACATTTAGCCGTGGCGGCGATATAAGGGGTTCAATCCCACTCTGTCAAGCATCGTTTTTGAGCTTTTCTCTTGTCAATGGCGTTCATGACCGATATTGAACAGATAAGATATTGCTTTTCAGTTCAGCAATAAGGATAAGGCATAGACAATGGCTCCACGCGTAGCAGTTTTGGGATGTGGTTATTGGGGGAGCAATCACATACGTACTTTGAAAAGTCTGGGAGCGCTCGCAGCCGTTTCCGACGTGAACGTTCATCGTGCGGAAGGGTTTGCAGCAGAACACGATGTCGAGGCAATCCCCGTTGAAGAGATTTTCACCCGTAAAGATATAGACGCTATGGTTCTGGCACTGCCGCCGCAATTTCATGCGGAAAACGCCATCAGGGCGATTGAAGGCGGTAAGGATGTGCTGGTTGAAAAACCGATTGCGCTTAATGTCGAGGATGCAGAGCGCGAAGTGCGCATTGCACGCGAACACAAGCGCATCTTCATGGTGGGGCATGTTTTGCGCTACCATCCGGCATTTGAAAAATTGCTTGAACTTGTCAATCAAGGCGCATTGGGCGAAGTGCGCTATATTCATGCGCACCGTCTGGGGCTTGGCAAATTCCATACCGAAAGTGATGCATTGTGGGATCTCGCGCCCCACGACCTTTCAATGATTCTGGCTATAACAAAATGCGAACCTTCGGAAATTCACGGCGAGGGCGCGGCGATTATCGACAATTTGTCCGATTTTGCCCATGTCCATATGAAATTTCCCAATGGCATGCGCAGCCACCTTTTTGCGTCCCGTCTCAATCCCTATCGTGAACGGCGTTTGACGGTGGTTGGCACCAAAGCCATGGCCGTGTTTGATGATGTCGAACCGTGGGGAAGAAAGCTTGCCATTTATCGTTTCGAGGTTTGGCAGGATAATAATCAATGGGCATTTACCGCCGACGAGCCGGAATATATTCCGGTTGAAGAGGCAATGCCGCTCACCCGCGAATTGCAGCACTTCCTGCACTGTATCGAAACCCGTGAGGAACCGCGCACCAATGGCGACGAGGCCATTGCCGTTTTGCGTATTCTGACAGCCGGCAGTGTGCATCACAAAGCAAAGGAAATTGCTGGTAAAACGCAGGCAAAAAATAAAGAAACGGCAAAGAAATAATGTAAAAAGCTGTTACATGCGTCATAGAACTTTGATTACATATTGTTCGTCTAAGGCGTTATGTTAGGCAAGCCGCGCCAATGAATGATTCGGCCAGCTAAACAATTATAGCAACGGAGTGAATATGCAATTTATAGATCTTGGAGCGCAAAGGGCGCGTATTAAAGATAAAATCAATACGGCTATTGCCCATGTGATTGAAAGTGGCAAATATATTCTCGGGCCGGAAGTCGAAGAATTCGAAAAACGTATGGCCGATTATATCGGCGTTAAACATGTGATCGGCTGCTCGAACGGCACTGACGCATTGTTGATGCCGCTTATGGCTGAAAATATCGGACCGGGAGATGCTGTTTTCTGCCCAAGCTTTACATTTGCCGCAACCGCCGAAGTTGTTGCTTTAACCGGCGCAGAACCGGTTTTTGTCGATATTCTGCCCGATACTTTCAATATGGATCCGGCAAAACTTGAAGAAGCCATTGCAATGATCAAAAAAGAAGGCCGCCTGACACCACGGGCGATCATTCCTGTTGATCTCTTCGGTCTTCCTGCCGACTTTAATAGAATTTCGGCAATTGCTGCCAAAGAAAACCTGTTTATCATTGAAGATGCGGCGCAAGCCATTGGCGGAAAACATGAAAATGCCATGTGTGGGGCTTTCGGCAATGTTGGCGCGACAAGCTTCTATCCGGCAAAACCGCTCGGCTGCTATGGTGATGGCGGCGCAATGTTTACCGATGATGATGACCTTGCCGAACGTCTGCGTTCAATCTATTTCCACGGCAAAGGTTCATCCCAATATGACAATGTCCGCATCGGCTTGAACTCGCGTCTTGATACCATTCAGGCTGCGATTTTGTTGCAGAAACTCGATATTCTTGAAGACGAGATGGAAAAACGCGCCGTTATCGGCAAACGTTATAGCGACGGTTTGAAAGACGTTGTCAAAACCCCGAAAATCGAAAAAGGGTCGCGCTCTGCCTTTGCCCAATACACAATCGTTGTAGAAGACCGTAACGGGCTTCAGGCGCACCTCAAAAATGCCGGTATTCCATCCATGATCTATTACATCAAGCCGTTGCATTTGCAGACAGCCTACCGTCATTTCCCGCAAGCCAAAGGCGGCCTGCCGGTTTCCGAACATGCAGCCGATCACGTTTTGAGCTTGCCGATGCATCCTTATTTGCCGGAAAGCGATCAGGACAAAATTATCGGCTTGATCCGGGAATTTTGTGGCAAGTGAGAATAGCTTTGCTATTGCCGACTGGCGATCACAAATAGCGATTGAGAATAAAAGAAGAAGACCGGTTTCATACCGGTCTTTTTTTATTCCCTAAAAAATTTATCGGCTGCAAATTTAAAACATAGCAAATTTATAACGTAGCAAATTGATCGGATAATAAATTGATCGGGTAATGAATTTATTCGTCTCGAAAACGTCTTTTTCATTGGGCTTAGCTTTTCCATTCGTCTTGATGAACTTCTCGTCACACATGTCTTTATCCCATCTGAAAGGGTAGGCGATAAGATCGCTCATTCAACAAAACATTGGTCGCAAATTTTGAGGCCCGCTTTTGGTCCCCCAAAAAAATTCGTTCAGCTTTATTGATTTCAGAATTCGGGCAAGCTGTTCAATGAATGGATGAAAAGCAAAAGCTTGGAAAAGACCAAGCTCTTGAATAAAAGAGAAGTCCTGACCTTAACAAACGGAAAGGCTGAATAAGCTACAATTGGCAATTGGCGAGTGCTCTATTGCAGAGAAGCGCGAGAGTGCATCAGCCCTCCGCAATCCCCGCCTGAATAAGGGGGAGTGCGTATATCCACTCTGGCCCCCCCCACCTTGATGACGAGAAAACGGCACAGCCTCTCTAGAACACCCCGCCTTCCATCAGAAAACGTATGATGAAGAGGAGAGCGATAATCCACGTTGCGGGGTGGACATCACGCCATTTGCCGGTAATTGTTTTCAAAATAGCATAGCTTATGAAGCCGATGGCAAGTCCATTGGCGACGGAATAGGTAAACGGCATCAAAAGCGCGGTAAGTGCTGCCGGCACCGCTTCGACAATGTCGTCCCAGTTGATTTCGGCAAATTCACGCATCATCAGACAGGCAACAAAAATCAATGCCGGTGCGGTGGCATAGGCGGGAATAGCAAGCGCAACAGGAGCAAAAAATAGAGCGAGCAGGAAAAACACACCTACGGTGATGGCGGTAAGTCCTGTACGCCCGCCAGCAGCAACGCCCGAGGCACTTTCAACAAATGCGGTGGTGGAACTCGTTCCGATCAGGGAGCCGGCGAGAATGGCCGTGCTGTCGGCAAAAAGTGCGCGGCCGAGATTATTGGGTTTATCGTCGGGAATAAGACCGGCGCGTTTGCCAACGCCGACAAGTGTGCCGGTTGCATCGAATATTTCGACCAGCACAAAAACCAGAAGCACGTGGAAAATGCCGGTATGCAGAACACCCAGAATATCAAGCTCAAGAAAAGTCGGTGCAACAGAAGGGGGAAGCGCAATTCCGCCTGAACTAACCAGAGTTTGAAAACTCTTATATCCGTCATCGGTAAAGATGAAAGAGAGAATGGTTACAGCAATAATACCAATCAGAATGCCGCCGCGTATCTTGAAGGCATCAAGGGCAACAATAATAAAAAGCCCGATACCGGCAAGGACAGGTCCCGCTTTGGTTACATCGCCAAGCCCCACCAGAGTGGCATCATTATTAATAACAATGCCTGCACTCTGGAATGCCACAATGGAAAGAAACATGCCGATACCGGCACCGATCGCACTGCGCAAAGACTTTGGCACACCGGCAATCAGCCATTGTCTGACACCGGTTGCTGTCAATATCAGAAAGACAATGCCCGAAAGGAAAACCGCTCCCAAAGCCTGTTGCCAGCTATAGCCCATGGTAATGACAACCGAATAGGCAAAAAATGCATTGAGCCCCATGCCCGGCGCCATGCCGATCGGCCAATTGGCAAGCAACCCCATGATGAAAGAGCCGACCGCGGCAGCAATACAGGTCGCAACAAAAACCGCCCCCTTATCCATTCCGGCAGCGCCCAGAATAGTGGGGTTGACAGCAAGGATGTAGGACATGGTCAAAAAAGTTGTAAGACCGGCACCAATTTCAATTCCGGTACGCGTATTGTTCGCTTTCAAGTGAAATAGTTTTTCGAGCATCCTACCGATCCCTGTTAAAACTGTTTTTCAAGGTGGCTTTGCTATTTTGTTACCGCCACTCAAAACCCTGTCGCGGGTGCTGAACCAGTTAGCCTTTTATAACATTTTGTCGGCATTAGGCTATAAGGGGAGAAGTCTTCAAAGCACAGTTATCGCCTTTGATTCACAGCTTTCTCTTTTGTCGGAAAATTTCTTTTTGTGTGTAGAGGGGCGAAAGCGCTGAAGCCAAAAGATCAAGCAACCCATTTTGGCGTGTGGCGGGCTGTTGAATGAGCCTCTCTTCAGGAGGCTTTCAGTAAAGAAACGATATTTTCGAACTCTCCGAAGAAAAAATAAAAACCGGAAAATATGAAAGATGGCCTTTAATTTCTCTATCCGGTTCGTATTAGCGGTTTATCATGCATCCGTTTTCAAAGACCGGCTGTTGGGTTTCAGCACTGGTCTGAAAAGAAAGGTTTCATCAAAGCTCTTTCGGTGAGCTTATGCTCTTTTACGAAAAACTTTCCAGTAAAATTGTCATTCAACAATATTTTCACAGCGTCCGGCACTTTGCCGGTCGAGCAGGTGAGACTTCAATTTTGTGCCGATTTGGTTGTTTTTTTACGTGTTGACGTTTTCTTACGGGAAGCGGGTTTTGCAACTTTTGCAGTGCTTTGACCGGATTGTTTTTTGTGGTTGTTCAGTTCTTTTTTTATGCGTGCTGCCAGACTTTTTCTATCGCGAACTTTTTCAACAAGCTCCGGTATGGGGGAGGATTGACCTTCGGAAATTGCTACTTCTGCGGTGAATTTTGCAGCAGTGTTCAAAATTTCCTGCCTGAGATTTTCCATATCGGTTTTGGTGGTTTTATTTGCCAAGGCTTCCTTTTTTGCGGCCGCGACTTCTTCTTTCAAAGTTGCGACTTCTTTTTCCAGTGCTTTTAACTGGTTAGTCCGGTCCGCCTCAGCGTGGCTCGCCTGTTTTTCCTGTTGCAACAGATCACGGATTTCGGCAAGTTCCTTGCCTTTATTGGCGGAAAGTGTGGCGGTAAGCTGCCGCTCGGTTTCGAGTTCTTCGGTCTGGTCTGCCAATTGTTCGGCAAGCAGTCCGGCACGGTGTTCGGCATCACCAAGACGGAAAAGCTCCTCTTTGGCGTGGTCGAGTTCACGTTTCTGAGTGGCAAATTTTTCGCTGAGATGTTCGAATTTTTCATCGCGCGTTACGAGCTCAACCGCCTGTTTTGCACGTAGAAAATCCCTGTCTGCCTCGACTTCGGTGAGGGAAAGCGGTACCTCGGCGGCAATTGCCTGACGGGCTAGATAAAGCGCACGTCGCCAGATTGCCGGCGATAAAAGAATAAGAACAAAGGTTGTGGCTGCAACGCCAAGAATGAAAAACAGTACCGATTGGATAAGCATTAAATGCCTCGGGAGCCGGACAAAAGTTTAAAACGGATTCCAGGTGGCAGCCGGTGTCAATTTCAGATAACCGATATTGACCCCCAAACGTGCGCCAACACCGGTTCTGACCGGTACCAAAAGGATGTTTCCTTTCTTAAGCACATGAAAGCCTACGCCTGCAACAAAATAAGCTGAACCAGAGATACCTGCATAGCGTCCCCAAAGATTATTGACGTTATCAAGCTCGTAAACCAGAATCATCAGTCGCGACCCTTGACCACCAATATCCCAGCCGACTGTCGGGCCTTGCCAGAAAACCTTATGGTCACCGGCGTTTTTTGTGTAAAGCGTTCCCTCTCCATAGGTAAGGCCGCCGATAATGGCGCCGGAGCCTTCTTCACCCAGAATATAGCCATTCGGCAAACCGTATTTCGCAAATACTTTTTCAATTCCGGTTGCCATGCTACCTGCCGCATCACCAAAAAAACGGTGGCCGGAATCAATAATTTCCTGTGCCGAATAGCGCCCGTTTTGCTGCTGGGTTTGAGCCTGCGCCGGTATCAATCCGATATTTGTAAATAAAGCCAACGCAAAGAGAAGAACGACTTTACGCCACTGAATTTGGATGGAACGGAACATATTGTTTCACCTCTTCTGGTCACTCAATGGTTTGAATCTTGACGTAAGCAAAGATCCGGTTTCTTCTGATTCTAGCGGGCAAAGTTGTTTAAATTCTTAAAAACCATAAAAACACTGAAAAAGAACCGGAAGATTTGGCCAAAAAGGCATGTTTTAAGAAAGTTTGTGTGTTTTCCGGACAATCAAAAACGAAAAATTGTCCATGGAATCTTAAGGGTTTTGATTTAAGGAACGGGAAAAAGAGTATTCTGGAGTTCCAATTATTATGCCACTAGCCGTTACATTAAGCCCTGCCGATCTTGCCGCATTGTTATGCAGCCGCATTTGTCATGATCTTATTTCGCCGGTCGGGGCAATCAATAATGGGATTGAACTTTATGACGAAGCCGATGCACAGGAAGACGCGATTGAACTTATCCGCATGTCGGCGGTCAATGCATCGTCCAAATTGCAATTTGCCCGCATTGCTTTCGGAGCCGCCGGTTCGGCAGGAAGCGAAATTGACAGTGGCGATGCCGAGACAGTGGCAAAAAATTACATGGAAAATGAAAAAGGCAATCTTGACTGGAAAGCGCCACGCCTGCTTTTGCCGAAGAACGAAGTCAAGCTTTTGCTCAATCTCGTTCTGATTGCAAATCTTTCCATTCCGCGCGGTGGTGATATTGTTGTCGAGATTGGCGAGAACAGCGGAAAACGCCTTTTCCAGTTGAAGGTAAGTGGAAAAATGTTGCGTGTGCCGCCAAAATTCCTCGAATTATATAATGGGCAGGTACCGGAAGAACCGATTGATGCCCATAGTGTCCAGTTCTATTACGCTCTGTTATTGTCGCAAATGTCGAATATGCAGATCAAAGTTCAGGTAAAGCCAGAAATTATTACCATTATAGCAGGCTGAGCCGACCAAATTTCTGACCGGAAAATCAGTCCGGTCAAAGAAGCTGAAACTCGGCGATAAACCACGCACAAAATACCGGTATTGACCGAAAAAGCGGTTAATGCCGGTTTTTAGTTGGAAAAAGCCGTCTGATCTTCAAAAAATTTGCCGCTTACAAAATTGAACAGCGACAAAATTTATCCGGTTAAAATTGCTTTTTAAGGTCGGAACAGCTTTTAAAGCTCAGGGGGCGAGCCGGTACCGGTTTTTAAAAATCGGGACGGCAATTTTTTTAAAGCACAAATAAAAAGACTGAAAATTCTGGCAAAAAAACAGAAATTGCCGCCCAAAAACGATTTCTGCCTAAAAAATTGGTGCCAAAAAAATTACTGGCAAAAAAATGCCGGAACTTTTCCCGAATGGAAAAAACTCCGGCATGATGATTCAATTTTGAAGAGATGAAAGTGTTGAAAAATCAAGCAGTTTCGCGCATCGGTTCTTCATTTGGTTCACGCAGCACATAACCGCGTCCCCAAACCGTTTCGATATAATTGACACCGCCTGAAACGGCATCCAGCTTTTTGCGCAATTTGCAAATGAAAACGTCGATAATTTTGAGTTCCGGTTCGTCCATGCCGCCATAGAGGTGGTTCAAGAACATTTCCTTGGTTAAAGTAGTTCCTTTACGCAATGAAAGAAGTTCGAGCATCTGGTATTCTTTGCCGGTCAGATGAACCGGATGGCCACCGATTTCAACTGTTTTGGCATCAAGATTGACAACCAGATCTCCGGTTGCAATTACCGATTGGGCGTGACCTTTCGAGCGGCGAACAATAGCATGAATACGAGCGACCAGTTCGTCTTTATGAAATGGCTTTGTCATATAATCGTCGGCACCGAAGCCCAAACCGCGTACCTTGTCTTCAATACCACCCATACCGGAAAGGA
Source organism: Bartonella sp. M0192 (assembly GCF_016102305.1). NCBI lineage: Bacteria > Pseudomonadati > Pseudomonadota > Alphaproteobacteria > Hyphomicrobiales > Bartonellaceae > Bartonella > Bartonella sp. M0192. The sequence continues at coordinate 2,147,946 of NZ_JACFOU010000001.1, read as the reverse complement.
TAAGGATTGGTGTTTTCACTTTGGAAAGGCGCAATGTGCGCAAAACCTCGTAACCGGACATATCCGGCAAATTAAGGTCCAACAATATGATGTCGTAATCATAAAGTTTTCCAAGATCTACACCTTCCTCTCCAAGGTCTGTCGTGTAGACATTGAAACTTTCCGATTTGAGCATAAGCTCGATGCTTGTCGCTGTCGCGTGGTCATCTTCAATCAATAATACGCGCATATCCTATATCCCCTTTCCACTTGCCGAATCAGGCGTTATCAGAGTCCGTACAAATTTCTGCACCGACTATTGTGCAGTTAATTTAAAAAACACCATAAAATCATGGCATTAACTCAAACACGATTTTTTACTTCGGCAGCGTCAGAACAATTCGTTGCCTTCATTAACCAATTTGCACCAAAATGGTTAACAAAATATGATTCTTGTTGGCAAGAAGTTAATAAATTTTTCTGAAAAAAACGTTGTAGTCCGTTGATTCATGGATATAAAAGCTAAAGATTTATGCTTAATTTTTACTTTAAGAAATCGCTCTAACTGACTCTTTCGATTCACTCTTTCCGAATTCGAAAAAAGGTCTTTTGTTTACCGAGCTTTAAGGGACTTCCGCTATAGTGCTCAAAGACCGTAAACAATTGGTTAAGAAAGCTTGTTATCGCAGCTCCATACGGGTTTTTAAGGAGCATGAGCTTCCATGGAGTTTTCCATGGTCTCTTTGTGGGACACGAAGGGAGAAACCGGTTTCCGGTCGATGTGTATGAGTATAAAGGCGTGAACAGTGTTTGTTCACGGTAGTCAGGGAGTACTGCGTATGAAACCGCGTGAAAGTGTGGTTCGGTTGAAAATGTTTCAGGTGCGCGAAAAACGCCGCCAGATTTCTCAACTCGATATGATGATGAGTGAATTCGACCGTATGGCAAGCGAACTGGAAACGCAAATAGCCAATGAAGAACGCAAATCGGGCATCACCGATGTCAACCATTTTGCCTATCCCACCTTTGCACGTGCCGCCCGTCAACGACGTGAAAATCTCATCAATTCCATTCGTGATTTGCAAATCCAGAAGGCTTCCGGTGAAATGAAGCTGCATGAGCTAGAGGCGGAACTTGAACGCGCTCAAGCTTTGGAAGAACGTGATGGCAAATCTCTTCCCAGTGAAGACGTGGTATTTGTCCAAAGTCGATCAATGATCGGTTGAGGTCTTCCCCTCAAAAAGCAGAATTTGGCAAAACCGAATCTGGCAAAGCGGAATCCGGCAAGACGGAAGTTTTTAAAGCGGACTCCGGCTTTTTGTCATTAAAATAGTCAAACGCCATCGGGACAGTGCTTGCGGTCTCGAGAGGCGTTCTCATCACATAAAAGCTCAAAACTCCGTTTATGAAAACAATAGACGCCAAGAGTGCCGGTTGAAGCCCTCGGTGTCAATATAGGCTGAGTCGATATAGGCTGACACTGTGAATATACGCTATACGCTGATCAAGCCGATAGACACGCATAAACGGGAAAAGATAGCGCATTGTTGACTATTCTTGTTTCAGGCCAATCACCGTTTTATCCCACCGTTCAACCTTGGATTGGTGTATTGATTGAACCGTGCATCGGCGTGTATTTGCGTGCGCAGAATTGTGTTTCCCGAAGCTTCACTTGACGCGTGGTTTTGCGTGTCTCTCGCCATTTATTTTTATCGTTCGCCCGTTTGTCTTTTTGATCAACAAAAAGCCGGAAGGATTATTTTCCCGTTATAAATATCAAGAAAACGAAAATACGGAATTGTTGGGGAGTTGCTGCCTGACAAAGCGCGGAAAACAACCGCAATGAAGAAAATTTCTGCCAAACCGGAGCGGCGCAAGCAAGTGATGGCAAGCGATAGCGATAGCAAGTGATGGCAAATGATGGTGAGGGCGCGTTAATTTATTTGCCAACATGACGGATAAACAGAGTGAACCGATCGGCGTGGAAGATTCGTTTTGCGGCTTGCCATTTTCGTTAGCAAGTGAGCTGTCCGGTTTCAGGAAACATGTCGCCCGACAATTCATGAATTTGCCGGAATATAAAACAACCGTTTCCTGAAATTCAAGAAACGGTTGTTTTATTTACGCTTGAAGGCAAAATGGGTCATGCTTATCAATGGCGGTATTGCTGGATACGTGTTGTACGTAAACCGGCAAGACCATGTTCATCAATCGAGCATTGCCAGGACAAAAATTCTTCCACCGTCAATGTATAACGTTGGCAGGCTTCATCCAGACTGAGCAGTCCACCTCTGACAGCGGCTACTACTTCGGCTTTGCGACGGATAACCCAGCGCCGTGTGTTGCTTGGCGGCAGGTCGGTGATCGTAAGTGGACTCCCATCTGGGCCAATAACGTATTTTACTCGTGTTCTTACTAACTCGGTCATTGTACTCTCTACTCTTATTCAAGGACCTGAAGCGACAATAACCGCCGAGCTTTAAAAAAGAGCTAAACCGCCGGAAAGAAAAATTTAACAAATACACAGGCGCAAAATTGTGTTCGTTTGTAAAATGATAGAAAAATCAGAATGTTAGATAAATTTTACTGCAATCAAACAAACTTGAACAAAAAACGCTACTTTATTTTTTTTTGTTTTTTTATAAACTGGGGTGGTGCATTTTTTAAAAAATGCTCGATTTATAATCTCTTTTTCGAGACGACGGTTGTGTTGTGTCGTTAAAAACACGATATAGTTTAACGAACCGTCCAATGAGTTAGAAGGTGAGTTTATGTCTCTCAACAGTCTTGATCTTCCAAAACGTCCCGAGGATACACGTGTGGTTGTTGCCATGTCGGGTGGTGTCGATTCGTCCGTTGTTGCGGGATTGTTGAAAAAAGAAGGCTATGATGTTGTCGGCGTCACTCTTCAACTTTATGATCATGGTGCTGCGACCCACCGTGTCGGCTCCTGCTGTGCCGGTCAGGATATCGAGGATGCACGGCGTGTTTCGGAAACTTTGGGTATTCCCCATTATGTGCTGGATTATGAAGCCCGCTTCCGTGAAGCGGTGATCAATCCTTTTGCCGATAGCTATGCTCATGGCGAGACGCCAATTCCCTGTGTTGCCTGTAACCAGACAGTGAAATTTGCCGATCTTCTTGTGACGGCAAAAAATCTTGGTGCTGATGCTCTGGCAACGGGGCATTATATAAGAAGTCGCCCTAATGGTGCGCACCGTGCATTATATCGGCCGGTTGACGCCAATCGTGACCAGAGCTATTTCCTTTTTGCCACAACACAGGAACAGATTGATTATTTGCGTTTTCCTTTGGGTGATCTTGCCAAACCCCATGTTCGCGAAATTGCTGCCGAAATGGGGCTTTCTGTTGCTTCCAAGCATGACAGTCAGGATATTTGTTTTGTACCGCAAGGGCGCTATTCGGATGTGATTGCCAAATTGCGTCCAGAGGCTGCCAATCCGGGAGAAATTGTCCATATTGACGGGCGCATTCTTGGTCGTCATGCGGGTATTGTCAATTATACCATTGGTCAACGTCGCGGCATTGGCATTGCAACCGGTGAAGCCCTTTATGTTGTCTATCTTGATGCGGAAAATTCCCGTGTCATTGTTGGGCCGAGAGAAGCTCTTGAAACGCGTAAACTGTTTTTGCGTGATACCAATTGGCTTGGCGATGAAAATCTTGATGAATTCCCCGAAGAGGGAATTGAAGTTGCCGCCAAAGTGCGCTCCACACGCCCGCCAAGACCCGCTATACTCAAATATGAGGACGGCGCTCTGACGGTTGAACTATTGGAAGGTGAAACCGGCGTTGCTCCGGGGCAGGCTTGCGTTCTTTATGATAATGAAAGCAATGATGCCCGTGTTCTGGGCGGCGGTTTCATTACCCGTTCGGAGCGGGATGCGCGTGCCGAAGCGATGCTTAAAAATTTGCTCGATCAATCGCGTGAAAACACGGCTGCCTGATCAGCGTCCAATATTGAAAAGCAAAAACAACAATAAAAGCAGAGGCAATCATGTCTCTGCTATTATCTTTTTGTTTGAAAAAATGGTCCGGATATAAGATTGCCCACTAACGGGAATTTCCCGATAAAAATCCGGCAAAACGAATACACTGTAACACTGTTACACGGGTGTTTTTAGCGCTGTTGCACCGATGTTTTCGTCTCTCGGTGAAAAAGCTTTTTTGTGTTTGTTTTCAATTCAGTTTGTCGAAATCGGCAAAATGTTCAAGTGCCAGTCCGGTTGCTGTGGCAACGTTCAGACTGTCAAAATCATAGGCAATGGGAATGCGCAAGGTTTCGGTATCTTTCAACACAAAACCCGGCAAGCCTTCGCCTTCTGTCCCGAAAACAAGCGCGGTTCTTTTTGCAACTTCGGCATCTTTCAAATAGTTCGAAGCGGCCGGAGAAAGCGAATAGATACGGAAATCGGCCTTTTCAAGAGCTGCAAGAATAGTCTTGATATCTTCGCCTTGTGTATAGGGTACTTTTAGTGCTGCACCCACCGAGACGCGAATGGCTTTGCGGTAGAGCGGATCGCAACAGGTTTTATCGATGATGATGCCGTCGGCTGCAAATGCCGCAGCATTCCGGAAAATCGAGCCCATATTATCATGATTGGAAATGCCGCATAAAACCGGAACCAGTGCTTTTTCCGGTAACCCCGCCAGAAATTCATCAAGTGTCGGGGTGCTTACACGTTCTCCAATGCCGAGAATGCCGCGATGCACGTTGAAGCCTGCAATATCGTCCATGATTTTTTGTGGAACACAATAGATCGGGCAGGTGGGTTTTGTTGCATCCAAGACCGGCATTAATCCCAGAAGCTTGGCTGCTGCAACAAGGAGTGACTGTGCTTCAAAGCGTTTGGAGCGCAAAAGAACAGACAAAACAACCTTGCCTTCGGCAATAAAATGATGTTCACGACCGACAAGATCCCGCTCCTTGATATCCCGATAGGGAGCAAGACGAGGATCATCAACATCGCTTATTGTCGTAATATCCAAACTCATAAAACACACCTATCACCGTTTCTGGTGTTCTGCCAGATGATGGATGATGTCTTCTTCGGTAATTACGCCGATGACACGTCCGTCTTCAGCCACACCGATTGCTCCATTTTTCCGGTCACAAACACTGATGAGATCAGGTAAACTCGTATCAGGTTTTGCCATGGCTGCAACTGAAATATCACCATTTTGGAAATTATAGGGGCGCATGACCTGTCGGGCTGTTAAAAAGCTCAACGGATTAATGTGGCGTACAAAATTGGCGACATGTTCATTGGCGGGCGTTAGCACGATTTCTTGTGCTGTTCCGCATTGTAAGATTCGCCCGTCTTCCATAATGGCGATGCGGTTGCCCATTTTGATGGCTTCATCAAGGTCGTGGCTCACAAAGATCAATGTTTTATTGAGCCGCTTTTGGAGTTCCAGAAGCTCGTCCTGTAAATGGTTGCGTATAAGCGGGTCAAGGGCTGAAAACGGCTCGTCCATTAGTAGCACCGGTGCGCCGGTTGCAAAAGCACGGGCAAGGCCGATTCTTTGTTGCATACCGCCGGAAAGCTCGGTCACCATGCGGTTTGCCCATTCATTCAACCCGACGAGATCAAGCTGTTCGGCAATAATGGCCTGACGTTGCTTCTTTGGCACCCCCGCCACTTCAAGGCCGAAGCCGATATTATCGGCAACGGTGCGCCATGGAAAAAGGCCGAATTGTTGGAATACCATAGAAACAAGGCGCGTGCGCACATAACGCAGTTCATCACTCGACGCGGTGGTAACATTAATTTCTTTTCCCGCGTCACCAACATAAATATTGCCTTCAACAGGCTTTATCAAACGGTTGATGGTGCGCAGCAAAGTCGATTTTCCCGAACCGGAGAGCCCCATCAAAACCAGCGTTTCACCTTCGGCAATGTTGAGTGAACATTCATGGACACCAAGCACGGTATTGGTTAAATCTTTTATTTCTGCCCGTGAAGCACCCTGATCTGCAAGATCAAGCGCCTGCTTGCGGCGATTGCCGAAAACCACACTCACATGATCGATAATCACTCTGGCCATTAGCGTACCTTTCCCGGACGGAACAAGCGGTCAAGGACAATGGCCACCACCACAATCACGCAGCCCGCTTCAAAGCCCATGGCAGCATCATGTTGCTGGAGGGCACGGTAAACTTTGACACCCAGCCCATTACCGCCAACAGTTGCGGCAATCACCACCATGGAAAGCGAAAGCATAATGGTTTGTGTCATTCCGGCGCGTATTTCCGGCATTGCATGGGGAAATTCGATTTTCCATAAAATTTGACGACGATTCGAACCGAATGCTTTGCCTGCCTCAATCAAGGCTTTCGGCGTCGAGACAATACCCTGCTGGGTAAGCCTTATGGGTGCAGGGAGCACGAAGATAATTGTTGCGATCAATCCCGGTACCATGCCGATGCGGAAAAATATGATAGCCGGTATCAGATAGACAAAGGTTGGCAATGTCTGCATAAGGTCGAGAATGGGCTGTATCACACGATAGACTTTGGGTCGATGGGCGCAGGCTATGCCAACGGGAACACCTATTCCCATACAAAGAATGCATGACCAGAAGAGCAGGGTTATGGTTTCCATGGTGTCAACCCAGTAACCCTGATTGATGACGAACAGGAACCCCAGTCCGGTAAGCAGCACGACCCGCCAGTTTCTCTGTATGGCAAAGGCAAGAACACATAAAAAAGCAATCAACAATAAAGGATTTGGCCACAATAACAGTGCCAATGTGGCTTTCAACAAGCTCCCCAGTCCGACACGAAGGGCGGTAAAAAAGAGCCCGCCATGCTCTTTCAAAAATTCGACAACGATATTTGCCGTTTCCCCGACCGGAATTTTATAGGCAAAATGTGTTTCGTTGGCTGGTGATTTCAATGCTTTCTCGACGGCGCGATTAGCATTGCTTCCGTCAAAAGCGGTCACGCCGGAAAGCCAGACTTTCACTCTTTCCGGATTGTCGACGAGAAAGGAACGGGCGGCCTGTTCGGGAGCCTCTCCGCTATTGAGGATTTTATCCATCAAGCGGTTTTCCATATCGACATCAAAGGTGAGATTGCCAAGAAAATGCGCGACATTCGGGCAGTCGGAACGATAATTCCGGCGGATATTCGTGCCCACTTTGGCATTGCCGAAATTTTCCCCGAAAAATTTATCGCCCCCGGAAAGATAGGCCATTTTGAAGCGCATATTCATCGGGTGCGGTTCCCATCCTAAAAAAACGATAGGCCGTTGTTCCTCAATGCGCGCCTCGACTTCGGCGAGCATCGCCTGTTCGGATGTTTCAACAATGTGAAAATCGGAAAGTCCGAAGGTGGAATCAGCAAGTAAAGAAAGAATGAGCCGGTTACCGTCATTGCCGGGTTCGACCCCGTAAATGGCATAGCCGAGTTCGGGGCCAAAGCGTTTTATATCCTGAAAAGTTTTCAAGCCTTTGTTATAGACAAATTGCGGCACAGCCAATGTGTATTTGGCGCCTTCAAGATTGTAACGAAGAAGTTCTACACTGCCGTCATCCCGATAAGGTTTGAAATCGGGCGTCATGGAGGGATTCCAATAGCCGAGAAATACGTCGAGATCGCCGTTTGCAAGCGAAGCATAGGTAACCGGAACCGATAAAATCCTTGTTTCGGTGTTATAACCCAGTGCTTCAAGTAGTGTCGTGGCAATTGCGGTTGTCGCGGAAATATCGGTCCAACCGGTATCGGCAAAGCGCACCATTTTGCACGTTTGCGGATCGCTCGAAGGCGCGGCCGCATATCCTGCGTCTACAATCAGAAACAAGCTTACGAAAAATACAGCTATCTGTTTTAAAATGCCTGACAAAGTTTCGGGCTACTCCATGATTACGCAGCATACAGCTTAAGGATGGGGTTAGACTATTTCAACAAAGAATGAAATAAGGTTCACAAGAAAAGCCTTTTATTTACGGAATCCTATCATGCAACTTCCTGCCAATTTGAGAAGCGCACTCGACGAGCTTTTCGAACAGACAAATCCGTCCGAACTCGAAAAAGCGTCAAACCGGCTCACCCGACGGTATCGCGATGAAGTGCTGGACGGGAAAATGCATATAAGCGATAAAAATGCGGCTCTCGGCTATATTGCAGCGCGCTTTCCGGCAACCTATGGCGCGGTTTATTCCGCACTTGATGAAGTGGCTGATATATGCCCTTCCTTTTTGCCGTCTAGCCAGCTTGATGTCGGAGCGGGGCCGGGGACTGCCGTTTTTGCCGCAAGCCGAATTTTTCCTTCTCTTGAAAAGGCAATGCTTGTCGAGCAAAGCAATGACATTATCGCTATTGGCAAGCAATTGTTTTCCCGTTTGATTGACGAAGAAGAACCCGAGATTTCCGCCGGACAATCCGACGAATTGTCCCGCGGAGCTTCTTCTGAAAACGATTGTCAAACCACCTTTTCAACCAATTGGCAAAAAGCCGATATTTCCACGCTTTCCGGTGAAAAATTGCCGAAAGCCGATCTTGTCACGGCAAGTTACGTACTCGACGAGCTTCAAGAAAAAACACAGGATTTTCTTGTCGACAGACTTTGGGAAAAAACTGTTGGTGTGCTTTTGCTGGTCGAACCCGGAACGCCTGCCGGTTTTAAAAGGCTGATGCGTCAACGCCAAAGATTACTCGAACAATCTGCCCATATCCTCGCTCCCTGTCCGCATGAATTGACCTGTCCGGTTCAATCTCCCGACTGGTGCCATTTCTCTGTCAGGGTTGAACGTTCGCGCATGCACAAGCTAGCCAAACAGGCAGTTGTTCCCTTTGAAGACGAGAAGTATTGTTATCTTGCCGTGTCAGAAAAAAAGCCGGATGTGCAATATTGTCGCATCCTTTCGCGTCCACAACGTTCAAGCGGAAGAATAAATATTTCGCTTTGCTTGCCTAATGGCGAAAAAAACACTGAAATCTCAACGAAAAAGAACAAGAAATTATATAGCCTGATGAGGCGTGTGGAATGGGGATCTAAAGTTGAAAATACAAAACCTTAGGTTGTGAAAAATTGTTGACTATTTTAGGCCCTAATCTATATTCAAACTCACCGCACTAAAGAACCCACGTTCTGGTTGTGTTGGTTACAGGTGTTTAGGTCCCCCGCTATTTCCTACACCTGTGTCCCCCCTTTCTTAAGAGGGGGAGAAAAGTCCGGGTTCCCAATGCCCGGACTTTTCTTTTTTTGTAAATAGACTTTGCACTTTATTGCTTTGATCGGCATGTATTTATTCAATCTTTATTTGGTAAAAAGCCTCGTTTTTTTGTGAAGAAATATTTCAAGAGCGGTTTTTCTTCTTCATTTCGGAAATCGGCAAGAGAGAACCAATAACTTAAAAAGGTGGGCTTTGACCTGATTGTTGGAAGCAAGTCTTCTCACTGAAGCCTATCCCGATCTATGAGTGGTTTTGTTGGTTCAAAATCCGGTTCAGGTTGTCGATTGACGGGCGAAAAAAGCCGGATTTTCAGGAAAAAGCATTTCCGTCAGCACAGAAGAAAAGTCTGAGACGTTTAGCCAATGAAATGATTGTTCAAAGGGCGGGTGAATAAACCCGATAGTGTCGGACAAACATCGGCAGTTCAGGGCAATTTTAATAATTTCATTATCGGGAAGAGCGCTACCGGTCAAAAATTAGCTCATCCTCTATTCTTGACAAAAAGAGGTTAAAGCTCATCTCTTTTTCATTATTGCTGTTTTCTGTTGCTATAGAATATCGGACAGGTTAAAAGGATTTCCATGAACAATAAACGTACATTCATGATCTGGTGGTGGGGTTGCTTTTAGCGGCCTCAGCTTGTTTGTGCACAAAATTCAGGACAAGGTCGCGACGGAAAACCGGGCGGCCTTTTTTATATACTCCGTTCCGGTGGTGACCTTCAAAACAGGACGGAGTTTTAAATATGGAAAAGAACATGGCTGTTGAAAAAGCTTTTGAATACCGCACGAAAGGGAACATAAAAGTTAGCCGTTCTTGCGAGAATATTGCCTATGAAAGTGCAATCGACAAAATGGTTGATGCACTTGATAGCCACCGTGGGGCAATTTTTTCATCGAATTATGAATATCCGGGGCGCTATACGCGGTGGGATTCCGGCATTATCGACCCGCCAATTGCCATTACTTCGCGCGGGCGCCACATGAAAATCGAGGCGCTCAACGAGCGCGGTCAAATCATCCTTGATATGATCGAGCCACGCCTTGAAATTCTTGACGCGGTGGAAGCAACAGAGCGCACCTCCAACAAATTGGCAATTACGGTCAAAAAACCGGGTCGTGTCTTCAGCGAGGAAGAACGCTCCCGTATGCCATCGGTTTTTTCTCTGTTGCGGGCTATTTGCGATATTTTCCATTCGACAGAAGACCAGAGTCTCGGCCTTTACGGTGCTTTCGGCTATGACCTTGCGTTCCAGTTCGAGCCCATCGAGTTTAAAATAAAACGTCCTGACGACCAGCGGGATATGGTGCTTTATCTGCCGGATTCCATTCTCATTGTCGACCATTATTCGGCGCGCGCATGGATAGAGAATTACGAATTTTCCGAAGAGAAAAAAACAACTAAAGGTTTAATTCGTCATACCGAAGAAAAGCCGTTTAAAGCCGCCAAAGCCGTTCCGCAAAAAGGCGATCATGAAAAGGGCGAATATGCCGCTTTGGTGAGGGAAGCCAAAGAAAGTTTCAAGCGCGGCGACCTCTTCGAGGTGGTGCCGGGGCAAACTTTCTATGAAGCTTGTCCGGCAAGTCCTTCGGCAATCAGCAGAAGATTGAAACTTACCAATCCGTCTCCCTATTCTTTCTTTATAAATCTCGGAGAACAGGAATATCTCGTTGGCGCTTCGCCTGAAATGTATGTTCGGGTGACCGGAAGGCGGGTTGAAACCTGCCCGATTTCCGGAACAATCAAACGTGGGCAGGATGCCATTGCCGATTCCGAACAGATATTGGCTTTGCTCAATTCCAAAAAGGATGAGTCGGAATTGACCATGTGCTCGGATGTTGACCGTAATGACAAAAGCCGTGTTTGCGAACCGGGTTCGGTGAGGGTCATCGGGCGCCGGCAAATTGAAATGTATTCGCGCCTTATTCACACGGTTGATCACATTGAGGGGCGCCTGCAGAACGGGCTTGATGCGTTCGATGCTTTTTTGTCCCATGCATGGGCTGTGACTGTAACCGGTGCACCGAAATTGTGGGCTATGCGTTTTATCGAAAACCATGAAAGAAGTGCGCGTGCATGGTATGCGGGTGCTATCGGCATGATTTTCTTTAATGGCGACATGAATACGGGCCTCACTCTTCGCACCGTGCGCATCAAGGATGGTGTGGCATCGGTCAGAGCAGGCGCAACATTACTTTATGATTCCATTCCGGAAGAGGAAGAAAAAGAGACAGAGCTCAAAGCGTCTGCCATGATTGCCGCTATCCGTGACAGTGCCAAACCGTTACCGAAAGCGGTAAGGCAGGAGAAAGAAAAACCCGGAACGGGAGTTAATATCCTGCTTGTCGACCATGAAGATTCATTTGTGCACACGCTTGCCAATTATTTCCGTGAAACGGGCGCGAAAGTGACAACAGTGAGAAGTCCGGTTGATGAGAAAGTGTTTGAAACGGTCAATCCCGATCTTGTTGTTTTGTCACCGGGACCGGGAACACCGAAAGATTTCAATTGTGAAGACACAATCAATAAAGCAAGGGCGCGTAAAATTCCGATTTTCGGCGTTTGTCTGGGGCTGCAAGCACTGACAGAAGCTTTCGGCGGCAGCCTTCGGGTGCTTGATCAACCGATGCATGGCAAACCGTCGCGCATTCATATTACCGGCAAAACCCTGCTGTTTAAGGATTTGCCGAAAGAAATAACGGTTGGCCGCTATCATTCGATTTTTGCCGACCCGAGCCGCTTGCCTTCCGAATTTAACGTGACAGCAGAAACCGCAGATGGTGTTATTATGGCAATCGAACATAAAAGCCAGCCGATTGCTGCTGTCCAATTCCATCCCGAATCAATTATGAGCCTCGGTGGAAATGTCGGAATGGCAATCATTGAAAATGTTGTTTCAAGACTAATTAAGAAGGCATGGCAATGATAGATGCGAATTCAAGGCTGAAACAATTGGCAATATGGTCTATCCCTGTTGCCATTGTTGTTTTTGCGCTCAAATATTTCGCTTATTATATCACCGGCTCGGTGGCTCTTTATTCCGATGCACTGGAGTCGATTGTCAATGTCATTGCGGCAATTGCTGCTTATGTTGCCATCCTTATCAGCATGAAACCGGCCGATAACGATCACCCCTTCGGCCATACCAAGGCAGAATATTTTTCGGCAATTCTTGAAGGGGCGATGATTTTTGTCGCCGCCATCATGATCTTGCATGAATCATGGCCATTGCTTACCTCGACCCATTTGCCTGAACAACCGGGCTACGGGCTCGCAATCAACCTCCTTGCCAGTGTCATTAATGCAATCTGGGCTTTGGTTTTAATAAAACAGGGCAGAATTTCCCATTCTCCGGCATTGAAAGCCGACGGTATGCATTTGATGACCGACGTTTTTACCTCTTTTGGTGTGCTTGCCGGTCTTCTTGCCGCAATCTTGAGCGGTTGGGCCATTCTTGACCCTGTGCTTGCCATTATTGTGGCCTTGAACATTCTCTGGCAAGGCTGGAAGGTTATCAATAATTCGGTACAGGGCTTGATGGATGTCGGTGTCGAGCTTGAAGAGACAATGCGCATAAGGGACATTATTTCAAGCCATGCAGCCGGTGCTATTGAAGCGCATGATTTGCGCACACGTGTGGCGGGTCAAGTAACCTTTATCGAATTCCATCTGGTGGTTCCTTCCAAAATGACGGTGGGAGATGCCCATGATATATGCAACAGAATAGAAGATGCTCTGAAACAAGAAATCGAAAAGGCACGTATTGTCATTCATATCGAACCGGAAGAGGAAGCAAAACTGCCAAAGGGAACCACTGCCGTTCCCATTGCATGAGGAGCATTATGTTAAAAATCAGAAATTTGAAAGAAACTGTATTATCCGACCATTGGACAAAACTGACAGCCGTTTCCTATGAGCAGCAAGATGCCGCAGGCGAATGGAGAACAGTAAAGCGTGAAACCTACCATAATCGCAATGGAGCTGCCGTTTTGCCTTATGACGAGGAAAGAAAAACAGTGCTTTTTGTCAAGCAGTTTCGTGCACCTGTCTATCTTGCATCCGGTTCCATGTATGTGCTGGAAGCTTGTGCCGGCCACATAGAAAAAGACGAATCGGCCGATGAAACCATGCTGCGCGAGGCAAAAGAGGAATTAGGCTACCAGATCCATAATCTCGAACTGGTTTTTAAAGGTTTCACAACCCCGGGATTTTCAACCGAGCAGCTTTGGCTTTATCTTGCCCGCTATCGCCCGCAAGACCACCGTTTTTCGGGCGGAGGGCTCGCCAATGAAGGAGAAAATCTCGATATTGTTGAAATGAGTGTTGAAGAGGCAATCAAGCTTAACGAAAAAGGACAAATCAATGACATGAAGACAGCTCTGTTGATTAACGAGCTCAGTCACCGATTGAAATTGTGAACCGTGCCTATTGAATTGCAAGACTTGAATTTTAGGTCTCAATCGCGAAAAGCATGGCCTTGAGTGGCAAGAAGCGCAATTTTGAACACGAACCGGTGAAGCTTTGATAAAACGGGTTGCACTTGAAAAAAAGCTATGTCATATTTTCGCTCATGAAAAATTATGGCGCACAAAAATTGTCGGATTTTGACCGCATTAGCGATGCGGGCTTTTGTGCTTTGCCTTCAAATTTGCTTCTTCTCGGGCTTATGAGCGACTGCCGGGGCCGGTGAGGGGCGCCCGGCGGTCGTTACCTGCCGGCGTAAATGCTCCTCTTCAACAATCTTCCTTTTAAAATATCAACCGGTTACCGGTGTTTCAGAAGAGCATAAACTATGAGTATTTCCCCGAATTTTTCACAAAAAGGCATGCCGACAGCATCGCAAAAATATCAACCTTACCCGCAAGTGACATTGAAAGACCGCACATGGCCTGACAAACGCATCGAAAAAGCGCCAATCTGGTGTTCTGTCGATCTGCGTGATGGCAATCAGGCTTTGATCGACCCTATGGGGCAAGACCGTAAAGAACGCATGTTCCGCCTGCTTTTGGAAATGGGCTTTCCGGAAATCGAAATCGGTTTTCCATCGGCTTCGCAAACCGATTTCGACTTCGCGCGCTGGTGTATCGAACATGGCAATGTTCCTGAAAATGTAAGCTTGCAGGTTCTGGTACAATGCCGTCCGGAATTGATTACCCGTACATTCGAGGCGCTCGAAGGAGCCAGCCACCCGATTGTGCATTTTTACAATTCAACGAGTGAATTGCAGCGGCGGGTTGTGTTCGGAAAAGATGTTCAAGGCGTTAAAAAAATTGCGACCGATGCTGCAAAAATGGTCATGGATATGGCCGCCAAAGCCGGTAAACATTATCGTTTCGAGTATTCACCGGAGAGTTTTACCGGTACCGAGCTTGAAGTTGCACTGGAAATTTCGAATGCCGTCATCGAAATTGTCAATCCGACGCCCGACAATAAAATGATTTTGAATTTGCCTTCTACGGTTGAAATGTCCACTCCCAATATCTATGCCGATGAAATCGAATGGATGGGGAGAAATATTGATCGGCGTGATAGTGTGCTGATTTCTCTGCACCCGCATAATGACCGTGGTTGCGGCATTGCGGCCACCGAACTGGGCCTGCTCGCCGGTGCCGACCGTGTTGAAGGGACACTGTTCGGAAATGGCGAACGCACTGGTAATGTAGACGTTGTTGCTCTGGCGTTGAATATGTTTACCCAAGGGGTTGACCCGAAACTTGATTGCTCGAATATCGAGAAAATCAAGGAAGTTTATGAATATTGTAACCAGCTTAGAATTCCGGAACGCCACCCTTATGTTGGTGAATTGGTTTATACCGCTTTTTCGGGTTCGCATCAGGATGCGATCAATAAGGGCATGAAGGCAATGAAAAAGTCCAACAAGACTTTGTGGGAAGTGCCTTATCTGCCGATTGATCCGCAAGATGTCGGCAGAAGCTATGAAGCCATTATCCGCATCAATTCGCAATCGGGCAAAGGTGGCATTGCCTATATTCTGCAATCGGATTACGGTCTGAACCTGCCGCGCGCTTTGCAAATCGAATTTCGCGATGTTATCCAGCATATTACCGATGAAGAAGGCAAAGAATTGCCGTCGAAGCGGATTTATGACGAATTCGTCAAGACTTATGTCAAACAGAACCATGGCCGTTTCGGCTTTGTCGACTATAAAACCAAAGCAGATCCGAAGGAAAAAGGCCGCATTGATGTGACGGCAACAATTACCGATCATGGAAAAGAAAAAACCATCAAGGGAAGCGGTACCGGTCTGGTGGACGGCTTTATTGATGCTTTTTCCAAATATCTTGATAAAAAGCTTTCGGTTGTTGACTATTCGGAACATTCTTTGCAACGCGGTTCGGATGCAAAAGCCATTTGTTATATGGAAATAGCCTATCCGGAAGGCAAAATATTCGGCGTTGCTATTGATGAAAACATTACGACAGCCTCGCTCGATGCTATCGTTTCAGCGGTTAACCGGTTGAAACTCTAATGTTTTACGGGCGGCAATAAACACATCATGTCTTGACCTTGCCGCCCGTTAAGCTCTCGAACCCGGCTAAATTCTCGAAAATCGTGATAACGCGAGAATAGTAACCGTCCTTTGACAAATTGCCAACGGAAGTTTGAAATCGCCAGCGGAAGTTTGAATAGTCTCGTCAAAAAACCATTCCGGAACGCTTATGTAGCGTGTAGTCTTCCTACTACTTCATAAAGATTAAGCCGTCTCACCACTTCAAAATGCTTATATAGCTTCTCCGCCAGGTCAAAACGGTTATATCGTCTCATGGCTTCAAAACGGCTTATGTAGCCCTTTGAATAGGGGAGCAAATCACGCTTTTTATTCGCCACGAAAAACAGGGCGTCCGAAATAAGAAAGATAATGAAAAACGATCGGCGCAATTGCGCCTCACTGGTGTGACGAAACAATTGCCACAAAAAGTCCGGAAAAATAGGGGATTTCAGTGAGCCACGCGAAATATCTATTAACAACATGGCAATCGATAGACATGAAAGCCAAGCGATAATTATCATCAAGGCCAACGCTTTGTTTTATGTGGATTTTTCGTCTTTTCTTGGGGAAAAATTTTGCTCCAAAATATCGATGTTCCGTCTATTTTTCATGAGTTTTGTGAGCATATGAAATCCAACTCACAATAGGAATATTCGCGGTCAAGCAAACCCGATTCATGCCGCGTTATTATTGGTTAAAACGCGGGCATTATTTTAAATGTTGGCATTATCTTAAACGCCGGCATTATTTTAAATCCGCTCTGTGCCAGCTCGTTACAGGAAAATTGCTGTCAGGCCTTTTGCCCGAATGCACTAAATTGAATGCACTAAAAAAGCGTGATTTTTTCGGTGCAGTGGATTTCGTTTTCTTTATTGACGATTGTATAGCGTTCAAGCCCGCAATGCCAGCTTTCGCAATCACCATCAATTGTAAACCAGTTGTAATTGGCAGGAGGCTTTTTGCCGCCAAAGGCTTGCGAGGCAGAAGCAACACCAACAACCGGAACGTCACGTTCTTTCCCTTCAATATGTTCAAGAGAGGGAACATGGGTATGTCCATGGAGAATAAGTTCGGCACCATATTGTTTGATGACGCGCTGGAAACGTTCAATGCCCCATAATTTTTTATGCCAATAAGTTGCATTTTTATAGGGCGGGTGGTGAATCATCACCATTCTGAAAAGATTGCGTTCTTTGGCTTCACGTAAAAGATCAGCCAGATGATAGGCCTGAGCGCTATCAAAACGTCCGGTTGCGAAAAAAGGCGGTGTGGCAATGGCTGAAGAAACCGCGATAATAGCCACCTGATCACGAACACGCATATAGGGAAAAACGGCACTCCATGCATGGGCTTCTTCGCTGGTAATCCACGGGCGAAAGGTTTTGCAAGCTTTTCTGAAAGCACCCCCCACATAGGCGTCGTGATTGCCGAAGGTCAGCGAAATATCGCTTGCAGGGCCTTGCGCCACAAGCCAATCTTTTGCAGCAGCAAATTCTTTCGGCAAAGAGAGATTGACGAGATCTCCGGAAATAACGAGGTGGTCAGCCTGTTTTTCTTTGATACTTTCCATCAAAGCATCAAGTGTTTGCCGTCCCATTTCACCGGTACGGTTTTTCTTCCAGTTAATATAACCGGTTAAACGCTTTCCTATGAGCTCGAAAAAACGAGGGTCTGGAAGCGGCGACAAATGAATGTCGGATATGTGAGCCAAGTGAAACATTCCACTGAACATAGCGAGACAATAAAAATAGGCAACAAAAAAACAACAACGGTCCGGAAAGAAAAGATTATAAAGACAAAGATGGCAAATAAACGTGGAGAATAGCTTGTAAAGCTATAAATAGCAGCAAAAAGAGACAGTTATTTACCTGAAATCCTTGAAAGATAACAAAATACCAAACTGCAACCGGATTTGAGTTTTTTAAAAAGAGACGGTCTTCGTGCATATTGGCAGCAACGGGATTTTAGTAAATAGTTGCAACGCGTTTGAAGGAGCCGCAAAGCCCTTAACTTTTTTTAAGCTCAAGAATTTATGTTTCAGAACTGCAGGCACATTTCCGGAAGGTCGAGCGAGCCAGTCTCTCTGCGTTTAAAAGAGGCGAACAAACAAAACCGCAACCGGATTTTATTTTTGAAACAACCGGTTTTTGAACTTAACGGCGGCAGTGGGAATGGGGAAACTTTCAACACTTTTGAAAGAGCCTCGAAGGTTTTGTAAACAAATATATCAATTGCCATAATCATGTCGAAAAACCGGCATGGCGAAAGACATCCGGTTTTGCAGACAAAAAATTTTATCGAAAATAGACTTGTTTTATAAAGGCTGTGGCCGGTTCAGGTTTTGGTCACTGAATTTTTTGGCGAAAGACGGTTCATTTTATCGTCGTGTTTAATGGCGCGGCGATTTAACTCCACGTCAATAGATATTCACTGTTAAAAGGGATACCGTCCTTCAAAAGATTAAAAATGCCCTTTAGGCTTTGATAATGCATTGCAATATTGTGCGTTTTCATTTGAATTTTTGAACCGGAGCATGATCAACTTCCTTGAAGGCCAAATTGATGCGATAACCGGAAAGATGAGGTTAAAATACATTTGTGTAAATAAATGCATTATTGATTTGGCAGAAGAGATGAGAATGAACGACGATAATAGGATATGCTAGCGAAAGAGCAAGCCTGATAAAAAGCAACGTATAAAAAAGCCAGCCTATTAAAAAAGTCTGCTTATAAAAAAATCCAGCTCATTAAAAACCAGCCAATAAAAAGCAGTATCAACAAAATTCATCAGCTTGTTGATGAATGGACAAACTTGTTTCTCGGAAAAACGCATAAATTATTTGGGGAAGAGCATGACATCGGCAATAGAGCGAACAGTTCTATTAAATAACCGGCATTTTTTAAAAAATAACGCATTCAGGAAATAGCCGGTTGGACATTTTTAATGGAAAAATTGAATGTTTTCCCACAAAAAATGGAGTTCTTCCGGCTAACCGGAAGCGTAATTGCTGTGTCTTCAGGGGGAGGGCAATTAAGCGGAGATTGTTTGTTGACGGAGGAAATAGTTTTCAGTGAAAGCTGTTCTAAACGCCCTCCATGAAATATCAGCCATTCCAATTTCCCGATTTCCAAAAAAGCGGATGCCGAGATTTTCAACGGGAAATTTTATCGAACAAAGTGAAGCTTGCCAAAGCTTGCAAATAAAACGTCTCCCTTTGGCAAAGCAGCTTTTTTGTAACGTTTAAGAGAAAAGTTAGTCGGAAATTGTCGCCGATTTCGCAGAAGAGAACGATTTCTCCACGGAGGTCGATTTCGCCACTGAGGTTGATTGTTCCACAGCGATCGGTTTCGTCACAGAGGTCGATTTTTCGGAAAGCGTGATCAAAAATAAAGCAGGTACAAAAAAAGGACGCTCAATAGCGTCCTTTTTTGTGAAAAGTAAACCAAGCCCCCTCAATTTACTTTATCAAGCCCCCGCCTTTGTTAGAAGCGATAGGTTACACCAGCGCCGATCAGCCAAGGATCAAGCTTTGCTTTACCGCTGATGTGTTCATCCATTTTCAAAGCACCGGCTGTAGCAGCGTTCAACTTGCCGTCGAAATCCGGACGGAGATAAAGTTTCTTCACGTCGAAGTTGAAGCCCCAGTGTTGGTCAAGCATGTAGTCGAAACCAACTTGAAGAGCGCCGCCCCATGTGTTGTCGATGTCGAGGTCTTTCAAACCAACGCCGGCTGAATTGTGGTCAGCATCTTCGTTGTAGAAGATTGTGTAGTTAACACCACCACCGATATATGGCTTGAATGCGCCGAAATTGGTGAAGTGGTATTGAAGAGTAAGGGTCGGAGGCAAAATCCATGTTTTACCAAGCTTACCAGCACCTGCAGCGTGCAATGTACCCTGACCGTCAATTGACGAATAGGTTGTACCCAAAATCAATTCGGCAGCGATGTTGTTGGTGAAGTAGTAGGTGATATCGAGTTCAGGAATGACTGTGCTCGAGAAGTCAAGGTCAGAACCATGGATCTGGTTAACATGGCCTTTGTCACGCGGTACAACGCCGAGAGCGCGAACGCGGATCTGCCAAGGGCTCTGGGCTTCCTGAACAACAGGCTTTGCACTCTGAACATCGGCAGCCGAAGCTGAACCTGAGAAGCTGAGTGCTGCTGCGATGGCAACGATACTGCTACCGATCAATTTCTTCATATCTATGTCTCCTAAAAAGCGGTGCATGTTTCACAACTGTAATTTGTATCTGTTCAAACCTATTTAAGCGGAAATATCCATTGATTTGAATCAAACAATCGTCTTTTTGCCGCTTTATCGCCTTGTTTGACATGCAACTGTATCATAATTGCAACAAAAAATCGGGGCTGTGGAAAAATACCAATGAATTCAACTGGAAATATTAACTCATCATTAACTAAGATCGAATCATTTCGCGGCAATTTTGTTATTGTTACAATCGAATATCTCGATTTATTCCTGATAAAATTGCCGGTTGGAAATTTCTATCAGCGACAAAACTGTCAATCCGAAATATAGATGCCTATAAATGAGATTGATTTCATGTTTTTTTCTCGCTAACTATTTCAATGTTGAAAAGGGATCGAAGATTGTTTCGAACTTTATTGACAATCGCTAGAGGCTCGAAAGCTCGGGTCAAGAGAAGCGCCATTCACAGCCATTCATAAGAATGCCCATCGGAATAGTAGACGAACATGTGTTATGCAAATCAACGACGATGAACTGCCGGAGTTTTGGTATTTTTAACCGTTGATTTTGTTTGTCTTATTTTTCTTTCGGGTCATCTCATGGAAAAAAATTCTGCTGCAAAAGAATTGTTGTCTCATTCTGACGACGCAAAAGCTCCTGAATTGTCGAAAAGCGATGTCACCATAATGGCAGAGACATCGGAACATGAAAAATTCATCGAAGAGTTGAACAGAGAGGCTTTTGGTCCCGCCCGTTTTACGCGTGCCGCTCATCTTATTCGCGAAAAAGGCGGCCATGACAAAAGTCTTTCTTTTGTTCTTTTATTGGATGGCGATCTTGTCGGTACAGTCCGCATGACGCCGATTGTCGTGGGCAATGCCAATGGCTATCTCCTCGGGCCGATTGTTATATCGCCCAAGACAAAAAGTCTTGGACTTGGAAGTTTGTTAATGCGGCACACAATAGAGCAGGCAAAAGAAAAGCATGTTTCCTTTATTCTTCTTGTCGGAGATGAACCTTATTATCGCCGTTTCGGATTTTTTAAAGTAGCTTACGGGAAAATGACTATGCCTGCGCCGGTTAATCCGGAACGGCTCTTGGCGTTGGAACTGTCCGAGGGAGCAATGGACGAAGCGACAGGTCTTGTTCTCAACAAAAACCAGTCCAAAAGGCAAGCTTGATTTTATGTTTGAAAAATCGGGGTGGAATGGTTCGGCACCCCGTTGTTTTTCGCTTGATCCCCGACAGGCAATTAACCGATTGCATTCAGCTTATCTGAACAGTCAGCTTTTCGTATGCTTGTGTCGTATTTTCATATGATTGAAGAGAGGCGGGCTGGTACCGGAATTTCAATCATTTTATATTGGACAGGCATTTTATATCGGACAAATTATCATTGCCGATATGGTCGAATGAACCAAATTCATCAATAAATAGTTTGATATTTATCAATTAATAAGCAAGCATTTGCTATTTTGAAACTCATTATTCTGAAGTTTGCGAAGGTCGTTTTTTAATTTAACGACCTTCTCTATACCAAAGGCTCGCGAGTAGAAAGAGTGAAACGACAAGGGCGAGAACACCATTGAAAAGAGGAAGGGCAAATGTGTTGACCAGTCTCGTTTCAGTAGCTTCGTTAAGGACAATGTGGTTCCGGTTTTTAACGGCATCACTGTTTTGCCCTTTTTGAACGTCGATTGAAGGAAGTTCGATTTTATCACCCTGCTTTTGATGCAAGCGGACAATTGCTCCGCCTGTTTTATTGGCGAGCGGGCGAAGTTTTTCATCTGTCGAAATCAATTCGGCATATTCGGGCGAATTGATGGGGCCGATATGTGTGAGAGCTTCCTTATCTCCGTTCGTTACTTTAAAAAGGCCGATTTCGTCGGTATCGAGACTGGCTTCAAAGACACCCGGTTCTTGTTTTTGCAAAGTGACATCGCTTGTTTTCCCTGACGGAAAATGAACAGTGGCAATGTCGGGTTGATCAGCCATGGTCTGGCGGCGAATGGTAAGACGATTACCTTCACCGGAGGCTGTCAATGCTTCTTCTTCAAGCTCCGGTTCTTTCATGAGCCAATGGGCCATGCGGCGGTAGAGGGCTGCATAGGGGCCTCCGCCTTCAAAACCGCGCGCCCATAACCAGCCTTCGTCAGAAAGCAACATACCAACGCGGCCTTTATCCATATGGGATAACAACATAAGTGGGCGGTTATCAGCGCCATTCATGACAACAGTGCTATTCGAGGTATCCTGAACGGCTATCTGACGGAGCCATTTTCCCCAATTTCCCGCTACCGTTTCCCGCTTTGTATTTTCTTCATCTTTTTCTGTCACATGGGTCAGCCCACGGGTCACAGGGTGGCGCATTCCGGCTTTGGTAATTGACGGAGTGAACGGTTTTTCAATGACCTCGCCACTTGGCAAAGCCGGTAAAACACTTATGAGGGGTGTTTCAGCAAGTGTATTTTCACCAGCAAATTCAGGCCCCGTTGCCATCAATAATGCACCGCCGTTTTTCACATATTGCGCTACATAGTCGTAATAGATCAATGGCAATACATTATAGTGCTGATAGCGATCGAAAATGACGAGATCAAAGTCGTTAATCTTGTTGACGAAAAGATCGGTCGTCGGAAAGACAATCAGTGAAAGCTGGCTGAGCGGTGTATTGTCGGCTTTCTCGGGAGGGCGAAGAATTGTAAAGTGGACAAGGTCGATACCGGGATCGCTTTTCAAAAGGTCACGCCACGTCCGTTCCCCGTTGTGCGGTTCGCCTGATACGAGGAGAACGCGCAAATTTTCACGTATACCCTCGACAATGGTGACAGCAGTGTTATTGACCGTGGTCAACTCCCCATCAAGAGGAGAGGTTGTCACTTCGATAATGTTTTTGCCCGCATGGGGAAGAGTGATTTCCGTTTCGATTTCCCGATTTGTGTCTTCGCTCACATGATAGACAACATTACCGTTGACCTTGAGCTCGACAAGCGCTTTATCGGCAGAAGCGGGTACTTTGCCTTTGTCAGCTATTTCAAACCGTATTTTAAAAGGCTTGTTGGTAATTCCGAAACGTGGCGGATCAACAAATTTTATTTGACGGTCATATTCGTCCGGTTCACCGGTCAGCAATGTATTGACAGGTTTTTCTCCGGCTGTATTGGAAGAGGCCAGATCGACATCATGAACCTGACCGTCTGTCACCAGAATTGTGCCGGCATAACGGGCAGGCGGAACATCGGAAATGGCTTCATTCAAGGGCGTGAATAATTTTGTTTCGCTGCCATTATTCGAATTGGATACGGCTTTGGCATCAATGAAACGGGGTTCGAATTCGGGATGTTTGGAAAGCTCGGTTTTTAATGCAGCTATTGCATCCTGACTGTCTTTTGAACGGGTACCGAAATTCTGGCTCTGGCTTTTGTCTAAAACAATACCGACAACGCTTTTTAGCGGCTCTGTTTGTTCCTCGATCATGACAGGGTCGAGAAGTGCAAGTGACAGGGCTGCCAAAGCACAAGCCCGTAAAG
This sequence comes from Bartonella sp. M0192, assembly GCF_016102305.1. Lineage (NCBI taxonomy): Bacteria > Pseudomonadati > Pseudomonadota > Alphaproteobacteria > Hyphomicrobiales > Bartonellaceae > Bartonella > Bartonella sp. M0192. Next base: position 2,124,514 of record NZ_JACFOU010000001.1, on the reverse strand, counting down.
CCGCACCTCTTTTACGCAGAATAAGTGCGGCAGCAACCAACAAAAATGCAAGGCCGATCAAAGTCAGGCTGATTGGCCAGGAAAGAAGAGGTTCGAATGCAAGAGACTGCTTCATCGTTATTTCTCCTGCCCCAAACGTTCGAGAAGTGCCGGTACATGGACCTGATCGGCTTTGTAATTTCCGGTGAGAATATACATAACAATATTGAGACCACCACGAAAAGCCCAGACCCGTTGCATGTCATCATCGGGAACAAGGGGATATTTCCATGAACCTTTGCCATCATGCGCCCATGCACCGGCAAAGTCGTTGGCGGTGATAAGAATAGAGCTTACACCATCGCCTGCATGGATCGGGCGCTTGTCATTGCCGCCCAGAGCCGATGATAAAATCCACAATGGCGAGCCTCTGTAACGGCCGGGAAAATCGGGCATAATGTAAAATGATCGTGCAATCACATGGTCGGGCGGCACCTCTTCGAGTGCAGGAATATTGAGGCCGGAGAGAATATCGCGCAAGCGCTGGTTATTCGCCGTGGTTTTACCATTCAAATCCATGCCCGATTCAATCTGGTCCTGGGTGTCGAAAAGAACCGTCCCGCCTTCACTCATATAAGCGTTGATTTTGTCAATCGCGGCTTTGGAAGGCATCGGCGATTTTGCGTCGATCGGCCAATAGATCAAAGGATAAAATGCAAGCTCATCTTGCTCGAGATCAAGTCCTGCAACCGGACCGGGGTCGATTGTGGTGCGGGTCAGCAAAAATTGGCTCAAGGCTTCAAGCCCGTTTTTGCTCGTATCGTCAATATCATCAAGGCCGGTTATTACATAAGCCAAACGGGTTTTGCCCGCCGATTGCACCATAGCAGCGTCATTAGCCGAAAGTTTTTCGGCAAAAGCAGAGTTTGGTGTGCCCATTTGCCCGAGAATGAAAGCACCGGTAAAACATAAGCCCAACATTAAAAATGAGTTTTTCCGTAAAAACCGCTTTTGACTGGCGAATAACCCGCCGGAACAGAGCGTGATAAATGTATCAAGTGCAAAAAGCATGATGGCAAATGCCAGAAAAAGCCCGCCCAGATGCTTTTCAACATCGCCCGAATAGTCCATGAGATGAACTTTACCGGAAAAAATTTCGCTATTTAAAGGTGCAAAACTGTCTTCTTTATCAAGGAGATTAACCGCATAAAGATTATTTTTCTGGCCATAAAATCCGGGTGGATGATTAAACGAAGGAAGAGCTTCGGTTTTTTCATTCAAGCTGAGTGGTGCAACTGTCGAAGGAGCAGGTACGAGAGAGCCATCAATATCGATAACCTGCCACGGTTCGCGAACAATATTTTCCTTGCCCTTGGAGAGGAATTGTACATTTTGTGCGAGCTCTCCTGTTTGAACCAGTTTTTGCATCATCTCGACAAAAAAACCTGAAAGCGGCAAGGTTGACCATGTCGGACCGGCCGAGGTGTGAATGAAGACCAACATGCCTTTACCACGTGCCCGCGCAGTGACAAGCGGTGTGCCATCAGCAAGACTTAACCATGTATGATCAAAAAGTTCGGGGTTCGGCTCGGCAAGAATTTGCCGTGAAACAGTGACATCTTCCGGATAGGCAAGATCGGAAAAAATGCCTGTTTTCGGTAAAGGCGCAAGTTTTTGCGGTGTTGCCCAAGACATGACGCCGCCTAATTGACGTTCTCCATGACGCAATTTAACCGGTAGAAGTATGTCTTCATTATCGTTACTGGCAAGATTGGGACCGGCAAAGCGGATAAGCGTACCACCCTGTTCGACAAAATGGTTGAGTTGTTGCTGTGAAACCTCGGGCATATTGACGACATCATCCAGAATGATCGTCGAAGGATGACCGAAGCTTATCAATGTTTCGATTGCCTGTTCGAATGATTGACCTTTTGTGGTTAAAACATCGGCCCGGCCATAAAGGGCCTTTTCAATATAATAGAAGGGGGAAAGCAGGGGTTCAGCCAATTCGCGCGCAGAAGGCGAAACCAACCCCACCCGATAAATATGATTTCTTGCATCGGAAAGATATGTGGCTGCAACGTCATGCTGGCCGTTTACTTTGACAGCCGCAATATCATTCTTCATTTCAATGGGTAAATTGAAAGCCGATACGGTAGAGGTTTCCCCGTCTTCGAAACGGGTTTCGGTTTCGGCAATCATCCGTCCCTCACCGTCATAGGCTCCCAGAGACAGAATTTTTTCACCATCTCCTTTGGCACGGATAAGATCAACGGCAAGTGCACCATTATCGTTTTTGGTTGAAGTGATGCCAACAAGATCGGATATATCGCGCTCGTAAACCAGAATATCGCGATCAGCGAGCTTCATGAGCGGGTTGAAGGCTCCATCATCTTCGACCATTTGCAAGCCGTCGGACAGATAGACAATATCGGCTTTTTCGCCTTTCAGCGCAGCCGCCAGTTTATGAATGACAGAACGGCGATGCGTGGGCAAAGAAAGCGGGCGCATTGTATGAACGAGCTTTTCTGCCTCGTTACTGTTTAATGCACGGATGTCCTGATTGTCATTGTCGGCTGTTGCCGCAATATAGATTGTTTTCTTCGCTTTTTCTGCCTGATTGACGAGATCAAGCGCAATATCAACCCGCTTGTCCCAGTCATGAACCGAAGCCCAGCCATTATCAATGACAAGAGCAAGGGGAGCATTGCCTGTCAAAACGGTTGTGGCAGGCCGCCAAATCGGGTCAGCCAAAGCGAAAATGACCAGTGCGACCATAAGAAGGCGCAAAACCAGCAACCACCATGGTGTCCGGTTCGGCGTTTCCTCATGATTGGCAATTTTCAACAAAAGCCGCAAAGGCGGAAAAATTTCACGTGTCGGAGCAGGTGGCGTGACATGCAAAAGCCACCAGATAGCCGGTAGCGCAATCAGAAAAAGCAGGAGAAAAGGTGCAGCAAACCCCATAACTTATCCTCTCCTGTAGCCCGACGCCTGACCGACCATCGCGGCAAGTGCCAGTATAACTCTACTCATTTTCTTGTCTGTCGGCGCAATATGGTAGCTTGAACCGGAAATTTTGGCAAAATCCGCAAGGCTTTGGCGGCGTGCTTTATAAAGGCGCAGATAAGCATCGTGAAATGTTTCGGAGCGTCCGGCAAGATAATGTTGACGGGTTTCCGGATCAACAAATTCCACCCGTCCATGATAGGGAAAACGTTCCTCTGCAGGGTCACAAATTTCAACAAAATGTTGAGTGACATTGGCACTTGTCAGGGACGCAAATTTTTTGCGGATTTCTTCCGGATCATCAAGAAAATCACTCAATATAATCATATGGGAATGGTGATTTATATCCAGAAAATGACCATATTCATAAGGCTCTTTAAGAGCTCTAAAATTCAAAGCCATTTCTTCGGCGGCATTGCGTGAACTTGTTGGTGCCATAAGCCCGGGTACAGCAACACGCTCTCCCGAACGGGCAAACAAGTCACAAAGTGTGAGCGCCATGAGCATGGCATAGCTATCTTTGGCGATAGGGGAAAACCGCGATTGATAGTGCATGGATGCCGATTGGTCGGGGAGTATCCAGACAGTCTGGGCCGCAGCCCATTCACGATCACGAAGATAGATATGGTCATCACGAGCAGAGCGGCGCCAATCAATACGCGAAACCGGCTCGCCCTCCACATAGGGACGGAATTGCCAGAAATTGTCGCCGGTTCCGCGTTTGCGACGGCCGTGAAAACCACTGACAAGTGTATTGGCAATATGCCGCGCTTCGATGAGAAGGTCAGGCAATTTGGCCGACTGGATGCGTGCTTTCGCCGCAAGGTCATTCGGTGTTTCTGCAACTATGTCACGAGCAATCGCCATTATCTGTTTTCGCCGTCTCTCTTTTCCGGTTAGTCAATCTTGTCGACAAGATTGTTGATGACTTCAAAAATCGTAATCCCGTCTGCTCGTGCTGTGAAGTTTAATGCCATGCGGTGCTGTAAAACGGGAATTGCCAAAGCTTTGACATCATCAACAGACGGTGCAAGCCGCCCCTGATAGAGAGCACGTGCCCTTGTACATAAGGAAAGCGCTTGCGAGGCACGCGGTCCCGGTCCCCAGGCAATATGTTTTTTGGCATGCTCGTTGTCGGCATCGGGGCGGGCGGAGCGCACCAGTTTTAAAATGGCATTGACGACTTTTTCGGAAATCGGCATTTGCCGCACCATTTCCTGAATGGCCTTGAGTTTTTCCCCGTCGAGAACCGGTTTTATGGTTTCTTCCTTATTTCCTGTTGTCTCAATAATAATACGCCGTTCGGTGTCAACATCCGGATAATCGACATTGATTTGCATGAGAAAGCGGTCAAGCTGGGCCTCCGGAAGCGGGTAGGTTCCTTCCTGTTCAAGCGGGTTTTGCGTTGCAAGCACATGAAAAGGACTCGGCAAATCATATTCTTCGCCGGCAACAGTGACATGGTATTCCTGCATCGCCTGCAAAAGTGCCGATTGGGTTCTCGGCGAAGCACGGTTGATTTCGTCAGCCATCAGAAGCTGGGTAAAAACCGGTCCTTTGATGTAACGGAAAGCGCGCTTGCCGTTTTTGTCGGTATCCATAACTTCGGAACCGATAATATCGGACGGCATCAAATCGGGGGTAAACTGGATGCGTTTCTGGTCAAGTCCGAGAACTGTTCCCAATGTTTCGACAAGGCGGGTTTTGGCCAGTCCCGGAACGCCGACAAGCAGTGCATGCCCACCGGAGAGAATGGTGATAATGCTGTTTTCAACCACATTGCTTTGGCCGAAGACAATCTTGTCAATTGTGGTGCGCAAAGTGTCGAACGTTTTTTTGATTGTGTCAAAATCGGCAATAATTTCAGCGGGGTCATTTTTGGCTGCTTTTTCGGGAGCCGATTTACTGGGCGACTTGCGGGTGGATGCGCCGGTTGTTGTTTTTTTGGGCTCGGATGGTTTTTTAGAAGCGCTTCGCATGGCTTTTCCCCAGAACTTTTCTCTTGCATAACCGTTTGGAATTGACGGTGATAAAATTTGTCACCACCTTCATCTCTGAACAATGACTATTTCAAGGCTTGTAACAGAAAAATAACAGAAATGAAGCGTGTAAAGAGTTTCGAGCAACAATTTGCCAAAAAGGTTCTAAAAAATTGAATGCAACAAATGCCCCTTTACTTATCGACGATGTTATAAAAAAATTTAACGAGCCAATAAATTTTTCGAAAAATTGTCAGGATTCGCAAGGTTCTTCTTCGCCCCTTTTCAAATCGAGGCAAAAAAAAGACCGTCCTTCATGGCAGCGCTCGGCAGTGCTTGTCGGAATTATTGAAGTGTCCGGGTTCCCCAATCTCGTTTTAACTAAGCGAACGGCAAAACTTCATAAACATTCCGGACAGATTGCTTTTCCGGGCGGAAAAAGGGAAGCGCATGACAAAAGTGACGAGGAAACAGCAGTTCGGGAAGCTTATGAGGAAATAGGACTGAAACCGGATGATTTCACCAAATTGGGAGAGCTGCAATTCCACTATACCGCGACAGGTTTCGAGATTCGACCGGTGGTCGGCCTTATTCATGAAGGCGTAGAATTTACCAAAAACGATAACGAGGTTGATGAAATATTTACCGTTCCGTTATCTTTTGTGCTCGACCCAAAAAATTATGTAATCATTTCAAAGCCGTTTGGCACGGAAAAACTGAGCTTTTATGCAATTTCCTATAAGAATTATTATATATGGGGGGCAACGGCGGCTATGATTCGTTCGCTCGCAGAAAGGTTATCCCGGTGACTACGCTTAATATCGCTAAAAAAGCCTTGTGGCTTCACGATGAGGGACTGCAACAATTGCTTCATTGTCTTTCGGAAAATGGCGAGGAAGCGCGTGTTGTGGGCGGTGCTGTGCGCAACCAGCTTTTAGGATATCCGGTGAACGATATTGATATTGCTACAACCTGTTTGCCGGACGAAATCATCAAACGGACAAGCGAAAAAGGCTTCAAAGCGGTGCCAACCGGCTATGAACACGGCACAATCACGGTGGTGGTCAAGGGCCACTCCTATGAGGTGACGGCCCTTCGAGCCGATATTGAACCGGACGGTCGTCGCGCTAAAGTGGTTTTCGGTCGCGACTGGAAAACCGATGCGCAAAGGCGCGATTTTACAATCAATGCCATTTATGCCGATGCCGAAGGTAAAATCTATGATGATGTCAACGGTCTTGACGACATCGAAACCGAGACATTGCGTTTTATCGGTACAGCCGAGGAGCGTATTCGCGAGGATTACTTGCGCATTTTAAGATTTTTTCGTCTTTATGCATGGGTTGGCAAAGGGCGTCCGGATGCGGAGGCTCTCAAAGCCTGTGTTCGCCTTAAAGACGGACTTTTGCAATTATCGGCCGAGCGGGTATGGTCGGAAGTTAAAAAAATGCTTTCCGCTCCCGACCCGACGCGGGCGCTTTTGTGGATGCGGCAAGCCGGAATTTTAGGAATTATCCTGCCGGAAACTGAAAAATGGGGGATTGATGCATTCCGTCCGCTTGTTGAAACCGAACATGTTTTGAGGCTTCCGGCCGACCCGTTATTGCGGCTTTTTTCCATTGTTCCGCGTGATGAAGTGCGGTTGAAAAAAATGGCCGAGCGCTTGCGCTTTTCCAAGTTGGAAAAAACGCGGTTGATGGATTTCGCCCGTATGTTCCCGATCAGATATGATTGTTCCGATATCGAAATCAAAAAGCTTGTCTACCATCACGGCAAACAGGCCATTCTCGACGAATTGACATTGGCACTTTCCAAAGCGCGCGCCCATGCTTTGAGCAATGACAATGCGCTTGTTGAAGCAAGCCATTATACACGGCTCAGAAAATTGGCCGAGCTTTATGAGGTTCCGGTTTTTCCCTTGACCGGAAAGGATCTTTTTCCACTCGGCATTACCGAGGGGCCCGCAATCGGTCACAAACTTAAAGCGCTGGAAAAGCTCTGGGTAGAAAGCGGCTTTTTATTGGACCGGAATGCGCTCCTTGATATGGCAATGGCGTAACCGGCTATTGCGCCCTTGCCACCTGCCTGCTTTCATGCGTAACAGATGAAAAGCCGTTTCAAGCTTGTCATTTTCTTAAAACCTTGGCGCCATTCCGGTTTTTATCTTTTAAAACTGTAAAAGCTGTTTTCAGGGCTTTCGCCAAATTAAATGGCTAAAGCCATTTAGTGTTTTTATTTAGTTAAATGGCTAAAGCCATTTAACGGTCGGCGGAAGAGAAGAGAGAATGCTCTCGATATTTCCACCGGTTTTGAGCCCGAAAATAGTGCCTCTGTCGTAAATAAGGTTGAATTCGACATAGCGGCCACGCTGGACAAGCTGGGCGTTACGCTGTTTTTCTGTCCACGGTTTGTTGAAGTTTTCACGCACAATCGAAGGGTAAACAATGTCGAAAGCGCGGCCAACATCCTGCGTAAAGCTGAAATCGGCTTCCCAACCGCCAGCTTCCTTGCTGCTATGGAGCCAGTCGTAAAATATGCCGCCTACGCCACGCGGTTCTTTGCGGTGTTTCAAATAAAAATAGTCGTCGCACCATCTCTTGAATTTCGGATAATCGGCAACAGTCGGGTGGCGTTCGCAGACATATTGGAACGCCTTATGAAAAGTTTGAGTATCAACATCCGACTGGGTGCGCCGCTCGGCAAGCATCGGTGTCAAATCCGCACCGCCGCCAAACCATTGGCGGGTTGTAACGATCATGCGGGTGTTGAAATGGACGGTCGGCACATGCGGGCTTTGCGGATGCACAATAAGCGAAATACCACTTGCCCAGAAGCGCGGATCATCTTCTGCTCCGGGAATTTCTCGTCTGAATTCCGGTGAAAATTCACCATAAATGGTCGATGTCTGGACAGCCGCTTTTTCAAAAACCCGTCCCTTCATGACCGACATAACACCGCCGCCATTCATGCCGCCGGGTTTTTCCCACGGGGTTCTGACAAATGAACCGGCAGAAAAATTGGAAAATTGCCCCGTCAGTTCCCGTTCCAGTTTTTCAAGTGAATTACAAATTCTATCCCGTAATGATTGGAACCACTCTTCAGCCCGCTTTTTCTTGTCTTCGAGATCGGCAGGCATGTCATCGGGAATGTCTCTATTCGTCATAATCCGTCTTAAATCTGTCAAATCGTTTAGAATAACTCTAGAAAAGAGATAAGGGTTGAAAACAGCTTTGTCCACTCATTATTAGTTAGCCGACTAATTGTATGAGGTCTGTTTGTTGATCTGGCGTAGCGCTTCGCTAACGCCGATGGCGACACTGACCGCAAGGTTGAGAGAACGCGCAATTTTGACCATGGGGATGGTCACTTCAGCGTCGACAGCTTGATGGACATAATCGGGAGCACCTGCTGATTCCCGCCCGAACAAAAGCACATCATTGTCTTCAAAAGAAAAGCCGGTATAGGGCGCATCTGTTTTTGTGGTAAACAGGATAAGACGGCGGTTTTCAGCATTCTGTTCGGTCAGAAAATGTTGCCAATCAATGTGCCGCTTCAATGTTGCAATTTCGAGATAATCCATGCCCGCACGTTTCAAATGGCGGTCGGAAAGGTCAAAACCTGCCGGTTCGATAATGTCGACAGGTACGCCGAAACAGGCGCCCAAACGCAAAATTGTACCGGTATTTCCGGCAATATCAGGCTGAAAAAGTGCAATACGAACTGTCATGCGTGTTGAATAGGCTTTTGACCCCGCCATTGTAAAGAGGAGGGAAAGCAAGGAAACACATGAAATTCACAATTCTTGGGAGATATGCTTTTTTCTTCCAGAACGTAGTTTTTTTGGCGAACATGCTTTTCTGTTCAAATTTTCTGTTCGGGCAACTGAAACACGTAAAGTCTGCCACCGGCCTTTTTGATTTGTCTAACTTTATAACATCTGTCTTTATAAAAATTACGTTTTCTCCCGTTTCATTATCTTAGCGTGCGTTTGATATCATGAAAGCCCTGTTTGTTGCGGGAAACGTCTTGTAAGCGGGCATTTTTGACCTATCTTCAAGGAGGCGCAAAAACCGTTTTATTGTCGTCATCAAACCCGCTTGCGGAATTTTCCTGTCAATTAAATTCGGGAGAAGTCGGGAGCAAAAAAGTTTCCCGCTTTGAAAAATCCGCCGGTTTGTGACAAAAAGACATATAACACTTGAAGCCATGAAACACTTCGCCAATCGGGTCGTTCCAAGGGGCCGGATCGTTCCACAGGTTGTGTGTTCAGGTTTTGTGTTCGGGCAGGGGTCGAACACCATTTTGAGACAGCTAAAATAAAGCAGAAACAAGGAGCTCGACCATGTTTGGATGGTTTGAACGAAGACTGAACGCTTTTCCCGAAAAAGAGCTGAAACGCCCACCGCAAAATCTGTTGGGTTTCTGCCTTTATTATACGGAAGGCGTTTGGCCGTGGTTGATCTTCATGGCAATTTTTACGGCTCTGATTGCGGTGACAGAAGTTTCGCTTTTCGGGTTTCTGGGCAGTATTGTCGACTGGCTTAATGCCAATTCACGGGCAACATTTTTTGAAACGCAGGGCGTAAAGCTTGCACTCATCAGTGTGCTTGTCGTTCTCATCCTGCCATTTTTTGTCACCATGCACAGTATGGTGATGCATCAGACATTGCTTGGCAATTATCCGATGCGGATACGCTGGCTTGTGCACCGTTATCTCCTTGGTCAATCCATGAGCTTTTTCCAGAACGAGTTTTCCGGACGCATATCGGCAAAGGTCATGCAAACAGCTTTGTCTGTGCGCGAAACGGTGATGAAGCTTTTTGATGTTTTAAATTATGTGATTGTCTATTTCCTTGGCACACTGGTGATTGCCGCCTCATCCGACTGGCGGTTGATGGTACCCTTTCTCTTGTGGATTATCAGCTATATCGGGTTACTCAAATATTTTATTCCGAAATTGCGCGACGCATCCGAAGCGCAGGCCGATGCGCGTTCGCTTATGACGGGGCGCGTTGTTGATTCTTATACCAATATTGCAACCGTCAAACTCTTTTCCCACCATGCAAGGGAGGAAAGCTTTGCCCGCGAAGGGTTCGAGCATTTTCAGGGCACAGTTTACAAACAGATGCGGCTGATCTCGAAATTTTCGATCAGCGTTTATGTGTCGAACTGTATTTTATTGTTTGTTGTGGGCGCGCTCGGCATCTGGCTATGGCAAAGGGATGCCATCCTTGTCGGCGCTGTTGCGGTCAGCATCGGCCTTGTCTTGCGGCTTAATGGCATGGCGCAATGGATTATGTGGGAAATGGCCGCACTTTTTGAAAATATCGGCATTGTCGAAGATGGAATGCATTCCATTGCACAGGACAGAATCGTCGAAGACAAGAAAGATGCCAAAAAACTTGTCGTCAAAAAAGGCGATATCCGGTTTGAAAATGTCGGCTTCCACTATGGCAAGGGCAAGGGAATCTTGAAAGATTTCAACCTTCATATCGAGCCGGGGCAAAAGGTCGGCGTCGTCGGGCGTTCGGGCGCCGGTAAATCGACGCTTGTCAATCTTCTCTTGCGTTTTCATGATGTCGAAGAGGGAGCTATCCTGATTGACGGGCAAAATATCGCCGATGTCACACAGGAAAGCTTGCGCGCGGCCATTGGCGTGGTGACACAGGATACTTCGCTGTTACACCGTTCGCTTAAAGACAACATTCTCTATGGCCGCCCTGATGCCAGCAATCGTGAATTGCTTGAAGCGGTGCGGGATGCGGAAGCTGCCGATTTTATCGACAGTCTGCGCGACCAGAATGGCAAGACAGGATATGATGCCTTTGTCGGCGAACGGGGCGCGCGCCTTTCCGGTGGCCAGCGCCAGCGCATCGCCATTTCGCGGGTCATGCTCAAAGATGCGCCGATCCTTATTCTTGACGAGGCAACCTCGGCACTCGATTCGGAAGTGGAAGCCGCCATTCAGGAAAATCTCGCCCGCCTGATGGAAGGAAAAACTGTTCTTGCTATTGCCCACCGCTTGTCGACAATTGCGGAAATGGATCGCCTCATCGTTATGGATAAGGGAAAAATTGTCGAAGATGGCACACATGAAGAATTGCTTTTGAAAAACGGTATCTATGCCCATTTGTGGAACCGGCAGGTTGGCGGCCATCTCGATCTTGATGAAGAGGCTTGAATAATGAGATCGGTTTTCTGAAAAGAGTTGAAATCACGCTGAAAATAGCCATTCGCAATAAACCTAGCTTTTCGTTGCGGGTGGCAAGAGAACAGACCTCGCTTTTTGCTTACGGTTTTGCGAATAAAGTTTTGTCAAAACGCATTTAAAATTTACGCTTCTTATGTCGTTTTTTATATGGTATTTTCGGTTGAGCTTATCCGCATAGGCTTTTTGGGGGGTAAGCTTACTCCACCTTAAAAAACCCGCTCTAACAAAACCTTTTCATTGCCGGAAATAGTGAAGAGAGCTGCAAAAGCAATGAAAAACAAGAAAGCCGAAACATGCTGCTTGTTTTTAATCGCTGCTCCATATTTTAAAAAACCGTATTTTGAAAAACTTGTCAGTGTTTTTATGGGTGACAAACAACAAGCTGCCGTTATTTGAAACAATTGAAGAAAAGTTACTCATAATCGTGCAGCAATTGGCTGTGAAAGTTGCAAAAACAGTTGCGTTCCGGTTATCATCATTTTTAAAGCGTGGACAAATTGGTGCTGTGTGTTAAACAACATACGTTTGACCAACAGGCACCAACCTTTTTCCGACAGGTTAAAAACCTTTTACAATGAGCAGCGAAAAGACACGACGCGATTTTCTTTTTCTTGCAACCGGCGTTGCCGGTGCGCTCGGCGTCGGTTCGGTAGCCTGGCCTTTTATCGACCAATTGCGGCCTGATCAAAAGGTTCTGGCAAGTGCCACAATCGAGGTTGATATTTCCGGCATTGAAGAGGGAATGTCGGTTACGGTCAAATGGCGCGGGCAGCCAGTGGTCATTCGCCACCGTACCGAAAAAGAAATTGCCGATGCCCGAAATGTCGACTTGGAAAAGCTCAAGGATAAGGATGCGGCAAATCCCAATCTTGAAGGGCACCAAACCGCCACCGATCTTGCCCGCTCGGCTGGCAAGGGGCGCGAACAATGGCTTGTTCTCATCAATATCTGCACACATCTTGGTTGTGTGCCGCTCGGGCAGTCGGGTGCTTTTGGCGGCTGGTTCTGTCCCTGTCATGGTTCGGTTTATGATACGGCCGGAAGGGTGCGTTCCGGCCCCGCTAATCGCAACCTCGAAATACCGCCTTACCGTTTTTTGTCTGACAGCCTGTTGCAGATCGGATAGATATGATGACCAAACCTTCATCCTATAATCCGAAATTTGCTCTGACACGCTGGCTTGACGCACGGCTTCCGATTTTGCGTTTTCTCTATAATCTTGGTGTATCGTTTCCGGTGCCGAGAAATCTCAATTATTTCTATACCTTCGGCGGCATCCTCACACTCATGCTGGTATCGCAAGTTCTAACCGGCATTGTCATGTCGATGCATTATATACCGGATGTGACATTGGCTTTCGATGCGCGTGAACGGTTTATGCGCGACGGCCAGTTCGGTTGGCTCTTCGAGCCATGGCATGCTGTCGGCTCGTCATTCTTTTTCATTGCAGCCTATATCCATCTTGCCCGTGGTCTTTATTATGGTTCACACAAGCGACCGCGCGAACTCATCTGGATAATCGGTGTGCTGATCTATCTGGTGATGATGGCAACCGCGTTTTTAGGCTACACACTTGTCTGGGGCATGATGTCGACATCGGCAGCTTCGGTCATTTCCGGCCTTTTCAAGGCTATTCCGGTTATCGGCCCATGGCTTCACGAAACATTACTGGGCGGTTTCAATGTCGGCCAGCCGACACTCAATCGCTTTTATTCTTTGCATTATCTTTTTCCGTTCATTCTGGTTTTTCTTGTCGGTTTGCATATATGGGCTGTCCACCATGTCGGACAGAACAACCCGACAGGTGTGGAAGTGAAGTCGCCCTCGGAAACCGTACCTTTCACACCCTATGCGACGATCAAAGATATTTTCGCAATCAGCGTATTTCTGATTTTCTTTGCGTGGTTTTTGTTTTTCATGCCCGATTATATGGGCCACCCCGATAATTATATCGCCGGTGACACCATGACCACCTCACCGCATATTGTGCCGGAATGGTATTTTCTGCCCTTTTATGCGATGCTGCGCGCAATTACATTCGATTTCGGGCCGATCAGCTCGACATTCGGCGGTGTGCTGGTATTGATGGCGGCGGTGTTGATCTGGTTATTCGTGCCATGGCTTGACCGCTCGAAAGTGCGTTCTGCGCGCTATCGTCCCGCTTTCAAATTGTTTTACTGGCTGTTTATTGTCGACGTGGTGGCACTTGGCATATTGGGGGCAGCACCCATTACAGAAAGTAGCGTATTCTGGTCGCAAATTGCCACACTTTATTATTTTGTATTTTTCCTTGTCATCATGCCGTTCTTGCCGAAGTTTGAAAAAACTTTGCCTGTTCCTTCTTCCATTAGCGAAGATCTCGAAAAAAAAGAAGCAAAGGCCAAAGGGGGGTGGCGGCTATGGTAAGAATACTCACTCTCCTTTGGCTTGGTGTTTTAGCCGTTGTCCTTGCGCCTCTTGCTGTTTTTGCCGAAGAGGGCGGTGAGGCGCATTACCCGTTGAAGCTTTCCGAAAAACAGAGCTGGAGCTTTTCCGGCCCCTTTGGCACTTATGATCTTCAGCAATTGCAGCGCGGTCTCAAGGTTTATAAAGAGGTTTGCTCGACCTGCCATTCCTTGAAATATGTTGCTTTTCGCGATCTCAAGGCACTTGGCTATAGCGAGGAACAAATAAAAGCTTTTGCCAAAACCTATGACATTCAGGACGGGCCGAACAGCGAAGGGGAAATGTTTGTTCGTAAAGGCTTGCCGACCGATTATTTTCCTTCACCATTTCCAAATGTCGAGGCGGCAAAATTTGCCAATAACGGCGCCAATCCGGGCGACCTGTCGCTCATGGCAAAAGCCCGCGCAGTGTCTTTGCCGTTTCCGGCCCTCATTGCCGATATTCTTACCAACTATAACGAAGCAGGACCTGATTATATCACGGCACTTCTTACCGGTTATAGCGACCCGCCGGAGGGAGCAGAAGTTGCGGAAAATAATTGGTATAACCCTTATTTCAATTCGGGAAATGCGCTTGCCATGCCGCCCCCTTTAAGTGATGGCATGGTGGCGTATAATGATGGTACAGAAGAAACAACTGAAAATTACGCCCGTGACGTATCGGCCTTTTTGATGTGGACTGCCGATCCGCATATGGAAACACGCAAGAAGACCGGTTTTCGTGTCATCTTGTTCTTGATAGTTTTTGCCGGCCTTACCTATGCCGTGAAAAGACGCATATGGAATGAATTGGATTGAAAATTGATGACAAATGAAACTCTTGAAGAAACACTGAAAAAAGCGATCCGCACTATTTCGGATTATCCGAAACCGGGGGTGAAATTCCGCGATATTACCACTTTGATGGGCAATGCCGGTGCTTTCCGGCGCACCATTGACGCGCTGGTTTATCCTTACATAGGGCTTAAAGTCGATAAAATTGCCGGTGTGGAAGCACGCGGTTTCATTCTGGGCGGGGCTGTTGCCCACCAGCTTTCGGCAGGCTTCGTGCCAATCAGGAAAAAAGGCAAATTGCCTTATGACACGGTGCGTATTGCCTATAGTCTTGAATATGGCATTGATGAAATGGAAATGCACCGCGATGCGGTGAAACCGGGTGAACGCGTGGTACTGGTCGATGATCTTATCGCCACCGGCGGAACAGCCATTGCCGCAGCCGAGCTGTTGCACCAGATTGATGCGGAAATCGTTGCTGCCTGTTTTGTCATCAATCTGCCCGACCATGGTGGCGCCGACAGGCTTCGACAATTGGGGGTTGATGTCCATACACTCGTTTCTTATGAAGGCGATTGAAGTTTGAAGCCTTGAAAACGTGGTTCTCTTTTAAAATGTAGCAGCGCGTTTAAAAGTAACTAAAGATGTTTTCAACGAGGGCTGTTTTTCGTTTCAATCTTTTCAGGCAAATTGTTGTTGATAGAGCAGGCGTTTTTTTAACGCCTGATTGTTTTTGATTTTCTTTCTTCCCAACCGGCTTTGAAATTCTAATCTTCGACGGCTAATGGCCGATCACCAAGAGAACAATCAAATCCAATAGAGCAATCAAATAATGCCGGTTTTTCATTCTCGCCGCACATTCGATGTGTTTTTGGCTTCGCTTTGAAGCTCTTTTGCAATGTTTACCGGTGGGATTCAAAAAAATCAAACGGTGAGAGAACCGGACGTTTCAAGCCGAACGGTCTTAAAAAGAGATAACGTTCAAAACAGAAAACGTTTGAGGAGCTTGTTTTTAAAAAACAAAGATTGCCCACAAAGCCGAAGACTAGTGTACGGAAAATACTAAAACTTGTTCCGAGTATAACATCCATAAAATGCAGTAAAAACATTCAAAATAAAAAATTCTATAATGAAATACTCATTAAAAGAATTATTATAATGAAAAATAAATTGAAAAAATAAATAAAAATTGGAACCATTCGAATTTTTATACGTTTTGCCTAAGTAATTAACATTATTATGAGGCGTATTAAATGAAAAGACTGGCACTTATCACTGTTTTGGCAGCAACACTCGCTGGAACTGCATTTGCACAATCTCCAAAAATTACAATCGAAGCACCGAAAGAACCGGCTTCGGAAGTCAAGCTGCCGAATGGTGATGTCGTTGTTCGTTATGTCACACCGACCGAAACAGATTTTATTGCTTCGAGCTTGATTGATACAAAAGTATTGAACAAGCAGGATCAGGCAATCGGCCAGATCAAGGACATTATCATTCGCCAGAATAATGTAGCGGGCATTGTTGTGGGCGTCGGCGGTTTTCTTGGTGTTGGCGAGCGTTATGTGGTTGTTGACCCGACAAGCATTTACATGCGCCACGAGAACGGAGCATGGAAGGTTGTCGTGAACGTTACCAAAGAAAGCCTGATGGCTGCTCCTGAATTCAAATATGAAGAGCATAAGAAGCTCTGATTACAAATAACAGTTCGATAGGCGAGAACGCTATCTTCATCGAAAGGTTATTTTTCTATCGAAAGCCTATGGTTTTCTATAGAATCTATTTGAAAAAAGCCGTCCGGAATTTTTCCGGACGGCTTTTATATTATCAGTTTTCGAGATCCTCACGAAAATATTAAAACCGGTTTGTTTATCAAAAAACTTCCGGAAAATGAGCAAAACCGGTGCGATAGGTTGTAAGGAGATCAGGAATTATGCTTGAAAAGCATGACATCGCCATCTTCAACAACATAATCCTTGCCTTCGTCGCGCGCTTTGCCCGCTTCTTTTGCCGCAACTTCACCACCAAGATCGACATAATCCTGATAGGCAATCGTTTGCGCACGGATAAAACCGCGTTCAAAATCGGAATGGATAACGCCTGCCGCCTGTGGGGCTTTGGTGCCGCGCTTGATGGTCCATGCGCGGGTTTCTTTGGGACCACAAGTAAAATAGGTAATGAGGTCAAGAAGATGATAGCCGGCGCGGATCAACCGGTCGAGCCCCGGTTCATGAAGCCCCAGCTCCTCAAGATATTCTTTTGCTTCCGCCTCCGGCAATTGGGCAACTTCCGCCTCGATTTCAGCAGAAATAATAACACTTTCGGCTCCTTGTTCGGCAGCCATTTTCTCGACAGCTTTTGAAAAATCATTGCCGCTTGCCGCATCGCTTTCGGCAACATTGCAAACATAAAGCACAGGCTTCGAGGTCAACAAATTAAAGGAATCAAGAATTTGCCTGTCATCGGCGGAAATATCTTTGATAAGGAGGCGTACCGGCTTGCCATTTTGTAAAAGCTTCAAAGCCTCTTCCATCATGGGAAGAACAGTCAAAGCTTCCTTGTCTTTGCCGGTTGCGCGTTTTCTCATTTGCACAATGCGCCGCTCGAGACTTTCAAGATCGGACAGCATCAATTCTGTTTCAACCGTCGCAGCATCCGAAACCGGATCAATCCGGCCTTCGACATGGGTGATATCGTCATCAATAAAACAACGCAGCACATGGACAATGGCATCGACTTCGCGAATATTGGCCAAAAACTGGTTTCCCAATCCTTCGCCTTTTGAAGCACCACGAACAAGACCGGCAATATCGACAAAGCTGATGCGTGTGGGAATAATTTCTTTCGAACCGGCAATGGCAGCAAGCTTTTTTAACCGCGGATCAGGGACAGCAACTTCACCGGTATTCGGTTCGATTGTACAAAACGGATAATTGGCAGCCTGAGCCGCCGCAGTTTTTGTCAAAGCGTTAAAGAGTGTGGATTTGCCCACATTGGGTAATCCGACAATACCACATTTAAAACCCATGGAAATTCTCTCAATCCTAATCCGGTAAGCTTGTCAATATGACTGGTTCTATAGCACGTTTTTTAACAGAAACCAGTTAAAGAGCCAATTTTGATGCGAAAAAGATACAGTTGTTCCGATTTTTATCTTCATTCTCGTTTTTGCCAAAAACTTGCCTATTTTAACGATTGGCTAAGCTTTCAGTGTTAGCAACAATCCGATATTTTGTATGGAGTTATCATGAGGCACCTGTCTCGGCGTACATTCATCATTGCCGCACCTTTGGCGCTCGCCGCCTGCGTAAGCAATCAACCACAAGTAGAACAGTCATGGCCGGTTCCGGCCGATATCAAAGCGCTTTATGGTCCGGTGATGAACGAACCTTATCCGCTCCCGGCTGTCGATATGAGCAAGATCAACCCGAAATACTGGCGTCAGGAAGTGGCGTTCAACGGTCCTTATCAGCCAGGTACTCTGGTTGTCGACACGCAAGCACGTTTTCTCTATCTCGTTCAGGAAAACGGTCGCGCGCTACGCTACGGCGTTGGCGTCGGCAAAGCCGGTCTGGCGCTTGAAGGGGAAGCCATCGTACAATATAAACGCATGTGGCCGATCTGGCATCCGACACAGGATATGATGGAGCGCGAACCCGACCGTTACGGACATCTGGGTGATGGTATGCCGGCAGGACCGGATAATCCGCTGGGTGCACGCGCACTTTACCTTTTCAAGGATGGGCGAGACACATTGTTCCGGATTCATGGCTCCCATGAAGAATGGTCAATCGGCAAGGCGGTGTCGAGCGGGTGCATACGCTTGCTCAATCAGGATATTATCGACCTTTACGGCCGTGTTCCCGAAGGAACCCATGTTATTGTTCTACAACATAACGAGCAGGGGCTTTCCTGAGATAAACCCCGTCATTGCTGACAAAAACACCATAGAGAAAAGAATTTTCCCGCAAGACACTTGAATGTTTTGCGGGTGTTCTTTTCTGGAAAAAACGCAAACAACCTAAATTTTGCCATTTCGGATTTTGTGATTTTTGCATGAATTTTTTGTTTTTTGAAATCGCGTCCGGTAACAAATGTCATTTACCCCTGATTGTTTTTCCCGTTTTTTCTCCTGTTAAAACAGTTAGAAAAAAGCGGTTTTGTCAGGTCGGCAATTGATCGCTTTGTCGGCTTTGAAAAATTCGAGTGCCGACAATTATGCAACCCTGCTGTTTTTCAAAGGGGAACAAGCAGGGGCGAAAATCACAATTGAATTGTTTGACGCAGAAACTGTTTAAAGCAGGAACCGCTTAAAGCAGCAACTGCTTGAGGCAGGCACAGCTTGGGGCAGGAATGGCTTGAGGTCGGAATTGCTTAAAACGGGAATAGCTTGAAACAGGAATTGTGTGAAGCAGGATTGTTTAAGGCCGGAATTGCTCAAAGCACTTATATAACACATAAAACGAGCGGCTATATGTGCCCGCCAATCGCCAAAGCGAATTGGTCTAGTCGTTATTTTTGAAAAGCTTTTTCAACATGTCGGCCATCGGGCCGGTGGCCGGAAGTTCTTTTGGTTGGGCGGGGCGAGCCTGTCTGATGTGGCTTTGCTTTTTGGGCTTGTCGCCACTGTTTTTATGGTCGCTTTCGGCGTCTTTCTCATGTGCCAGTGAAATGCGGTTCATAAACAGGCTGTCTTTGCCGTTTACGAGCAAGCCGAGATTGTCAGCCAATAATTGAAGAAGAGGGTCAAGCCATTCATGATCGGCTTTGGAGAAATTGCCGAGCACATGGTTTGTTACTTGTTCCTTTGATGGGGGATGGCCGATGCCGATACGAATGCGGCGATAATTGTTTCCACAATGGGCGTCAATGGATTTGATGCCGTTATGGCCGCCGCTGGAGCCGCCGGTTTTGACCCGCAATTTTCCGGGGACAAGATCAAGCTCGTCATGAATGACAATGATGTTTTCCGGTTGCAGTTTATAAAAACGCATGGCTTCGCCAACAGCCTGACCGGAAAGATTCATATAGGTTTGAGGTTTAAGAAGAAGGACTTTTTCACCCTCTATCGTTCCGCTGGAAATAAGTGCGTTAAACTTTTTATTCCACGATGAGAACTTGTATTTGCGATTGATTTCATCAACCGCCATGAAACCGATATTGTGGCGGTTATCCTGATATTCGAAACCGGGATTGCCGAGACCGGCAATGAGCAACATGGATAAACCTCACTTGGAAAGAAAAGGCGAAAAAATTTTTCCGCCTTTTTAAAAAAATTATTCAGCTTTTTCTTCAGTTGTCTCAGCAGGTGTTTCCTCTGTTGCTGCTGTGGCTTCATCGGTTGCCGGTGTTTCATCTTCAACAGGCAATGCAACAGGAGCTGCAATGGTTGCAATGGTGAAATCGCGGTCCTTGATGAGCGGCGTAACGCCTTCCGGCAATTTGATGTCGGAAATGTGGACGGAATCACCAACTTCCAAACCGGTAAGGTCAACCTTGATAGCTTCCGGAATATGGTGAGCCGGAACAGCAAGTTCGACTTCGTGGCGAACAATGTTCAAAACGCCGCCGGTCTTGATACCAGGAGCTTCTTCTTCATTGAGGAAGTGGACAGGAACATTGACGTGAACAACCGATTTCTCTGTAACACGCAAGAAATCGACATGCATCGGGAAGTCACGTACCGGATCAAGCTGGTAATCGGTTGGCAAAACTTCAATCTTCTCGTTGCCGACTTCAATCGAGGCAATCGTTGTGAAGAATGCACCACCGTGAATCTTGTAAAAAATGTCCTTATAGGGAAGGGCAATGGAAAGTGCAGGCTTTTTATCGCCGTAAATAACTGCTGGAACAAGACCGTTGCGGCGAAGGTGACGAGAGGACCCCTTACCAACCCGTTCGCGTGCTTCGGCCTTGAGTGTATAAACTTTGCTCATGGCTTAAGTCCTTTTCAAAAATTGGAGATCCATGCGGGGAATGTTCAACAGCTCCGGACATGAATATGGAATAAGGGCAAAGACTGTCCCCGTTCCATTCCACGCTGCCTCCAAGGGTGTCGACGTGGATTGGGATGCTATAATGGAAAGATTGCGAGCTTGCAAGAGTTGTGGGAAAAAATGACGTTTTTTTCACCTTTTGACAAGGAAATGCTAAAAGGAATCATGGAAAAAGAATCAACCATATTTTTATTTTACTATTCTCGGAGCCTTTTCACGGTTCGGCAATTGATGGCTTGGCAATGACGGTCGACATCAATCTTGGAACTATTTTTGAACGTGGCGCCTTGACCGGCTCGAAAGTGGCGAGCCTTGATCTTGAAGAATTATTGGCAACCCGTTTGCTGGTGCAAGGCAATTCCGGTTCGGGAAAATCGCATTTGTTACGCAGGCTGCTTGAACAAAGCGCCCATTGGGTGCAGCAATGTGTGATTGATCCGGAAGGGGATTTTGTCACGCTTGCCGACAAATTCGGCCATGTGGTTGTCGAAGCACAACGCACCGAAGTCGAATTGACACGTATTGCCGCGCGTGTGCGCCAACATCGCGTTTCTGCTATTTTGAACCTTGAAGGGCTTGATACCGAACAACAAATGCGTGCTGCAGCCGCCTTTCTGGGCGGGCTTTTTGATGCCGAGCGCGATTATTGGTATCCGCTTCTGGTGGTGGTGGACGAAGCACAATTATTTGCTCCCGCTGCCGCAGGCGATGTTTCCGACGAAGCGCGCAAGCTTTCGCTTGGAGCCATGACCAATCTCATGTGTCGTGGTAGAAAACGTGGACTTGCCGGTGTGATTGCCACCCAGCGCCTTGCGAAACTTGCAAAAAATGTCGCAGCCGAAGCTTCGAACTTCTTAATGGGGCGGACATTTCTTGATATTGATATGGCGCGTGCTGCCGATCTTTTAGGCATGGAGCGCCGTCAGGCGGAAATGTTCCGCGATCTTGAACGCGGGCATTTTGTAGCGCTCGGTCCGGCTTTGTCGCGCCGCCCGCTCCATGTGGTCATTGGCCCCGTGGAAACAGCTGCCCGTTCGACAAGCCCCAAACTTCTTCCTTTGCCAGAAGCGCCAGTCGATGCGGAAGACCTGATCTTCACACCATCGCCTGAAGAAATGATTATGCCGATAAGGCGCGCCGCACCTCCGCCACCGCCCAAACCGACCAATGAAATATTGGAAGAGCTGGTGCGCCAGAAGCAGGAAGAACCACAAGAAGCTCAAAGCCTCTTTCCTGAAATTGACGAACAGGAACGCGAAGCCGAACTTGATGCGGTATTACGCGAAATTGTTGATGATAAAGATGCTTCTTTCCGTTCGGTTGCAGTGCTTTATCAGGATTTTCTGGTGCGCTGCCGCATTCACCGTGTTCCGGGAGAACCGCTTGATCTTGCCCAGTTCAGGCGCAAACTTGCACTAGCACAAGCCGCTATTGACGAGGAAACAGCTTCAAGCGAAACGTGGCAAAAAGCTTTAGCGCTTTCCGAAACTTTGACCGATGATATTCAAGGTGTGTTTTTGAATGTCGCCGAAGCTGCCGTGAGTGGCAAACCATGCCCTTCCGATGCAACGCTTGCCCGCCTTTATGGTACGCATTCTATGAGTCGCGCACGTCACCTTCTAACCTATTTTGAAGAACGCGGGCTTCTGGTGGTAAGAACCGATTTCGGCGGCAAACGCATTGCCGCTTTTCCCGATCTCGGCCTCGAGACATTGCCGGGCGACCCCGATGCACCGGACGATTTTCAGAACAAAAGGGATGCAGCCGAATAAAAGCGCATTTGCCCAAAAAGTGACGAAAGATCTACGTTCACATGGAAAGATCGAGTTTCATAAAAAACTTATGACCGACAAAACATCCGGTTCAGCAGCAGCTCCGGTTCGATAAAAGCTTCGATTACATAATAAAAGACCGCAGAAACAAAATCTCTGCGGCCTTCTTTCGCTAACAAATGAAACTTTTAATCAAACAGGCTTGAAACCGATTGTTCGGCTGCTGTGCGCGAAATAGCCTCGCCGATAAGGTCGGAAATAGGCAAAACGCGAATATTGGGAGCCTGTTCAACAGCCGGTGTCGGCATGATGGAATTGGTGATAACAAGCTCTTTCAGCTTGGAACCGGCGATGCGGGCAATAGCGCCGCCTGAAAGAACACCGTGGGTAATATAGGCGGTTACACTCTTCGCACCTTTTTTCAAAAGGGCTTCGGCAGCGTTGCAAAGTGTGCCACCGGAATCGACAATGTCATCAAGCAAAAGACAATCTTTTCCCGAAACATCGCCAATCACATTCATAACTTCCGATTCACCGGGGCGCTCGCGGCGTTTGTCGACGATGGCAAGCAGGCAATCAAGGCGTTTTGCAAGTGAGCGGGCGCGAACAACACCGCCGACATCCGGTGAAACCACCATGACATTTTTGAGCGAATAGTTGTTTTTGACATCGCGTGCAATAACGGGAACCGCATAAAGATTATCAGTCGGAATATCGAAAAAGCCTTGAATTTGGCCTGCATGAAGATCAAGCGTCAAAACGCGGTTTGCGCCGGCTTCAGTCAATAGATTGGCAACAAGTTTGGCTGAAATCGGTGTTCTGGGGCCGGGTTTGCGGTCTTGTCTTGCATAACCGAAATAAGGAATAACAGCAGTAATGCGGCGTGCAGAAGCGCGACGAACCGCATCAATCATAATGAGCAGTTCCATTAAATGGTCATTGGCCGGATAGGATGTCGACTGGATAAGGAAAACATCCTCACCGCGAACATTTTCATGGAGTTCGACAAAAATTTCCTGATCGGCAAAGCGTCTTACCGTTGCTTTACCCATAGGAATGTTGAGATATTTGGTTACGTCTTCGGCAAGGCGTGGGTTGGAATTGCCGCAGAAAAGTTTCATGGCTTGGTCCCTGGCTCTAAAGAAAACAGACTTTCTGGGAGCGGTTTTAACTTTTTGTTATCAGATTGCAAGAGTTCATATTGTCACTCGGTCCATTTTTATTTGAATGTTTTGTTTTTGCACCGGTAAAAAAATAATATTCCGAAAAAAAGCGGAGTTTCAGTGCATAACTGTCAGATTATTGACCAACTGCAAATTCCGCAGGTTTTGCTTCATTCTTTCAAACCGGCTTTTTTATGCGCCATGTTTTAATGAGCGCTTTTTTTAATGCACTGTGTGTTAATACACTCCATGGCGTTTGCTTGATTAAAAAGTGTGTTTCTCTTTGCAAAAAACACAAGACTTTACGAAAACCGGTACCGGTTTTTCTTCACTCAATGTGATTCCCGCTTGTTTGTGGTTTTATCGCGGGCGCAGTTTGTCTGTCTTATCAGGTTCAAAAATGAAACTCCGCTTCAAGGTTTAATGTGAAAGGGAACTTTCCTATCATTTCGCGATCAAGCTTGTTCACGGATTGGTCACAAGCCGGTTTCAACATCCTTATGAAATTGAAACGGGCAAAGACAACTTTAAAGAAACAGCATGAAACAAAGCCAAATCAGTTGGCACTCACAAAAATCCTTGTCAGAACATCGAACATATTCACGAAATGGTAATAACAGAAATCTGCCGTCCATAATCGGGTTCGTTCAAATGTGTCTTGCGACGATAGGAAAAAAAACGTTTTTCATCAGCATAGGTACAAAGCTTCAGGCAATCGCCATGGACACCGGCCTCATCAAGGCGGGCTAACACAAAATCCCAAAGGTTGAAGAAGAAATGTTCGAAGCGTTCTGACGGAACAAAGAATTTTTTGTATGAGGCACAACTATTGACGAAAGTTTCGTAAAATTCTTTGCCAACCTCGTAATGTTCGGGGCCAATTGACGGTCCCAATGTTGCAACAATATCTGCCCGTTTTGCGCCCAGTGTTTCCATCGCTGCAACAGTATTTTCGACAACACCTGCCAAAGCACCTCTCCAACCGGCGTGTGCAGCACCAATGACGCGGGCTTTCGGGTCTGCAAAAAGGACAGGTCCGCAATCGGCTGTCAAAATCCCCAAAGCGAGTCCCTTTTTATTAGTGACCAAGGCATCGGCATGTGGTCGTTCACCTTTAATCGGCTCGTTGATGATCAATGCATGGGGAGAGTGGATCTGATAAAGATTAATCAGGTTTTCCGGTTTTATCCCCATATAGGCGGCAACAATAGCGCGATTTTTTTCGACATTTTCTTTGTCGTCATTGGAGCCGCGACCAAGGTTCAAGCTTTCGTAAATCCCGTGGGACACGCCGCCTTGACGGGTAAAAAAAGCATGGTTTATGCCTGCTTTTTCCAAAACTTTAAGGGAAGGTGAAAAAACCGGCGATGGCAATTGTGACATGTGAATGACCGTTATATTTGGTTGTCTTATCGTGGCGTTTTCAAAACGGCTTGTCAATTATGGGATGTATTGCCGGCAGTAAACAACCGGTGAAGGCCGGTTTTTTTGTCACTCAGACAAAGCACTTTAAAAAGCGTTCCCATTTCGTTTGGTGCGGCCAATCTTTCCACTACTGAGCGTATTTTTTCCTGAACAGCGGTACCTTTGTTTGCGCCCAATTGACCGGCTCGTTCAATGAGCCCCATGCCGGTTAGAAAGGCGCCTTGTGTGATGACACCTGATAAAATCCCTTGGCGTTCAGCAATGACTTCAAGTGAAGAAAAGTCGACATGGCTTGTCAGGTCATCTTTTCCGGGATTTGCAAAAATATTGCTGAATGCGTGACGGGAAATTGCCTGCAATGTGTCACCATAGGGAAGGCCGGTGCTGCCGTAATCGATAAAAAGTGCCGAGCCGTGATGGCGGGAGAGATGTTTTAAAACCTGTTCCACAAATTGCAGCCTTGCGGGTGAAAGCTCCAGAACCGAGCCTTCGGGCAAATCCTGATATTTCTTCGGCAAGCCTGTTTGATCAAGCACATTGTTGCCAACAGCAAAGCCTAGCTGATCATTGTCGTCTGTTCCAATAAGCCGTTCGTGCCATTGACCGTCAATTTTGATGAACTGGTCAATCGGCAAAGCATCAAGAAATTCGTTTGCAACGAGAATAAGCGGGGCGGCGGGGAGTTTGTCGACATCCTTGAGCCAATAGATTTTATCGCGATAAGCAGAAAGTGCCTGTTTCTGTTGTTGAATGAGCTTGTCGGAGGTTTCGACCATCAAAACATTTGCCGCTTGAAAACATTCGACCGAGAGCTTTTTGATTGTGCGTAACAAATCCTGCATCAATGTGCCGCGTCCCGGCCCCAACTCGCAAAGGCTGAAAGAAGAGGGTTTATTCAACGTGTTGAAAGTTTCAATCACCCAGATGCCGATAAGCTCGCCAAACATCTGGCTTATTTCCGGTGCGGTAATGAAATCACCTTCTTTGCCGAAGGGAGTAGCATTTTTGTAATAGCCGTTTTGTTCGTCGCTCAAGGCCAATGTCATGAAGGTGCTCACCCGCATTGGTCCCTGAAGCGCGATCAATTCGCAAATTTTGGTTTTAAGATCACCCATTGCTTTTTATCGAATGAAGTCCGGCTTTGTTTTCCGGAGCGTGTTTGAAAGCCCGCCAAATAGCGTAAAGGCCGAAGAGCACCATGGGAAGCGACAGGGCCATACCATAGGTGAAACCGGTACCGGAAAAAACATGACTGAACCATTCAGGATCTTCACCGGGGACACGGAATATTTCGGAAATCATGCGGGCAATGCCATAACCGAAAATAAAAGTGCCTGAAACAATTCCGGGTTTCCGCAAGGCTTTAAATGCAAAAACCAGAATGGCAAGCACGATGAACAATATGAGGCCTTCCATTAGCGCTTCGTAAAGCTGGCTCGGGTGGCGGGGAAGATAATCGGGATCGCGCGGAAAACAGATTGCCCATTGAACATTTGTCACATTGCCCCATAATTCCTGATTGATAAAATTACAAATGCGCACCACACCGAGACCAACAGGCACGCCGGCAGCAATGGTGTCAAACATGGTCCAGATACCGATCTTGTGTTTTAGGGCAAACCAGATCATCGCAATAATGGTACCGATCAGCCCGCCATGGAAAGCCATGCCACCGTCCCAGACGGCGATGATTTCGGCCGGATGGCTGAAATAATAGTGCGGGTCCCAAAATAAAACTTGCCCGAGACGCCCGCCGACAACAACACCGATAGCCGCCCAGACTACAAAATCACCCAATAATTGCGGGATCATCGGAGGAGTGTCGTTATACCAGAGTGATTTTTTCCGGAGAAGAAATCCGCCATACCACCAGGCGAACAAAATACCGATGACATAGCCGAGCCCGTACCAATGCAGTGCAACCGGTCCGATTTGAACAATGATCGGGTTCAAAAAATCGGGAAAAGCAATGGCAGGGCAAGGGGGAAGATCATTCATGGCAAACTACTATATCCTGAAATTTTAAAAGCGAAGATGACCGAGGAACCTGTTCCGGTCAAGTCTCAATTCCGATTATGAAAGTGTATCAGCTTTGCTGAAAATTTTAAACTATCGGACTTTTTTTCCGGCTTGGGGCGCGCCTTCAGGTTAGAGAGCTGTTGAAGTTTCTGTGCTGTTCGCAAAAAATGAGGAAGCTTATAGAGCGTTTTCACGTTGTAAAAAGAGCTTGATCTAATCGCATTTTTTCTCTTGAGGTGGTGCTACCAGAAAACGGCTATCCTCATTTTAAAAAAATGTTCTATATGTTAGCTTGAGTTAGATTTCTAATGGGCTTCGAAACAGTTTTAAAAAAGGATAGGCTAAATGAGTAATGGACCCAATCGCGTTCTTGATGATCTTGCAAAAATGATGACCGATGCAGCCGGTGCTGCACAAGGTGTACGCCAGGAAGCCGAAACAGCTTTTCGTGCCCAGTTGGAACGTGTCCTTAATAAATTCGATTTTGTTCATCGTGACGAGTTCGAAGTTGTCAAAGAAATGGCAGCCAAAGCACGTGAAGAAGTCGAAGAATTGAAAAAACGTCTTGATAACGAAGAAAATAAGACCGCTTCGAAGGCAAAAACAGCTTCGTCTTCACCAAAAGAGAGCGAAAAGAAAAAATAATCCCCAGTTTTTCTTGGCTGTGAATAAGTCAGAAAAATGCTTAATCCAGAGTCTCTTAGGACAGGTCGGAACTTTGTTTTCGACCTGTTTTTTTATTCTTGAACAGCTTTTTGAATCAGGGGGACTAGCACTCTCAATTTAGATCAATACACTGAAAACTAAAGATGATTCGCGAACAGATCGAAATCGGGGGTTATGATTAGTTCGCGATTTATGTACGCAAATGGGTCAGTGTTTTATGCGTTTATAGGATTTAAAGGATCGTGCGGGCAACTGGAACACAGTGGTAACACTGTGATGGCGGCTTTTGCTGTTTTTTATGCGAAAACGCATTGGAATTGAGGAATGAAATGAGGCTTGCCGTAGGCAACTTGGAACGTGATCTTCATCCTGTTGATTTGGTTGAACAGGTGGCCAATGGACATGATTGGTCGTTCGAGAGAACAGCCGAGGATGAAATTACAATCAGTGTCGAAGGACATTGGACAAATTATCATATTGCTTTTTCGTGGATAGAAAATCAGGAAGCACTGCATCTTGCTTGTGCATTCGATATTGCCGTGTCAAAACAAAGACAGAAAGAACTGCGCAAACTGGTTCTGGCAATCAATGAAAAATTGCTCATGGGGCATTTCGATTTCTGGGAAGATTCTTCTTCGGTTATCTTCCGGCAGGCATTGTTGCTTTCGGGTGGCTTGCATCCGTCGAACGCACAAGTGGAAAACCTGCTTGTCAATGCTCTTGATGTTTGTGAAACGCATTATAGCGCTTTCCAGATGGTGGCGTGGTCTTCGCTTTCGGCAGAAAATGCACTACAATTTGCTTTATTCGAAACAAAGGGAAATGCCTGATCGGATAGGTTTTTTGACTGTTGGTCAAAAAGTGCCAGCGATAAAAAAGACCGGCGATAAAAAGGGGCCGACAATAAAAAGGGGTATTTGCGGTGGCAGAAATTAATTTTGATGATTTTTTAAAAGTCGATATCCGTGTCGGTAAAATTATCGAGGCAAAAGCTTTCCCTGAAGCGCGCAAACCCGCCTATAAGCTCAAAATCGATTTTGGCAAAGAGATCGGTGTCAAACTTTCATCAGCCCAGATAACCGTGCATTATAAACTCGACGAGCTCGTCGGCCGCGAAGTTCTCTGTGTTGTCAATTTTCCACCGCGCCAGATCGGCCCCTTCATGTCGGAAGTTCTTACTCTTGGTCTGCCGGATGAAAACGGTGATGTCGTGCTTCTCGAGCCATCAAAAGAAGTTCCTGTCGGCGGTCGTATATTCTAAAGAATATCGAAGCTCCGGCTGTCGCGGGAGAAATGACTGAACTTTGACGACGGTATTGCTCGACTGGCTGCGAGAAGATGAAATCGACAGCACGCTTGTTCGGGTAAGGCGAATGAGCCCCGCTTTTTCATGATTATGATCGGGTAATGAATGGCAATATGGCTCAAAACCATTCACTGTATGTTACCCAAAAAGGCCAGTCGGTACTTGGTTTAAAAAAACGGTTGCTCGCTCTTTTCTTTATCAACGCCGGAAAAATGATGGCTTTCGCAATCGGGAATAACCGTTATGCGTAAGGAAAGGCGGGCTTTGTTTCCTCAAAAATAATGTTGTTCCTCTAGAAATACTGAAAAATGGCGTGAGAAACCGGTCTTTTCAGCACACCGATAGGGATTTGTCATTGGCAGGTCATTTTGAATGACGGGGGCAGGCGGCCCGTGTGACTACCAGAGATAATAAATAAATGCTTTGACAAAACGTAGACTTGCGAGACCGGCAAGAAAAGCAAGAGCAACGGATTATTCCCGATGCTCCGATCACAACCGGTCATAAGCCATACTATTACCAAGCAATATGATGATAACAGGGCAAACAGCCTTTTTGAGCCGCTCAAGATGAAAAACAGGACGGGTCGTCTATCAAGGGCGCGACCGCGAAATACCGTTTTTTATTTTTTTGATTTTTTGCCGATAGTGTCGGGTAAATCCTTGCGCTTGGTTGAGGCAAAATCTTCAAGTTGTTCTTCTGTCATGGATTGTTCCATTTTTTTGGAAGCGCCTTGTAGCGAGCTTACCGGTCTTTTGCCACGTTTGGCTGCAAGGGCTGCTCCGGCTGCTTCCTGCTGGACTTTGGAACGAGCTGGCATGATGATTTCCTTTCTGAAAAGAAGAGATGTGCAGGGTAAAAACAGCATCCGAAAGACGATCAGCCTTTCTTCAATACTGTTTCGAAACGAAATGCCTGTTCTTTCTCATATCGGGCGCTAGAGCGGAATTTCAACAATGACGCGCAAGCCACCTGTCGGGCTATCATCAAGCACAATATTGCCGCCATGGCTTCGGGCAATATCCTGAGCAATCGAAAGGCCAAGGCCGGTGCCGCTCGCATCCTGATTGCGCGCCTCGTCAAGCCGGAAGAAAGGTTTGAATACTTCCTCGCGCATATTGGCAGGAATTCCCGGACCATCATCATCTATAATGATGACAAGGTCATTGTCGTCATGAACAATGGCGACATCAACGTTTTTGGCATAGCGGAAACTGTTTGAAACCAGATTGCTGACAAGCCTTGAAAAGGCTTTCGGTTTCAATTGTACGAGAGGAGACCCCTCTATGTGATAAACAAAACCGCGCTCGCGTAATGCCGCATCTTTTTGAAGGGTCTTCATCAATTCGCTCAAATCGAGTTCGCCGACATTTTCGGTTCCCTCGCCACGGGCAAAGGCAAGATAGCCTTCCAGCATATTCTGCATGTCGGCAATATCCTGTTCGAGAGGTGCGGTATCGAAACTTCCTTTTGCCAAAGCCAATTGTAATTTGAAGCGGGTGAGAATCGTGCGCAAATCATGGCTTACGCCTGAAAGCATCATGGTGCGTTGTTCGATCTGCCGCTCGATTCTTTTGCGCATGCGCAAAAATGCAGTTCCGGCACGGCGCACTTCTTCAGCTCCTCTCGGCTCGAAGCCTTCCGGCAAAGGCAGGCCGCGCCCGAAACTGTCGGCTGCTGTGGCGAGCTGCTGGATCGGTTTGATCTGGTTTCTCAAAAAGAAAATAGCAATGATCAACAAAACAAGTGCCGTGCCAATCATCCAGCTTAGAAAAATACCGGTATTCGATGCATAAGCTTGCGAGCGCATGGCAAAGACACGCAAGACATGGTTATCAAGCCGGATGCGGATTTCGACAAGGTCGGAATCTCCCACTGTGTCAATCCAGAACGGACGGTTGATCTGGCGGGTAATTTCTTCACTCAAGAAATAATCAAGAATGGCAAAGAAAGGCTTAGGCCCCGGAGGAGGTAAAGGGTCCGGTGGAAGAATGGAAATATTGAGCCCCATACGCTGCTGGGCAATACGGGTAATATTGTTGTAATTATCGTCTTGCGGATAGGTTTCGATAATGTCGATAATGGCCGAAATATCACGAACAACTGCGGTTGACAGACGCTCTGTCACCATTTGCCAATGGCGTTCCATAAACACATAGGCAATAACCGATTGTAACAGAACCATCGGGGCAATAATGATAATGAGCGAGCGCGCATAGAGGCGCTTTGGCATTTTTTTTGCCAGCCAACGGCCAAAACTGTTGATAGGCCCGGCCATCCGATTATCCTATTCGATTGAAAGCTTGTAGCCGATGCCACGGACTGTTTGCAAATAAACCGGATTGGCCGGATCATTTTCGATCTTCCGGCGTAACCGGTTGATCTGGACATCAATTGTGCGTTCACCAACTTCGCCTTCACCTGTTGCAAGTTTATGGCGCGGAATGGTTGTACCTGCATGTTCGGCAAAGATAACCATTATATCCTGTTCGCGATCTGTGAGCTTGATGACTTCACCGGATTTTTTCAATTCTTTCTTGGCAATCGAAAATGTATAGGGGCCAAACACCAATTGTTCGATCTTGGGCTGACCATTGGAACTGCCACGGCGCAAAATAGCGTTGACCCGCAACAGAAGTTCACGGGGATCAAATGGTTTTGGCAGATAATCGTCGGCTCCCGCTTCGAGCCCGTCAATGCGGCTATCGGTTTCTGACAAGGCTGTCAGCATCAATATCGGAACCGTTTTTGTTTCGCGCAGCGAACGTGTGAGCGAAATGCCGTTTTCGCCCGGCATCATGACATCGACAATCAAGAGATCAAAATCAAGTCCGGCCAATTTGCGGCGCGCTTCATCGGCACTGGCGGCGACAGAAACACGGAAGCCGTTCTGGACAAGATATTGTGACAAAAGACTGCGTATGCGCGTGTCATCGTCTATAACAAGTAGATGGGGAGCGTCATCAGATAATTTTGTATTCTGTTCTGTCATTTTCTCATGTCCGGATTGAAGCAAGTTTATCGGAAGAATCCACCTCTGTCGAGAGAACCGGTTTCTTGTTGCGCCTCATTTTAGGCAATACCATGACAAGCTTGCCAATCTTACCGGATAATATTTGAAAAATAATAGTTTGCGGTAAAACAGTTCGGTAATTTCGTATAATGATATGTGAGTACAAATTTTCTGTTCAAAAGCGATTTTTTATAAATATCGGCGATGTTTTTTTAAAAAACCTGTTCATTGTTTTTAAAAAGCTGAATCAACAAACATTCTATACCAAAGGTTATTTATTTAGAAAAATAGATCAAATAAGCGGTTGTTTTCAGCATGAACGCGAAACAAGAATAGACTTTAATAAAATTTGAAGCCGCAAGCCTTTGTGAAGCCCGAGATGTTTTGCTTGTTGATTTGGCTCTCTTGATATTGATAAATCGACAGTCGATATATTCTCTAAAATTTTTTAACAAAAAGCGAAGGAAAACCGATGGGAAACTTGAAAGCAACAATCATACCGGTAACGGTTTTCCAGCAAAATTGCACACTTCTTTATGATGATGAAACCAAAGAAGGCGTGCTTGTCGATCCGGGCGGTGATTGGCCGCTTATTGCCGAAGCGATCAAAAAGACCGGTGTGAAAGTTGGCGCGATCTGGATCACCCATGGCCATGTTGACCATGCGGGTGGAGCAATGGAAGCAAAGGAAAACTTGAATGTTCCTATCATCGGTTCCAATATTGCCGATAAACCGCTGATGGAAAATCTGGTTGAAAAAGCCCGTTCTTACCGGATGACAGGCATTCGAAATTGCACTCCCGACCATTGGCTTGAAGAAGGCGAAATTCTTGATTGTGGCGGCCATAAATTCGAAGTCTTTCACACGCCCGGTCATGCACCCGGTCACGTTATCTATTTCAATGCGGAAGTAAAATTGGCGCTTGTTGGCGATGTGCTTTTCCACAATTCGATCGGAAGGACAGATTTTCCTTTCTGTTCCTATCCAGATCTTATCCGTTCGCTAAAAGAAAAGGTTTTGCCATTGGGCGATGACGTAACTTTCATCAGCGGGCACGGTGAAATGAGCACAATCGGAGAAGAAAAGCGCCATAATCCGTTTTTACAAGATATTTGAGCGAGAAAAAGTGGGAAGGGTGGCGGTGGTGGCCAAAAGTCTTGAAACAGCTTCTACCGATTAGTGCTTTTGCCCTTTTAATTCCATGTGCATGAAAGACTATCGCGCCACATCAAATCGGTAACAGGCACATTCGAAAGCCTCAGTTCTATTCCTCTTAAGAAGCAGAGGAAACCAGTTCATTGATAATCCGGATTGGCAAAAGAAGCAGTTTTGTCGGTACCAATAAAAGGTTGGTCAATTTGGTAGACCAAATGGCCATTCCTTTTCCACGTCCAATTGACGATAATTTCTTTTACGATATTTTCGATCGCAGCTTTCACCGGCCAAAGCTTCCTATCTTGCTTAATGGCTCTTTCAGAATACCAATATTGTTAATCCTTAGAGTTTCAAGACCGAGAGTGTCTCCGGATTTTTAAAATCGTCAAAATAAACTGTACAACGCCGGATATAATTTAAATGACGAATGCGTTCAAATCGGTTGACATTGCAAAAACGCTTGAAGTCATAACGCGCACTCTCGTGCGCGCGCGCCCCGTGAATTACGGTCATGTGGATTGAATAAGCGGAATTTCGGGGCTGAGTAACGACGCCAACTGGCATTTCACGGCTGATAGACCGGCTTATAGGCAGCCCATGCCGACGGACAATGAAGAGGAGCGGGCGGATAGTAAGGACGAGCTGGCGAATAAAAGCTTGAGGCCAGCTGGATAATGGGCAGGCAGTGGGAAGACTGAGGGATGCGGTTAATTTTCTATGTAGATCATCTTCTGCGCTTCAAATGGTACAACCTCAGAAACGATTGCGTCATCCTGATCAATTGTTCTTTGCTGGGTGCAAAGAGAGGCAAGGTGGCGCTCTTTCTCGAAATATATTGACCTTAAAAAAATACCCGACACACGGCCGGGTATTTTTCAAATGATGAATGCCTTCAAATCAGTTGGCATTGCAAAAATGGTTGAGGCCATCAATGCCACGATAGGTGCCGGTACGCGGATTGAATGACCGGTATTTCGAGGCACAATAACTACGCCAACCGGGAGTCCATGGCTGATAGACCGGCTTATAGGCAGTCGGTGCCGGCGGATAGTAAGGACGAGCTGGCTGATAATATCTCGGAGCAGCCGGATAATAGGCCGGTGGCGGCGGAGCCTGATAAATGACCTGAGGCTGTGAGGGTTGTGACAAGGCGCTGCCAATTAGCGCACCGGCTGCAAGGCCGACGACACCGGCAGCGACAGCATCTCCATGGCCGTGATGATGATGGTGATGATCCCAATAACGCGGGCCATCCCAATATCCCGGACCATGCCAATAATGATCGTGAGCCGATGCACCGGCAAGCGGGGCCACAACCATCACTGCCGAAACGGCAGAAAGCATTGCCAATTTTGCAAAATTCTTCATGGTTGAACTCCTTTGAATTCGCTTCATGAAAACAATTCTATCGCTGATTTTCTGAACACAGCCTGAACGAAGCTTATGACTTTCTTATGGTAAATAAAATATTCATTCTTTTTTTCCATCACAATTTATATTTTTTTGTTACAAGTCATGAGCAAAAAAAACCGGGTTATAAAACCCGGCTTCAAAAAACCAACCGGCTTAAATCCGGCCGATAAAACTTGACCAATAAAACTTAGCCGATGATTGTGATATTCACGGCCTTAGGGCCCTTGCCACGACGGTCAGGTTCGGTATCAAAAGATACTTTCTGAGCATCGGTAAGCCCTGTCAGGCCTGAAGCCTGAACAGCAGAGATGTGCACGAAAATGTCTGCGCCACCATCATCCGGCTTGATAAAACCGAAACCTTTGTCGTTGTTAAAAAACTTTACTTCCCCGGTCTGTGCCATAGAATGTTTCCTCATTCAGTTACCTGTAACAACAGGTCTAATAATAAACACCGCTCCACGCACCATGCGCAAACGGCACCATGCAGGCAGTTCTTGAAGTCTGGAAAGCACTCTATTTACCGGTTACAACACAGCATCAGCCAATAAATTCCATTTTTCAATGGTTCACGGCACCGGTTAAAACCGGATGTCGCATTGTTACCAGCCCAAAACTTATAGCGGTCTTGGCACGCCTGTTAATAGTCTTCCAATGTTCGTAAAATGCCCGAACCTATATAGATTGGATTAATTTCTTGAATTTTGCAAGTGTTTTTATAAATTTATTCTTTTAAATGCTGAAAATTGAAAGTGTAACTGTTGTATAAACCGATTGAAAGTTTTTTGTGGAACAAGTTCAATAACATGTCCGACAAGAGCAGGATCCGGTTAAGGAACAACCTTTTTACACCCTCTTTTTCTTGAGTTTTACGCCGGAAAATTGCTGTTTTTTTGAAGTTATAAAGGGTTGTTATTTTTTATGGAAAAAATGTCATATCGTATTTTTTTGGTCAGACAAAGATTGCTTTAACGGGAGATTGACAGCAATATATGGAAAATGATGACATTTTATATAGATAAGAAAAACACAACGAAAACAATGCGATACAAAAAATATGATGTGCTTTCTGGTCTTCGGAGACAATTTTTTTGAATATCATCTTGTCGGAATAAGTATTCGTCTTGAATTTTATAAAAAGGACTTTTTTATTCCAAAAAACCTCTCTTTCTTTCTATAAAACACGTTTTATCGGTTTGTTTTGAATTTTGTTATGAAAATAGCTCGCTATTCATTTTATCCGGCGCGGCCCGTATCGCAATAAAGTGAACTGCATCGCAATAATGCGGGCTACATCGGAAGGTTGAGGAAGCATTTGAATGATGGGGCTAGATTGCAATAATGCCGATTGGCAGCCGAATAAATATTGCTAAAAATGTGGGAGAATCTCCCCCCTGCGGCAGCGGGACCGATAAAATCGCATGTGGTTGAGAAGGCCCCCCGTTTCATAGTAGACTGAAACGGTGAGCAGACTTCACATGATGCCCTTATGACAGCGTATCACATGATGCACTTATGCCACCGTATCATATGACGTCTTTATCACATGTTGCCCGTACCACAATGAAGCCCCGATCACATGCTGTAGATATGCTTTAACGACCGGGTCTTCCGGTTTTTCCGGGACGGCGGCGTTTGCGCGCGACTTCTACAGGGTCTTCAAAAGAGCCCAGTCCGATACGCTCGCGTTTGATCGGTTTTGCACTTTCGCCGAGTGGGACTTCAGTGCGTTTCACCGTCATTTCATCAAGTGTATTTTTTCTGAATTTTCCGCTTTTCGGGTTCGTTTGGAGAATGCCTACGTCCATATTCGGTCCCATATGGTCAAGGTCGGGTTTGGCAAAGAGCCCCTTTTTGCTGGCTTTGTCGCGTGCCAGTTCGCCACTTTCAATGGTCTTTTCGACATTGCGTGTGAGCGGATCATCGGAAATGGCAAGCTCTGTCTGCTGCAAGCGCTTGATCTCGTCGCGCAATTTTGCCGCTTCCTCGAAATCGAGATCGGCGGCCGCGTCGCGCATCAATTTTTCCAGATGTTCGATATGGGCAGCAAGGTTGTTACCAACCATATTGCCAGCCTCGGCGAATTCGGAAATATCGGCGCGAACATGGTCGCGCTCGTAAACCGAATCGAGAATATCGGCAATATTCTTCTTCACGCTTGATGGTGTGATGTGGTGCTCGATATTATAAGCCTGCTGTTTTTCGCGGCGGCGTTCGGTTTCAGCCAATGCTCTTTCCATAGAGCCGGTTTTGTTATCGGCATAAAGGATAACACGACCATCGACATTTCTTGCAGCACGACCGATTGTCTGGATAAGCGACGTTTCCGAACGCAAAAATCCTTCCTTGTCGGCGTCAAGAATGGCAACAAATCCGCATTCGGGAATATCAAGCCCTTCGCGCAGAAGGTTGATGCCCACAAGCACATCGAATGCGCCCAAACGCAAATCGCGGATAATCTCGATTCTTTCCAATGTATCAATATCCGAATGCATATAGCGAACGCGGATACCCTGTTCGTGGAGATATTCGGTCAAATCTTCCGCCATACGTTTGGTGAGAACTGTCACCAGACTGCGATAGCCTTGTTCGGTGGTTTTGCGGATTTCACCAAGCACATCGTCAACCTGATTGCGGGCAGGGCGCACTTCAACCGGCGGGTCTATCAAGCCTGTCGGGCGAATGACCTGTTCTGCAAAAACACCGCCGGCCTGTTCCATTTCCCAAGCTCCCGGCGTTGCCGATACCGCAATGGTTTGCGGGCGCATGGCGTCCCATTCCTCGAAACGCAAAGGACGGTTATCCATGCAGGAAGGAAGCCTGAAACCATATTCTGCCAATGTAGCTTTACGACGGAAGTCACCGCGATACATACCGCCGATTTGCGGAATGGTGACATGGCTTTCATCGGTAAAGATAATGGCATTATCAGGAATATATTCGAACATGGTCGGCGGCGGTTCACCCGGTTGGCGACCTGTCAAATAACGCGAATAATTTTCAATGCCGGCACAGCTTCCGGTTGCTTCCAACATTTCAAGATCGAATGTGGTACGCTGCTCCAGCCTTTGGGCTTCGAGAAGCCGCCCTGCCTTGTTCAATTCGGCCAAACGGTCACGAAGCTCTACTTTTATGGATTTGATGGCCTGATTAAGTGTCGGGCGCGGCGTGACATAGTGGGAATTGGCGTAAATTTTAACCGATTTCAAATCACCGGTTTTTTGCCCCGTCAGCGGGTCGAATTCGGTAATTGCGTCAATCTCGTCACCGAACAAGGAAATCCTCCATGCACGATCTTCCAGGTGGGCAGGGAATATTTCGATTGTGTCGCCTCTTACGCGAAACGAGCCGCGCACGAAATTGATGTCCTGCCGGCGATATTGCTGGGCAACAAGATCAGCAAGAAGCTGGCGCTGATCGAGATGGTCGCCTACCTGCATCTGGAACGTCATTGCCGTATAGGTTTCAACCGAACCGATACCGTAAATGCAGGAAACAGAAGCGACGATAATAACATCATCACGCTCAAGAACCGCACGGGTTGCAGCATGGCGCATCCGGTCGATCTGTTCATTGATCGACGATTCTTTTTCTATATAGGTGTCGGAGCGTGGCACATAGGCTTCCGGCTGATAATAATCATAATAGGAAACGAAATATTCGACCGCATTATGCGGAAAGAAATTCTTGAACTCGCCATAAAGCTGTGCAGCCAAAGTTTTGTTCGGTGCAAGAATAAGGGCAGGGCGTTGGGTTTCCTCGATGACTTTCGCCATTGTATAAGTTTTACCCGAGCCGGTCACGCCAAGGAGAACCTGTGTGCGGTCGCCATTTTTGATACCTTCCACAAGGTCTTTGATTGCAGTCGGTTGGTCACCGGAGGGAAGAAATGGCGTTTCCATTTTGAACGGAATTCCGCCTTCCGACTTTTCCGGACGGACAGGACGATGTGGTGTCCACAATTTGCCATTTTTAAACAGCGGATTGCCCGAAGAAATGAGCTTGGATAATGCCTCGACAGTCGCAGTTGCACCGCCGGTGGAAATTTTTGACGCGTCTTCAAGCCCGACGTCAAGTCCCGCTACAGGATTAAGACCGGCGGCAGCACGCTGTTTGGCAGTTGCTTTGCCGCCAATGGATGTCCCGCGCGATGTGCGCGTTCCCTTTGTCGATGCTTTTTTGACTTTTACCGGTTTTTTGACAGGCTTTACGGCTGCCTTTTCAATATCTGCAGCCCAATCGGCAATCGACCCGGCTTCGGCAGATTTGCCTGTTGTTTGCCGAGTTTTTCTGGCCGGTTTTTTTACTTCCGTGGACTGTTGATTTTTGGCTGATGACGTCATGATAAGTCAATATGGTAATTCAACAAAAAAATAAAAGAGACGAGGCGAAGTTTGTTGGCAGTTTATACACTATCGTTTGTTGTCAATTTGTACAATATTATCGTCTTTAGTCGGGATTATCGTTTTTGGTCGGGCTTTTCGTGTGGTTCATGGGCTCGTTGCCGGATTATTGCCTGAAAATGATCTTGGAAATTGCTTTTCGAAAATTTTTGACAGGAGTTCACTTTTGTCCGGAACTGAGCCAAGGCTCGGGCGAGGGGTGACTATCCAATAATTTGAGAAAAGTAATCACTACCGATATTCATAAAGGCAAGAATTTCCCGCTCGATTAAAGCGTTAAAACTGACGGAATGCTATGCAAATGCCACTGATCAGACATGAAAGCCGATATGTCAGTTATGATAAAAATTTTTGAGTTCAGTTCATGGAATGATGTTCCGGTTCAAACGGGATTGTACATTGGGTTTTCTTTCAGATTTCTTTTTCATGCGCTGATTGAGATTTAAAAAATTGTCGGTGCGAAGAGTGAAAAGCGGGCAGTCCCGAACGCAAAAAAATGCGGCCGATATTTCTGAAAATAGCGGAAACTATTGTTAAAACATATAAAAACCGGCCGCGTATCGGCTACGCGACCGGAAGGATATTTCTTGGAAAACACGCTCGCGCGGTCACTTATCCGGACCGGTATAAGGAGGCGGCAGTCCGCCACCCGCATGAGACGGCGGTTCAGCCGGTCTTTCAGGCGCAGGAGGAGGTGACGGAGGAGCGCTCGGCTCCGGTCTATATGGTGGCGGCAATCCCTCACTGGCATGTGACGGTGGCCTATCCGGTCTTCCATGGGAAGGTGGAGGATAGCCCGGACCGGGCCTCAATGGCGGCGGCAGCCCCGGTCTTCCATGGGAAGGAGGAGGATAGCCCGGCCCCGGCCTCAATGGCGGCGGCAGCCCCGGTCTTCCATGCGGAGGAGGCGGAGGAGGATAGCCCGGTCCCGGCCTCAATGGCGGCGGCGGAGGTGGCCGATGGCCATCATGCCAATGACGACGACGATGATAACGACGATAATACCAGTCATCATCATAATAATAACCGTCACCGATAATCACATTATATGTCGGAGAAGAATATGACGGATAAGAGGGGCGATTATAGCTGTCATAAACAGCTCTACCATCGCGAAAAGCAAGATAGGTAGCCGAAGCCCAACCGATACGAGGGCCATAATTGATTTGGCACCAATTGCCGGAACACCCTCGCACACCGACTATTGAACCGGAGGGAATAGTGCCACGAATGGCAAAGGCTGTGCTTGGACCATCTCTGAAATTCAACGGGGCAGTTACCAGAGCGTCCAATGCCAATGCTGACTGTGTCGTCAATAAAAACGTACCAAACAGCAAGGAACCGAGTGTTTTCTTCATTTTGCCCTCAAGTTTAGGGGGAATATTTGTCTTGGAGTTATCCTCACCGACTATTGGTTGACAAATTAAGCTAAATTGCAGCAGAGCGGAAGTGTTACAAATTAATTCACAATCAAGTTTTGTTAAGAAAATTATATTTCCGATACTTTCGTTACCCGTTTTTAATTTGGGTAGGAAAAGCAAATTTTTACAGGTGGCAGCAAAACAAATTTTTGGATGAAAAATCTTTTTCCTATGCTATATAATAGAAGGCTAAAAGTTTAGAGACGGGTTCCGGGAGGAGTTCCGGAGGCCGTTTCTTTTTGTTTTCGACGCAAAAACGCGGGAAGGAAAGGATACGATTATGGAAAAATATCCGATGACGACCGGAAGCTATGAAAAGTTGAAAAAAGAGCTTCACTGGCGTCAACACGAAGAACGCCCCCGTATCATTGAAGCAATCGCCGAAGCGAGGGGCCATGGCGATCTTTCGGAAAACGCCGAATATCATGCTGCCAAAGAAGCCCAAAGTCATAATGAAGGTCGTATTGCCGAACTTGAAGACTATGTTACCTGTGCCGAAGTGATCGACGTTTCCAAACTCACCGGAGACAAAGTCAAATTCGGTGCTACCGTCAAGTTGATTGACGAAGACACCGAAGAGGAAAAAACCTATCAGATTGTCGGTGAACAGGAAGCCGAAGTAAAATTGGGCAAAATCTCTATATCTTCGCCGATTGCCCGTGCTTTGATCGGCAAGGAAAAGGGCGATTCTATCGAAGTGAATGCACCGGGCGGTTCACGCTCTTACGAGATTTTATCCATCGAGTTTATCTGATCGGTTGTTCTATGCGTGTGTCGATTGATGAAACGGACGTTATTGCGCCCAATTTCAAAAAACGTTTGTCGGGTGTGACATCGACAATTGTGCAACTCATTCCGTTGCAACGTAAAAAAGGCATACGCATATCCACCATCGGACCGGGATTGCCGGATAATTTGCCCTCGCTCGGCTATCCAAGCTTGTTGAAACTCTGGAAACGGCCAGAGGGTAAACCGTTTCGTATCTGGCATGCGCGGCGCAATGTCGAAATGGTGGCGGGTATTCTTCTGCGTGACCTCTTGCGCATGAAGCTGAAGCTTATTTTTACCTCTGCCGCGCAGCGCCATCATAAGCCTTTTACCAATTGGCTTATCAGAAGAATGGACAGGGTTATTGCAACAAGTGCCCGTTCCGGCTCGTTTCTTGAGGTGCCCTATCGGGTTATCATGCATGGCATAGACCTTGACCGGTTTACCCCGCCTGCAACATTTGAAGATACATTCCAATCGACAAAACTTCCCGGCAAATATGCGGTCGGTTGTTTCGGGCGGGTTCGCCACCAGAAGGGAACCGATCTTTTTGTCGATGCGATGATTGAATTATTGCCGCATTATCCTGACTGGACAGCCATTATTACCGGCCGCACCACTGCCGAACACAAAGATTTTGAAAAAGAACTGGAACGTAAAATTGCTACTGCCGGTCTTCAAAAGCGCATTCTCATTCTAGGCGAGGTTGATGATATACGCGTCTGGTATCGTCGCGTAACGCTTTACGTTGCCCCATCGAGAAACGAAGGTTTCGGGCTTACACCGCTTGAAGCTATGGCTTCCAAAACCGCTGTTGTGGCAAGTGATGCGGGTGCTTACAAGGAACTTGTCACAGAAGGCACAGGAACAGTCGTTCCCGCTGGCAATGGCAGAGCATTGACAGACGCGATAAAACCCTATCTGGAAGACCCTGAAAAGACTATTGCCATGGGCGAAAAAGCCTTGGAGCATGTGCAAAAAGACTTTCCACTCGATAAAGAAGCAAGCTCGATTGACGAAGTTTATCAGGAACTGTTTAAAAGCAAATGACTCGCCATTTTTTTCTAGTGAAGTCTGTTGGCGGTCTTGTCGCCTCATAGAACGAGAGCAGGCTCTATAGCTTCAATTCGTAGAGGCCCGAAAGAACAAAAAAGTGAAGACGCCTGATTGAATTGCTTGCCATTGCAATTCACTTATAAAATTTTAAGGTTGAAGCCAGCAAATCCGATTGCCAGACGGATACGGTTTTTAATTGGAAGATATGACATTTTAAAAGCAAACAGATCATGCGCAATGACCACGTCATTCCTGTTGAAGAGCATCGGTACAGGAAACGCACCACGTTTGACGCGTTAGATTGATAAATATTCGGTATTTGATGAATATATAACGGGTACACGGATTATCGTATTTGTTCCGATATTTTTCAGCATAAAACTGAAAACGATTGATTGTTTAAAGGGTGAAAAAGTTAAAAGCTTCAATGCAACATTTGCGAATAGGAAAAATCAGCCGTTTGATGAAGTTGTAAAATTTATCAATATGCCTGTTTGAGGAAATTTTTAGCATCAATATGACCTTGCTGGGCAGCAAGATAGAAAAGTTTTATGGCTTCGCTTTTATTTGTGGAATCTCAAAACCCTCATAATATAACAATTCTAGATAGCATTAAGCCGAAGCGTTTGCTTGAAAAACGAAATGAATTTATTCGTTTTTAATTATAAGTGGCTAATATAAATAGTATCAATAACCAACTTAGAACTAAAAAATCTAATATCGCTAATACGACAGTATTAAAAATTGGAGTTGGTTTCTGAATAAATTTATTCAATATATCGCTTTCTGTAGGAGAATGCAGTTTTGATTTGGAATCATAACTTGCACGCCCTTTTTTGAATACAATATTGTATTGTATAAAGAATGTAATTAGATTTAAAATTGGAATACCTAATCCAAATCCAGAGAACATTTGTCGCAATGTCCTGATTGAATATTGAGCTAATGTTAATTTATTTCCGGTATCAGCATTTACAATTTTTAATCCTACAATCGATTTTCCGATATTGTTTCCAAATAGAGAATAAATACAACAATCAATAAGAAAAACATATAAATAAAATAAAACTATAAAAAAAGTAATAAAAAATCCCATCGCAAAAGGTAAATTATGAGGAAGAAATTGTAAAAAAACATTTATATCTATGGTATGGAAAATTATATTTAAAACAACCATAAAAAATATAATTATGTATAATAATGCATCAAAAATTCTTGCAAAAAAACGCGGCCATAGATAATTTTTTTGATCCATAATAATTTCACTTATATCAAATAAACCAGAAAATTCGACATTTTAGGGGCTGCAACTATTTCCAGACTTAT
Organism: Bartonella sp. M0192; assembly: GCF_016102305.1. Taxonomy (NCBI): domain Bacteria; kingdom Pseudomonadati; phylum Pseudomonadota; class Alphaproteobacteria; order Hyphomicrobiales; family Bartonellaceae; genus Bartonella; species Bartonella sp. M0192. The sequence goes on along the minus strand of NZ_JACFOU010000001.1, from coordinate 2,081,216 downwards.
ATTGATAAAAAAGTATAATTTACAATGGATCGGTAGACAATTTAAATCCATCGAAAGTCACAACTTTGTGGTGTTAAGTAAAAATAATTTATCAACTCTTCATTTAATCGTTTGATTGATGGAGAGGCGTAAAAGTAAAATTTTGAAAAACGCGTGAACCACATTCAAGTGTAAAACTTTAAGAATAATCAAACTTGGGGAATTTGGAACGCGTCTCACTCCGGCGCGTAACGCTTTACGTTGCCCCATCGAGAAACGAAGGTTTCGGGCTGACACCGCTTGACGCTCAGGCTTCCAAAACCGCTGTTGTGGCAAGTGATGCGGGTGCTTACAAGGAGCTTGTCACAGAAGGCACGGGAACAGTCGTTCCTGCTGGCGATGGCAAAGTTTTGACAGAAGCGATAAAGCCTTATCTTGCAGACCCTGAGAAGACCATTGCCATGGGCGAAAAAGCCTTGGAGCATGTGCAAAAAGACTTTCCCCTTGATAAAGAAGCAAGCTCGATTGACGAAGTTTATCAGGAACTTTTCGCCACAAAATAAAACGACATTTCTTTGGTTGCGCTGAGTTTCACGGGGTAATATCCTGAAGAATGGCATCTAGCGCTTAATAAAAGGAAAGCGAAGTTTTCCGCGTTCCAATCGGTGTTTTTTAGAGAATAAGTGGTGGTTCGTCTTTGATGACGCGAATGGTGAGAGCAGTGCGCACGGAACCGACATTGGAGGCGGCGGTTAGTTGTTCTATAACAAAGGTCTGGAAGCTTTTGAGATCGGGTGCCACGCAGTGAAGCAGAAAGTCGGATTCTCCTGACACCATCCACGCTTTTCTGACAAGCGGCCATTGATAGACCATGGCTGCAAACCCTCGCAAATCCGCATCGGACTGGCGGTGCAAACCGACAAAGCAGAAGGCTACGAGATCTTGCCCAATCATGGCACCGTTCAGGATAGCCTGATAGCCTTTGATGATGCCATCCTGCTCAAGGCGCCTGACGCGACGCAGACACGGCGGTGCAGAAATGCCGACTTTCGAAGCAAGTTCGACATTTGTCATGCGTCCATTGCTTTGGAGTTCTTTCAGTATTTTCCAATCGATTGAATCAAGATCGGCTTTAATCTGCATTGGGCTTTACTTCACTATTGTTGGATTGAGTGATTGTCTATCACCGGTTAGGAAAAACGTCACGCGATAAAATCATTTTCTCCAGAATGCTGGCGTAAATAGAATAATAACGGTAACAATTTCCAGCCGTCCTGCAAACATAAGAGCGCTCAAAATCCACAATGCGGCATCTCCGACTGTGGAAAAATTGCCATCCGGCCCAATTCGGTCGCCAAAACCGGGTCCGACATTGGAAAGAGCCGTTAATGCGCCGGTAAAAGCAGAAACAAAATCAAGGCCGGTGAAGGAAAGCAACATTGCGCCAATCACAAGCGAGGTCATGTAAAGACTCAAAAAAAGCAACACAGTCTGGGCAAGGTCACCGGAAATATCGGTTCCGCCATAGCGCACTTTGACGACTGTGTTCGGGGATAGAAGCCGCGTCAGGGCTACCCGCGTGAAGCGCCAGAGGATAATAAGCCGGTTGATCTTTATGCCACCGGAAGTCGATCCGGCACAACCGCCTATGAAAGAGGCGATGAAAAATAGTCCAAGTGCGAAAGGCCCCCAGAGCAAATAATCCTCGGCGGCATAACCGGTTGTTGTTATGACAGATACAAAATGGAAAATCGCGTCAAGAAATGCATGATGGAACGTAAATCCGAAATGGAAGCGCAGCCATATGGCAAGTGCAAAACTTGCAATGAGAACGATGGCCAGAAAAACAATCACTTGCGGGTCGGCCAAGCGCCTTGAACGTTCCGGCAGAACAAGTTTGACATAAAGAATAAAGGGGAGCGAGGCGAGCAACATGAAAATTGTTGCAATGACCAGCACCGAAGGTGTCTTTGAAAAATAGCCGAGCGAGGCATCATGGGTTGAAAAACCGGCTGTAGCAATCGTCGTCATGGCATGATTGACGGCATCGAACATTGTCATGCCAACGGCAAAATAGGACAACATGCATAAAAGTGTGAGCCCCAGATAGGCGATGATAATGCCATTGGCAATCTGGTTCACACGCGGCAGAACTTTTTCTGCGCGATCTGATGATTCCATATTGAAAAGTTGGATGCCGCCCACTCTGAGCGAGGGCAAAAGCAATAATGCCAAGGCGATAAACCCGATGCCGCCAATCCAGCATAAAAGCGATCGCCATAAAAGAATGCCGCGCGGTAGCCGGTCGAGACCGGTCAGAACTGTGGCACCGGTTGTGGTAATGCCGGAAACACCTTCAAAAATGGCAGCCGCAAGTGACAAAGGCAGGCGTGAAAAATAAAGCGGCATGGCACCGAGCAGGCAGCCGGTGACCCATAGGCAGACAGTCAATAGAAATCCGAGTCGGGCTGAAAAGCGACAATTCGCGCCATTGGTTGCAAGCAGTATCAGTGTGGCAAAGGCAATTGTTGTCGCCGCCGAGCGAATAAAGACAACCCAGTCGCCATTTCCTGCCCGCAAATCTGCAAGGGCAGGAAGCAACATGGTTATTCCCATGATGAGGGAAAAACGCGCGCAGACATTGCTGACAAATCGAAAAATGGTGAACCTCGGGATTGAAAAGAAACTTAAATACGCGTGCTAGGCAATCAATTGCTATTTTATATAAACTTTCCACTAACTGACAATCGCTAAGTTTCACAAAATGTCATGGGTTGTGATTTAATCGGTCAATCTTTTCGACTGTCTTGCAAAAGATGATTTTAAACCATAAATCAATGACAAAGAACAACCCTCGGAGAAACGCTTGCTCTTGGCTTTTTCCTAAATCGATTTATGAAAGTGGAGTTTCATGTCAACGCGCCATATTCCTGTTTTGATCGTCGGTTCAGGCCCTGCCGGCTATACAGCCGCAATCTATGCAGCGCGGGCCATGTTGAAGCCTGTGATTGTTACCGGGTTACAACAGGGTGGGCAGTTGACGATTACCGACGAGGTTGAAAACTATCCCGGTTTTGTCGATCCGATTGGTGGACCCGAACTTGTTCAAAGAATGGCCGATCAAGCGGTGAAAATGGGAACCGAGCTCATTTATGACATCATCACCAAGGCAGATCTTTCAAAACGGCCTTTCACGCTTCACGGTGATTCCGGCACTGTCTATACCTGTGATGCGCTGATCATTGCGACCGGTGCGCAAGCCCGTTGGTTGGGGCTTGAGAGCGAAAAAACCTTTATGGGCGGTGGCGTTTCGGCCTGCGCGACTTGTGACGGTTTTTTCTACCGCGGTAAAGATGTGGTTGTGGTCGGTGGTGGCAACACTGCCGTTGAAGAAGCGCTATATCTCGCAAATATTGCCAAAACTGTAACTGTTGTGCACAGGCGGGATTTTTTCCGTGCCGAAAAAATTATGCAGGAGCGTTTATTGAAACGTGATAATGTCCGTGTGATCTGGAATCATGTGGTCGATGAAATTGTCGGTAATCCGCCAAAACCGCCCATGGGCGCAACGGTGACCGGTGTGCGTCTTAAAGACACTTTGACGGGAAAATTGAGCGAAGTCGAAGCGCAGGGCGTGTTCATTGCTATTGGTCATGCGCCGGCTGTCGAGTTGTTTGAAGGGCAATTGCGCCAGAAACCTGGTGGCTATTTATGGACAGCGCCGGATTCTACGGCAACCGATGTCGAAGGTGTTTTTGCAGCAGGTGACGTAGCCGACGATACGTTCCGTCAAGCTGTGACTGCCGCTGGGCGTGGCTCGATGGCAGCCATTGAAGTTGAACGTTTTCTGGATAGTCAGGCTGATTCAAAGGCTGTTGAAAAGTAGATTTTATCCGGTGCTTTTTAGATAAAAATTGCGCCGGATATTAAGAATGGATACCGTTTTTAAAGCAGGAAGCGGTTTTTAACATTTAAGGAGAAAACGAGTGGCTGCGCCGTTGGATTGGGACAAATTGAGAATTTTCCACGCCGCCGCTGAAGCCGGCTCGTTTACGCATGCCGCGCAGACGTTACACATGTCGCAATCGGCGATTTCTCGGCAGGTTTCGGCTCTTGAACAGGATGTCGGTGTGCCACTTTTCCAACGCCATGCACGCGGACTTATCATGACAGAGCAGGGCGAAATTCTTTATCGCACGGCTCATGATGTATTGATGAAACTCGAAAATGTCCGCTCCAAATTGAGTGAGAGCCGTGAAAAGCCAACCGGTCATTTGTGTGTTACAACGACCTTCGGTCTTGGCTCCGGTTGGCTTGTGCAGCGGATACCGGAATTTGTGAACCTTTATCCCGATATCCAAATCCAGCTTCTCCTTGATGACGAAGAACTCGATTTGACAATGCGCCATGCCGATTGCGCTTTGCGTTTGCGTCAACCCCAGCAGCCGGATCTCATCCAGCGGCGGCTCTTTACCGTGCATATGCATGTTTATGCTTCGGCCAATTACCTTGCCAATCATGGTAAGCCGACCCAATTGGAAGAACTTGATAATCATCGCATTATTTCATTCGGTGAATCGGCACCGAGCTATCTTGCCGGCTTGAACTGGCTGGAAAGTGCCGGACGTAATGACGGGTCGCAGCGCATTCCCTCTTTACAAATCAACAATGTGATTTCCATCAAAAACGCGACTATAAAAAATCTTGGCATCGCGGTTTTGCCCGATTACATCATCGCTCCCAATGACGGGCTGATCAAGCTCTTCCCCGATCTCACGGAAATCCCTTCTTTCGACACTTTTTTCTGTTATCCGGAGGCATTGAAAAACTCCGCCAAGCTTCATGCCTTTCGCGATTATATTTTCGCCAAAAGCCGCAATTGGTCATTTTGACCGGATAAGAAGAATGACGGTCTTTTTGAAAAATTCCTGATTGTTAGGACCGATAATTCTCAAAGTCATATTTTTTACCGGATAAACGACATATTACCAGATAAACGACATATTTTGGGTTAGGCCTTGTGTAAGCCCCAGTTTTTCGCCGGTGAGACAGATATTCAAGAGCTTTTGCCGGTTCCGTTGGATTGGTCCAGATCGACATTAATTAGGTTGGCTGATTACAGGCTTGCTTGATGTAAAGCTCAATTGCTGTTTTCTGATGGATAGGCATGATTGCCGGTCATATTGCCTTTTCTCTGGGCACGTCCTGACAAACGCCTATAAATTGCGCGGAAAAGGTACCTTATCGAAAATTGTTGGAATTATGACGTAGCTCTTACTCTAACATTATGTTTTTTAATAAAAAAATGTGTTTATGTGCAGAAATGAAGCAGTTTTTTTACATGAGCTATGCACTGAGTGCATAGCTGGCGTGCTTAATATCTGGTTGTTGATTGCCTAAAAAAAGAGCATATTGCACACATCTCAAGAACACGTCTCCTCCCATTGCGTTTCTTGAGTGTTCCCCTCTGGAGGTTTTGTCAGATTGACTTTAGTCTCTGAAACCTTCAAAACTTTGGCCGGACATTTGTCCGGCTTTTTTTTTGCTTTTTCCGGCTTATTCCTTTGACAGGTCCCAATCGGTTTTTTGGGATTTCCGATGAGCGATAATGGGAGCGAACATTTCTAGTCAAAGTTTCAAAGCAAAAACTTGTTACGCGAATGTCCTTCACCTGCGGGAAACAAAAAGCGGAAAGCTTTGTTGCTTCGGATTATTCTTGAATAGGTGCCGGTTCAATCAGGCAAAGCAGCATTGGTGTTTTCCGTCATAAGAATGAAAGCGGCATTGATGTTTTCGTGAAAGCCATATGAGAGGGGTATGCCCATTTTTATGCCCCAATAGTGTTGACGAAACTTTTGCGGCTTTTCATTCCCGTTAAAAAGCGGAAAGACGCACTACCGACTTCGTCGAAGAGACGGCACATTAAAGAGCAATGCTAACGAAAACAGAAGTTCGCGCATTTAGTCTGCTTGTTTTGAGCCGGTGGCAGAGATCAACACGCCCTTCGGGAAGGGGCATTGTGTCGAGATAATCCGACAGCGTGTTATGTGAGGATAGTATTTTCACGATCTTATTTGTCTATTCCGTCTTGTTCCCGATCTTCAATGCATGAACCGGCAAAGTTTTTCGATTTTTTGGAAAAGCCTGGCATAAAGCTCAAAAAAAAACCGCCCTCAAAAAAGGCGGTTTTTGAATGGTTTAGTGACGGAACCTATTAGCGCAGGCTTGAACAGAAACGCTGAATGCGCCGGCAAGCTTCTTCCAGAAGTTTTTCTGAAGTTGCGTAGGAAATACGGAAAGCCGGTCCGAGACCGAAAGCGGCTCCGTGAACAACTGCTACAGCTTCTGTTTCAAGAAGAGCCGTGACAAAATCTTCATCAGTCTTGATGACTTTGCCTTCCGGTGTTTTCTTGCCAATCAGTTTTGCGCAGGAAGGATAAACATAGAATGCGCCTTCCGGTGTCGGGCATTCAAGGCCGTTTGCCTGATTGAGCATGGAAACAACGAGATCGCGTCTTGCCTGAAAGATTGCTTTGTTTTTTGCAATAAAATCTTGCGGTCCGTTCAAAGCTTCAACCGCAGCCCATTGCGAAATCGAACTTGTGCCGGATGTCTGCTGGCTCTGGATGGTTTCCATCGCCTTGATAAGCTCGACCTGACCTGCTGCATAGCCGATACGCCAACCGGTCATTGCATAGGCTTTTGAAACACCGTTTACCGTCAATGTGCGCTCGTAAAGCTTTGGCTCGACGGCTGCCGGCGTAGCGAATTTGAAATTGTTGTAAGTGAGGTGCTCGTACATATCATCGCTCATGACATGGACGTGCGGATATTTCAAAAGAACATCGGTCAGTTTTTTCAACTCGTCATGTGTATAGGCAGCACCTGACGGATTGCACGGAGAATTGAAAACAAACCATTTTGTTTTGTCGGTAATGGCTGCTTCGAGATCTTCCGGCTGAAGTTTGTAATTGAATTCTTTTTTGGCATCGACAAAAACCGGTGTGCCATTATTGACGGCGACCATTTCCGGATAGCTTACCCAATAGGGGGCAGGGATAATTACCTCGTCGCCCTTGTTCAGTGTTGCCATGAAAGCATTGAAAAGAACCTGTTTGCCACCTGTGCCGACAATAATCTGCTGCGGCTTGTAATCAAGATTGTTTTCGCGTTTGAGTTTTTTGGCAATGGCTTGGCGAAGCTCCGGTATACCGGCAACAGGAGTATATTTTGTTTTGCCCTGACGGATTGCCTCGATAGCAGCATTTTTAATGTTATCGGGTGTATCAAAATCGGGTTCTCCCGCACCGAGTGAAATTACATCACGACCGGTGGCCTTGAGGTCACGGGCTTTTTGTGCAACCGCAATCGTTGCAGAGGGCTTGATACGGGATAGCGTATCGCCAATGAATGCCATTCTATTATCTCCTCAGATTGAATAAGCAATGCACTGATTCTTGCCTTGAAGTGCAATAAATCAGTATAATAAATTTATGTCCCAAGCGCTTTAAAAGTGCAAGAATTGTCTTCATCAATTTATTGTAGCGGCTTTAAAGGGAATAGTGCAACACATAGTATTGTTACCGGTGATTATTGTTCCCCGTGCGCCCCGCTACCCCGCTATTCCCCTTTATCGACGCGGGAAAAAATGTCATCAAAACGTTTTTTGGCAATGCCCGGCTGCTTATGGTCGCGATAGGATTGCGGCAATGCCTGATCGTCACCCACTTTAATGAGCATAATCATTCCCATGGCATAATGGGGAATACATTTAATGCCATAAAAGCCGGGTTTATCGAAAGTGACTTGCAGTTCTTCGTCGATCTTGCCTTTGAAAGGTGTTGCCCCTTCCGGTATCATGTCATCAATCGTTGCAGCATTATGACTTTTTTGGGTGGCAATAAATTTTACGGAATCACCCGGTTTGATTTTTAGATAATCCGGCTCGAAAACCATGGCACCACTTGCTCCCCGATTGAGCATTTTCACCTCATAAGTTTCGGCATTGGCAGTCGAGACGAAGGCGAGCAGTGCAACACAGGCAAACAGTTTTTTCATTTTTTATCCTTTCAAGGAAAATTAAAGCAGGTAGCGTATATGGGGCCTACCGTTTTCAAGCATCTCTATTTCAGCATTGGCGTGGAAATTGGTCAATATTGTTTCCTTTGTCAAAACCTCTTCCGGCTTTCCCGAATTTATCAATCGTCCGTGTTGAAGCAAAGCAATACGGTCGCAAAACATGGCGGCATGATTGAGATCGTGAAGGGCAATCAGTACAGAAAGGCCGAGTTTCCGGATGAGGGAAAGGATTTCCAGTTGGCAACCGATATCAAGATGATTTGTCGGCTCATCCAGAATGAGAATACGCGGTTTTTGCGCCAATGCACGGGCGATATGGATGCGCTGTTTTTCGCCGCCTGAAAGGCTGTTCAGAAGGCGCTTTTCAAAGCCTTTCATATTGACTTTCAAAAGTGCATCCTGCAACGCGTCTTCATCTTCCGGAAGCCATGGTGAAAGTAGGCGTTTGTGTGGTGTGCGGCCGATTTCTATCGCATGGCGCACGTCGATGCGTTCATGCGGTTCGGCCTGCTGTTCGACAAAGGCAATTGTTTTGGCAAGTTTTCGTCTTGACCAGTTGGAAAAAGCAATGTCGTCAAGGCTTACCTCGCCTTCTGTTGGCCGAACAAGGCCTGCAAAAACAGACAGAAGCGAACTTTTGCCTGCGCCATTCGGGCCGATAATGCCTAAAATTTCCTGGTCTTTCAATGTGAGCGTTACATCATCAAGAATGGTGTGACGGTCGATTTCAAGTGATATGTGTTCGCCGACAAGCATATCAATTTCCTTTCTGCCGCAAAAGCAACAGGGCAAAAAGCGGTGCGCCGATCAATGCGGTGACAATACCGACAGGAAAAGCAAGACCGGGCACGATAATGCGCGAAATAACATCGGCGGCAATCATAAAAAGCGCACCGATAAAAGCCGAAGCCGGTATCAGCAACCGGTGGCGCACACCGACAATAAGACGGGCAGCGTGCGGCACCACGAGCCCCACAAAGCTGATTGTACCCATAATGGAAACCATGACGGCCGTAACCAGAGCCACGACAGTAATGAGCAGCATGCTCACATAATGGACAGAAATACCGAGCGATTTTGCAGCACGCGAGCCGAAAACAAAGGCATCAAGAATACGGCAAAAGGCAAAAAAGATTAAAAATGCGACAAGTGTCAAAGGAAAAGCGAGCGCTGCGTCATTCCACCTTGCACCGGAAAGATTGCCGATCATCCAGGCAAAAATATTCGAGCGTCCTTCAAGGGGTGTAAAGATCATCAATATGAGCGCCGTCAAAGCATTGAACAGCATGGCGCTCGCAATACCCGCCAGAATAATGGCGGTTGCATTGCGGCCGGAATGATAGGCGAGGAACACAACAAAGAAAAACGATAACAGACCGCCGATCAATGCTCCGGTTGAAAGTGACAGAATACTCAAATTCATGCCGAAAGCGGTAACCAGTGCCGCACCTGTTCCCGCCCCCGAAGAAATGCCCAGAAGATAGGGTTCGGCAAGGGGATTTCGTAACAAGGCCTGTAAAATAACCCCGCACATGGCAAGACCGGCACCGCAACAGGCGCCCACGACCGCGCGCGGCAGACGCCACAGCCAGATCACCCGACTGTGGAATATATCCACCTCGTAACCGCTATCAAACAGATGATTGGCAATGGTTTTCAAAAAAGACGAAAACGGAATGGCAATCTCGCCAATTGCTGCACCTGCAACAATTGCGCATAGCAATATGAAGATGCAGAAAAGCCAGATGATAATGGTGCGGGGCAAATGTGTCACTCTTTTGCGTCACTCTTTTAGAAGACCAAGTTCGACAATGGCATTTGCCAGTTTTTCAATACCATCAATGGTGCGCATGGTTGTATTCATGGATTGCACGTCCATATTGACAAGGCGATCATTTTCGACAGCCGGTAGCAGTTTTGTAACGGGGTCTTTCTTCAAAAAATCACGTTTCACAACAACATCATCGGCAGGAAAACGGCGACGATCCATTTCGGCAAGAACAATAATGGTCGGGTTTGCTTTGACAATGGTTTCCCACCCGACAGTCGGCCATTCATAGTTCGATTCTATAACATTTTTAATGCCCAGAATTTTCATAATATAACCGGGTGCACCAAGGTCTCCGGCAACATAGGGGTCAATATCAAGATCAGCACTGGAATACCAGAAAACCGCGCTGATTTTGCCCTTTGGCAAGTTTTTGACCTTGTCGATTGCAGCCTGTTCGCGCCCTTTCAGCTCATGAACAAGTTTCTCTCCTTTGTCCTGAACATTGAAAATCAATGCCAGTTCGGAAATTTCCTGATAGATCAGGTCCATTGTGAAAGGGGCTGTGCGCAAACCGTCGCTACCGGCAAGATTGTCTTTTCCCACGCAATCGGCAGGTGCTGTATAAACCGGAATTTCAAAATCCTTGAACTGGTCATAGGTCGCCGCACTTCCCGCAGGCCCTATAACCCATTCCTGATGACTTGCGACAAGATCGGGCTTTTCGGCAATGATGCTCTCGAAACTTGGAACATCATGGGAAAGCATTTTAACGTTTTTGTTGACTTCGGTAAATTGTGGCAAAACAGGTGAATACCAGAGCGCAGTCCCTTTGACCTTGTCGGATAACCCCAAAGCATAAAGTATTTCTGTTGTATTTTGGCCGACCGAAACAACGCGTTCCGGTGCTTTGTTAAAAACCAGTGTGCGGCCGCAATTTTTAAGCGTTAACGGATAATGCGTTTCGTCGGCAAAAGCATTGCTATGAAAAGCAATGGAAAAACAGCTTATTGCCAGAGCCAGAATGATCGTCTTCAAATGCATGGTCTTCATGAGTTTACTCTTCTCGTTTAAAGCCGGTGCAAAGCCGTTTTATGAGGGCTCTGCCATGTCACGGAATTGAAGTGATTGACGGCGGGGGTTCGGAAAGTTTTCAAACCTGAAAAAGCGCAACCGCAAAACGAAAAAAGCACTCTCGGACGAAAAAGACTTGAAGAAAAAGCCTTAAAGAAAGTCCAGTTAAAAACCACATTTGCAACCATTTGTTTAAAGTTACAAATTTTTCCAGTTCCGGTCTTTTCTGTTTTTGACTTGTTACTTCGGGTCTTTTCACAATCGGAATATTTTTGTTTCAATAGGCAATTTTTATCTTCTCTCCGCTTTGACAAATGAGAGCAAAACAATGTCGAACTTTTTTGTTTTGAAAAAAGCCGCAAGAGATAAAAGAAAAAACTCTGTCGGAACAAATGTTTTGCTCGCGCAATCAAACCGGAAAAGATTATCCGGATAAGCGTATGAGAGGCGACAAAAATGACGCCTGATTGGATTGCCATGATGACCTTTCCTTTGCACCCACCGTGCGTTAGGGCATTTTATAACGGGCTTATAAAAAGCCCATGATTGACGGCAGGTCTCCTGGCTCGCGGCATTTTTATGCACCTTTAGCCTTCCCGCTTTCGCAGTGGCCGGGTAAAACCCTTAAAAAAGGTGCTGCCGTTTACAGTTGCGGGGGCAGCCACGGCTGAAATCCCTTGAGTGAGGTCGATTTTTCCGTGTTCCCTATTATTCCCCTTTTGAAGACATCCTGAAGGGGAACCGTCAATAAAATTTATAACTTATCTAAATATAAGTGCAAGCATGTTGTTGACGTTATTGTTGAAATAGAAAAACGATATTCTGTCAGTTTGCCTTCGAGGGCTAATGATTGTCACTCTACTCAAGGAAAGATCGGGGAAAGATTGCGGAAACAACGGGAAAATATGAAAACGAAGGAACGGGGCCTTGCAGACAAAATTGAAAAAATTATCGGATAAATAAAAAAGCCCCACTCGAAAAAAAGGTGGAGCTTTTTAAAAATCTGTTTCTTTTATATCCGGTTTTGAAATGCTCATCAAACGTTTTGCCGTTTTAGTCGGGCATTTCACTTCCAGATATTAAAGAGCTGAAAGATTGCCTGCAGCAGATTTGCCGGAACGACGGTCCTGCACAACTTCATAAGACACTTTCTGGCCTTCATTAAGACCGCTCATGCCTGAGCGTTCAACAGCTGAAATGTGTACAAATACATCTGCACCACCATCATCAGGTTGAATGAAGCCGAAGCCTTTTGTTGTGTTGAACCACTTAACTGTTCCTGTAGCCATAGGAAACTCCTGTAATAAAAAATGAGTGCACCAACACGTCATGCGTTGATGCTTCTGGTAGATCGAAATTTAGAAAGGGGAGTTTCGTTAAATAGTGCTTGCTGCACGGTTAAGAAAGTCGCACAACCGAAAAATCGATTGGCGCTTCATTAGACCCTCTCGAAAAAGAAAGCAAGTTGAATTAATATTAAATTTGAAAGCGTTGGTGCTTTTGCTATTTTGATTGCCTACACTATCTGGTGTATACAGGGGCAGTCATTATTTTTAATTGTCGTCAGAATGTCGCGATTATATGAGGGGATTTGAGTGAATGGCCAGAAAAGGCAGCGATATAGACGACAATATGCCTGATAATCCTGTTGATGCAGCTCCCGGTTCATTGCGTGAAGGCATTGTCAAAAATACCCGTTTTTCGCATCAGGCAAAGATCCTTTATATTGCTTTCTGGCATTCGCATACGCGCAATACGCTGATTGCGACATTTCTTGGCATACTTGTGCTGATTATTCTGATTGGCCGCGGGCAATTGCAAATCAATGAATGGACAAAGGATTTCTGGAACGCGATCAGCCGCAAAGATTTGCACGAATTTGTTTTCCAGCTCGGTGTGTTCTTTGTTATTGCCTCGGTTTTATTGATCTTCAACATTGTCCAGACTTTTTTGAACCAATATCTGAAAATGAAATTGCGCGAAGGCTTGACCGATGACCTTATCAGCCAATGGATGCAGCCAAAGCGTGCTTTCCGTCTGACAATGGCTGGCGAGGTGGGCGTCAACCCTGACCAGAAACTTCATGAAGATGCCCGACATCTTGCCGAATCAACGGCCGATCTCGGCATCAATCTGTTGCAGGCCAGTGTAACATTAATCATCTTCATTCCGACATTATGGGCAACAACGGCGGGCTTTGTTTTCAGCTTTTCCGGCTATAGTTTTCCGCTTCCCGGTTACATGATCTGGGCGGTGCTCCTTTATGTCGGGGCGGCATCCTTTCTCACATGGTTTGTTGCGCGTAATCTGGTGACTATCAACGCCAACCGTTATGCACGCGAAGCAGATTTGCGTGCCGCCTTGATGCACACCAACCGTTCGATTGATTCGATCACCTTGATGGGGGCGGAAAAGGACGAGAAGCGTTATCTTGACGGGCGTGTGCAAAATGTTTTGAATGCCATCTGGCATATTGTTGTCGCAACCACCAAATTGACAGGTATCACCGCCGGTTATGGCTGGGTGTCAAACGTTGCTCCCTATATTATTGCCTCACCGATCTATTTTGGTGGTGGCATTGATCTTGGTGGTCTACAGGCGGCTGTTCAGGCCTTCAATCAGGCGCACCAGTCGTTGCGCTGGTTTGTTGACAATTATGGCGCTCTGGCCGATTGGCGCGCGACGATGCTGCGTGTTGCAACATTCAGACAAGCTGTTGTTCAAATGGACGGTGTCGATCGTCTGAAGGGCGAGCATATCACGGTCAAAACCAATGATTCCGATATTATGACCTTCGACAATCTGTTGATCCGCACGGCCAATGGCAAATTGACTTTGACACCGCCGGATTTAGTTATCAAGCGCGGGCACAACACGCTGATCTATGCACCGCAAGATGTTGATAAAACCATTCTATACCATGCGCTTGCAGGGCTTTGGCCTTGGGGGCAGGGCACTGTAGGGCTTCCCAATTCAGGTCTGCCCAATTACATTCCCGACGCACCTTATATTCCGCCAGGCACATTGCGCACGGTTCTTCTCTATCCGGCAACGGATAAAAACCCGACTGACGATGAAATCGAACGCGCTCTCGAAATCACCGGTTTGAGTGATTATTTTTCCGCGCTTGATGAAGAAAACGTCGATTGGGAAAGACGATTGAACGATGTCGAACGCCGTTCGATCGCTTTTGCCCGTGTGCTTCTTACAAATCCGGAATGGATTGTTGCCAATCAGGTGATGGACGGTATTGACGAAACAGTGCGCAAACGCATTGCCTCGGTTGTTTTCCAACATTTGAAAAATACGACTTTTGTCTATATCAGCCGTCGCAATGACGAAAGCTATCTGTACGACGTGATTGTAGAAGTAAAATTCGAGCCGTCCGAACAGGCTTTGTCAAAGGGAGAAAAAACGACACCAAAAAACGAGCCGGCCGATAGCATTCCGGAAGCCCAAACGGCAGACACCGAAACAGCGGCTAGTGAGACCACAAAGGCTTCAGAAACTTCGCCTGTAAAAGAGAAGAATAGAAAGCCAAAAAAATAAGCGCGAAGAATTGGCTGCCCCGCTAAAAAGAAGCAAGTTGCAGTGATCAGCAAAACGCACAAACGACTTCTTTCTTTTCGGGCGTTTTTATGTGCGGTGGTTTTTCATGAATGGTGGCTTTTATGGGGTGGCGGTTTTCGACAATGTTTTCAAGCAAAGAGAAGCCTTTTAGTTGTTCGAAAGCGGCCTCTCAAGTTCCAAGAAAAATAACGTAGCGTTAAGATTGCAGCAATTCGCGTTCGAAAACGGCTTTTGAAAAAAAGCTTTCAATGAAATTTCCTCCAAAAAAGATTCGCACTCCAAAGATATTTTTGAAAGAAAAATGCCTTTAGCGTTTCATAAATTCTCGAGGTTTTAAGGCCGCGCTGGTCGGTTTTCAGGAACCTCAAATCAACCTCAAAAAGGGTTATGAAAAAGTCCGCTCGGGCAAGATGCATTTTTAAAGTTCATAAAAATAGAATCAAAACAGGATGCACTTGAAAACGTCGTCTTAAAAATTGCCACAGGCTTTTAAAAATCGGTTTTATCAGAAACAGTTTTGTTTTTTTTAAAATTATAAATGAGCACCATCGCCCAAGTTTTTCCATGAGAGCTGTCGGAAAAGGAATAAAGGCCAAAGAGCACAAAACGGAACAGGTTTCAAAGTAAAGCAGCGAAAGGGAAATTTTTGGATAAGCAGGGTCTTCCTCTAATAGCAGCATTTTCCCGATGAGCAGCCATTTTCCTGAATTTACTATAAATCTTGAACAGCATGATAAATCATGCGCAGCGTTACGGATGTCGGTTTTTCAGGAAAAGACGGGGGTAGCCGGGGAGCGGAGTTTTTGAACTGCCGGATAATGCCCGTGATTTCCGGTTTTAAAACTCACCAGCCCCAGAACATCAGCCACCAGGCGTAGACAATTGGAACGCAACAAAGAGCAAAAAGAGCGAAGCTAACTAATTTGCGGATGAGGCTTGCAGGTGTTCTTTGCAAAATTCTTGCCGCAAGATAAAGGCTCCAGAGCGACGTCAAAGCAAGAATAAAGGCACGGGCATATGGCAACCACCAGAAGGTCACACCGTCATACATCAAAAGTTTTACAGTCGTTGCAGTAAGCCCCAGAAACAGACCCGCTGCTGCCAATGGCAAAAACGCTTGTGCCAAATGATGATAGAGCGTTGACGAACGCATAAGCGCGGCAATAGCCCACAGCATGAGCGTTAAAAATGTGCCGAAAAGCACACCGCTTCCCAGAATGTAACTTGCGACACAAAAGCCGTCTACCCAGTTGAAACTGTCATTATTGGCGGGGTGGTTTGTCAAAATCCACCACGGAGCGGTCGGGTCGAGTGGCCAGAATATATTGTGATCGACAAGCCATTCGGCAATTCTCTGTTTAAAGGTCACAAACCACGGGCTTACAGTCCATGTGAAGGCCCCGATGGCAACGCCGATCATGCCGAAAAGGAGTAGCCTTGTTTCCCACGGATTGGCGTTTTTGTCTTCTCCGTAAACGACAACTTCTTCCATAACCGAGCGTGGTTTTAGAGCCACAGCATCGCGGAATCCGGCACAGCGCGCGCACATATGGCAGGCATTGACACCATGAAGCTGATGAATATTGATCATTGGCGGGCAATTGGGGTTTTCCTGACGGGCTCCACAATAATGCGCCCATTTTTCCTGATCAGTCTTGAAGGAAATAGGGGCAAGGCGGGAAAGCAGGTTGAAAACGCCATTAACGGGGCAAAGATAACGACACCAGACGCGCGTACCCTTACCGAAAAAGAAGCCGATGACCATCGCTGCCAGTGTCGAGCCGCCCAAAATGAGAAGTGCCGCTTCTGCATAATCATAAACGCTGATCAACTGCCCATAAAGCGTTGTCAGAATAAAGGCGACTGTTGGCCAGCCCCGCCATTTGAGCCAGCGCGGAATAGTTTTGTTACGCCCGACAGTGCGGCTGGTATATTCGGCCAAAGCACCTTCGGGGCAGAAAACGCCGCACCAGATACGTCCTATAAACAGCATGGAAAGAATAACGAATGGCCACCAGATTCCCCAAAATACGAATTGGGCAAAAAGCACCAGATTGCCAAGAATATGTTCCTGCCGTGGCGGCAATGGCAAAAATGACGGCACGATAAGGAGAAACAGATAAATGGCGACAACACACCACTGTATCGTCTGGATCACTGTTCTATGACGTTGCATGACAGTGCCCAGATTAGAGACCGCAGTGGTGATGATATGTGACATGGTTTCTTTAAAAAACGGGTTTCAGGTAACTTTCAATGGCGGGCGAACCACCGTTTTGGCAGGCTTTCTATTACAAAGAACAATGGCTGCAATCCAGTAAACTGCCAACACAACAACTTGCATCAAAGACGGTTCCGCATGGTAACCTGTAAGGCCTGTCAATGTGCTGTTATCGGGAATAAGCCAGCTTGTACTCCATAGCGGATCATCCATAAAGCTGTATAGCCATTCGGGTAAATCATAAGCCGAAATCTGGGCCGCCGCTTTGTCGAAGGCAGTAATCAGCAATCCCCCGCCAATGAGTAGAAGGACAAATTCGCTTCCAAGGAAAAACCATCTCCACGGGATGATTTTGGAAAATTTCTGTAACAACCAGAAAGTCAAAAGTGCCAGAATAAAGCCGAGCACACCCCCCAGAATGAACATGCCGAGCGACGCACCATTTTGTTGCGCTCCGACACCGGCAAGAAACACCACTGTTTCGGAGCCTTCACGGGCAACCGCAATCATCGCAAGGAGCATAATGCCGAAACCGCCGGAAGATTGCAGGCTTTCGGCCGCTTCACGTTCCAAAGTATGTTTCATTGAAGCACCGTGGTGATGCATCCAGACGATCATCTGCATAATGAGAAGGGCGGCAACCGCCATCATAGCGGTGAAGAACCATTCCCCGCCGGGGCCTGCAAACCAAGTGCCCGCGACATAAAACAGGATGGCGAGAATTCCCGCGAGAACAAGCCCTAATGCGGTTCCCGCCCATAAACGGTTTTTAAGCGTTAAAAGATTTTCTCGCCGCAGCCACGTATAGAGGATGCCGATAACGAGCAGCGCTTCAATACTTTCACGCCAAACGATGAAAAGAGGTGCACCCATTTGTCTGCTCTCCTATTTTACGTTAATGTCGAAACCGGCCATATCCATGTGAAATTCGTCAACAAAATGGTAGCTGCCGGGTTTGAGCGGGTGAATGACAACAAATGATTCAACGCCTGCGCCGAGAACTTTTTCAACCCGCATAGACAGGTTTTCAAATTCAGCCGGCCCCGAACCGATATTTTTAACCGAGATTTTGAAGCGTTGCCCCGCCGGAACTTCAATTGATTGCGGTTCAAATACACCATCCTTGATGGTTACATTATAAAGCGAAAGTTCGTCGGCTCCGGCAAAGAGGGGAAACAGACAAAACAGCAAAACCAATATTGCGCGCATAATAAAACCCTTTTTAACCAAAGAGAGCTTTCCGGAATGAATGGTTTACGTTCAAGAAAACCAAATGATCCCCGCCAAAAAGCAAGACCGGCTGTGGAGGTCACAACGGCCGGTCTGCTCGGAGGGCTTACTTCTAGTGGTGGATGATCGAAAGTAAACCCCGACTTTACAAACAGGTCTCGATCTTTGGGGATAAGATTGACTGGAAACTTATCCCTTAAATGTTTCTGGCAGAATTCGACTGCCGGTCACAACAATCAATAGCCACCTTTTTTGCCAGTGCCGGCATAGGTGAAATCATATTCGACAACGCATTTGTCAAACCATGGGCCAACGCCGGTTTCTTTATCGACATGGCGGCCGAACATGGATTCTTTTGAAGGCGGCAAAATGGTGTATTTCAGGTGATATTTGCCAGCACCATCAAGCTTGATGTTTTCGCCATAGTGCGGGCCATCATTGGCAACCATCGGGTGGAAATGACCGCTCAAAGGTTCTTTTGCACCTTCCTTGGTCAATTCGTAAGAAACTTGCAAATAAGGTGCCCATTCGCCTTCCGGAAGACCGTTTTTATTGTCTTCGGTCGCATGAATATCAGCTTCCAGATGGATATCCGATTTAGCAGCCGCAAGCATAATGCCTTCCGGTTCCATTTCAATCGGTTGCAGGTAGACAGCCGCAATTTCCAAACCGCCACAATGCTGTGGTTCGCCAATCGGGTATTCCACGGCCAGAGCCGGTGTTGCAAATAGTGTGCAGGAAGCAGCCAAAATTAGTTTGTTTAAACGCATGATATTTCCCTCAGAATAAAACATGACTATATATATCATCTTTTATCAAAAGCGCAAATTTAAAATTTACCAAAATTATCAAGTTCATTTATAAAAATTATAAAAGCGGCCGGATTATGATGTTGTTTATTGCAAAAAAAACAGTTGAATTTATAATAAATAATTGAATATTAGCCGGATAAAAAATAGTAAAAATATAAAAATTATACTATTCATGATATGATAATAACGGGATTATTATTCAAAAAAATGTTGGCAAAAAATTAATTTCATTATAAAATAAAATTTTGTATTCAAATGGACTTGTTATTTTTTTATTTTATAAAATTTAACTTTAGTAAAAAATTTTAAAAAATATTGAATCAATGACACATAAAACGTGACAATATCGGTCATGAGACACGCTATTTTGAGCAAGGCGAGCCTGTTTAAGGCAAGATTATGAAGGCACGGGACAAGTCGGGTCAGATTCAGTCAAAACGGTTTTCAAAAGAAGCAGATTTTATCATCGCTTTAAACCGGAATGAAAATTATGACCACTCCGCAAGTGATCGACTTGTCGCAAGTGAACGACACCTTGCAACCGGTCGGCACATAGAAACGTGATTGATATGCAAAAGTGATAAGTCGAGCAATGCGACAAGCAGCACTTTCCCTCATTTCCATTTTCCCGCATTTCATAGCGCATGAGATTTAGAGTGGATAATAAAAGGCCCGTTCACAAATGAGTCGATTAAAAGGTTGAAAAGCCATTCGTTGCAAGAATCGGAATTTCGATAATGACTGGCGGGGAGGGATATTCTGTGTTTACGTGGCCCAGCCAGCCCTTGTCATTCCGTGGGAGTGAGGCAATCCGGCCAAATATTATAAAACTTCGCGAAATCGATTATATCGCAGAATAAGGTATTCTATCGGGCAGAATGCGTCGGAGGAAATGTCCGATCCGATAAAATTTGCAAAATGTTTCGGGCTTAACGGCATAAAACTAAGCGCTTGGAATTAGCGGATGGATAAATGAGTTCAAGCCAAAAGTTTTATCACCCTGTGGTAGTGAAACCGGTGAGGCTTTCGGACTTAATGGCTTGAGGGTAAGCGCCATGGAACAGGAGATTAAAATAAGCCCACGGCAAGTTATGCTTTAGCCGTGGGCGAGACAATTATTCGGTATATTCTTGTAAGGAACGCACTTGAATTGTGTCATTCTGCAAAGCTTCTATCGCATCAACAACCGATATAGCTCCCGACATTGTCGTGTAATAGGGAACCTTTTGCATCAAGGCAGCCCGACGCAGCGACTTTGAATCGGAAATTGCACTTGCCGTATCCGTTGTATTGAAAACAATCTGTACCTGACGGTTGCGAATAGCATCTTCGATATGCGGGCGACCTTCGAGAACTTTGTTGATTTTCTTGGCCTTCACGCCGTGTTCTTCAAGAAATTTCTGTGTTCCTGTGGTTGCAAGGATTGAAAAACCGAGTTTTGCCATGCGCTTGACGGCGCCGAGCACGCGTTTTTTGTCATCATCCTTGACTGACACAAAAAGTGTTCCTTCGCGTGGCAGATCATTTCCCGCACCAAGCTGCGCTTTGGCATAAGCAAGAGCAAAGCTATAATCGAGCCCCATGACCTCACCGGTTGAACGCATTTCTGGTCCGAGCAAGGTGTCAACGCCCTGAAAGCGGGCAAACGGGAAGACAGCCTCTTTCACAGCAATATGCGGTTTTTTCTGAACTTTGGGGTAACCGCCATAACGATTGACAGCGTTTTCAAGTTTATCACCCGTCATAATGCGAGCGGCAATCTTGGCAATCGGCCGTCCGATTGTTTTGGCAACAAACGGAACGGTACGGGAAGCGCGCGGGTTGACCTCGAGAATATAGATAACACCTTCTTTGACGGCATATTGCACATTCATCAAACCGCCAACATGAAGCGCTTTGGCAAGCTCGATCGTCTGGCGTTTCAATTCTTCGACAATTTCAGGTGACAATGTGTGAACGGGAAGCGAACAGGCGGAGTCACCCGAATGGATACCGGCTTCCTCGATATGTTCCATAATACCCGCAACGAATGTGTCTTCGCCGTCGCACAGGCAGTCGACATCAACCTCGATTGCATTGGTGAGGTAAGTGTCGAAAAGAAGAGGATTTTTGCCGAGCAGTGTATTGATCTGTCCGGTCTTGTCGTTCGGGTAATGAGCCTTGATTTCTTCCGGCACCAGTTCGGGAACAGTGTCCAGAAGATAGGATTGCAAGTTGCGTTCGTCATGAATGATTTGCATGGCGCGGCCGCCAAGCACATAAGACGGGCGCACAACCAGCGGAAAGCCCAGATCATTGGCAACAAGGCGCGCCTGTTCAACCGAATAGGCAATGCCGTTTTTCGGCTGCGTCAGATCAAGCTTGATGAGCAATTTCTGGAAGCGGTCGCGGTCTTCTGCTAGATCGATTGCATCCGGCGAGGTTCCAAGTATCGGAATGCCGGATTTTTCAAGCGAGGCGGCAAGTTTCAGCGGCGTCTGGCCACCAAATTGGACGATAACGCCGACAAGTTCGCCTTTTTCCTTTTCCGCTTCGAGAATTGAAAGCACATCTTCGGCAGTCAAAGGCTCGAAATAAAGCCGGTCGGACGTGTCATAATCTGTCGAAACGGTTTCCGGATTGCAATTGACCATAATGGCTTCATAGCCTGCATCATGGAGTGCAAAAGCGGCATGACAGCAGCAATAATCGAACTCGATACCCTGTCCTATACGGTTTGGTCCGCCACCAAGGATAACCACTTTTTTCCTGTCGGAAACATTGGCTTCCGAACGCATTTTACCGGCAAAAGGCACTTCATAGGTTGAATACATATAAGCAGTCGGTGAAGCAAATTCGGCAGCGCATGTATCAACACGCTTGAATACCGGTTTTACATTAAGTTCATGACGCGCTTTTGTAACTTCTTCGGTTTCAAGACCGGTAAGGCTGCCAAGCCGCGCGTCGGAAAAGCCCATGGATTTGAGCATACGGAAATTCTCCGCATCTTTCGGTAGGCCTTGCTCGCGCACACGTTGTTCCATATCGACAATCGAGGCAATCTGCTCAAGAAACCAAGGGTCGATTTTGCTGATCTGGTGGATTTCGTTTAATGGCATCCCCATGCGCATGGCCTGCGCAACATAACGCAAACGATCAGGCGTTGGTGTGCCGATAGCGGCAC
Organism: Bartonella sp. M0192; assembly: GCF_016102305.1. Classification (NCBI taxonomy): domain Bacteria; kingdom Pseudomonadati; phylum Pseudomonadota; class Alphaproteobacteria; order Hyphomicrobiales; family Bartonellaceae; genus Bartonella; species Bartonella sp. M0192. The sequence goes on along the minus strand of NZ_JACFOU010000001.1, from coordinate 2,059,320 downwards.
GGATAGCATTTTTCTCGTCGCCTTCGGCGTGTTCGGGAATGGTAATGTCGTCAAGGCCGGTCAAGCCGGTTTCAAGCCCGCGCAAGGCTTTTTGCAAAGATTCCTGAAAAGTGCGGCCGATTGCCATAACTTCGCCGACCGATTTCATTGCCGTGGTCAAAGTATGCGAGGCACCGGGGAATTTTTCAAAGGCAAAACGCGGAATTTTGGTAACGATATAGTCGATTGATGGTTCAAACGAAGCCGGTGTTGCTCCGCCGGTAATGTCGTTTTCCAATTCGTCCAATGTGTAGCCGACAGCCAGTTTTGCCGCAACTTTGGCAATCGGGAAACCCGTTGCTTTCGAGGCGAGGGCGGAAGAACGCGAAACACGCGGATTCATTTCAATGACAATCAAACGGCCATTTTCCGGATTGACGGCAAATTGCACGTTGGAACCGCCAGTTTCGACACCGATTTCACGCAAAACCGCAATCGAGGCATTGCGCATCATCTGGTATTCTTTGTCGGTCAAAGTCAAAGCCGGTGCAACTGTAATCGAGTCACCGGTGTGAACGCCCATAGGGTCAAGATTTTCAATCGAGCAGACGATGATGCAGTTGTCTTTTTTATCGCGAACAACTTCCATCTCGAATTCTTTCCAGCCCAGAACACTTTCTTCAATGAGAACTTCAGTGGTTGGTGAAGCTTCAAGCCCGCGTTCGATGATTTCGTAAAATTCCGAACGGTTATAGGCAATGCCGCCACCGGTTCCACCGAGCGTAAAAGACGGGCGGATAATTGCCGGAAGTCCGACAACATCAAGAGCTTGACCGGCTTTACCGGTTGCATGGGATATATAACGCTGTTTGCGGTCGCCTTCGCCCAAATGCCAATCATGTTCGAGTTTTTCGAGTGCTTTATCAAGCTCGTCACCTTCAAGTTCGGCCTTGAGCTTGTCGCACATTGCATCGTGGCGTTTACGGTCTTCTTCCTTGATTTCGGTTGCATTGGCAAGCATCGACTTTGGTGTTTCAAGACCGATTTTTGCCATGGCTTCACGGAACAATGCACGGTCTTCGGCTTTGTCGATCGCCTTGGCATCGGCCCCGATCATCTCGACATGATAGCGTTCAAGAACGCCCATGCGTTTTAACGACAAAGCCGTATTCAGGGCAGTTTGCCCGCCCATGGTGGGAAGCAGCGCATCCGGCTTTTCGCGCGCTATAATTTTGGCGACAACTTCCGGCGTTATCGGCTCGATATAGGTTGCATCGGCAAGATCAGGGTCTGTCATGATTGTTGCCGGATTGGAATTGACCAGAATGATCCGGTAGCCTTCTTCCTTCAAGGCTTTACAAGCTTGCGTTCCCGAATAGTCGAATTCGCAGGCTTGACCGATGACAATAGGTCCCGCACCGATGATGAGAATGGATTTTATATCTGTGCGTTTTGGCATGGCAGCATCCTATCGCAAACACCCGCGCAGGAAAAACTGGCAGGTTCAACATTTCTTTTTTTAAGGCTAAGCCTGCCTTATAGGTAAAGTCAGCGTGAAAGTAACCCCCTAAATTTTGCTTTTCCTAATTTTTTTTGCTTTACTATGGATGAGAGCCTTCTCTTCTTGGAGGAAGAAGCTATATGCTCTCGAATAAAATAAGCACTGGGAGTGAGGCTTATGCGGTGGGAAGGTGGCAGACAAAGCGACAATATTGAAGATCGTCGCGGTGAAGAGAATAACGGTGCAAGTCCGGTTTTTCGAACAGGTTTAAGCGGCATCGGTTTTGCCTTGTTGTCGCGTGGCGGTTTTACGGGAATTCTCATTCTTGTTGTTATTTTTCTAGGGCTCAGCTTCTTCGGCTATAGCCCGACACGTTTTCTATTCGGCGATGGAGCGCTGGTGAATGAACATAGAGCGCCATTTGGCGCAGCAAAAGCGCCGCTTCAAACCAATGACCGGCGTAGCCTTTTTATTGCAACGGTTCTTGCCGAAACAGAAGATACGTGGGGCGAGATTTTCTTCCACCACAATGCCAAATATAAGCCACCGATCCTTGTGCGTTTTACCGGCGCTATCGATTCGCCATGCGGGCTTGCAAGTACAGCCGTTGGCCCTTTCTATTGTCCTGCCGATCAAAAGCTTTATCTTGATGACGAATTTTTCGACAAATTGGCAACCCATTTTAAAGCACCGGGAGAATTTGCCCAAGCCTATGTCATTGCCCATGAAGTCGGCCATCATGTGCAAAATTTGACCGGTGTTCTCGACCGGATGAATAAGAGAAGGGTAAGCGCCGATACGTCGACTGCCAATGCACTTTCGGTAAAAATCGAATTGCAGGCCGATTGTTATGCCGGTGTGTGGGCGCATTCAACCGAGGATGACGGACTGCTTGAAGAGGGTGATATCGGCTATGCATTGAATGCAGCGGCAAAAATCGGTGATGATACATTACAAAAACGGACGCACGGATATGTTGTGCCTGATAGTTTCACTCACGGAACTTCTGCACAACGCGTCAATGCTTTCAAAACCGGTTATCAACTGGGCAAAATGGAATCATGTGACGGATTTTAAAAAATCCACGTTTGAGAGATTTCGTGAAGTTGAAAGACTTTCTATCCAGTATTTTTGCGCTGTCTCCTAGACGTGGTCGTCATCATCCGGTTTTCGCATGCGCGTTCAAGGGTATCTCGTGTCTTTCATAAAATGATCGGTACAAATCACGGGGTGATGAAAATAGCAAGCAACCATCTTCATCCGAAGGCGGGCTTTAAAACATTTTGGCGTGCACGCTTTCGTTTTGTGCGTCGGCAAACATGACCGTTTAACAAGACCAAAAATATTAAGGAAAATATTTCCGGCTCTGGCATTTGAAAAGTCTTGATCGCTCCCAAAATAGTATAGAGAGTTCAGAGAGGCGCATTTTTTCCCTTTTCTATTTTTGCCAATAGTCCTATTAGCAATTTCTTGTATAAGCATGGAAATTCGTCATGTCGCAAAGTCTCGATGCAAAATTTGTTCACAAGGGACTTGTTCTGGTCTTCATCACGCTGTTACTGGATATTATCGGCATTGCGATCATCGTGCCGGTTATGCCGGAATATCTAAGCCAATTGACCGGCGACAGTATCAGCAGGGCTTCGGTTGATGGCGGCATTCTGCTCATGGTCTATTCAACCATGCAGTTTCTTTTTGCCCCCTTTATCGGCAATCTTTCCGACCGTTTCGGACGCCGGCCGATTTTATTGTTATCCATTATCACTTTTGCGATCGATAATTTTATCTGCGCCATTGCGTGGAGCTATTCCATGCTCTTTATCGGCAGAATTCTTGCCGGTGTCAGCGGCGCCAGTTTTTCTACCTGTTCGGCTTATCTTGCCGATATTTCGGATGATAACACAAGAACACGCAATTTCGGGCTCATCGGTATTGCCTTTGGCGTCGGCTTCTTTTTAGGGCCATTGATTGGTGGCGTTTTGGGCGAAATCGGCCCCCGTATGCCGTTTTATTTTTCGGCAGGACTTTCGCTCGTCAATTTTGTTTTTGCCATGTATATGCTGCCGGAAACTCTGCCTTTGTCACTGCGCCGCCCCTTCGAGATCAGACGGGCAAATCCGGTCGGTGCTTTGCTGGAATTGCGCCATTACCCTACTGTGCTTTGGGTGGCACTTGCCTTCTTCCTCTATTGGCTTGCCGAGGCGGTTTGGCCTTCAACTTTGGCTTTTATGGCCAAAGAACGTTATGGCTGGAGTGAATTTTCTATCGGTTTTGCTTATGGCGTTTTTGGCATCGGCCAGTGCATCATAATGGGATTGCTCTTGCCTTATATGACAAGGCATTTAAGCAATTGGAAAATCTCGATGATCGGGCTTATTTTCGCGCTCGTTGGCATGGTCGGCTATACCTTCGCCTTTGAAGGTTATATGCTTTATGTCGTTTACCTTTTTACTATGCCGGAATATATCGCCCATGTGCCAATGCGCTCGATTGCTTCCTCCCAAGTTCCAGCCAACGCGCAAGGTGCTCTTCAAGGCGCTTTGACATCGATAACCTCCATCACGTCGATGATCGGGCCGGTATTCTATACGTCGATTTTCAGCTATTTCACGAGCGATAGTGCGCCGTTCAAATTTGCCGGTGCCCCTTGTGCAACCGCATTTTTCGTGTTGCTCGCAACAACACTGGTTTTCGGCTTTTTCGTTCGCGAAGATAAAAGCCCGCGTTTAACAACATATGAACTTGTGAGAGATCACGAGAACCAAAAAGCACAAGACAGCTAATCGGGTTAAAAACAACCTTGAAAATTCCAGAAACCGCTAGACATATCGCAATCAATTTCCGGAAGTTTCAAAGGCTTTTATCTATGTCTGAAAAACGGCAATAGTCTTATCTCTGGAAAAACTCGAAGCAAATCTCGACTTTTTTTAAAGGCGGAAACGTTTGTTGGAAATAGCAGGAGCGCCGGATTTTAAAAAATTAACACCCGTTAAACACGTAAAACACGGCAAAATGCGGAACGGAAAATGCACTGTGCTGCTCTGGAGTTCAATCGAAACGCTTTACGTTTCAGGAGAATTTCTGTCCGGAATTGAATTCGGTTCTAAGAGGAAGCTGTCTTGAATGTGCCGAGGTTTACTCCGAATTCAAGGCTGGCATTGTTTTAAACGCTGTTTCACCTCATTGGAAAGGCAATTTTTACGGCTGGTAAAAAATGAACAGGACAATTGGAATGGCGAAGAGCAGGGAGTGAACGTTGTTTTTCCGACTTTTCCGGTAAAAACGACAAAACAATATTATTGAATACGAAAAAACCCGCTTTTTAGCGGGTTTTTAATCATTTTAAATCTGTTGAAAGCCAAACGGCAAGCGGCCAATTATGCCGCTTTCTTATGTTCGCGGATCATCTTTGCAAATTGCTGGAAGAGATAATGGCTATCTTGTGGTCCTGGCGAAGCCTCGGGGTGTTGTTGCACTGAAAAGACCGGCTTGCCGACAAGCCTGATACCACAGTTTGAACCGTCAAACAGCGAGATTTGCGTTTCTTCGACACCTTCGGGAAGGGTTTTTGCGTCAACTGCAAAACCGTGGTTCATGGATACAATTTCCACCTTGCCGGTTTCTTTATCCTGTACCGGATGGTTGGCACCGTGATGGCCCTGATGCATTTTGACAGTTTTTGCACCCATTGCCAAAGCAAGCAATTGGTGACCTAGGCAAATGCCGAACATTGGAATACCTGTCTCGACGAGTTTTCTAATCATCGGAACAGCATATTCGGCTGTTGCAGCAGGATCACCAGGGCCATTTGACAAGAAAATACCATCGGGATTCAAAGCCAAAATTTCTTCGGCTGTGGTTTTTGCAGGAACGACGGTGACACGGGCTTCAAGTCCGGCAAGAAGCCGCAGAATATTGCGCTTTACGCCATAATCGACGGCAACAATATGAATGTCTTTCGTCTTTTCATGGCCATAGCCTTCATTCCATACCCATGGCGTTTCATCCCATTCGGATGACTGGCCTTCGGTTACATCTTTAGCAAGGTCAAGCCCGACCAAGCCGCTCCATTTGCGGGCGCGCTCTTTCAAAGCCTCGACATCAAAAACACCGTTCTTGTCATGGGCAATCACCGCATTGGAAAGGCCTTTTTCACGAATAAGCGAGGTCAAGGCACGTGTATCAATGCCGCAAAGGGCAATAATGCCGCGTTGGGACAGCCATTTGTCCAGACCTTCTGCGGCACGATAATTCGATGGGTGGGTAATATCTGCTTTGAAAATTGCCCCCACAGCACCATGGCGTTGAGCCGGTGTCAGATCTTCTATATCTTCGGCATTGGCGCCGACATTGCCAATATGCGGGAAAGTAAATGTTACAATCTGGCCGGTATAGGAAGGATCGGTGAGGATTTCCTCATATCCGGTCATAGCAGTATTGAAGCAGACTTCAGCTTCAATGGAACCTGTTCTCCCCAAACCTTTACCTTCAATGACGGTTCCGTCTGCTAATACCAAAAGCGCAGTGGGTTTCGTGGTGCCCCAAGGTAAAGTCGTTTTTGTTGTATTAGTCATCGCTCACTCTCAATTAAACGTTGGTTTAAAACGGCGCGTTTATTGTTCGCACTAAAAAGCCGCAAGCAAATGGCATCTGCTGGGCGTTCGAGTTTTCCAATCTTCGGCTAAGGTTTGTGATATAGGAGCTTTGATCGGCAAGGTAAAGAGCAATGGAAGTCTTTTTCATGGCTTTTTCCATTATTTTTAATGCTTTCCATTGCATGAGGGGCGGCGATTTTGTAGACCAAGACAAATTTCCACAGGAGGGAACAGAACCATGTTGCGTGATGACATTAATAATGCGTTGAAAACTGCTATGAAGGAACATGATAAAGCCCGGCTTTCAACCCTTCGTCTTATCAATGCAGCCGTCAAAGACCGCGATATTGCCAATCGGGGAGAAGGCAAACCCGCCGTTGACGACACCGAATTACAATCCATTCTCGCGAAAATGATCAAACAGCGCGAGGAGTCGGTCAAGCTCTATAATGAGGGCGGACGGCCCGAACTTGCAAAAGCCGAAAGCGACGAAATTGCGGTTATCCGCGAGTTTTTGCCGCGTCAGCTTGATGAAAACGAGGTTCAAAAGGCAATTGCCGAGGGGCTTGAAGCAACCGGTGCAGAAAGCTTGCGTGATATGGGCAAGGTTATGGCATGGCTGAAAGAACGCTATAACGGCCAGATGGACTTTGCAAAAGTTGGCAGCACCATTCGCGAAAAACTGAAATAATTCGAGCGCTTTCAAGCCGGTTATAAAATCAGCCGGAGTTTAGAACGCACTTTATAAAAGGCACCTTGTTTGAAGGTGCCTTTTTTCATGTTTCCCTAAAAATCCCGAATGATCGGAACGGAACAATCAGCCCGTTCCAAACGGGGGTAAACAGAATAAAATTTTACGAGCGTATCAGCCGGCCAAGCCAGATAAGAATGCAGGCGCCGATAAAGCCGGAAATCAGATAGCCAAAACCGCCGGCGAAAGTAACGCCGAAAAGACTGAATATAAAACTGGCGAGCGATGCGCCGACAATACCAAGAATGATATTCACAATAAGGCCGGTGTTGCTTTTCATAAATGTTTTTGCTGCCCAGCCAGCCAATCCGCCAATGATGATAGCGGCAATCCAACCTACACTTGCGTCCTGCATAAATATCTCCTTTAATCGGAATGAAATTTAATGAAAAAGGGTAGGGCGGGGGTTTTCTTCTTCAAGTGTCTTGAATCTTTCTTCTTGCCTTAAAGCCCGTTTTGGCAAAAGTGCAGTGGCAAATGAAAAAATCAGAGAAGAGAATTAAAAAAACAGGTTGATGCAGTTTTGACCGGTCACGCTGATTTTATTTTTCTTCTGGAGCAGCAGGATAAAGCAAACATTTTTCTGAAAGCTGAAAGGCATAAAAGTTATAATGAAATGGGTATTTCCTAAAAGAGCGGGCGAATTTTCATTCTCTGCCTTTTGATTTCATTTTAAAACAAATGCTTAACCGTCTTTAAAGTCGGGGTGTTTAATTTAATTGCAACAATGTTTAAGTTAATAGGACTGGAACCGGAGACGACGAAAAGTAATGCGTTTTTCACCCGATTTTCTTGACGAAATTCGTGCACGCCTGCCAATTTCAACTGTGGTAGGCCAAAGGGTGAATTTCGACCCGAAAAAAAGCAATGTTTCGCGTGGCGATTTCTGGGGCTGCTGCCCGTTCCATGGCGAAAAAACGCCAAGCTTCCATTGCGAAGACCGGAAAGGCCGATACCATTGCTTCGGTTGTGGGGCAAGCGGCGATATCTTCACTTTTGTGACGGAGATTGACGGTATTCCTTTTCCCGAAGCGGTCGAGCGTTTGGCAAATCAGGCCGGTGTCCGGATGCCGGCACGTGACAAGGATGCCGAGAGACAGGAAAAGATCAAAAAAGACCTTTATGATGTCATGGCCCTTGCGGCGAGCTTTTTTAAAAGCAAGTTGAAATCACAGGAGGGAAACCTCGCCCGCAGCTATCTTGAAGAACGGCAAATGCCCAAAGCAATAATGGACCGCTTTCAGATCGGTTTTGCGCCGGATGCACGCAATGTTTTGAAGGATGCGCTGATTGCTAAGGATATTTCATTAAAACAGATGGAAGATTGCGGGCTGGTTGTTGCTGCAGAAGATGGCTCGGCACCATATGACCGGTTCAGAAACCGCATCATGTTTCCAATTGCCGATTTGCGCGGGCGCATTGTTGCCTTTGGCGGGCGCGCCATGGACAAGAATGTGCGGGCAAAATATCTGAACAGTCCGGAAACCGTGCTCTTCCATAAAGGCAAAATGCTTTATAATGCCGCTACGGCCAGAAAAGCCGCACAGCCGAAAGCACAAGAAGACACCAAGCCGATCTATGTTGTTGAAGGTTATATGGATGTGATTGCTATGGCCAAAGCCGGTGTCGACACTGCTGTTGCACCCCTTGGCACAGCTTTGACCGAAGACCAGATTGGGCTTTTATGGCGCATGACACCTGATCCGGTTTTCTGTTTTGATGGTGACGAGGCGGGAGTTCATGCAGCATTTCGGGCAGCAGAGCGCATTTTGCCAATTTTGAAAGCCGGGGTTTCTGCCCGTTTTATTCTATTGCCCGATGGTAAAGACCCCGATGATATTGTGAAAACAGGGGGATCGGATAGTTTGAAAGTCGAACTATCAAAATCAATTCCCCTTGCCGAACTTTTGTGGCGCAAATACACATTCGGCCAGCAATTCGAAACGCCGGAAGCGCGCGCAGCTCTCGAGCGCGAGATTAAGTCGGTTATTTTCACAATCAAGGATGAAAGTTTACGGCATTATTATTTACAGGATTTGCGCGACCGGTTGCGCAATCTGTTTCGTCCGGCTTTTTTCAAGAATAACAGCAAGAATTATCGTGGTAACCGGAATGCGAACACTATTGGCGGCGGTCCCAGCCCAAGTTTGGCCAATTCCAATCTGGTCAAAAATTCGGCGAGTTTCATTCCCTTGCGGGAAGCGGCAATATTAATGACCTTGGCGTCCCATCCCGAACTCTGGTACGAGGATTTTGAAACTTTGGCAAAGCTTGAGCTGCAAAATCCGGCACTTATCGGCCTTCATCGTGCTATGCTTGAAATTATGGGTGAATGGCAACCGAATGATGCCGATGCCATGATGAAGCTGTTGAAACAAAAGGGGCAGGAGCAAATCCTCAACCGGATCCACAGCATGCTGAAAAATCTCGGATTTCGCTGTGCTTTTGCGGAAGCACCGATTGAAGACGCAAGAGAAGCTTTAAAACAGGCTGTCTACTTGCATCTGCGTGCACATAACCTACATAAGAGGTTGCGTGACATTGAAGCCGAGCTTTTGGAAAAATCGGATAGCGGGATGTTTACCCTTTTGGGCGATGTCAAGGCAGAACTTGAAAAAACTGAGGCTGTTGAGGCTTTGATCGATGGTTTTGGACGGTGGAAAGAAGACGAATCAGACCGGAATGAGTCGGAAAATCAATAAATGATTCGCTTTTTGTCTGCGAATCAGCCACGAAAGCCCAGTTGTGCTAGAATTGGCTTGGATAATCGGGTTAAAGAAACAATCAGGTTAAAGAAAGAGTGAGATTTAGCGGGCGGGGGTTTTCTTTTAGCGATGAAAAGGCGGCAGTGCAAGAGCTATGGCGCAATGGAACATTTTTGAAAGAGTGGTGTTGAAGAACAATCATATGGAGCAAGGACGTTATCTTGCAAAGAAAATAGCCAACATTAATCTTTTTTAAAAATTAACGGCTTTACAAGATTTGCAATCCAATAAGCCGTAAGTATTGGCGGAAATTCAAGCCAGATGGAATGGCTGTAAGTGCAGAATGAGTAGAAAGTTGCAAAACACAATGAATAAATGTGCGATGTGGCTGAGCGGAGTTAACACGGAATGGCAACAAAGGTAAAACAGACAGAAAATGCAGAGACCGAGCGCGAGGTTAGCGGCGATGGTCCTCTTTTGGATCTGTCCGATGATGTCGTAAAAAAACTGATCAAGACTGCGAAGAAGCGCGGTTTTGTTACGATGGACGAATTGAACGCTGTTCTTCCTTCAGAAGAGGTGACTTCCGAGCAGATCGAAGACACAATGGCCATGTTGTCGGACATGGGCATCAATGTTGTGGAAGATGACGAAGAGGCTGAAGCAGAAGCTGAAACCGAGGAAGAAGAAACTTCCGAAGGTGGCGAACTGGTAGAATCTGGCGGTCGTGCCCTTGCAACCACATCAAAGCGCGATCAGAACGACCGGACAGATGATCCGGTGCGTATGTATTTGCGTGAAATGGGTGCTGTCGAGCTGTTATCACGCGAAGGCGAAATAGCCATTGCCAAGCGTATTGAAGCCGGTCGCGAGACAATGATTGCAGGCTTGTGTGAAAGCCCGCTCACATTTCAGGCGCTCATTATCTGGCGTGAAGAACTCAATGAACAACGCATTTTGCTACGTGAAATTATCGATCTTGAAACCACTTATGCAGGACCTGAAGCCAAACAGGCTCCGGTCATCGAACATATCGAGGATTTGAAGCCCAAGGAGGAAGCTCCCAAACGTGTGGTTCACGATGATGATGACATAACCGACGTCGGCGGCGAAACCATCGAGCCGGATGAAGATGACGAAGATGACGATGAAAACAATCTGTCGCTTGCAGCGATGGAAAACGAGCTTCGTCCGCAAGTTATGGAAACTTTGGACTTCATCGCGGATACTTACGCAAAATTGCGTAAATTGCAGGATCAGCATGTAGAAAGCAGCCTCGCCGACCACGACGAAGGCGCGCTGTCTCCTGCGCAAAAGAAAAAATACAAACAGCTCAAGGATGATCTGGTCAAAGCTGTCAAATCATTGTCACTTAACCAGAACCGTATCGAAGCGCTGGTCGAACAACTCTATGACATTAATAAACGTCTGGTAAAAAGCGAAGGCAAGTTGAAACGTCTTGCCGATTCCTATGGTGTTGGACATGAGGAATTCCTGAAACAGTATCAGGGTCGCGAAATGGACTCCGATTGGGTCAATTACATTTCCACATTGCCCGGTCATGGCTGGAAGGAATTTGCCACCAGAGAAGCCAAAACCATTCAGGAATTGCGTAGTGAAATCCAGATGCTGGCGCAAGAAACGGCGATTTCGATCGGCGAATTCCGCCGTATCGTCAATCAGGTCCAGAAGGGCGAACGCGAAGCAGCCATTGCCAAAAAGGAAATGGTGGAAGCCAATCTCCGTCTCGTTATTTCGATTGCCAAGAAATATACCAATCGCGGTTTGCAATTTCTTGATCTTATTCAGGAAGGCAATATCGGCCTGATGAAGGCTGTCGATAAATTCGAATATCGTCGTGGTTACAAATTTTCCACTTATGCAACATGGTGGATCCGTCAGGCCATTACCCGTTCGATTGCCGATCAGGCTCGTACAATCCGTATTCCGGTTCATATGATCGAGACGATCAACAAAATCGTGCGTACTTCACGCCAGATGTTGCATGAAATCGGGCGTGAGCCGACACCGGAAGAATTGTCGGAAAAACTTGCAATGCCGCTTGAAAAAGTGCGCAAGGTTCTGAAAATTGCCAAAGAGCCGATTTCTCTTGAAACACCTGTTGGTGATGAGGAAGATTCACATTTGGGCGATTTTATCGAAGACAAGAATGCGCTATTGCCAATCGATGCCGCTATTCAGGCGAATTTGCGCGATACGACCACGCGTGTTCTTGCATCTCTCACCCCACGTGAGGAACGCGTATTGCGTATGCGTTTCGGTATCGGCATGAATACAGATCATACTTTGGAAGAGGTCGGCCAACAGTTTTCGGTTACCCGTGAACGTATCCGCCAGATTGAAGCAAAAGCATTGCGCAAGCTCAAACATCCGAGCCGTTCACGCAAGTTGAGAAGTTTTCTGGATTCTTAAAATTTATGCAAAAGGCACGAAATCTTGCGGTTTCGTGCCTTTCCGTTTTTCAAGCAAGGACAAACCATGTCATTTTTGCAGAGACTTTTTGGTAAATCTAAACGCGCTTCAAATGAAAACGCAGAAATCGACGGCGGCCAGACCGAATATAAAGGCTTTATCATTTCCGCGACGCCTTACAAAAATGAAGGCCAGCTCCAGAGTTGCGGTGTTATTTCAAAAACCGTCAATGGCGAAAATAAGAGCTACCGGTTCATCCGTGCGGACCGTTTTACCAATCTCGATGATGCTGTTGCCATGATTCACATCAAAGGCCGCCAGATTATCGACGAGCAGGGTGAACGGATTTTCGAATAATAGCCTGTTTTCGGGTGCCTGCTTCGACACGCATTTTTGTGAACCGAAAAGTCCCCACTGTTTCCGGCCTGTTACGGCGACACACTTTGAATGAAAGCCGTATGAAAGAAATGAGCATGGACAAGCTTCCATTCTATAAAACAAAGCTGCTGGAGCAAATGACTCCCGAAGAATGGGAAAGTCTTTGCGATGGTTGCGGGCTGTGCTGTTTACAAAAGCTGGAAGATGAAGATAGCGGCGAAATTTTTGTCACGGCCGTTGGCTGCCGGTTGCTTGACGCGCAAAGCTGCCAATGCAGTGATTATCAGAATCGCAAGTCCATTGTTCCCGATTGCCTCTATCTTGATATCGAAATGGTGCGCGCGGTGCGCTGGTTACCGGAAACTTGTGCCTATAAGTTGGTTGATGAAGGAAAAAACCTGCCTTCTTGGCATCACCTTGTTTCGCATGACAAGGAAAGCGTGCACAAAGCCCATATTTCCGTTCGCGATAAAATTCTCGTTCATGAAGACGATCTTATCTCGGACGAAGATTATCTTGATTACATCATCGGCCCGATTAACGGCTGAGGTTTGGGAATTCGCAGGCGCTTATTTTTCCGTTTGCTTGTCGGGATAGGTCTTTTGAAGAAACACCGGAGATATGACGTAAAATCGTGTTTCCAGATAATAATGGCAACAATCGGAAGTTACAGTGAGCATTTGTTAAGACCGTGACAAACCTATCGGAATTTTCGTGCCAAAAACCGAAATGTTTTGTGGGCTACCTTTTTGAAGCTTATTAGATGATAATTCCTTTTATCCGAGAACTTCTGCGAATTTTTAAGGGAAAAAAATCCTTGAAAGTTTATTTCGGCTTGAATGCCACTCCTCTTTATGGTGCGCTTCACAAGTGACGCGTGTCCCTTTCCGGTAAGGTTGATGTCATAGTCTCACGCTTCATAGTCTCTCGCTTGCAAACGTTCTACCAAATTGACCGGTGAGACCTAGCCACAGATTGACCCTATGGCCGTTTTGGCTTCCCGATGAGATGCTATGTCGAGAAATAAACAATAAAGAAAAGCGTCAGAAGCGGTTCCAATTATTGTTCGATCGCAAATGTCATTGTCACATTGACCTTGTAATCAAGTTCGCCGGAAGAAAAATTGGTTTCGTTCCGATATGCTGTGGCACTTGCACTCATAAGTCGAGGCATCATCATATTGCCTGAGTTATCTTCAGCAATGGTAATGACATTTCCAAGTTTTACATTTGCGCTTTCAGCCAAAGTTTTGGCCTTTGCTATGGCCTCTGCGACGGCTTTTTTCCTTGCATTTATAAGGTAAGGCTTAGTATCGGCATTTGTGAACGTAATACCGTTCACAGAATTGACGCCCAACTTCATCGCTTCATCAAAAATCTTGCCGGCCTTGTTTATATCGCGCACACGCACGCTCAAACTATTGGAAACACGATAGAGAGGCGTATTTGCCTTTTTGTTTTTTTCGTTTTCCTCAACACGGTAAATAGAAAGCCCCGAAGTCATCAGATCGCCATTTTCGATACCATCTTTCTTAAAGGCATCAAGAACCTTGTTCATTGTTCCATTATTGGCATTCAATGCAGAATCGGCAGTTTCCCCTTCGTTCTCGACAGCCAGATTGATAATGGCAATATCGGGTTTCGCCTGTTCGTCTCCTGTTGCCTGAACAACAATCACAGGTTCCGTTTTATTCACATTTTGCGCATGAAGAGCAAGTGGCGAAGTGACACACAAAAAGGCGGCACATGCAGCAATTATTTCGGCGTTGCGGGGGAAAATACGGGACACTGTCATTTACTCCTCATTTTTAATAAGCCTCTATCTTTTAGATAGAGTTTTGCGGGCGAGATAAAAGCTTCAAGCGTTAAAATTTTCAAAAAGGTGAATAAGTTGACACGGGGGCACTTGTGTTGACGAAATTTTTAGGTTATTGCGGGGCTTCCGTGGGGCCTGTAGCTCAATTGGTTAGAGCCGGCGGCTCATAACCGCTTGGTTGGGGGTTCGAGTCCCTCCGGGCCCACCACCTTTAACTCTATAATATATTGTTTTTACGTCCTTATATTTTTAAGGCGAGTGTAGTTGAGCACGTGGTTTGCAGTAAACCGGTTTTATAAAAAACATTTATCACGTAAATTTTTTCACCACTTCCATGGAAGCTTTTGGGCATGTTTTAGCTATTGTTTCGCTCGGTGGAATCGACGAAGAATCCAATAAGGTGCTGTTAGGGAGCTGTTTGGAAAAAACATCTCGAACGACATAATTAAAAAGTTGCTAATAAAGCGCTCCTTTGCCTATTTGGGGCATCGTCCGGATGTTTGCTATCTTGATAAGTATGGTTCATGAGAGAATTTCAAAGCTTTTGTCGCCATGTGCCAATTTGTACAACGTGGTAAGAATGTTTGTTTGTCAGGCCGCTTCCTTCAAACTTTTGTAAAAGTAGCTCAATGCAGACTAACCGGAATTTGTATTCGTTGACCAATAGGATGCTAAGCCAAATTATTTAAAAAACCGGTCTTAAAAACTCCGATTTTAAAAGCCGGTGACTCTCTTCATATTTGATTATGAAATCCTTGACTCTCGTTCTTGATGGGAACATCACAAGCGTGCAAAAGGAGTCATAGAAGTGAGTGAAGTTAGACAAAGAGACTATCAACAAGACGAAATTGACCATCTGATTGCTGATTATAATGGTGATGTAAAAACCTTGATTTCAAGGCTTCTGGACGAGCGTCAAATGCTCATCCGCCAAGTTGAAGTTGCTGCCTGTGCTATGTCATTCGGTTACGGGCGCGGTTGGAAACCGAAAATTCCTGTAAAATGAGTCTTTTGTATTTCCCCCTTTTTTGTTGCGTTGTGTTTTATTCAAAACCGCAAAATCCAGTTAAAATTTAGGGGTCAGTTTTTATAGAGCGCAGTGCCCGCCAATATCGGGCGCGCGCTCTTTTCTATTTTTCGTGATTGGCCATGTGGTCATTGCGACGTGATTTTGATTGGAAAAGCATATCACATCTACAAATAATGACTGCGTAATCTTTGCCTGATGAAAGCGTTTTGGTTGTCGGTTTCGTAAGTTGGTTCTAACGATAAACAATCCCACTTGGCTGCTCATAGTTATGGATTATTTCCAGAATTTGCCTGAAATGGTTGCTCAAAAAACCGCCGGAGAAAATAGGCAGATACCAAATTCTGGTAAACACCATGAATGAACATGCGAACAGAATGAAAAATGTCGGGAATTTGCTTGTTTGGCTATTATTTTCCGACAACTGCATCATAAAGATTGAGCTCATTGAGCATTTTATGAAGGCGTTTTCTGTTCTCTCTCCGGTTCAAAGAGCGGATATAGCTTCGCAAGTGTAAAATATTTCGTTCGCCTATACCGTCAATCATGACAAATTCATAATGGTCGTCACGCCAGGATAGAACCAGATTGTCGGTGTGAAAGCTCGTGAGAACAACAGGCGAAGTTTCTGCCCATTGGTTTAGATCTTTCAACTCGGCTATATAATTGTTGATCTTGTCACCAATTTCATGAATGGTTTTTGCCGGTGAACCATCTTTGTCTTTTTCGATTTCGCAAACCATTCCCCAACCAAGATCGGTTCGCACGATTCCCGATGTTGTCAAAATATGCGGAGTTCTGAGATTGGTATCGAAGTTCAGCCGCATAGTTTCGAGAAATTCGAAGATGTTATAGACGTTTTCGCGTAACGGTTTGAAACGTTTTTTAAATGCGTTGTATTTTTCGTATTTTTCGGCCCATCTGTGTCGAACAATTTTGATAATCAGATCGGGATTTTGCGGATGCTGAAAGATAACCCGGTGGCGA
This sequence comes from Bartonella sp. M0192, assembly GCF_016102305.1. NCBI lineage: Bacteria > Pseudomonadati > Pseudomonadota > Alphaproteobacteria > Hyphomicrobiales > Bartonellaceae > Bartonella > Bartonella sp. M0192. Next base: position 2,043,149 of record NZ_JACFOU010000001.1, on the reverse strand, counting down.
CCATTGTCAAACAAGGGCGTGGTATTTCTCAGTTCGACAATGCCGGATATTTTCAATTATGTTCGCCTGTCTGCCAATTTGCCAATGGGGTTCAATGCTGATTAAGTTGGTCAAACTCAACGTTATAATATTTATCATTTTTAATAAATAGAAATACTTGTGCAGTTTCGTATTTATTTCGTTATTCGGCAAGTTTTATGAAAAACCGGAAACGGCGATGAACGACTGAAAAATCAAAGTAAATGCTGGAAAACCTGAAAAAGGGGTAGTTAGCCAAAAACCGGTCAAGGCAAGTTTTATGCTCTCAATAGAAGGTTGTTTTTTAATTCGATATTCGTTCCGGTATTAATGTTGAGGAAACTCTGTGTGGTGGAGTTTATTTCAGAAGTGGAGCCGTTGGGTGTCGTTTTCACAGGACATCCGGTAGCTCGAAAATACAAGGAAAAAATCTTTTTTAAGTATATCGGTTGTGCGGATAATCTTTTTTAAGTATATCGGTTGTGCGGATAATTTGTTCTTCCGTTCCTCTTGAGGGGGCGGAAAAATCCGGTTGTTCCTTGATAGAAGGAGCGGTGACAAGACGAGTAATTTATTAATATGTAAACAATCTATTGAACGGTCCTGTCCTTGCTCTTTATAAAGAATACACCTACGTTAATTACGAAATAGCTTGTTTTCCCGTGGAAGCTTAAGGCCCGAGAAAACCGGAAGCGTGTTGGGTTCAGGAGGAATAGATAAATGAAACTTTCAGATAAAGAGCTGTTGAAAGACAAGTGCCTGATTGACGGCAAATGGCTTTCTGCAAAAAGCAATGAAACAATCGCCGTTACCAATCCGGCAGATGGTGAGGTGGTTGGCCATGTGCCTTCACTTTCCGCTGGCGAAGTTGAAAAAGTCATCGAGGCTTCAAATGCAGCACTCGAAAAATGGCGAATAAAAACAGCTTCCGAGCGGTCAAAAATCTTACGCAAGTGGTTTGACCTCATCATTGCTAACGCCGATGATCTGGCTATGATTATGACAAGCGAGCAAGGTAAACCTTTGAAAGAAGCACGTGGCGAAATTGTTTACGCTGCCTCCTTTGTCGAATGGTTTGCTGAAGAAGCCAAGAGGACTTATGGAGATACCATTCCTTCGCCTCAGCAAAAACAACGTATTACGGTTATCAAACAACCTGTCGGGGTGACGGCAGCGATTACACCGTGGAATTTTCCTGCTGCAATGATCACGCGCAAAGCCGCACCTGCACTTGCAGCAGGCTGTACGATGATTGTAAGGCCAGCCAGTTTAACACCGCTCACCGCTCTTGCCTTGGGCGAGCTTGCCAACCGCGCAGGAATACCGGCTGGTGTTTTACAGGTTATTACGGGTAAATCATCGACAATCGGTAAAGTACTTACTGATAGCCATATTGTGCGGAAACTGTCATTCACAGGGTCAACAGAAGTTGGTCGCACGCTTATGGCCGAATGTGCACCGACGATCAAGCGTATTTCGCTCGAACTTGGCGGGAATGCACCTTTTATCGTGTTTGATGATGCAGATCTTGATGAAGCAGTTAAAGGTGCTATTGCATCGAAATATCGTAATGCCGGTCAAACCTGCGTTTGCGCCAACCGCCTTCTCGTTCAGGAAGGGGTTTATGAAGCCTTTACCAAAAAACTCGAACAGGCAGTCAAGGCTTTGAAAATTGGCGATGGACGGAAACCCGAAACAGAAATCGGGCCAATGATCGAAGAAAGTGCGTTGGAAAAGGTGGAAGAACATATCGCAGATGCGGTTAAAAAAGGTGGCAAGCTTGTTTATGGCGGTAAAAGATTGGGAGGGCTTTTTATTGAACCGGCGATTGTAACGGGTGTCACACAGGATATGCGCTTTGCCCATGAAGAAACCTTCGGACCGGTTGCACCATTGTTTAAATTCAAAACAGAAGATGAAGCAATTCGCATGGCGAATGATACGATTTTCGGACTTGCAGCTTATTTCTATACGCGCGATTTCAGCCGTGCTGTCAGAGTGAGTGAAGCGCTTGAATATGGTATGGTTGGCCACAATACCGGTTTGATTTCAAATGAAGTTGCGCCGTTCGGAGGCGTTAAGCAATCCGGCCTCGGGCGCGAAGGTTCCAAATATGGAATCGAAGAATATATGGAAATCAAATATATATGCAGTGCTCTGTAAAAGTTGTTCTGTCCGGAACATAATTCAAGCATATGAAACGGGCTGCATTTGTTCTTATGTGGCTCGTTTAAAAAATGGTTGAATTTGCATTCCGGAAATGGAGGAGGAAAATATGCAGGAATTTTGTTTCGAGGCTGTGCCGTCAATTACCGTGAAGTGGGGTGGTGCAAACAAGCTCGGAGAATTTGTTGAACACTATTACGAAGAACGCAAAGTACTGATTGTTACTGATGGCAGTCTTCATAAGGCGGGTGTTCTTGAACAGCCAAAATTGTCATTGGAACAAGCCGGCTTCAAAGTTGCAGTTTTCGACAAAGTTGTCGCTGACCCGCCAGAAAATATTGTTCTTGAATGCGTGGAAAAAGCCAAAGCGGCCGGTATTAATATCGTCGTCGGCTTTGGCGGTGGCTCCTCCATGGATGTCGCCAAACTTTCTGCAGTGCTGATACGGTCGGAACAAAAATTGCAAGATCTTTATGGTATTGGAAAAGTAAAGGGCAAGCGTCTGCCTCTTATCCAGATACCGACGACAGCCGGCACCGGTTCGGAGTCTACCAATATTACAATTCTCACCACCGGTGAAACCACAAAGATGGGCGTTGTTGCCGATCAACTTTATGCGGATAAAGTTCTCCTTGATGGTGAATTAACTGTCGGTTTGCCGAAGTTGCAAACGGCTGCAACGGGTATCGACGCGATGGTCCATGCCATTGAAGCCTATACCGGAAAATTGAAAAAGAACCCGCTGTCGGACGCCTTTGCTCGTGAAGCACTGAAGCTATTATCGGCAAATATTGTGACTGCTTGCAATGACGGGCATAATAAAGAAGCTCGTGAGGCAATGCTGCTGGGAGCTAATTTGGCGGGCCAAGCTTTTGCAAATTCGCCGGTTGGTGCGGTTCACGCTTTGGCTTATCCTTTGGGTGGTCATTATCATTTGCCGCATGGCCTTACCAATGCGCTCATGCTGGGGCCGGTTTTAAGGTTCAATATGAAAGCAGCGGCTCATCTTTATGCCGAACTGGGTGATGTTGTCGGGACGCATGCAAAAGGCACCGAGATAGAGCGCTCAAAAGCTTTTGTCGAGTTTATGGAAAAATTGATGAGGGAAACCGGCGCACCACGCCATTTGAAGGAAGTCGGTGTTACAGATAACAGTTTGGCATTGCTTGCGAGCGACGCGATGAAGCAGACAAGATTGCTTGTCAACAATCCGGTTGAAGTAACAGAAGCGGATGCTCTTGAACTTTATCGACAGGCGTTCTGAGGAACGCTTTTTCATGAATTACATTGAAATGATCTCGTAATCCGTCAAAGGCGGATTATGGGATTTTTTTTAACCCTCGGATCGTCGTGGACGTTGAACCGGAAATGGACGTTTCGTTTTGATCTTTTTGAAGCGGGCATTCCAAATTAAACTCAAAATCATGAGAATTTAGCTTCACCAGCATTAAATATCTAAAACGCATTTCAAGTTTAACGATTGAAAAGACCTGTTTGAAACGCCGGTTTTACGTCTCGGCTCGCAGTTTCTCCTGAACATTCATTGCTTTCTTTGTTGTCCTTTATTGATTCAATTTTCTTGGGCGAAAAAGAAAATACAAGGTCTGAGGCAAAGGAAAATATAACGACTTTGGACAAGCGAAATATCGAACTTTGGAAAAGGGAAGTATGATGGGGCATAGGAAGAGGGGAGGGGATGAAAAATAAGCTTTCAAGGTGATGCGAACAGGAAAGCCCGTGCTTGGAGAGAGCCAATGGCGATAAAGAGAGGCCGGAATAAACGGATGAGGTGGGAATAGACGAATGCATGAGTGCAGAAAAAGTAAATCCACGAATAAAATACAAGCAGAAATAACGTCAAGAAACCGATAAAGAGCTTGTAAATGATGCAGAGAATTTATGGGGAAACACGCACAGAGATGAGGGGCTAAAGAAATATTGAAGCGTCATTAATCTTGTCCACGAAAGAAACCGAATTTTCAGAAAAATGAGCGGGCCAGAAAAACGGGCCAGAAAAACGGGTAAAAAAATGGGCAAACAAAGCGGAAGGGCGTTGTTCCGTTTATATGATTGCCCGTTTCCTGAACCGAATTACAAAATATCATTATCAGCCGATAAAAGCCGGACAACCGGCTTAAGCATCAGCCGGATTAACGGCTGATGGATTCAAGTGTGCGGCCTCGCGTTTCTTCACCCAACACAATGATGACGATTGCAACCGCCAGAAGTACTCCGGTGAACATTATGAATACACTGGAAAACGCTTCTTTATCTACAGCCATCATATGGGTAACGACCATCGGGGCAACAATACCGCCAACCCGGCCGATAGCGGAAGCCCAACCGGAGCCGAAAGCGCGAATATTGGCCGGATATTGTTCGGGCGTATATGAATATAGAACGCCCCATGCACCGAGATTGAAAAACGACAACAGGCAGCCCCACAAAATGATCATGCCATCCGATGACGCTTGTCCGAAGAAATAAGCGCATATTGCACAAGCAGCGATAAAGCCGGACAAAGTAGCCTTGCGACCGAGTATTTCAATCAACCAGGCTGCGGCCATATAGCCGGGAAGCTGGGCCAAAATAAGGATCAACGTGTATTTTGATGATTTGACAATGCTGAAGCCGTGTTGCTCCAATAGGCTCGGAAGCCAAGTGAAAATACCGTAATAGGAATAGACAATGCCGAACCATATGAGCCATAGCATGATTGTGCGTCTGGCAAGACCGCTTGACCATAATTGTGTGAAAGAAACGTTGTGCTTTTCGGCAACAGGGGCAACTTCGATTTTTTCCACAACCGGAACACCAGCTTCTTTTTCAAGTTGGCAAACGATTTTATGAGCTTCTTCAATGCGTCCGCGATTAATCAGATAGGGAATAGATTCAGGAATTTTACGCCAGATATGAAACACATAGAGTGCCGGTATGCCGCAAATGATGAAGGCTATCTGCCAACCATAAGCCGGAATGACAAAAAAGGCGATAAGCGCAGCAAGAAGCCAGCCCACTCCCCAGAAACTTTCTAACAAAACAATGAAACGGCCGCGTACCCGAGCCGGTACATATTCGCTGACAAGACTGACAGCAACTGGTAATTGTCCGCCGAGACCGAAGCCGACTATGAAACGGAACACCAATAACCATTTAAGATCGGGTGCAATACCACATAAGGCGGTTGCAATACTATAAACGACAAGTGTAGCCGCAAAAACTGTCTTTCTGCCAATTCTGTCGGCAATGCCGCCGGCCAATACGGCTCCGATAGCCATCCCGACAAATCCGATGCTGACAACCGAGGCCTTTTCCGATGCCACCAAATGCCAACTTTCTGACAAACGCGGCATGATAAAAGCAATAAGGCCGGTGTCCATAGCATCGAACATCCAGCCTAAACCGGTTACCAGCAATAAGCGATAGTGAAACTTTCCGAGCGGCAGTCGCTGTACGCGCGAAATCAGATCCATTATACCTCTTCCCAAATTGAAAACTCATGGTGATTTTATGAATGGAGAAACATTTTAATATAATTATCAAATAATTTTCAAATATAAAAAATATTTAAACATATTAAATACTATATAATCTAAAATTATAATAATTATAAAATTAAAATATTTTTACTACATCTCCATTTTTTGATGTCTATACACATTTCGTTACCTGAAAGACAAGCAAATGTAACGCCCCATCGCCAGTTGTTAAAACGGGAGACGCTAACCCGGCCCGCCCCGGAAAACGACGTTGTACTATAATTGAAAATAATTAGACCGAAAAGAAAATTCGATGAAAACTCCGGATTATTAAGTCAAAATCAGATGATTAGTGATGAGACGATTGTTGAAGAAGAGCTGAAAAAGCAAAAAGGGGCGAGGAAAAATATCAGATTTGAAGCAACAGAAAAAATAAAGTTAAAAACGTTGGGAAAAAACAAATAATCAAATCCGGAATTTGCCGTGAGCACGACTTAAGAAAAAGACAAAAGCTTGGTGGCAAACTAGCTAAGCCTTTTAAGCCAATCGAAAAATATATGGCATGATCATGTTTGCCGGATATTGATCCGCATCAGAAGCATGTTTGTCTTTGAATGGATATCGTCAAGCGACAATTTTTGTGGTGAGGCGCAGTGGCAGCAGGGATATATTGAAACTGATAAAACGGCACTCTTCCGTTTTATGTGCGAAGAGTTGGAAGGGGCCTAAGTGGAGGGGAAGCAACCAGAATGTCCCTAGGGGCATTTGTCTTGTTACCAAAATTACCAAAAATTTGTCAGCCCTGAAAAACAGGCACTGAAAAATTGTGACGGGGGAAAAGGTACCCGTTATAGAGAAACAAATTTTGATAGTGAAAAATGACAGAGCGGCTTTGGAAACGTTCCGTTTTCAATAGAATGCTTCCAAAACAAATCAAAAGGCAAGGCGAGAAAGCTCAAGGAAAGGTTAAATGCTAACGCACCTCGACCGGTACAGTGAGCGCGCTATTCCAGCCTTCCGGAGGGGTTGGAATAGGGCTTGATTTTTTAACGATTTGCAAGGCCAGATTATCAATTGCAGCATCGCCTGATGACCGTGAGGTTCGCGCGCTGGTTATGTTGCCTTTCTGGTCAAAATTGAAAGTGACATAGGTTGTCGAACGGCTCGATGCTCTTGGCTTTGTCGTACGTGAAGCAATGAGCGCGATGCGACGCTGAACTTTATTCTGCCACGATGAAACAAGCCGTCCATCACCACCAAACACACGATTGGTCGTAGGAGCCGCATAGGTTGGCCCTTTCTTTGCAACAATTTCGGGACCGGATGCTTTTTGCGTTACATCGGCTTTTTTAACGTCTTTTTTCGGTTCGGCTTTACGCGTTTCTGGCTTCGGTTTTTTTACTTCCTTTTTCGGCTCGGGCTTTTTGACTTCTTCCACCATTTCGGATTTTTGTGGTTCAGGTTCAGGCTTTTCCGCTTCTTCCTTAGGTTCTTCTTTTTCCTCTTCCTTTTCCCGAACCGTTTCTTCTTTGATAACCTCGGAAATGTTTTCCACATCGGGAGCCATAGGTTCTTCGGCAAAGTCGAGCATAATCGCTTCCTGTCCGCCTCTTACAACATTGGGGTCACCGCGCATGGCCATGGCCCAAGAGATCAACCCCGCATAGATAGCGAGAACGATAATAGTAACTCCTGTCCAAAGCAGAAAGTTATTCGATTCATGTGTATCATAATTCATCATTTAAATGCTGTGCCTGAAACTATACGCTTTACCCGAAAGCTCGAAGTCAAACCGCTTCCAGCCCAAATCTTATGTAACCCGAACAACAAAATCGTTATTCGACAATTTGAATATTGTCATTCTCGAATTGCCAAGTTGCCCGATTTTTCATCATTTTTATAACCTCGCCACAGTTCAACAACCTGTTTTCGACATGACCCGCAGTCCGGCTTGATCAACACACTCATGCTCGCCTCTTACTCTTTTGAAACGAACTCAAAAAACGGCTCCGGATGGTTCCAGACATTGATCTTGCTTTGCTTCAAGCAGTTTCATTTTCCGAGTTTGCTTCAGACAGTTGAAGAGAAGTCATGCTCATTCCCGATTTTTCCATTTTCCCATCTGCCGATAGTTCAAAAAACCGGACATTTGGAAAAAATGCAAAAATACATGATATTTTTTATCAACTTAAATATTTTGTAACCCTTGTCAAGAGACTTTGTCTTCGATGCTTTGAGTGTTCATAGGAAAAAGCACGGGGAAAAAATACGGGGAAAAAGCGCGGGGGGAAAAGCGCGACCAGTTTGATTTTTCCTGCATTGATATGAAAAACCGGCAATTTTTCCCAGTAAATTGTGGCGTGGTGGTGCGAGCCTCCCGCTTACACCTTGAAAAACGCTCCGGTAATGCCGGCAAGTGTCAAACATATCGCATGCAGATTTGAGCAAGCACAACCGGTGACCGGAGAACCGGATTTGAAAAAAAGCGATATTCATTCGAGCTTGTTTAAAAGTGATAAAAAATTCGGTATTGAAAACAAATCATCGTCCGGAACGGATTTTTATTGATAAAGCAAGGCGTTCCGACCGCGATATGTGTTTGACGAGCTTGAGAAGTTATTATTTTTCAGTAAATTCATTGATTGCCCCCGAAGCAAATCGGGGAGGAATGACAATCGTTTTTTCGTTTCGATCTGCAAATGTAACACCATTTTTCTTGAGAACAGTCTTTGTTTCATCCAGATTTTTTACAAAAATGCCAAGACCTGCATAAGCATGGTTTGCTATTTTTCCAATTTCGAAACCGGAAGAGAGGCGGCTGTTGTCCTCTTTCGGAATGATACGGATGATTGCCGAATTCTGTCCTGTCGATACAACGATCTCTCCGTCATTTTCAGCTATTTTCCCGTCTTTGAAAAGACGTGCATAGCGTTTTGCAGTTTTTTCCGGCTCGGATGAAAGAAGAATAACGGATTGGAGCGCAATGGCGCCATTTTCATGGGTCATCAATTCAGAGCGCCAAACCATATCGCGGGTTTTCTGTTCACACATAAACACCTGACCGTTTGGAACTTCATTTTTCTTGAACGCGACGGTTGAAAATGCCGCCAAGCCCTGTTTTCCTCCACCAAGATCGACCGGTCTTGAAAAATTCTGAACCTTTGTGACACTAAACCCCAGTTCAGTAAGGTTTTGAGCAGCCTGTAGTGCATTGTCGATGCGTCCGGCAATCGCATAAAGGCCTTCGCCATAATTTTCGAGGTCCTGTTTTTTCTGCCGATTGGCCTCGGTTTCTTCAACAATCCCTAAAAGTTCAAAATAATCATTTTGGAACATAACTGTATAATTTGCTGTTCCTTGCTCTTTACTGTGCAGACCACGTGGCGACAACGTAAAGCCCAATTGGCGGAAACTTTCTGCGCTTTTTCCAAGATTATTTACCAGAATAAAAACATGGTCGATCCCTTTTACAGGGTGAATAGCGTTTTCCCGCGATGCTGTTTCGGCAGATAATGGCGCTTTGGCCTGTTTTCCGTTTTTTTCAACTTTGGCCTTTTTTTCAGCAATGCCGGGTTTTTGAGCTTTGGCGGAATGAGACATTATTTTATCCTGTGTTGTTTTTTCAAAAACTAGCATATTGCCATGAGAGCCGCCGAGCCAAGTTTACACTGAATTCTGTTATTTTTGGATAAAATTTCCTCACTCTTAAAGGGTTTTTAAAAAAATATTGGCTGATCTTTCGGCGTTATCGGATTGAAACTTCGAAAACAACGTAAGGCTCCGGAGCTTCAAAAAAACGGCAACGCACATGAACTTAAAAAAGAATGCGAGATTATGAGGGGCGACAAATCAAGCGATCAATTTTTTAAAACTTGGATTGCCGGTAATAAAGACCTATCCGTCCGATAAACGTCAAAAAAATATAGAGAAAAATCGGCTTGCCACCGTTAACGGCTTCTATTCGGCAAGTACTGACTGATTTTTAAAAAAGGCAGGAAAATTATTCAGACAGAACAATTGGAAATGGAATTTTTAAATTTTCATAAGCGTGAATTTTTACGAGTATTAATTTCCAATCAGTTACTGAAAATAAGAATTATTTTTTAAGTTTTTGAAAAGTTCAAAAGTCGCATCCGTTCAAAAAATCAATTGAAGCTTTATTCTTGCGGGAAGTGAATTTTCGCTATCTGGCTGCGTGAACAAGCGCCTGAAAAGGACAAATTCGGTTTATGCGAAACCGATTTTTCAGGTGAAAGGGTAAGCTGACCGGCTAGAAGAAAACAAACGACAAGAAAACCAGCAATGAGTGATGACGAGCAAAGTCGAAAATTACTGATTGCGGAAGTCGCGAATATAAAAGGCGCAACAAACCGAAGGACTGCACCGAAATGAAAAATTTGATAAAAAAATTGCTTATTGCTTCATCTGTTGTTTCTGTCCTTTCTGTCGGCATGTCGGCGCTTAAAGCAGAAGAACCGGTAAAAGGCGGAACACTGATTTATCTCGACAAGCAGGTCCATACCAATCTTTATTCACCTCTTGCCGGTACCTACACAAATGGCGGAATTTTAAACCAGATCACCGATCGGTTGACCTATCAGAACCCGCAAACGCTTGAAATCGAACCATGGCTTGCCAAATCATGGTCGTTCAATGACGACAAAACGGTTTATGAATTCAAGTTGCGCGAAGGTGTCACTTTTTCTGACGGTACTCCGCTTGATGCTGCAATTGTTGCCAAAAACTTCGATACCTATGGCCTAGGCAATAAAGATTTGCATCAACCGGTTTCGGAAGTGGTCAACAATTACGATCATAGTGAAGTTGTTGATCCCTTGACTGTGCGCTTCTATTTCAAGCGTCCTTCACCGGGATTTCTACAGGCAACTTCAACAATCAATTCCGGAATTGTCTCACCGAAAACATTGGCTCTTTCCTTTGATGCTATGGGAAATGCAACCAAAATTATCGGCACGGGTCCATACTATGTCGATAGTGAAACACTCGGCAAAGAAATTATTTTGAAGGTTCGCAAGGATTATAACTGGGCACCGGAAAAATCGGCGCATCAGGGGCGCGCTTATCTTGACGAATTGAAATATCTCACTGTTCCGGAAGACAGTGTGCGTATCGGTGCTTTGATCGCCGGACAAGCCAATTTCATCCGGCAGTTGCAAGCCTATGACGAAGAGCGTGTGAAAAAGTCGGGAAATATCGTCTATTCAGTGGGCACGCGCGGCATCAACAATTCTATTATGTTCCGCCCCGATAACGAGCTTGTCAGCGATTTGAAAGTGAGACAGGCACTCCGTTATGCCACCAACAGGCCGGAAATTCTCAAAACGCTTTATTCTTCGAATTATCCTTTAGCAACGTCGATTATGGCGCATAATGCTTTTGGTTACTCTGACCAAAGCGCAAAACTTCAATTCAATCAGGCTAAAGCCGAGGCGCTTCTTGACGAAGCCGGTTTCAAAACAGGGCCGGACGGCATTCGTGAAAAAGACGGAAAAAAGCTTGTTCTTGGAGCTTATGAAGCCGTCCAGCAGCCACAAAGTAAAGCTATGCTGCAATTGATTGCCCAGCAATGGAAGCGCGTCGGCGTTATTTTGAATGTCAAAGCCTATGACGGAACCAATGCTGTGATTGACAATCTCGACCCGCAAAAAACACCGGTTATACCGCATATGGTCGGACGCGCCGATCCGGACGTGTTGAAAAGCCTGTTTTACCCCAAAAATCGTGATGCACTCTTACAAAAAGGTGGCTTGAGCGACAAAGTGGTTAGCTTCGTTGATGATAAACTGAACAAGCAACTGGAAGATATTTCGGCAGAGACCGATCCGGTCAAACGCAATGCGGAACTCATTGCAGCAACCGATTATATTCTTGATCAGGCTTATGCCATTCCGATTTTTGAAGAACCGCAAGTTTATGGTGGCTCGTCGAAAGTCAAGGGTGTTGGTTTTGAATCTGTTGGTCGTCCGAGCTTCTATAACACCTGGATAGAAAAATAGCGGAATAATGAACAATAGGGCATTTCCGGATAGTTTTTCTAATGGAAACGCAAAGCACTAGCTGATCATTTTGCCGAAGTCGCAGTTTCAAACAAAATTTTCGGCAAAATGGCAATGTCGGCATCTTTGGTCGGAAATCTATTGTTCATTCTGTTCTTTTTAAAAGTCAGGTGTGTTTTTTCAAAAGACTTTCGCTGAGAATAAAAGGCGAAAGCACGGGATCAGAAAAACCTGAAGGGTTTGATAATGCTCAAAATCGGTTTTTATCGTCTGTTACAAGCCATTGTCGTGCTCTGGGCGGCTTTCACTGCGACTTTTATTTTGTTGCAAATTCTTCCCGGTGACGCAATTCTAATCAAGTTTCTCAATCCGGAATATGGGTTGAATGCCAGCGAAATCGCCAATCTGCGCACGAATTACGGCATTGATGAACCAAAAATTATTCAATATTTCAAAACGATAGGCAATTTTTTAACCGGCGATCTCGGCTTTTCTGTACAAGCGGGTGTTCCGGTTTCCGATCTCATTAAAACAAATCTTCCTGCCACGCTGAAACTAGCCGGCTTGGGATTTTTGGTGGCACTTATTCTGGCTTTTTTGATTGCTTTATTGTTCAGTTTCTCACCGTTCCAAGGCTTAAGAAATTTGTTTTTCGCGCTTCCTGGTCTTTTCCTTGCTATTCCATTGTTCTGGCTTGGCATTGTATTTGTGCAAATATTTTCTTTTTATCTGGGGTGGATCTCTGTCATTGTTCCTGGTCCCATTGAAGCGATGATATTGCCGGTTGTGGCTTTAGCTATTCCGATTTCAGCGCCACTTGCACAAATTCTGATGCGCTCGCTTGATGAAATCGAATTGAGCCCGTTTATTATGGTATTGAAATCCAAAGGTGCTTCGCATTTCCGTATTCTGGTTTGTCATTGCCTGCGCAATAGTGCACTTCCGGTTTTAACAATAGCAGGATTGCTGTTCGGAGAATTGATAAGCGGAGCGGTGGTGACTGAAACAGTCTTCGGTTTGAATGGCATCGGCAAAATAACCGAACAGGCTGTCCGTTCGCAGGATGTCAGCGTTCTTCAGGCCATTGTTGTGGTCTCGTCGGCCGCTTTCGTATTTATAAATCTCGTCATTGATCTGTTTTTCCCGCTGATCGACCCGCGACTGAGACAAAGAACCGGAGGCAATAGATGAGCAATAACACTTTGACTGGCGTGTCGCATTTTCCGGAAAAGTCGGGGAGGCTTAAAATGGCATCGATAAAACCCGGACTTGTTATCGCTTTCGCTATACTTATTATCGCGTTTCTGTTTGTCATCATGCCTTCGGTCTTTACCTCCTATAGTCCGATCGAAGAGGTGGGTGACCATCTGAGCGCCCCGAGTTTTGCCCATATTTTTGGGACGGATGAATTGGGACGCGATCTTTATGCGCGCGTGGTTTATGGTGCCGTTCATTCATTAAGCGGGGCTCTGGCTGCAGTTCTCTTCGGTTTTGTTATCGGTGGTTTTCTTGGGCTTGTTTCGGGAAGCATTGGCGGATTTATCGATACGATTATCATGCGTGTCGTCGACGTACTTTTATCCATACCATCTTTGCTCTTATCGTTGAGCGTCATTACCCTTACAGGTTTCGGGAGTTTACAGGTTGCTGTGGCTGTCGGTGTCACATCTGTGGCAGGATTTGCAAGGCTTATGCGAGCCGAGGTGTCGCGCATCAAGAGCCTTGATTATATCGAGGCGGCTTATGGTTCTGGGGCGACATTTTTTGCCGTTATCCGCCGGCATATTCTCCCCAATGCTTTTTATACTGTTGTCAGTTACGCGGCATTACAGTTTGGTCATGCCATATTACAAATTGCTACATTGGGATTTCTCGGCTACGGGGTCGAGCCGCCAACTCCCGAATGGGGACTTATTATCGCCGAAGGGCGCAATTATATTGCAACCGGTTGGTGGTTGACGACAATTCCGGGGCTTGTCACCATTGCTCTGGTTTTGAGTTTCAACCGCATCAGCCGCTTGTTCAGTGCGAAGGGCAGGTGGTGAAAATGCCGCTTCTTGATGTTCAAAATCTTTCTGTTTCCTATTTTGATAATGGACGCTGGAACGAAGTCACGCATAATGTCTCTTTCCAGCTCGAAAGTGGTGAAGCGTTGGCTCTTGTTGGCGAGTCCGGTTCCGGAAAAACGACAACCGCGCAAGCAATACTCGGACTTTTGCAACAAAATGCCCGTATCGAGACTGGAAAAATTTTCCTGAATGGAGAAGATCTCGGGCGTTTTTCAAAATCGCGCCTTGAGGCTTTGCGCGGTAAAGTCATGAGCCTTATTCCGCAAGACCCGTCTTCTTCTCTTGATCCGCTTATGAAAATCGGTAACCAGATCGGCGAAATTTTTCGCATTCATAAAGCTTGTCCGCCGCGTCAAATCAAATCGCGAGTGGTCAAACTTTTACGCGAAGTAGGGCTTGATGAACCGGAATTGCGAGCCGAACAATATCCGCATCAATTGTCGGGAGGAATGCGCCAACGTGTTCTGATTGCCATAGCAATTGCACTAAAACCCCAACTCATTATCGCAGATGAGCCTACTTCGGCACTTGATGTAACGGTGCAGAAACGCATTCTCGATCTTATCGACGATATCCGAGTGAATTCCGGTGCATCGCTCCTCATGGTCACTCACGATCTTGGAGTCGCATCCGACAGGGCTGACAAGATTATTGTCATGAATGAGGGGCGTGTTGAAGAGGCGGGAGAAAGCCAGATTGTTCTCTCATCTCCGAGGCAGGACTATACGAAAAAACTGGTCGCCAATGATCCGTCGTTAACATTGGTTTCGCCACGCCCCAAGAGATCGGGTGACGGAAAAACAATTGTCGAAGTGAAAAACCTTGTCATCGATTATGCAGGAAAACAATCATTCCGTGCCGTTGAGAACCTTTCCTTCAAGGTCAATCGTGGAACAACCCATGCAATTGTGGGAGAATCCGGCTCCGGAAAAACAAGCACTATCCGCGCACTCTGCGGTTTTATCAGACCTGGCGGTGGAACAATTACGATAGACGGTAGCGATATGATGGATCTCAAGGGCGAAGAGTTGCGCCATTTCCGCCGCCGTATCCAGCTTGTCTCGCAAAACCCGTTCGGCTCGCTTGATCCGCATTATACGATTGGTAAAATTATTGAAGAACCTTTGCTGAACTATCCCCATGAGGATAAGTCGAAGAGGCGCGCCCGCGTTCTGGAGCTTCTCGATCAGGTGGAATTGCCAAAAAGCGTATTTGACCGGCTGCCGCGAGGGCTTTCAGGTGGTCAACGCCAACGTGTGGCTATTGCCCGTGCTTTGGTTCTCAATCCCGATATTGTTGTTCTGGACGAAGCAGTCTCGGCACTCGATGTTACTGTCCAGGCACAAATATTGGCGCTGCTCGAACGTTTACAAAACGACTATAATCTTACCTATATTTTTGTCAGCCACGATTTGTCTGTCGTTCGCCAGATATCCGATAGTGTAACAGTGCTCAAACATGGTCACGAGGTGGAAAGCGGCAAGGTTGAAGAAATATTCACTCATCCGCGCGAAACTTATACAAGAGAACTGATTGCTGCTATTCCGGGCAAGAAAAATGCACTTCACCAATCGCTTTTGGGAGCACAATTATAACCCTTTCGAAGGAATAAATGTTTTCAGTTTTGGTAAAAGATTAAACTCGACATTGATTAAACTTGCGATTGATTAAACCGG
This sequence comes from Bartonella sp. M0192, assembly GCF_016102305.1. Classification (NCBI taxonomy): domain Bacteria; kingdom Pseudomonadati; phylum Pseudomonadota; class Alphaproteobacteria; order Hyphomicrobiales; family Bartonellaceae; genus Bartonella; species Bartonella sp. M0192. The sequence continues at coordinate 2,027,724 of NZ_JACFOU010000001.1, read as the reverse complement.
CAATTGATTAAAAATGTGATCGGGAAATAGAAAACGGACTTTTCAAAAAAACCGTCCTTATCAAATCTTGTCAGGTTGCAATGTGTTTTTTTGAGGGGCTTTTGAAACAGGAAATTTCGCTGCCCGAAAAAAGCATTTTCCATCGATGAAACTTTAAGAAATTAAATCACGGCATAAGAATTTAGCCGTTAGCCTGTAACGCGAAAGGTAACAAAGCATATTTCTATTGAAAGTTGCTGAAAATAACGAATTGTCGGAGTTATTATAGAGTCGCCAAAGCTGAACCTGATGTCCTCATGATCATTTTTGCTTCAACGCTTTTTACAAAAACAAGATAAATATTTCATATTTTTGTATGAAATTTTCGCCATTCTAACGTTTTTGTGAAAGCCTGTCGCCCGAATGGGCCGGAAGAAAAATCGAAAAAACAAATAAAATAATTACCTAAAATACTGATTTTTATGTAATTTTCTGTAAAAAGGGAGAACAGGAAAATGTTCGTTTTGCCAGGATTTTACCGAAATATTAAGATTTTTATTTCAAGAAATCCCGTAAAATGCGTGCTTTAGATAATTATTTTTCTCCTTCTTAGAATAAAAATTTAAAATTTTTGTTAAAAATTCGCAGATGTGAACGATCCCCTATTTGAAACATGGGAGGTAAGGCGCTATAACAAATCGTCTGCAAACGGCATGGGCATAATGCGTTATCCGTTATGCGGATAGAAAGTAATATAGCTAAAACGCTGTGTAAAATTGCTGCGCCGGGGGTGGTTTGGTCGCGCACCCTTTGCCGCGTTGAAGGTATTTTGCAAAATTTTCATTACCTTCGGGTATCTAGTTGTCTAAGGAAGTTTTTCAATGAAAAGATGTATGTCTGTCTTGGCTCTTTCTCTGCCACTGACGGCCTTCGCGCTATCACCTGCTGCGTTTGCTGCAAGTGGTGAAAAGACCTCTTCGCAATCTCCTCAATCTTTGTCGGTCGAGATATATCGGGCAACAGAGAATGGGCTGGGACATCAAATGGGGAATGTTACTATTACTGAAAGTCCGTACGGTCTCGTCTTTACGCCGGATTTAAAAGAATTGAAGCCGGGTCTTTACGGATTTCATGTTCACACAAATCCAGACTGCGGCTTGATCAGTAGAAATGGCAAATTCGAGATTGCCGGTCGTGCCGGTGGACATCTTGACCCCAAGGAGACAAACCAACATTCCACACCATGGGATGACAAAGGGCATCTCGGTGACTTGCCGCCTCTTTATGTAGATGAAAATGGCAATGCCACACTTCCGGTTCTGGCACCGAAATTGAAAAAGCTTTCCGACGTGCGTGGGCATTCGATTATGGTTCATGCCGGACATGACAATTACTCCGATCATCCGGAACCGTTTGGCGGCGGCGGAGCACGCTTCGGTTGTGGCGTTATCCGTTAAATTAGCTCTTTAAAAGAAAGGCTCCGAAATGAGGGAGCCTTTTTTATTGGTTGTTCCAATAGAACCACTTAATAATGAGTTCGGCTCTATCGGATATTGCCTGAGCGAACCGGCTTAACATGACCGATCCGGCTCTATTAATAATGAGTTTTTTCAATCAGTGGTTTTTAGAGCTCTTACTCTTTTCACTTTTACTCTTTGCATCGGCAGGATGAGCTCTTTTAGCCGGTTGGTTTTATCTATGTGAAAGAAATTCTCTGGCTGTTATTCCGGAAAACAGGCATGGGAGTTAAAATTATGTTTTCCCGCATTTCTCCGTTAAATCCACGCGGGTTTTCTTCAAAAAGCTTTTATGCCCGATTGGATATTGCCGTTGACGAACCGGTATTTCTTACTGTCACCAAAGTTTCTTACAATCATACGTATGAACGTACCGGGGCATGAACGTACCGGCCTATGCTATGAATTGTATCGGCTTTCTAGCTCAATTTCCGTGAAGCTTTCAAATGATTTGCTTTCGAATAAGGCTTAGAGAGAGGAGCTTTATAATAAACTCTTTTGGAACATAGTTGCGCTCATCCCGTTTCAATACAGCAATCGAAAAGAAAACCGGAACGGCTCGAATAATGCGGGACTGGGCACTTAAAGCTTTGGCAGACAACAAAGCCTCAACGAAGACACTTATTTTCGAAAAAAGAAAGGAAAACGATGGGCGTTTACATGGGACGTGACTTATTTTCTGCGTCCACGCAAATGCGTGAATTGCGTGAACGTGCAGGCTTGTCCATGGAAGAAATGGCAAAAAGTCTGGGCGTTGATGGCAAAGCTACGATTGAACTTTATGAAGATGAAGAAAAATTTTCACGAGATTATTTCCCGATTGCCCTTACAGAAAAATTAGCTCGTATATTGATTGGTTTGGGCAAGCCGTCAATTCGCTCGGACGAGGTTTGGGCATTGGCATTGCCTGATGCGCGTACAAGACTTCTTGTCAATCGCAGGGAAGCCCATAATGAAAGCGTCACGGTACGGATACCGCCGGAAATGGTCACAGGCCAATTGGCGGCCAATATCATGCAGATGTCCGAACATGAGAAAACAGAAAAGAGCAAAGCCGAGCCAGTGAAACAATCGCCAGAGCAGGCTGCAAAAAAAGCTGATAACAGGGTCCGTTGCGAAAAAGTTGAAGCGATAGATAAAAATGAGGAACACTCTATAAAACATTCAAGAGAAAATGCCATGAAAACACAATATCAACCGGTTCTTATAGATGAACCATTTGAAGCATATGAGGAAAATCGTTTCGCCAGTGTGGAAGATAGTCTCGTAGATTTCGAACAAAATCGGCTGCTACCGGTTTATGGGCAAGAGGTTGCCGGTGAGCATGGTGAATTCGACCTTGATGGAAACATATTGTTTGAAGTCGGTTGTCCGCCACAACTCAATCAATCGATCAATGCTTATGCGCTGGAAGTATCAGGCGAAACCATGTGGCCACGTTATCAAGATGGAGAAATTGTCTTTTGTGACCCGTTGCGGCGTGTCAAAAAGGGTGACTTTGTTGTTGCACAAGTGCTTGAAGACGACAGTTCAAAGGCGCCGAAAGCATTTGTCAAAATGTTTTCCCATCACAACGATAAAGAGTTGGTTCTCGAACAGTTCAATCCGCCACAAAAACTGGTTTTCCCTCATGATAAGGTGCTGTCGGTTCACAAAATTACTTTTTCCGGCTCATCTTCCGGAGAAGCACTTTAACAACTTGATATTTCCGGTTCGAAATACGGTCGGAAAACAAGGCTGAAGGTCAGTCGAGACCTTCAGCCTTTCTATCATCCACAATCTTTCAAAGAGCCATTGCTCAATGTTTTTATTCCTTTTTCCCCGTCAGATATCAAGGCACTAACAAGCGATAGCTAAAGTGAAAGGTTTTTCATTACTCTACACATGATATGGTATTGAAACAAAAATCATTTTTAACTAATTGAAATTAAAAGGTATTTTAAAGTTAATAAAAAATAAACAATGAGTTGACAAAATGATTCAACAATAAAGCGCTTCTCTTTGTTTAAACACGTAAATTTATGCTCAAGTGTTGATTGACGGAATTTCGGAAAAGAACGCTGATCTATTGAAAATATTCCCCGTAAAAGCTGACCACATTTGGTAGTGAAAAACAGCCGGATCTTGTCTTTCCGATATGGGCGGGATTTTGTATCTGCTCTGATTGAAGGGGGTTTATATCCGAACACTTTTCGTAAAGGACGTGGATTTTGCCGGTTATCGTTCCGGTGAATTCGATCAATCGGCCGGTAAATATTTTTACGCATTAGTCTTCACCATACATAATCAAGTTTTGGAATTTTTGTGCAGTGAGCCGAACTCCGGTTTGAAACAGGGGTAATGCATGAAAAATCTGACAAATTTAGAGACAGTAGATTTAAAGACAACAGAACCATCACAACCATGTTCGAAATTTATGGCAGCCAATGTTGAAAACGATGGCATCATATCGGCAGATTCTCATCTAAATATTCTGTCGAAAAATTTTATTTTGAAATGCCAATTGCAATGATTGGTCATGTTTTTATCGGAAAAGTCGGCAAAGTCTTTCAAGGCTCAAGGGATTTATTACGGCAAAGCTGCAACAGACAAGTGTGTGATGCACCGAGAGGCGCGATGGGAGACGCCGTGTGACAATGGGCAAAGGTCTTTGACTGCCATGAAAATAGTTCATTCATTTTCTGATTGGTAGTCTTTTACGTTTTGGCCGAAAGCTGCTAATTCCGGTCATTATTATTGTTTTTATCAAGAAAAATCTGTTCGTCAGGGCTGGTCTTGCGGCCAACAATTTTGTTGCGTTGAGGAAAGCGACCGAATTGCCTGATGATGTCGCAATGAATTTCGGCACTCTGCAACAAGGTTTCATTTTTTAGTGCGGTAAACAGTTCTATACTTTTTTCCTGATCGGCAATTTTTTCCGAATGTTCAAAAGGCATGTAAAGAAAGCCGCGCAATTCGGGAGCAATTCTTTGATCGGTCTGTTTTTCAAGAGCAAGCTGTGCGATTTTGCGTGCATCGTTATCGCTGCAATATGCTCTGGGGTCATCACGGAACATGTAGCGGGGAAATTGATCCAATATGATCGTTAGAGCCAGAAGACCTTCATCGCTTTCCAGCCAATGTTTCAGGCGTCCCGAAAGAGCAGCACGCCAAAGTGTCAGAAAATTCTCGCGTATGAGCGCGTCAAATTGTTCGTCCTGACCAAACCATTTATCTTTTCCGGCATCAAGCCAAAAGGAAATAATCTCACCCGGTGTAATTTGTAGTTTACCCATTGACGCGCCCCCCGAACGTTGGGTCTTCTGAAACACTACATTGTTAATCCCTGTATTATGCATCCAATTTTCTTAAATTAAAAGACGATAAAACAGGTTTTATTATGGTATTTGTTGTTTATGGCTCGTAATTAACAATTTATAATAATTATAGACGGATTCATACAGCTTATCGTTTGCTTGTAGACTTATGAAAACAACAATTTGAGGCTATGACTCCAAATCAGATTCCTTTTTTCATGAATGGGTTGAATATCGATAAAGAGGTGTTGAATTATTGATTTCAGCTTTTGCTATTAAATCCTGCCAGAGCACATGAGTTTCATAAGCCTTTTGCTTTCCGATTATAATAAATGCGACCAAATCGATATTTTTCTTAATTTCGTTCTTTTATTTTTCTATGTGTTTACAATGAAATGCTATGATCATTCACGCCTTCACATGAGAGATCTTGATACAATCCGTGTCGAACGAGTTTTACCAAATTGAAAGACGCGGCTTGCGTTAGAAAAAGAATTTTTCAAGCGAAAACTGCGCTTAAAGCTTGAAGGTGACGAAGCGCCTATGGGTTATCCGGCTTGAGATTAAAAAACCGAAAGATTGGAAAATGTTTTGAAATGAGTCCCGATTTTTTTAACAGGGGAAAAAACCTGAAAGGGAAAAAGCGTGAGAGAAAAAACATAAGCGAAAGAAATGTCGGACGATTATTATAATGCTATGTTTTTATATTTAACAGTTTGAAAAATAAGGGTTTTTAATTCTCTATCACGGTTTCGTGATCACCCCACAGAGATGTGACTGGCATCATTGTCCAAGCGTTCTTAACTCCATTTCATAAAAGGGATTTCGAAAAGATGGTCGAAACAATCCCGAAATCGGAAAACCTGTTTTCAGATGGCAGTTTTCCGAAAAAAATAAGAAGGAGAGTTTATTATGAAAAGATTAATGCTTGTTGCTGCTGCTTTGCTATTAGGTGCTAGCAGTGCTTTCGCTGGTAACGGTTTTGGCGATGGTAGCCGGGTTAACCACTATGTCATCGGTCATTCTGGCAATGTTCCGAGTGACCAATTCAAAGGTAATGGTAAAGATAAAGCCTACTTCTATCGTGGCGATGGTTCGGTTGAGGACTCCTACTATCCGGGGCGTCATCTGAACTCTCCTGTTTCCCGGCATGGTGTGAGTGATCAGGAAATGCATAATTTTGGTGATGGTTCGCCAGTAAATCATAATATGTAATTTCATCATCGTTACGATTTTTGAAAACCCGGAGGGAACCCCTCCGGGTTTTTGTTTGCGATTTTGTCATTTGGCCGTTAAAACATACCAAAATATTGATAGACGAACGGGAGATCTAAAAAATGCCGAAAGTTCTGATATTGGGTGCAGGTGGTATCGGCGGCTATTTTGGTGGTCGTCTGGTAGAGGCGGGAAAAGACGTTACTTTTCTGGTTCGCCCGAAAAGGCAACATATACTTGCCGAGCATGGCTTGCGTATTGAAAGTCCGGCCGGTAACGTAACCGAGCAAGTCAATACTGTTACGGATGGAGAACTTTCCGTTCAAATTGCACAAGGCAAAGTTTATGACTATGTCTTTCTCACGGCAAAAGCCTATGATCTTGAGAGTGCAATCAACTCGATACGCCCTGCAATGGGCAAAAACACCGTTCTTATACCAGCCTTGAATGGCATGGCCCATATTGATCGTCTGAATAATGAATTCGATCATAATAATGTCATGGCGGGTTCGGTTATCATTCAATCAACACTCACAGCAGATGGGGTTGTGTTGCACTTGAATGACGATGCATTTGGCGTTTTCGGTCCCCAACAAGGTGGAGAAGATCAACGTGCCGCGCTTTTTGCAAGCCTGTTCGACAAAGCCAAAGGGGTGGACGTGCGCGCGGTACCGAACGCCATGCAGCGCATGTGGGACAAGTGGGTCCGTCTTGCTACGCTTGCCGGAATGACGTGTTTGATGCGAGCCAATGTCGGTGAAATCAATCGTGCTCCGGGCGGACAAGAAGCTATGATGGATTTTCTGAACAAAAATAGCCAGATAGCAAAGGCTGCCGGCTTTCCTCTTCACGAGGGGGCAAGCAACAATATTGGTATTTTTTTCAAAGATACCCATTCTTTGGCAACCGCATCCATGTTGCGCGATATTGAAGGAGGCCACCCGACAGAAGGTGATCACATTTTGGGCGATTTGTTAAATCGCGCAAAACGTTTCGGTATTCCGCATCCTCTTCTTTCTCTGGCTTATACCAATGTCAAAGCCTATGAAGAGCGGCGTTTATCGGGGCGTGACCAAAAAAAATAGCAAATATGAAAGTCACCTAAAATACAAGCTGAAGATTGGTGGCGTTTCTATTCAGGACAAAAAGTCCGAAAATTGTTGTCGACTTTTGCAATGCCAAAGGCGATTGCTTTTTGCCGACCACCCAAATCTCTATTCCGGTTCACGAAGACTGCTTCAATTCGAAATTGCTTGAATTCGAAAATATCGGATAGGGTAGGGTTTTAACCGGTGGCAAGATTATCGACCGGAAGGATGCTCTTTAAAAGTGCGAAAACGCCGCTATGCGAAACTCAAAAATGACGTCGGAAAAAACGTGAAAGTCACTATGTCGGCGAAAGAAAAGTGGAAATCCGGACACAGAAACCCGTGCAGGGCAGCAAAAAAGGAGCGGCTAAGAAATCGCTACCCCTTTTAAATTCAATCTGTCTATCAAATATCAGGGCAAGGTTTCACGATGCCAGTCGATTGAAAGCTGCTCTTTGAATGCAAAACGTAAAATATGTTGGTCAAAAATCCCCTCGATCTTGATTGCTTCAAATTCGTTAGGAGTCGTAATCTGCACTACCAGCGATGCTTTTTCAGCAAACATATCAACAGTCACATCATCCGAAAAAGGAATATGGGCTTCCTTTTCCGAAAATGTCGTATCGGGAAATTTATGACTCCAATGTTTTGCAAGTTGTTGGAGATATTTGCTGGCATTCTCGGTTTCGATCATTGCACGGGAGCGGATTGTCATTGTGTGGTCCTTCAATTTCGCTTGTCGGTAATGATGCATAGATAGGAATTCCAACCGGATTGAGCTATAGGCTTTCTCAAAAAACAACCGTATCACTATCAATCCTCTTGGCTGCTGTCCGGCCTGACTTGCCTGATGTTGATGGGAAAGAAATAGACACAGGCATTTGTTCTTATCTTAATAACACAAAGAAAAGTCGAAAAACAAAACCGGCTTCAAGGCATAGCACCTCTCGCCGGTTTTGAATGACGAATATTATCTATTCGGTCTTTCGTTATTCGTTAACAGATAATCGGTTTATTCGGCAGGCTTGAATTCTGCTTCAATAATCAGATTGACATCGTCGCTCAACGGTCCTTCAAGCTCGCTTACGCCGAATTCGCTACGCTTGATGACTGTTTTTGCCGAAAAGCCGAGGGCCGGTTTTTTTGTTATCGGATGGGAAGCGATGGTACCGTTCAATGTGACATCAAGTACAACGGGCTTGGTCACACCATGAAACGTCAAATTGCCGGTAACCTGACCGGTTTTTTCACCTGTCAATTTGATTGCTGTAGATTGGAAAGTAATAGTGGAGAATTTTTCTGCATCAAAAAACATCTCGCCAGCAATCTCTTCGTTAAATTCGTTAGGCGTTTTGGGATAATTTGTATCAACCGATTTCGGATCGATCGTAACGTGCAAAACCGATTTTTCGACATCGTTGGCATCAAGATCGAGTTTTGCTTCGATTTTGTCAAAACGACCATAATAATTGGAAAGGCCGAAATGTTTGATGCTCCACAACAGATTTGTGTGGGCATCATCCGATACATAAGCACCCGTCGGAATATCAAGCTTTACTGCCTCAGCTCCAAAAGTTCCGAAAAAAACACTTGGAACTGTCATCATAACAGCAATGATTGTTTTCTTGATAAACATAGTCTCGTCTCCGTAAATGTGAAATGTCTTATTCCAGATATTCAAATATTCAGATATTCTAGCGTTTTTGAAATAAGTGGGAAGTGCCGACAACAAAGACAGAATGTTAACAGATCATTGACAACATGAATACCATATCAGCATATTTATTTTAGCTTCGGATTATATTCACACATCTGAAAAATAACGTAGTGATCCAAGAAAAAATAACGTAGCAATTTATATTTCGGTTAAATTATATTATTAAGAATAATATAATCATGTCAATAAATTTATGTTTTGAATGTTGAAAATCATTTTTAAAAATAAATTACAGTAATAAATTTAGTTAAAATTAAAATGAAATATTTTTTATTTAAAATAGAATTATAACGTGAAATATGGAACACTATTTTTTTTAAATTCGGTTTCATTTAACAGAAAAATTCAATTTCAATCTATATTTTAGTTTGAATCCGCTTCCGGATATCATTTGTAACAGTGATCTTGTGTTCAAGAAAATACCGCGCTTGACGGGGTCTATAAGCATGAGAAGGTCATACCATTCGAGGAAGCGATTTTTTAGAAAACTATTTGCTCCGCATCAGAGATGAAGCAAATTATGCTAGCGTCATTGAGGCTATCGTTTTATTCTTCAGGGAATTTAACAGATAAAGGAAATTATCTTTTCAAGAGAAGCTGTTAACCTTTTTCCGATTGTCGGTAAAAGCCCCTTGCGTTTTCACTCTTATGTTTCCATATAGGATTTGTTTGAGGACTATTAGTCCTGAACCGGTAAACGCCAAGAGCCTTTTCAAGGCTGCTTAAAAGAGGAAATAGGATGAGCGTTTTACGCTATTTTACCGGCGCTTTTATTTTTACAGTTGTCGGTCTGAGCCTCGGCATGTGGCTCGGCTATGTTGAAACAGGTTCGACAAGTGGCATATTCGAATATCTGTTTATTTGTTGTGTGCTTGGCGTTTTGGAAATATCGCTTTCATTCGACAATTCCATTATCAATGCGCGTATCTTGCGTGATATGAGCCCGGTTTGGGAACATCGCTTTCTTACCTGGGGCATTGTCATTGCGGTTTTCGGAATGCGGGTGATCTTTCCATTGACTGTGGTGGCTTTTGCCGCGTGGATTAGCCCCTTGCAGGCACTGAAACTCGCCATATGGGAGCCGCAACATTACGCTGATATCATGACAGACGCGCATGTTGGTATAGCCGCATTTGGTGGTACTTTTCTTTTTATGGTGGGGCTTAAATATTTTTTTGATCCGGAAAAAGATACGCACTGGATTTTGTTTCTTGAAGGGCGCGCCAAAAAATATGCGTCAATCCACGGTATCCAGATTGCTATTACACTTGTTCTTGTGCTTATTTTTTCCAGCCTCGTAAAACCGGAAGATGACCATACATTTCTGGTTTCGGCAATTTATGGCTTGCTTGCATTCATCGCAGTTGAAGGCTTGGGCGTTTTGATGGATGCCAGAAAACACACAATGGAAAATGTGTACAAGGGAGGTGTTGGCGCCTTTGTCTATCTTGAAGTGTTGGATGCGAGTTTTTCGTTCGATGGTGTGATCGGCGCTTTTGCGCTTTCCACCAATCTTTTTGTTATTGCAATCGGTCTCGGGATTGGTGCCTTCTATGTTCGTTCAATGACAATTCTTCTTGTCGATAAAGGGACACTTGCACAATATCGCTATCTGGAACACGGCGCTTTTTATGCCATTCTGGTACTGGCTTTTATCATGTATTTGCAGACGATTATTCACATACCGGAAGTTGTTACCGGTGTTATCGGAATGGTGTTCATTCTGACCGCGCTTTATTCTTCTATTCGTTTCAATCGTAATCATCCCGATTGGCATCTGAATATTCCGAAAGATTAGACGCGCCGGAAAGTTTGTGCGCATTTGTGCCATTGCCAAGCTGCTCTTGATGATCAAGAAGCGGTCATTTGGCTTCCAGTCGTGTCAAGCGGTCTATATAAATCTGTTGCGTTTCGTTCAAGACATCATCCAGTCTTTTTCCACTCATTCAGACATTTAATGATTCCGGCCGAGTTCCCCATTTTTCAAGGTGGTCGTCAGGCTGAAAGTTGCCGACAATTGTCGTGACCGAAATAACACCTGCCCAAATCGGGGTGGCATAATCTTCCTCGTTATCGTGAGGTTCCAACGGGCAGCATTTCCGCGATTCAAATAAGATCGTCAAAAAGAACAGGAATGCTCAGAAAAAAAAGGTGGAAAGCGGAGAAGCGGCAAATCTCATGCATCTCAACCCGCCACGACAAGGACTTCATTTAGCTCTCATACTTGATAAAAATATCAACGATGTAGCATTGGAGCCCAAATTGCATAAAGCCGGTTTTGCCGTTCGCGCAATCTCGCACTATTGCCGGAATAGTCGCGAGAACGGCCTGATTATGGGATATTGCGGCTTTTCGCCCGAACTTTATGAACAAGCAGGCGGGACCATTTCTCATATAGTTGCCAATGAAGTAAAATATAATATTTATAATTAATAACAAAATTGTATCTATATTTGATTATTATTTAAAAAAATAATAATAGTTATATTCAATATTAAAATAATATTTATATTTATGGAAATGAAGGAAATAATGACAATTTTTAAATTTCCTTAAAAATGATATTTCGAAAAGTTTAAAGCGAAAGATCAATTGAACATTTAAAAAATAAAATAAATTCAATGAGAGAGTATTCTAACCTCGACATTAGGGTGTTCGTTTTAGATCGGTTTTTGCCCAAAAGCGGATAATTTATTTTTTGCTTGTCCTATAACTACATGAAATGAATTTTCGCCTTAAAGAACAATATTGTTTATGAGCATTTTCCTACGCTCAAATAACAAAACGGAAGAGTGGGAGAATAAAAATTCGAAAAAAGAAAATTCAGTATCATTCAAAGAATAAAGCCAATCGAATAAATTGAAGGTTATTTCATTCGATTACTCAAAAAATAGAAAGAATATGCTTATTCAAACGACGTTTGATAAATCAGCAAAATTATCATTTTTCCCGTTTTATATTTAAAAGTAGAGAAAACGTCTTGTCATAACTATAAAAATTAATTTCAAAATTATTGCACTTTCATAGCTTGTTTGTCGGCGGCAAATCATCCTTCATTGTTGTAACAAACTCTCTTTGTGGAACGGGCTCGGCTTCAGGCGTCGGCGAGGGATTTTCCGGTATGAAAGAAGGGGGAACCTCTGGTAGCGGCGCGGGATGTTGAGCGGGAGCGGGATTGAGAGGGGCAGTGGGCAAAGGCTTGTTATCGGGTAAATGCGTATCCGGAGATGATGGTGTGATGGTCTCTTCCTGCGCAAAACAATAAAATTCACGACCAATAATGATGAATATCAGGCCGGTAAATAGCAGAAATCCTAAAATCATATAAATCCACGTGAAATCGGGGATGTGCCTATCAAAAAACAGCGCCTCTGCAAGGGCCTCTGAACTGCCAGTAATAACGAATGAACCTGCGACAGGCGCTAAAAGCACCATTGTAACGCCTACTCGCCCTAAAAGGGTAAATCTTTGTCTTATCAATGTTCCTGTCAGTTTGTACATTTCAACTTTACGCCATTTTTTGTTCTTTCGAAGGTGAACGAGTTAAAAACATATAAAGTAAATAAACAAGATAACCGACGAACGCGGTGAGAAAAAATAAAAACTGAAAATGTATTAAAAGCACTTCGATTTTCTCTCTCGAAAACTTATATAATAAGATATATTATAGTGTTTTATTTTGTCCAGTTTATCTATAGAATATTGATGAATAAAATTGATGAATATGGAAATTGGCGAAAACAGTTTTTAACAGGTTTTGGTCCTCTGGACATAACGGAAACAGAACTTCTGTTTCAACAGAGGGAAAATTTTGTTGGCAAGCCGACTAGCGTAACCTTAAAAACCATCTGCCAAGAGCTGCAACATCACAGTCATAAAACCGGTGTTGCTTCATTACAATGATGCATCAGGACAATGGATATCATCACTGGCGAGACCATGATGGCTTTAGCAGAAATTGTTTTTCAAGATATTCGAGCAAAACCGGGCTCACGGAAAAGCAGAAAAATAACCTGATAGATTACTCCCAACATGCGACGTTAGCCAAAATTCATGGCGAATTGAACAAGAGCTAAGAGAGCCTAAAGAAAGGCAAGAGCCTCTTTGTTTTTCAAGCTTTTAACTTCTCCGAATTCAAATTTCTCTATTCGAATTTTTCTCCGAATTATGCGAATTCAGCTTTTGTACGGCGTTCCAAATGAAACTTTTTGATTGATAGGATTGATCAAGTGGCTTTCAGAACTTCACCATGAAAGAAAATCAAAAAAACAAAAAAGCAGGCTGTTTCAGTTCCGAAATGATAACGAGACGTTTGCCTCTGGAAAAACCCGAAAACAGTGATTGCTATGGAAATGCGAAAGGTAAGCTCGATAAGGTTTTTAACAGTTTCAGCCACATGTAACCATGCGCTTCATGGACACTTGCGGTTTTCAATGCTATTCAGTTGCGCGTAGTATCGGAACAAAGTTATATAAATGAAACTATCTGTCGTTATTCCCTGTCGTAATGAAGCTGAAAATCTGGCCTTTTTGCTTGATGAAGTCGATAATTCCATGCAAGGCCGCGATTACGAGATTCTGGTTGTGGACGATGGTTCGAGTGATGATACACCTCAGGTTTTATATAAACGCATGAGTGAAGGTAAGCCCTTGCGCCATATCCGGCATGACCGTTCAGCCGGACAAAGTGCTGCGGTGCGTTCGGGTGTTTTTGCCGCCACCGGCGATATTGTTCTGACAATTGATGGAGATGGACAGAACAATCCGGTCTATTTACCGAAGCTTGCCGATGCGCTTATTGCAGCAGGGCCTGATTATGGGCTTGCAGCAGGTCAACGTTTGAAACGTACCGATACGAAATTGAAACAGCTTTCTTCCAAACTTGCCAATAAATTGCGGCAGGCAATTTTGAAAGACAATACGCGTGATTCAGGATGCGGGTTGAAAGCAATTCGCACCGATCTATTTCGACAATTGCCATTCTTTGATGGTTGGCACCGTTATCTTCCGGCGCTGGTTCTGCGGGAAGGATACAAAACCGCGCATATTGATGTGATTGATCGCCAGCGTGCGCACGGGCATTCCAATTACGGCATTCTTGATCGTGGTCTTCGGGGAATATTGGATCTTTATGGTGTCTGGTGGCTGCGCCGCAGGCGCAAAGTTGTTCCCAAGGTAACAGAAATTAGTGCTCGGAGCGAAAAATGAGCGAGTTATTCTCACAATTTGCCCAATGGCTCCATGATGTCTTTGTTGCCCAGTGGGATGGCTGGATTGTGCTGGGTTTTGTTGCGCAGGCGCTTTTTATGATGCGTTTCGTTGTGCAGTGGCTTGCCTCGGAAAAAGCAAAGAAAAGCGTTATGCCGGTTGCTTTCTGGTTTTTCTCGCTCGGCGGAGGAGTTCTTTTATTCATCTATGCAATCCGCCAGAAAGATCCGGTATTTATTGCCGGTCAGGGATTGGGACTGATTGTTTACATCCGCAATCTTTCCTTGATCTATCGCGAAAAGAAACACAAACATATGACGGAATGATTTGAACTTCAGTACCAAAAGCTGAAAGTTTTTAATGCGCCTTTTCCGTGAAACGTAAAAAAACTTCTTATGATAAGCAGGTGAGCGGCCTTTATTCTTTTTGCCCTTTATTCTTTTTACCCTTTATTCTTTTTACAAAGAGCGGACAGCAGCCCCTTCTAGAGTGGAAAACACTGTTTGTGGTGTCGGGCGCAAGTCAAGTAAGATAAAAGTCAAGTAAGATATAAGTCAGGGGAGATACAGGTAGGAAACGATACGTTTGACGTCGCTTCCGCCAATAAAACCAACTTTCACTTCGCCGGTTTTGCCGACGACAGGTAAACCGGCTTCAATGAGAGCGTCGCGCAAATCTTCAGGCAATTTTCCATTGCCGGGCCACAAAACCATAAGTGGCGTTACGAGTTTTTCGCTAATAAATGGAGAACCGACGTGAACGGTTTTGAGCGTCGGGTCAATCAAACGTAGGTTTCCCGGTAATTGGGGATGGCGCGCAAAGACCATTTTGAACGGGCCTTCCGTGCGAAGTGCCCGATCAAGTTTTTTATAATCAAAGAGCTGTTCGGGCGGGTCAAAACGATTATAGGCAGTCGCTATGTTGATATAGAGAATAAAAGGTACAACCAATGCTGCGATCGCTCCTATCAGACCGAAAGCGCGCACATATTTTAAAGAATAACACAGTCGCGAGAGGACGAGTGTGAAATAGGCAGGCGCAAGGAAAAGCAGAGGTTGCAGCCAACGATCTTTAACATTGGTAATACCGAGCACGAGAACAAGTGCAAGAACGAGCAAAATTCCGAAAAGCAGGATATGATAAATAAGATGTTCGGCCCTGTTTTCTTCTCTCGTTGTCAATTGTGATACTTTTGAATTGGAGAAGCTGTGTAAGCCGGCAAGGATGAGGGCAAGAATAAGGGCAACGGACACAAATCCCAATGAGGCAACAAAGAAGTCGGCCAATCCGCTCAGACGATCGGAAAAAAAGTTTCCTGTTTTTCCCATAGCAAGCTTATTGGCGCGTGCAACCACACTGGCAGGATGAGCAAACATATAGATGAAGGCAGGCGCGATTGCCACACAAGTGGTGACAATGGCTAAAGGGAAATAGCGATTTTTCAAAGCGTAACGAAATTCGCGCGTTAGAGCCGTGCCGCAGAAAAGTGCTACGAGAAAAAGTGTGCCATTGTATTTCCCTAAAATTGCAGTAGCAGAGGCAAGTCCGAGAATAATTGCCCTGAAAAAAGACGGTTTACGTATAAAAAGACAAAATGCGGCAAATGAATAAGCAGATCCTGCCGTGCCCATGATGGAGTGGGTGAGGGCGCGTTGTGATTCCCATCCAATCTGCGGAAGCAGAAACATTGCAAGCATGGATGCTCCGGCAACAACAGGGCGGACATCAAGGAGTCTGAGGCCAAGATAAACACCAAGAAAAGTTGTGGCAAGCAGACCGAACTTGATCACTTGTAACAAGTAGAAATGAAGTCCGAAGAGTTGCTCCACTCCATAAGCAATCCATGTATAGAGTGGTGGTTGGGAGCCGCCATAGCCCCAATTCCAGTAACTGATATTGGAGGCAAGCTCGGCATCATCAAGGCCGGCGCCTTGTGAAAAAACAGTTACAAAGACCGTTTGGAAAGCAAAATAGAGTATGATGAAGCAAACGGCCGCGCTGCCGTAATCCGGTTTATATTTTGCCATTAGCCCCATCCTTACATTTCACAATTCAACAGTGAGTTTTGTTATAAAACTTCAAATATAATTGCCTAACCGAACGCGCAATAGGGCCGGTTATGGATAACACCAGAAACCTGATCAACGGCCAATGGATATATAGTCCAGGTCTATATTTTGAAATTCTTCCTTTTTATAGATATTGCGCAAATCTACAATTTTCCCCTGTGGCATAAGTTCGGCGAGTTTTTTCAGGTTAAGTGCGCGATAGGCATTCCATTCCGTAATGATTGTGAGTACGCCGGCGCCTTTTGCAGCTTCATAGGGAGAGGAGCACCAAACAATATTATCCAGAACTTTCTTGGCCTGTTCTTCCCCTTCCGGATCATGCGCACGTACCGTCAAGCCGGCCTCCTGCAAAACTTTGATAATGCTCAAAGCAGGAGATTCCCGTATGTCATCGGTGTTGGGTTTGAATGTTACACCAAGGACGGCGACTGTATTAGTGTTTTTTTCTTTCGCGGCTTTGATAATGCGTTCACCCATTTTTATCTTACGTTCTTCATTGATTGAAATAACTGTTTCAATCAATTGTTGGGGGGCATTGTAATGAAGGCCGGTTGCTGCAAAGGCGCGCGTATCTTTTGGAAAACACGAGCCACCAAAACCGGGACCAGCATGTAAAAATTTGGAACCGATACGTTTATCCATGCCGATTGCCTGAGCGACTTCCTGAATATTGCCGCCGGTTTTTTCGCATAAATCGGCAACCTGATTGATAAAAGTGACCTTCATTGCAAGGAAGGCATTGGCCGCATATTTTATCAGTTCGGCATTTTCGAGCGAGGTAATGACCAGTGGCGTTTCCCTTAAGTAAAGCGGCCGATAAAGCCTGCGCATTGTTTCGCGTCCGCGTTCATCTTCGACACCCACAACAACCCGGTCAGGGCGCATAAAGTCTTCAATAGCCGAACCTTCGCGTAAAAACTCGGGGTTGGAAACCATTGAAAAATGGATATCCGGACGCAATTTTTCTATACGTTTACGAATGCGCGAATTGGTGCCGACAACAACAGTCGATTTAATGACGATAACTGCACCATCCTTCATAGCATGAGCTACCTGATCGGCAGCCTGTTCTATAAAGTGTAAATCTGCTTCCCCATCGCCGCGACGCGACGGCGTACCAACAGCCAGGAAAATGACGTCAGCTTCTTTGACGCTATTTTCAAGATCGATTGAAAAAGACAGACGTTGTTCTTTGATGTTTCTGACCATCATCTCGTCCAGTCCGGGTTCAAAAATAGTTGCTTCCCCTTTGTTCAATCGGGCAATAATATCAGGATTGGCGTCAACACAGGTCACATCAAATCCGAATTCGGCGAAACAAACACCTGAAACCAGCCCGACATAACCGCTACCGATCATGGTAATTTTCATCAAAGTCTTCCTTGCAAAATATTGTTCTTGTTTGATATGACTGTTTTCCCGTGACTGCAACTGTCACTTGGGGAATTAAGGGGAGAAAAAATGGCTACCGAGGCACTTATTGTTGTTGATGTACAAAATGATTTTTTACCCGGTGGCGCACTTGCTGTTCCCGAAGGTGATCTTATTCTTCCAACTGTTTACGCGCTTATGATGCGCTTCGACCATGTTATCCTTACTCAGGATTGGCATCCGCAAAACCATCAAAGTTTTGCGTCGAACCATTCGGGTTTTTCTGCCTATGACACAATAACAGTCGATTATGGCCCGCAAACACTTTGGCCGGATCATTGTATCCAAGGGTCGGAAGGTGCAGCGCTTCACGGGTCTTTGCCTGTGGATAAGGCTGAAATGATCATTCGCAAAGGGATGGATCCGAAAATTGACAGTTATTCGGCTTTTTTTGAAAATGACCGTAAAACCCCGACAGGGTTGCGCGGCTATCTGAAGGAACGTGGCATTAACAAGCTTACATTCTGCGGCCTTGCAACCGATTTTTGTGTGGCCTATTCGGCGCTGGACGCCAAAAATTGTGGCTTTGATGTGTCGGTAGCGCTTGCTGCTTGTGCCGGTATTGATCTCAACGGTTCGCTTGATCTTATGCTGAAAACCATGAATGATTCCGGTGTCAAACTGTTAATGGGCGCTCTTTAAGAAAAAATTCCGGATAAATTCTTCCGGCCTTTATTCCATTTTAGGGTTCGTTCCGGTCAGGGTAAAATAGAAATGTTTTTGCCGTGAAACAATTTGTCGTTTCGTCGCAATTTTACTGGTGAGCCACACAATGTGGCTTCACATATGATTTTCAAATCATCTATAAGGTTTAAAAAATTCACCTCATTGCAATCGGGTGCTGATGCATCTGGTCAAGTTCTTTAGCAATATTCGGGTCTAAAGGTCTTAAAAAACAAAGAAATTTTATGATAAATGTATGTATTTCTTACATTTATTGAAATCATAAAAAGACGAATGCCATAAAATTGCTAATAATCATAATTTATAATATAATAATAAATGCATTTATGAAAAATGCTATCGGGTAGTCGGCTGACATGATGACAGTACATGCCATTTCAAGGTTTGTAACATGATAAATACTTCATATACAAAATATACAAATATTTCACCCCGACAGATGACCGAGGCAAATTCTCGAACGTCAACTTTTACGAAAGCTGATGCGTCCGGGCAAAAAGAAGAAGCTAGCCCCGTAAAACTTAATTTGACCTCTGATCCGAAGTCGTTTGAAGGTCTTTCACGAGAGGATTTAGCCTCTATTCTTCTCAATGAAGATGGATTGTATAATGAGGAAGATAAAGCGAATGCTGGCTTCTTTCTTGAGAAGCAAACGCTTGATGCTTTTTGGGCTGAATACAATAAATCAGGTGATTATGCTGCTGCACAAGAAGCCAGTATAAAGTCATTGGATAAGGCAGGGGTGAAGGAAAAGCAGACATTTCTTTGGAATGATAAACGAGCGCATATCGTGTCTGATTATGAAGCTTCAGCCAGACGCAACGGAGTTGCGGCAAAGAATTTCGATATTGATAGTGAACTCTATAATTTGCTTAAAAATGTCCATGACCGGATCAACGAGGAATCACGACTGGCATACACGAATGGCAAAGACTTCCCGAACTATCTTGAAGATCATGACTATCTATCAATTAGAAAACAGTATGAGTCAGAAATGAAAACGGGGTTTTCCTTTAAAGTCTAACCCCGTTTCCGGTTATCAATTCAAACTGTAGGTCATATCTGCGCTGAAATTGTCCGTTCAATCAGAATCGGCGGAAGAAATGCGGCCTGAACACTGACTGGAACGACCGTTCATGAAAACAACGGTTGGTACGTTCTATCGCTTGCCTTGTCCTGTGAAATGTCCTTGGCTTCAAGTCTGTTTGTTTTCATCTCAGGAAAAGAGCGAAATGAAGATAACGGTGACGAGCTTAGATATTTCCGTTCATTCGGAAAATGATCATGCAGTTTTCTTAACTTCTCGGAAGTCTCCTTTCGCAACGCTTCAAGATCGTTTGCTCGAAATTTCCGGCGGCATCAATCCGCTCACGATTGGTCGAAAACTGCTTTTCCTCATAGGCAAGTTCGACGATCTTTCTGAAAACCGGATCAAGAATCTTCTGATCTTCGGCCGATCTTTCCTTTAATCCGTTAAGAACAAGAGTTGTTGCTTTATCAATAGGAACACCGCTTTGGCGAACCATCATGACCGTACGACCTAATCCCGCCAAATCGCTACATTTTACGTTCGTTTCCTGAGCGAACAGATTTGTTTGAAAAAAAACAATTATGATGAGTGCAGCAATAAAGCGCATCAAATTCTCCTCATTTATATCTAGCGAGCTTAACATTTGCGATACCGCAATAAAGCCCGCTCGTCCAACACAAAGTTGACAATTAAAAGCTGCCCGATTTTAAAACTTGTCCGAGTTTAAAAGGGAGGGCGAGTTGACAAAATCACTAATGTCGCGAGGGGACGTTTTGTCGGTGAGCCAAAAAATATTCTTCGACAATCCGAAAAGTTGCGGCGGTAACTTATCCGGAAAAGACAGCCAATCACCGATTGTGAGAGCGTAGTAATCGGCAACCGATAAAATGTCACGTAAGCGTCGCATCATAAGCGGGCTGAAAACATCTGACCCCATGCGTCGCTTTTCATTTTTTAACGTTAGTCGCAATAGCAACAAACGCCAGTAACTATAACTCTTCTGTTTATCAAGAACGAGTTTTATCGAATGACTGCGAGTGAACGTGTGTATTGCCCATAAGCCCAATGGAAAGGGGGCATAGATCACTATGTTTCTGTCTTCCGGAGCATTTTGCAGCTTCAATTTACGGTCAATCCGATAAACTGTTTTATCTACTGTGGCGAGTGAAGCGGACATTTCAAACAAACAATCGGGTACAAGCAAGGTGTTTTTTGCTTCGAAAAAAACATTTGTGTTACCGTCCCGGTCAAAAATGACCGGTTTTTTTCGCGGCTGTGACTGGCTTTTTTGTAAGAATTTTTCAGTCATTGGTTTAAAACTGGAAGGGTCTCCCGTTGCTTGGTGTTTTTACTTGCGTCAGTGAGTAAAATAAAGCAATATTGTTTCATGTTAATATCAAAAATATAAAAAGTTGGTATAATTTGCCAAGTTTTAAATCAATACGGGGAGCAAACGCTTGAAAAGCGTTTTGCTTATTGCCAGAGGGGGAAGCCGAGTGACGAAAAAATTCGCACTCGGCTTTAATCATTCCGGAATGCGAGATCATCGCCACCGCCAGTTCAGAAGCTCTGTTTGCCAATTTGAAACCGTGGATCATGGGCATATCAGGTGAACAGGTCGCGCATGATGTGATGAGCATAATCATAAAACAGTACTTGGAAACAAGTTTTGGCTTTTAAAATTGTTTGCTTCTTTAATTTTGTTTTACTTTTTTAATTTCGTTCTGCCGGGGCTAAAGATTGCTGCTGCTAAAGATTGCAGCGGCTAAAGATTGCCGAGACCAACTCTTTCGGTTAAAAGATCAGAAAAGAATTTGTTTTGAACGCATTTCCGCAGGAAATGTCGATGAAGGCGTTTCATGAAGCGCAGTAATCAAGGAATGGAAAATATATGGCGCGGCAATTTATCTATCACATGGCTGGTCTGAGCAAATCCTATGGCAATAAAAAGATTTTGGACAATATCAATCTGTCTTTTTATCCGGATGCAAAAATAGGTATTCTGGGGCCAAATGGTGCCGGCAAGTCGACAATTTTGCGGATTATGGCAGGCATTGACAAGGAATTCACCGGTGAAGCCTGGCTCGCAGAGGGAGCAACCTGCGGATATTTGCCGCAAGAGCCGACGCTTGATCTGTCAAAAGATGTGCGCGGCAATGTGATGGAAGGTGTTGCCGATAAAAAGGCAATTCTTGACCGCTATAATGAATTGATGATGAATTATTCTGATGAAACCGCTGATGAAGGCGCAAAACTTCAGGACATCATCGATAGTCAAAACCTTTGGGATCTCGATTCGCAGGTAGAAATGGCAATGGATGCATTGCGCTGCCCGCCTGCAGATGCCGATGTTTCAAAATTGTCGGGTGGTGAAAAACGCCGTGTCGCTTTATGTAAATTGCTGCTGCAACAGCCTGATCTACTTTTGCTTGACGAGCCGACCAACCATCTTGATGCCGAAACGACAGCATGGCTTGAAAAGCATTTGCGCGAATATCCGGGGGCTGTTCTCATCATCACCCACGACCGTTATTTCCTAGATCACGTCACCGGTTGGATTCTGGAGCTTGATCGTGGACATGGCATACCTTACGAGGGCAACTATTCGGCTTATCTGGAAGCCAAAGCCAAGCGCCTTGCACAGGAAGGCCGTGAAGAAGCTGCCCGCCAGAAAGCTTTGACGCGTGAACAGGAATGGATTGCATCAAGCCCGAAGGCCCGTCAGGCAAAGTCGAAAGCGCGTATCAAGGCTTATGATGAATTGGTTAAGGCGGCCAATGATCGTCGCCCCGGTGAAGCGCAAATTATTATTCCGGTTGGCGAAAGACTGGGGCAGGTTGTTATTGAAGTAGAACATTTGACCAAAGGGTTCGGCGAACATGTCTTGATTGACGATCTTTCTTTCAAATTGCCGGCTGGTGGTATTGTCGGGGTGATTGGCCCCAACGGTGCCGGTAAAACAACTTTGTTCAAAATGCTGACCGGTCAGGAAAAACCGGATTCGGGAACAATTCGTATCGGTGACACAGTGAAAATGAGCTATGTTGACCAAAGCCGTGACGCACTTGATCCGGATAAAACAGTCTGGGAAGAAATTTCCGGCGGTAACGACATCATAAAACTCGGCAAATACGAGATGAACAGCCGTGCCTATTGTGGTGCGTTCAACTTCAAGGGAAGCGACCAGCAACAAAAGGTTGGCAATCTTTCAGGCGGCCAGAGAAATCGTGTGCATCTTGCAAAACTTCTCAAAGAAGGCGGCAATGTGCTATTGCTTGACGAACCGACCAATGATCTGGACACTGAAACGCTGGCAGCACTTGAAGAGGCACTCGAAAATTTTGCCGGTTGCGCCGTTGTTATCAGTCACGATCGTATGTTTCTTGACCGTCTGGCAACGCATATGTTGGCTTTCGAGGGAGATAGCCATGTTGAATGGTTTGAAGGCAATTTTGAAGATTACGAGGCCGATAAGATACGCCGTCTTGGACCTGAATCGGTCAATCCGAAACGGGTTACCTATAAACGTTTAACGCGTTAACTTGATCGTTCCGGTCAATACCGTGGCGAGAAACCTGTTTTCCAATTTGAAATTACTAAAAAGCGGAGCTGACCTCCGCTTTTTTATGAAGTTAAAATTTTTTATAAAATATCATCTGATGATTGCTTAAGAGGGGGCATTGCTTCAGGCCGTATTCACGACAATGGTCATGGGAAGGGGAAATAACCGCTAGATCTAACAACGGATTGTAATTGGTAATGAGCACCACACTTAACCAGCGAGCTTGTCTGATTGTAATATCCTTGCTTTGTCAGATGGATGAGAAGGCGCAAAAATCTTCAAAGAACAGACGGAGCACAACGTTCGAGTGGCAAGTCAATTAGGCAATTGGTCAAATAACGTCCATGGCAATGACCGGAAGGCGGTGTTTTTAAAGGCGGGTAGCACATTCAGCCGCGATGGCATAGCGCTCAAACCGGATAGGCCTTATAGCCTTACAAAGATTGACGACATGAAAAGACTATGTGAGAAATCATATAAGCGGGATGGCAGGATAGAAAGAATTTTTGACTTTATGGGTGTCTTGAACCCGAAAAGTGATAAACTTATCTCACTGCACAGATGAGACAATGGAGAATACCGATGCAAGATTGGTCAGCAAAAGAATATTTGAAATTCGAGGATGAACGTTTGAGGCCGGTACATGACCTCGCTAATGCTGTCCCTCTGAAAGAGGTTAAAAACATTGTCGATCTCGGTTGTGGTCCCGGTACCTCTACCGAAGTTTTGTGTGAACACTGGCCAAAGGCCAAAATAACCGGTTTTGACTCTTCTCCGGAAATGATTGCCAATGCCAAGAAACGTTTGCCGAAGATCGAATTTACGGTTCAGGATATCGAGAAATGGTCGCCGGATGCAGATGTTGACCTGTTGTTTTCCAATGCCGTCTTCCAATGGTTGCCTGATCATATCGAACAGATGAAGCGCCTCGTATCATCTATGAAAAACGGTGCGGCGCTTGCTGTACAAATGCCGGACAACTTGTTCGAGCCGCTTCACCGTGCAATGATTCACGTGGCGGAAGACAAAAGGTGGAATGATCGCATCGGTTCGGTGGCACGCGAAAAATTGCCGAATGTCTCGGTCTATTATGACGCATTAAAACCGCTCGTGCATTATATCGATCTCTGGCAGACAATCTATAACCCGATTATGGAAAATCACGAAGCAATTGTTGACTGGGTTAAAGGTGCAGCTTTACGGCCATTTCTGGCACCACTTAACGAGCAAGAAAAACAGGATTATCTGGCACTTTATCTGGAACGCATCAAAAAACTCTATCCGACGCAATATGACGGCAAAGTGCTGTTACGCTTTCCCCGCCTGTTTTTGGTTTTGGTGAAATAAAGGTCAAGATCAAAATCTGCGTGTTGCTATCATGAATCCAATTGAAAGAGCCATATATGTTATGGCTCTTTTTATTTTTCTGGTTTCCGGACAAGCTCACATCGGGATGGGATTAAATAATTTTTCAGATTAAAACCGTTTCACGAGATTTGTCGCGCAGATTTCCCATGGGGGTCTGCCACATCTGTTCAAATCAATATAGATGATAGTGAAAAGGCTCGCTATTCGTCGGCGAAAACCAGTTAAAAACAACTATGCTCAATCATATTCCAATTGCGTCACCTTAATCTAATAGGAGAACACAATGCCCGATTAAAGATGCAATCAATGGAAAATTTCTTTTAATCTCGACCGTTAAGCCGCTTTATCAACAAAAAGCGCTTATCTTTTATAGCTTAATAGTTTGTTATATTCTAAAAAATATTTTATTATTAAATATATATCAATTAAAGAATATTTTATGTGATTAATATTATAATGTATATTATTAATAGTTTTATATAAACGTAATTTATCTATTAATATAATATATTTTTTATACATTTTAATGGAGTTAATTTGATAAATAGAACTATGAAATAATGAAATAGCAAATCAAAAATCGGATTTGGGGCGGAAGTGGAGGCAATTGCCATAATAAACGGGAAGACGATTTTTAACGGTGTTTTTAACCACCAATTGATTCGTCTTGACCGCGTTAGTGTTTTTGAAGTTTTCGGGGTTGAAATTTGCTCACTAAAAGCGGCGCACCACTTCATTTACTGTTGCATAATTGTCTTTCTACGCGGAAAAGTTGTCTTTAAAGAGCTTAAATAGCTTTAAAAATGGTGGTTATAATCTGAAAATACTTTTTATTATGTTAACTATCTATTAACCACGTTGTACGAAAAAATATGCGCACTATGGCGTTTCGCAATCACGAGGTTTCTAGACTGAAAATGAAATATTTCTGGCAGCAAAAATTAGGGCTTGCAGCAATTCTGGGTGTTTTGGGAGTAGGTCTTGTCGGATGTGCGACAACGCCACCGCCGACGGTTTCGTCAGATAACAGTGTCAAAGCCGCGCCTAAAAAACCGGTCGTGACCTCAACCTTGCTTGGTACGCAATCGGTTTATGACCGGTATGAGCAAACTCCTGACGAACCATTCAAGATTCCGCCGGTCACGGTCAAGATACCGGAACAATTCGAACGCACAGTTGTGTCTTATCCGTCTGACGAGATACCGGGTACGATTATTGTAGAACCGGAAAACCATTATCTCTATCTTATTACTGGTAACGGACAGGCTATCCGTTATGGCGTTGGTGTCGGTGCTGCCGGTCTCGGTTTTCAAGGTGAGGCGAAAATACGCTTCAAGCGTAAATGGCCGCGCTGGATTCCTACAGCCGATATGGTGCAGCGCAAGCCGCAGCAATATAAACGCTTTGCTGACGGGGTACCGGGAGGATTACACAGCCCGTTGGGTGCCCGCGCGCTCTATCTCTTCCAAGGAAACAACGATACCTATTTCCGTATCCATGGGACGACGCAACCATCAAGTATTGGCAAAAATGTTTCGGCAGGATGTATCCGCATGCTGAATAAGGATGTTGTCGATCTTTTTGAGCGCGTCGATGTCGGTTCGAAAGTGATTGTCCGTTAATTTTTTTCCATAAGTGGTTTATTTGAAAGGGCGGCTTTACCGCCCTTTTTCTTTTCCGGGCGTCGGTTGTTTATTGAAATACGCGCGATCGCTCTGAAAGCGGATATTTTTGACCGGTGAAACCATGAGGACAAATTTTTAAGCTTTAATAGCCTCGCTTATTATCTTAGATAACATATTCAACAATCACGATGCGATCAGGAAAAGGAGTGATGAACCCGCATTCTCATGCGATACACCCTTCTCCCATGAGAGCGGCTAATACCGCTTAAATCGTTCAGGTGGTTTTTATAATTTTTCATCCATGTCTACAAAACGCGTTGCGCGCCATTCGGTCAGTTTTTCATTAATATCGTCAATGACAAAAAAACGCGCTGAATCCTTGTCGTAACCTTCATCACGCAATTTATCATAATCGGTATAAGTGTGGCGGATATAGGCAACGATCGAGAGCCACACCGCAATGGAAGGAGGAAGATGTCGCATATGTGCGCTTAAAGCGGCAGACCGGATAGGTTCGCTATCAGCATAGGGAGCTTGCGGGACCAGCAGGGTCAATTCCTTTAAAACAGCGCGTTGTCTCTTTGTTGTCATGGACAAATAAAAAATTGAAACCCGTTTTTTTGTCAAACAGATTTTTATTGTTCTTAAGGTTATAAGCTTGGATGTAAAAACAGCGGAAAAATCAAAGGCAATTGCGACTTTTCATCAATGGGATGGAGAGATTTGCGCTTCTGCACATTGGTTCAATAGCAAATTTTTTTCCTTTAAGATAATATTCCGCTTTTTGGAAAAACAATAATGAAGTGGGAACCGCCGGAACGGCTGTTAAACGGAATTTGCCGGATTAAAGTCTCCGGTTAGATCGGCGGGCGGTTCTTGAAATCAGACAAGAAAATTTATTATCGCAAAAACTCGAAAACTTCGTTTTATTGTCGGTCAAAGTTTTCCAGCCCATCCGGCTCATTTCATGTCACATGCAAATATTCCGGTTATAGAGCAAAATCCAGTTCGACATCAGACATGTCCAAACGCTTGAATATATGCGTTGAAGGGGGAATTTTTAGGTGTTTGTGGGCATAAGTCATCTCTCTGCTTGACATTTGTAAAATATATAAAGATATCTTTATATCTATAGGAGCGGAGACACGGTTATGGTGCGCCAATTGGCATTGAACGAAATGGTAGACGTATTAAAGGCGGTTGCTGAAACAACGCGTTTGCGCATTTTGTTTTTATTGGACAAGGGCGATTTGACAGTTTCCGATCTTACCAAAATTCTCGGGCAATCCCAGCCACGCGTTTCCCGACATTTGCGTCTGTTAACGGAGGCTCGCCTGATCGAGCGATATCAGGAAGGTGCATGGGCCTATTTTTCATTGTCTTCCTGTTCATTACGGCGGGAAATGTTAAACACAGTGCTTGAGCATATTGATCGTCGGGACAATTTTATTGAAGGCGATATGGCAAGACTTGATGAAGTCAAAAAAGAAAGAAGCCGCGCTGCGGCTGCCTATTTTTCCAAAAATGCGCATGACTGGGATAAACTCAGATTGCTTCATGTACCCGATAACACTGTCGAACAAACCATGGTTGAACTGGTGGGAACAACGCCATTCCAGTCCATGTTGGATATCGGCACCGGTACCGGATCTTTGTTGAAGCTTTTTGCGCCCCTTTATACGCGCGCCATCGGAATTGATAACAACCGTGATATGTTGGCTGTGGCACGCGTAAATCTGGATAAAGCCGGTATCTCGAATGCGCAGGTTAGACTAGGTGATGTGGCTAACTTGCCGGTCGAGAACGAAACGTTCAATCTCGTCACGATTTATCAGGTACTTCATTTCCTGTCGGACCCTGAAAGTGCAATTTTTGAAGCCGCGCGTGTCATGCGCCCCGGTGCGCGGCTCATTATTGTCGACTATGCTCCGCATGAACTTGAATATTTACGTGAAAAATATGCCCACATACGTATGGGATTTTCTGATTCCCAAATGGAAGATTGGCTTGATAAAGCCGGTTTGACATTGGAAAAAACTTTGAGTTTTCAACCACAACAAAATGGCAATACAAAAGGCCTCACGATCAAGCTTTGGCTCGCCCGTGACCCGCGTTTGTTGATTGCCTGAAAAACAATAGCTTAACGGAGACCGATTAATGTCTGCCCCATCACTATCACGCCGCCCCGATCTGGGCGACAAGCTGAAGGTTTCTTTCGAATTTTTCCCGCCAAAAACGGAGAAAATGGAAGAAATGCTTTGGCAAACGGTCAAGCGTCTTGCACCGTTAAAGCCAGAATTTGTTTCAGTAACTTACGGGGCAGGCGGCTCGACGCGCGAGAGAACTGGACGGACGGTTGAACGTATCATCAAGGAAACACACCTTAATGCGGCCGCCCATTTGACATGTGTTGATGCAACACGTGAAGAAGTCGACGGTGTGGCACGTCAATTCGCCTCTATGGGCATTCATCATTTTGTTGCGTTGCGCGGTGATCCAAGCAACGGAGCGGGCGGGCGTTATCATCCCACTCCGGGAGGTTATGCCAATGCGGTTGAGCTCGTTGCCGGCTTGAAAGCAATTAATCCGGATTTTGAAATCACTGTTTCGGCTTATCCGGAAAAACATCCCGAGAGTCCCGATTTTGCAACCGATATTGATCTTTTGAAACGCAAAATAGACAATGGTGCAACAAAAGCCATTACCCAATGTTTTTTCGATAACCATTTTTATGAAGATTATATAGAAAGGGTGCGCAAAGCCGGCATTTATATTCCGATTTTGCCCGGTATTTTGCCAATTCATAATTTTTGGCAGGTTAAAAACTTCTGTGCACGCAACGGCACTCATATTCCCGATTGGCTGGCACAACGTTTTGAAGGATTGGAAGAAGACCAGAAAACGCATGATCTTGTAGCGGCCGCAGTTGCAGCCGAACAGGTGCTTGATCTTGTCGAACATGGCGTTGAAGATTTTCACTTCTATACACTTAATCGGGCCGATCTCGTCTATGCCATATGTTACCTTATTGGTATCAGACCGAAAAAAGACGCGGTTGAACTTGCGACCGGAGACTGAACGGATAGTGACATAAGTGAAAATTCGGTTTTCTCATCGAAAATTAGTCACGACGGGCGAAAGATTGACAGCGCTCGTTGTTTCATAGAGCACTTCTTTCTTGATGAAGATGTTCACAATATTTCCGTGAGCGGCAAGCATGATCTTGTCCGGTAAGGCTTGCAGGGCGGAAAACAACAGGTTCTTCGGGCGCCGATTCTTCGCATTTTGTGTTTTTCTGTCATTGTAAAGACAAAAGAGGGCAATGTCGAAGGAAGGGCAAAGACCAAGAAGAACAAAGGTGGAGTTGGGGTCACCCACAAGCGATACTCCATCCCCCGACGGGTGACCAGGCAAGTTCTGCAGCAGCGATTCGAATTGCCCGAAATGCAGGGTTAATTTTCCATGCAATATCTATTTTTCGTTACGATATGCTCCAATATAAGACAAAATCGACATGTTTTTATCATATTGAGTAAAATTATAGCAAAAAATTCTTATTTTCATTCTGGTTTTTCAGCCCTTGTCTTGTGATCGTCGTGATGATCGTTAATATCAGGGAGGCATCGTTATCAAGGTGCAACAAATTGGTTAACAACCAGGGAGACCGAGACCCCCCGCAACGGATTTCCCTTGGTTGAGGCCCGATCGGAGCTTGCTCCGGTCGGGTTTTATTTTTTGAATTCTGTTTGGACAAATTTATCCTTTTGGCTTTTTGAATTATCCTTTGACGCTTTGAAAACTCCTCCCGCTTTTTGGAATTTGCTTTTGCAATATTTTGTTGCGTTCCATTATTGCCGCCAAGGTTCTTGAGATGAAACGACGTTTTTCCTTTTCTTGTGCATTTTTTCAGTAAAATATTGGATGGTTTATGGGTGTCAGTCATGCGTACTTCAAAAACTGATTTTAAAAGGTTTTTTCGAGGTGCCGGAATCATGACCCGTTGAAAATGCGACTTTGTTAAAGTCTTTTTGCTATGACAATGGATAAATGCTTTTTGTCAGACCGAAACAATGAAGCTTAAAAAATAAAAGGGCATAAGAGAATTTGTCGTAAATTACCGTGCGGCCGGCGAAAACGCATAATGCATCTATTCAAGAACGATAGAAATGACGGGGCTCGGCGAAAATGCTTTCAGGATGAAGCAAGAAGAGGCTCAAAATTCCGGAAATGAACAGATGAAGCCTTCAACCGGTGATCGGATAAATCTCATTTCATCGGGAAAATGCTATTTCTAAAACAGCGAACGACATAATAAAAACGGGCAGAAATGCCCGTTTTGCTATGAGTTGAATGTGCTATTTGTTTGGCCATGTGGAATATGGCTTCAAAGCCGGTCAAGCAATTCTTTTGTCGGCCATGAATCGGCCGGAAGTCCCAAACGGAGCTGTTCGGTCCGCACCGCGTCGCGTGTCAATATACCGTAAACGCCATCCACTTTGCCCATATCATAACCACGGTCTGCAAGCTTTTGTTGCAATTGCTTCATCTGTTCGGTGGTTAACCCCGTTTCGGGATGGCCTATATCAAAAGCGGGTGCACCGGCGAGACGTGAAGCGAAATAGGCAACGGTTGTTGCATAGACAATCGATTTATTCCATTCGACAAAAATATCGAAATTGTCATAGGCTAAAAATGCCGGTCCCTTTCGGCCCATTGGCAACATAAGCGAAGCATCCCCGTTATCGGGTCCTAACGGGCCGTTAATGCCGGTAACACCCCAACTGGTCCATTGTGAATGGGGTTTGCGATTTTGCCTGATTGCTTCTTGCCACGGCAGATCATCGCGCGTTAGGCGCACCTCTTCAAGCCACGGTTCACCGCGCCGCCATCCGAGATCGCTCAACATATGGGCAGCTGTCATGACGGCATCGGCAACAGACCCCTTAAGGTCGATTTTACCGTCGCCATCGCCATCAACACCGCGTTCGAGATAATCCTTCGGCAAAAGTTGCATTTGACCGATTTCGCCAGCCCATGCGCCGGTTGTTTCGGCATTGACGACGCCCTGATCGAACAGTTTCAAAAGCGCAATCAATTGCGGACGGAAGAGTTCCGGCCGCCTGCAATCATGGGAGAGGGTGAAAAGGGCGTTTAACGTATCGAAATTGCCTTGCACTGCACCATAATCGGTTTCAAGCCCCCAAAAGGCTGCAATAACCGGTCCCGGAACCCCGTATTTTTCTTCCGCTTTTGCAAAAACATCGGAATATTTCTGCAAGTTTTCCTTGCCCTTTTTCAAACGCGCTTCAGGGATGACGCGTTTTGAAAATTCCGCAAATGTGAGATTGAAAATGGCCTGCTTGTTATCACGCTCAATAACCTTTTGGTCTATCGTTGCTTTTTTGAGTTCGTCGATAGCGTGTTCGCTCACACCCGCTTTGCGGGCTTCATCGGCCACATTCTCTCTGAATGTTTCGATTGGCGTGCTGCAGGCCTCGCGTGCTACTTTGGTTGCGACATCATCTGTCTGGGGTGCCGCATCGGGTTCTTCAGCTTGTGAAAGCGGGCAGAAAACTGTCGCAAACAAGAATGTCGAAGCTGCCAGAATTGCCTGTCTTGTCTTGAACATTTATTCTCATTCCTGCACTTTATGATGTTTAAAATGTCTTGTACCATTTTTTAACAGAAATAAAGAGGCATGCGCATCTCATTTATAAGTCAAAACAATAATTGCCTATTGTCTGACTGTTTTTTTATTTTCCGGAAACATATTTTTGCCATTCGTCGCGGCTGCCGTAAAAGACATTGATGTCGGCATCCCCCTTAATACCGGGAACACGCCCCGTTCCGGTATATTGCCAGAATGTCCACGGATGGGTGCCATATTTTTCTTGCGGATGACCGGCGACCGACCGGAGCCAGAATGAATAACCTTTTATTTGCGACAGGCCGTTCCGATCAAAGAAATCAACTGTCGTATAAATAATGGGTTTCTTGCCATAATATTTTTCAACAATGGATAGGAAGACCTTCATTTCACTACGAACAGTCTCTGCCGGCGGCCGGATTTTGCATGTTGGTGAAGAATCATTCCACTCCATATCAAGAACGGGCGGCAGGGCAGTCGGGTCCTTCGGTACATTTCTGATGTACCATTTGGCTTGTTCGGAAGCGGGGCGGCAATAATAGAAGAAGTGATAGGCGCCGCGTGGCATACCGATTTCTTTTGTCCCATCCCAGTTGTGGAGAAAATTGTCGTCTACACGGTCGCCACCCTCTGTTGCTTTGATAAATGCAAAAGAAATGCCGCTATGTTTGACCGCTGCCCAGTCAACAGCCTGTTGATATTTCGAAACATCGGTTCCGTGAATCGGATAATGCCACGGGGTAAGCTCGGTCCAGTCATGAGGCTTGCGATCATCAAAGCGGGGGGCATTGATTGGTCCCTTGGGCGCTGTGCCGGATGGTGGCACAATATCGCCAAGGTCATAGGACAAGGTGGTGCAGCTTGTAAGCAACAGAGCCGAAGCAATTGACGTGAATAAAGTGCGCGCCATTTTTTTAAAATTATCTTTGAACAACAATTCAACACCTATCGGGCTCTAAAATCACTGTTCACCATTGCTAAAAATAGTAAAAGAATGGCATATAAATAAAAACTTTTGGAAAAAATATGAAAAAACTTCGTTGGCGTCGCATCATTGGTCTTTTTATTCTCCTCATTCTCGTCATTGCCGGTTTGTGGTGGGGATATTCATATTTTTTCAGTAATTCCGGTGAAATAAATGGGGAAAAAGGCCTCCCTGAAGGGTCAGCCATAAGTTTGCCAAAAGTGCCGCTTACACCATCGGATATGACGGAAGCACAAAAACAGGATGTCATCAATAAATTGATGGAAGACGCAAAAGCATCTGCCTTAAAAAGTGGCCAGAGTGAAGAACAGGCAGAAAATTTTGCGCGTGAAGCGGGGGAGGTTGCACGTCAGGCGATGAATCGTCCTTCCACAGTTGACGGGGATAAAGCACAGTAACGATCAATTTCATTCTTATCGTTTTGCGATATCAGTAATCGACCTTGGCAAATTATCTGTTAATGTGACCGATCAAATAGAACAGGCTTATTAAATTCAAATTCAGGAAAACCGGATGCCTTCATTATGGACACGCATTGGCGAGCTTATTAACAACGTTGCTGGCGACGTGTTGAATGCTATTGTCGAACGTGTGCGTAACTTCTTTGAAGGTGATCCTGAAACACGCAGACAAGTTGCTTTTTCTGTTGCCATGATTGCCTTATCGGCAAAAATGGCAAAAGCCGATGGCGTTGTAAGCGATGCCGAAGTCAAAGCATTTTATGAAATTTTTTCGGTTCCAGACCACGAGTTTCATAATGTCGAACGCCTGTATAATCTCGCCAAACAGGACATTGCCGGCTTTGATGTTTATGCGCGGCGGCTGTTCCGGCTTTGTCAGGAATCCGATTGTCAGGGACAATTATTGGAAGATGTTCTGGAAGGGCTTTTTTATATTGCCAAATCGGATGGCGTAATCCATCAGGACGAACTCGTTTTTTTGCGTGAAGTCTCCGATATTTTCGGTTTTTCTCGAGAGCAGTTCAGAGTAATCAGCGCACGCCACGCTGTTATCGGTGATAGTGATCCGTGGCTGGTTTTGGGCCTCAAAAAAGGTATAAGCTTCGAGGAAGCACGTAAACGCTACCATGATCTTGTGCGCGAACACCACCCCGACAGGGTTATGGCACGAGGATTACCGAAGGAATTTCTGGCTATTGCCAATGAGCGTCTGGCGGCTATTAATAACGCATGGGCTATCGTGCGTGAGGAGTTTGTTACAGTATGAGTGCAGAATCTTTCAAAACGGATTATCCGGGAGCAATTGTGCGCCCGTCACCTAATTTTGAAGAGCGTAAAGACGGCGCCAAACCGCAATTTCTTATTCTCCATTATACTGGCATGGAAAACGCCGAAAGTGCCGAACAACTTTTATGTTCACCGGAAGCAAAAGTTTCATCCCATTATGTTGTGGAAGAAGACGGGAAAGTCGTGCAACTGGTTCAAGAGGCTCATCGCGCGTGGCATGCCGGTGAAAGTTTCTGGCGCGGTATTACGGATGTTAATTCCCATTCAATCGGCATTGAAATTGTCAATGGCGGGCCTTTGTTGAACTTTCCCGATTATCCGGAAAAGCAGATTGAGTCGGTCATCAAACTTTGCAAGTCGATCATTGAAAAATATTCGATTGAACAGAGGAATGTACTGGCCCATTCCGATATTGCCCCGCATCGCAAAACCGATCCGGGTGAAAAATTTCCTTGGGAAACACTTTTTAAGGCCGGTATTGGCCATTTCGTGCGTCCGGCCGCAATTTCCGGTGGGCGATTCATGACCAATGGCGAAAGCGGCAGACCGGTTGAAGCCTATCAATCAATGCTTGCTCTTTACGGTTACGGCATTGATATCACCGGCTCTTTTGACGAACGCACGCAACTGGTGACCAAAGCCTTTCAACGCCATTTCAGACCGCAAAAGGTTGATGGTGTTGCGGATGTCTCAACCATCGACACACTTCATCGCCTGCTTGGCACGTTGAAAAGCCTCACCTGAAACGTAAAGTTTTTAAAAATATAATCGAAACAATTGAATGGCTATGCTTCAAGGGAGGTAGCCTGACTATATTTTTTAAAAATGGAGCGCTTTTTGCTCTTTTTCTTGCCAAATTGTTTCTGATCTTGGCTGTTCAAATCGAAGGTCTTTTTTCTCATAGAAAATAGATTTGTTTTGATTGTTCCGGAAAGGCGCCATTTACGGAAAATTTTTAAAGTTTTGTACTTCAAAGATTTTTATATGGGCAAGAATCGTCGGGCAACGGCTTTTCGGACTTTATCTTGGTTGCGCAATTGCCCGAAAAACGATCAATGGTTTATTTGGCTTTAAGCCGATCTTTCTTGGTTGATTTAAAAAACAGCTTAACCGATATTCAGGCCCAATTTTAAAATATGTAATGGACATTCAAGGGGCGGCACGGTTGGCTTTTGTAATGTCATAAATTGTGATTTTGCGTTGGAATCCTATGTTATGGCATTTGTCCGTTATGCAATCGAGTGACCGGAACGACTGTTATTGCATACTGTTTTTCGGGATTTTTGTTTTTGCAGGCTTTTTTCAAAAATGGCCCGGTTTTCTTTCCGGAGAGGCACGCGGAAGGGGGCGTCAATGAAGCAATTTTTAATGGTTTGCAGGCGTTTGTTTTTGTTTTATAAGCAGCCCGTCAGTTGGTCGGGCAGCCGCGCCTTCTCAATACCGAAAGGTGAAAGGTGAGGAAAGTCCGGGCTCCATGGAATAACGGTGCCGGATAACGTCCGGCGAGGGTAACCTCAGGGAAAGTGCCACAGAAATATACCGCCTGTTCATGCAGGTAAGGGTGAAAAGGCGGGGTAAGAGCCCACCGCGCATCCAGTAATGGATGTGGCAAGGTAAACCCCACCGGGAGCAAGACCGAATAGGAATGACACGCAAGCTTTGCTTGCAGCCGATTTCCGGGCCTGTCATTCGGGTAGGTTGCACGAGACGGGTGGTAACATCCGTACCAGATGAATGGCTGTCACGCGGAATTTTTAATCGAATTTCGCCATACAGAACCCGGCTTATAGACCAACTGACATTTTTCTTTTGCTTTTTTACCTTTATAGAAATCACAAATATAAAATTCACAAATATTTTTATATGACCCCGATTGACGGGATAGATCGTTAGAGCTAATGCAAAGCATTCGCAATTAGAAAGTTTTGTTGCATGTCTCTTCAAGATGATAAATTCTCCCGTAAGTCCTCGCTCACCGAACGGACGTCGGAAGGCATTTCTGCAATGCTTGCCGGCAAGCGAAAGGGCGGACGTACATTTCTTCTCATGGTTGGGCCTGCCGTTATCGCCTCAATCGCCTATATGGATCCCGGTAATTTTGCGACCAATATTCAGGCCGGATCGGGCTATGGCTATACGTTGTTGTGGGTTGTGTTGCTCGCCAACCTTATTGCCATGCTGTTTCAGGCACTGTCGGCTAAAGTCGGCATTGTAACCGGCCGCAACCTTGCTGAACTCTGCCGCGACAATCTGTCAAAACCTGTTGTTGTGGCAATGTGGATTATCAGCGAAATCGCTGCAATGGCAACCGACCTTGCCGAATTTCTCGGTGGTGCTATCGGTCTTGCCTTGCTGTTCAATTTGCCGCTTATCGTCGGTATGATTATTACCGCGATTGTTACTTATGCGCTTCTGATGATTGATAGCCGCGGTTTCCGCCCGACAGAAATTCTGATCGGTATTCTGGTTTCGATTATCGGCCTTTGTTATCTGATTGAAATGGTGATCGCACCGGTTGATTGGGAAGCTGCAGGTTTGCATCTTTTTACACCGGAAATGCCTGATGCCAACGCCTTGCTTATTTCCGTCGGTATTATCGGTGCTACCGTTATGCCGCATGCGCTTTACCTCCACTCCGGCCTGACACAGGCACGTGCCAAGGTCCAGAGTGACAAGGATCGCCGCCAGCTTGTTCGTTACTCAAACCGCGAAGTTATAGTTGCTCTTGCTATAGCCGGCATGGTCAATATGGCCATGGTTATTATGGCGGCAAGTACATTTCATGGTGCGCATAACGACATTGCCGAAATCGATCAGGCCTATTACACATTGACACCGCTTCTCGGTATCGGTGCGGCAGGCGTTTTCCTTGTTTCGTTGATTGTTTCGGGTATTTCAAGTTCGGTTGTCGGCACTATGGCCGGACAAATGGTTATGCAAGGATTTGTCGGCTTCTATATACCGATATGGGTTCGCCGTCTTGTTACGATGATTCCTGCCTTTATCGTTGTGGCACTCGGTGTCAACTCGACCGAAGCACTGGTTGTCAGTCAGGTTATTCTTTCAATCTCGCTGCCTGTCCCCATGATTGCGCTTCTCTATTTTAGTGGTCGCAAATCCATTATGGGGCAATTTTCCAACGGAATTGTTACCCAGATCGTTGCCATTCTTTCGGCAATTGTTGTTTTGATACTGAATTTTGTCCTGCTCTTCATGACATTCGGTTTAATACCGGAAATTTCGTGAATGACGGGTTCAATCCTAACACTTCGTTAAGCATAACTGTGCGATAAAGAAGATTGACGCATTTTGACCGATTGAAAGGTCAGGATGCGCCAATCAATTTTTAAACGTGCTGTTAAAAGATAACGATGCCAACTGTTAAGGATACCGGTTTTAAACGTCATATCCCTGTTTTACTCGCACCTGTTCTTGCGGGAATGGATGCTTGCGCCGGTAAAACAATTATCGACGGTACCTTTGGTGCAGGTGGTTATTCGCGTGCACTCCTTGATAAAGGTGCCAATGTCATTGCACTTGATCGCGATCCGGAAGCGATCCGTGACGGCGAAGCTCTGGTTGAAGAATATCGCCCGCGATTGAAACTCGTTCATACAGAATTTTCCAATCTCGGCCATGTGACAGAAGATAAAGTTGACGGTGTTATTCTCGACATCGGTGTTTCCTCCATGCAGATTGACGGGGCAGAGCGCGGTTTCTCGTTCCAGAAAGACGGGCCGCTTGACATGCGTATGTCGGAAAAAGGTTTTAGTGCGGCCGATGTTGTGAACACCATGAAGGTGAAAGACCTTACACGTATTTTCGGTCTTCTCGGGGAAGAGCGCCATGCGGCACGCATTGCCAGAATGATTGTCGAAAGGCGTGAGAAAAAGCCGTTTTTGCGGACGTCTGATCTTGCAGATGCTGTCGAGACATTGGTGGGGCGCAAACCCGGCGATCATATCCATCCGGCAACAAGAATTTTTCAGGCTTTGCGTATTTACGTCAATGACGAGCTTCAGGAATTGGCCAAAGCGCTTGAAGCTGGCGAAGCGGTTTTGAAACCGGGCGGGCGGCTAGGTGTTGTTACCTTCCATTCACTTGAAGACCGTATGGTGAAAAAGTTTTTCGCTCTCCGGTCAAAAGCGCGCGCGCAATCGCGCTATTTGCCGGTTCAAGAAACAGAAAAGCCGACATTCACTCTTAAAGTCAAAAGCGGAATTACCGCAGATAAAGCGGAGTTAGAGACTAATCCCCGTTCACGCTCTGCGCGTTTCCGTTTTGGTATTCGCACGGATGCCGACATAGCACCTCTTGATAAATCAATATTCGGTCTTCCTGAACTTGCCCGATTTAATGCCCGAACTGATGCCCGAAATGATGGTAATAGAAAATGACAGTTTTTCGTACATTTGATATGATTTTGGTGGCCATTATGATTTGTGCAGCCGGTATCACATACAAAGTGAAATACGACGCACTGAAACGCATTGGTGAAGTCCAGCGTATCGAACGACAAATTGTTGCCGAAAAAAACACCATCAATCTTTTGCATGCCGAATGGGCAATGATGATAGAGCCAGAACGTATGCAGGTATTGGCCACCCGTTATCAGGACCAACTCGGATTGCAGGTAACCGAACCCCGCCAGATTATCAAATTGCAGGATATACCGGAACGTCTGCCAGACCAGATCGAAAATCTGATCAAGGATGACGAGCTTGAAGAAAAGAATTCGCTGCTTGCCCGCAATGGCAACACGAATATCGATAATATCGCAACAGGAAGCGTCCGGCCATGAAGTTTATTCCGTTTTTGAAGCGTAAACCAAAGGCACCTCTCAACCGTTATGAAGAGTTGCAAAAGGCCGAATATCGTTCACGCAGAACCCGCCGCCGCCTGATGGTGGTGGTGAGCTGTTTCTTATGCGTTTATGCGGTGATTTTTGCCCGCCTGATCTATTTCGGTATCAAAGGTGGCGAGATAGAAGAAGCCTCCGGCCCTGCAGTCGAACAATCGGCAGCCCGTCCCGATATTCTTGATCGTAACGGGCGGCTTCTTGCAACCGATTTGAAAACTTATTCGCTTTTTGCCGAACCGCGCCGCATCATTGATGTTGATGAAACAATCGAATTGATTTCAACGGTTCTGCCCAATCTTGATTGGCAGGAAACCTATAAAAAACTTAAAAAGAAAACCGGTTTTGCGTGGATTCAGCGCGGGCTTACTCCAAGCCAGAAAGAGCAAATTATGGCTCTTGGTATTCCCGGTGTCGGGTTTCGCACGGAAGTGCGCCGCTTCTATCCCGGTGGACCAACGGCTTCCCATATTCTCGGCATGGTCAATGTTGACAATCAGGGCACGGCGGGAATGGAAAAATATATCGACAATGCGGGTTTAAGCGATTTGCGTGCAGCCGGACTTGCCGACGAAACGTCACTTGAACCGGTAAAACTTTCAATCGATATCCGTGTTCAGGCCATTATGCGTGATGTATTGGCGGACGCCATGCAAAGATATCAGGCAATTGCCGCCGGTGCGGTGGTTATCAATATTCACACCGGTGAAGTGCTTGCTATGGCTTCCATGCCCGATTTTGACCCCAACAATCCGGTCGATGCACTTAAGAAAGACCGCCTCAACCGGATGACAGCCGGTACATTTGAAATGGGGTCGACAATTAAAAGTTTTACCACCGCAATGGCGCTCGATTCGGGAAAATTCCAGTTGAATAGTGTTGTTGACGCGTCAAAGCCGCTCGCCGCAGGACGCGGACATTTCATCCGTGACTTCCACGGTAAATACCGCCCGTTGACAGCCTGGGAAATCTTCATCTTTTCTTCCAATATCGGTTCGGCAAAAGAAGCGCTGACAATCGGCATTGACGGGCACCGCGAATTTTTAAAAAGAATGGGACTTCTTGACCGTATGACGACAGAACTTCCGGAAGTTGCCCGTCCGGTCGAGCCGAGACGCTGGAAAACTGTCAATTCCATGACCATTGCGTTTGGCCACGGCATGATGACAACGCCATTGCAAACAGCGGTTGGTGCCAGTGCCTTGATGAATGGCGGCAGGCTTATCGAACCGACATTTTTGAAACGCACGGCCGAAGAGGCAGAAGAACATTCCAAACAGGTTGTTGCACCGGAAACGAGCCGCGATATGCGTTATCTTTATAAATTGAATGGAGATATCGGTTCGGGGCGCAGAGCCAAGGTTGAAGGTTATCGCGTTGGCGGAAAAACCGGTACTGCCGAAAAAGTCGAAAACGGCAAATATTCGAAAAACAAAAGGTTCAACGCCTTCCTTGCGTCATTCCCGATTGATGACCCGCAATATGTTGTTTTGACAATTATTGACGAACCTAAGGCAGAAGAAGGAAAATTCGGGGCAACAGCCGGTTTCAACGCGGCTCCGATGGTCGCAGAAATTATTCGCAGGTCTGCAACGTTTTTGGGTGTAAGACCGGACTTTAAAGAAGAATATGCTCCTGTACTTGCGTCTTCCGGCAATCAGAAATTGCCTGAAACGTCGTTTAATGACTAGTGGAAAAGGGGATAGCGCATGACACTTGATCAACTGATAAGCGGTGTTCACCAGAAAACAATAGTACCGTCTGTTGAAATTAAGGGCGTGACCGCCGATTCCAGAAAAGTTATGCCCGGTTTCCTTTTTGTCGCTCTCAAAGGGAATAAAGGCGATGGCGGCGTTTACGCCGAAGACGCAGCAAAACGGGGCGCCGTTGCTATTCTCACCGACCATGATTTTAAATTGACGAACAGCAATGTTCCAATTTTACGTGTAGCGGATGCACGTCATCAATTGGCACTCATTGCAGCACGTTTCTTCGGAAAACAACCCGAGACTGTTGTGGCTGTTACCGGCACAAGCGGCAAAACATCTGTCGCTTCATTTACGCGTCAGATATGGAAAGATGCCGGTTTTGCTGCCGCGACAATTGGAACAATCGGCGTAATTACGCCAGTGAAAAATGAATATGGTTCCTTGACCACGCCTGATCCGGTGAGGTTACAACAGATAATGGCCGAACTTGTAGATGAAGGTGTGACCCATGTTGCCATGGAAGCTTCCTCTCACGGTATAGATCAGCGCCGCCTCGATGGTGTCCATCTTGCTGCCGCCGCTTTTACCAATCTGGGGCGCGACCATATGGATTATCATCCCACTGTCGAGGATTATTTCAGGGCAAAAATGCGTCTCTTCGACACGCTTTTGCCGAAAGATGCTCCTGCCGTCATTTTTGCCGATGACAAGTTTTCGGAAGCGGCAATCGAACATGTCAAACGGTCAAAACGGCAGGTTTTAACGGTCGGGCGCAAGGGTGATTTTATTAAATTGCGCCATATCGAGCACCAACGCTCGCGCCAATTTGTTGATTGCATTGTCGATAACGAGGTTTTCGAGTTCACGCTACCGCTCGCCGGCGACTTTCAGGTTTCCAATGCGCTTGTTGCAGCCGGTCTCACACTTGCAACCGGTGTCTCTGCTGCGGCAGTTTTCCGTGCACTTGAACGTTTGCAAGGAGCACCGGGGCGTCTTGAACTTGTCGGAACAACAAAAGATAAAGCGGCAATTTATGTCGATTACGCACATAAACCGGAAGCGCTGGAACAGGTGTTACTTGCTGTCAAAGCTTTCACCACCGGAAGAGTGGTTGTGGTGTTCGGCTGCGGTGGTGACCGTGACAAGGGGAAACGCCCGATTATGGGGAAAATCGCTACCAAATATGCCGACATTGTTATTGTGACCGATGATAACCCGCGCACCGAAAATGCCGCCGAAATCCGCAAAGAAATTATGGCAGCGGCAAGCGGCGCCAAAGAAATCGGGGATAGAAGAGAAGCCATCCGTTATGCCATTTCTCTGCTTCAAAGCGGCGATACATTGGTTGTTGCCGGAAAAGGACACGAAAAGGGCCAGATTATCGGAACCGAAGTCCATCCTTTTTCTGACCATCAGGAAATAACGGAGGCCTTGGAAGGACAGCATAAATGAAGCCATTATGGACGAAAGCCGAGCTTGAAAAAGCAATTGATGGCGAGATCATCGGCAATTTGCCGGATGAATTATCGGGCGTTTCGATTGATAGCCGCACCGTAAAGCGGGGCGAAATCTTTTTCTGTATCAAGGGCGAAAAACTGGATGGACATGATTTTGCGGCGAAAGCTGCCGAGGCCGGAGCAGGCTTGTTGATTATCGAAAAAGCCCACAAAGCAGACCTTCAA
Organism: Bartonella sp. M0192; assembly: GCF_016102305.1. NCBI lineage: Bacteria > Pseudomonadati > Pseudomonadota > Alphaproteobacteria > Hyphomicrobiales > Bartonellaceae > Bartonella > Bartonella sp. M0192. The sequence continues at coordinate 1,985,808 of NZ_JACFOU010000001.1, read as the reverse complement.
AAACTCGGTGTGCCGATGATTGCAGTTAATGATGTGCTGAAAGCTCTTGATGAGCTTGCAATCGCAGCAAGGGCGAGATCAGGCGCAAAAATTATTGCTGTGACCGGATCTGTCGGAAAAACCACCACAAAGGAAGCATTGCGCCATTGTCTTGGAGCTGTCGGAAAAGTTCATGCCAATCCGGCCTCCTTCAATAATCTGTGGGGAGTGCCGCTAACCCTTGCCCGTATGCCGGCCGATACGGATTACGGTGTGTTTGAGATCGGCATGAACCATTCTGGTGAAATCCGCCCATTGGTAAAAATGGTGCGGCCGCATTTGGCCATTATCACCAAGGTTGCGGCAGTGCATCTGGGGTTCTTCTCGAGTGTCGAGGAAATTGCCACAGCAAAAGCGGAAATTTTCGAAGGTGTCGAAAAAGGCGGGACAGCACTTCTTAATGCCGATGATGATTTTTTCCACTTTCTTTCCGATAAGGCCAAAGCGTGCGGGATTGAAAATATATTGAGTTTCGGCGAAGCCGATTTTGCCGACTATCGCTTGGAAAAACTCCATATGTTGGCCGACTGTTCAAGTATGAGTGTGAAGATTGGCGACACTGAAGCCATGGTGAAGGTTGCAGCACCCGGACGCCATATTGTACAGGATTGTCTGGCCGTGCTCGGTGCGTGTGATTGTGTTGGTGCCGATATGGCACATATTGTTATGGCAATGGCAACATTTAGCGCCGAAAACGGGCGCGGCGCACGTTATCATCTGGAATTGCCATCGGGCGGGACATTCACGCTGATTGACGAAAGTTATAATGCCAATCCAGCTTCCATGCGGGCAAGTCTTGAACTTTTGAAGCAAGCCAAAACCGGCGCACGCGGGCGGCGCATTGCGGTGCTTGGCGATATGCTCGAACTTGGCAAATATAGCGAAAAACTTCACCGCGAACTTGCCGAACCGGTTTTTGCCTCGGGTGCCAATCCGGTTTATCTCATTGGACGCGAAATCAAACCTTTGGAACAGGAGCTTGCAAAAAAGCTCAAAGTTTATTTGAAAGAAAATGTCGAAGAGATTATCCCACTCGTTCTCAAAGACATTCATGATGGTGATGTCATCATGGTCAAATCATCGAATTCCATTCGCTCTTCGCGTGTTGTGTCGGCTTTGCTTGAACGTTATAAGAAAGCCGATTGAAAGTTAAAAAGGCCAAGCTTCCATGTTGATGTATTTTTCATCACTGACCGATATTCTGCCCGGTGTCGGTGTGTTCCGCTATATTACGTTCCGCACCGGTGCGGCTTTGCTAACGTCGGGACTGATTGTTTTTCTGTTCGGACCAAGCATTATCGCCTCGTTGAAAGTGCGTCAGGGCAAAGGCCAGCCAATCCGTGCCGACGGCCCGCAAACCCACTTCAAAAAAGCCGGTACCCCGACCATGGGCGGTTTGATGATTTTGAGCGGTACGGTGGTTTCTGCACTTCTATGGTGTAATCTTTCCAATATCTATTTTTGGGTTGTACTTCTCGTTATGTTGGCCTTCGGCGCAATCGGCTTTTATGATGATTATCTCAAAGTCACCAAACAAAGCGAAAAAGGCTTTTCCGGAAAGGCTCGTCTGACATTGGAATTTATCATTGCCATTGTCGCCTCCGGCGTCATTATGCATTTCGAATCAACGGGCCTCGCACTTCCTTTTGTGAAAGATTATTTGCTCAATCTCGGCTGGTTTTTTATTCCCTTTGCTGCTTTTGTCATGGTTGGAGCGGGTAATGCGGTCAACTTCACCGACGGCCTTGATGGACTTGCCATCGTTCCGGTCATGGTGGCCGCTTCGTCATTTGCGCTCATTGCCTATTTGTCCGGCAATATCAATTTTGCCGATTACCTACAGATTCACTATGTCGCGGGTTCAGGCGAACTGACAGTGCTTCTCGGCGCGGTTGTCGGAGCGGGACTAGGCTTTTTGTGGTTTAATGCGCCGCCTGCCGCAATTTTTATGGGCGACACCGGCTCGCTTGCACTTGGCGGTATGTTGGGTGCTGTTGCGGTTGCAACAAAACATGAAATCGTTCTTGCTGTCATCGGCGGGCTGTTCGTTATGGAAGCACTCTCCGTCATTATTCAGGTTTTCTGGTTCAAATTGACAGGAAAACGCGTTTTCCTCATGGCGCCGATCCACCACCATTTCGAGAAAAAAGGCTGGACAGAAAGTCAGGTCGTTATACGCTTCTGGATTATCTCGATTGTGCTTGCCCTGATCGGTCTTTCAACTCTTAAATTAAGATAAGCAAAATGATTATAGTCAATTCTTTCAAGAATAAAAAAGTTGCACTCTTTGGACTTGGTGGTTCGGGTATTGCCACAGCAAAATCGCTTCTTGCCGGTGGTGCGGACGTTCTCGCATGGGACGACAAAATGGAAACCGTCGAAAAAACGCGTGCTGAGAATATACCGGTGAGCGATCTTCATAACGTCGATTGGTCAACAATCTCGGCTCTCGTTCTAGCTCCCGGTGTGCCGCTCACCAATCCCGAACCCCACTGGACAGTCAAACTTGCAAAAGCTGCCGGTGTTGAAATTATCGGCGACATTGAATTGTTCATTGGCGAGCGCAATGCTTATCTCAAACACAATAAACTTGCCGACGCGGATATGCCCTTCATTGCAATTACCGGCACTAATGGCAAATCGACCACAACAGCACTCATCAATCATCTTCTGAACGAGAGCGGAAAATTGTCGGAAATGGGTGGCAATATCGGTACCGCTATTTTGTCGCTCGAGCCGTTTGAAAAAAATCGTTTTTATGTGATCGAATGCTCGTCTTTCCAGATTGATCTCACACCGTCCATCAACCCGACGGTTGGCATTCTTCTTAATATTTCGCCCGATCATATCGACCGGCACGGGACATTTGCCCATTATTGCGAAATCAAAAAGCGGCTGGTAAATGGCGCGAAAACGGCATTGGTTGCCGTTGATGATGAAAATTCGACAAAAATCTATGAAGAGCTTTTACATGACCATCATAAAGTTTATCCCGTTTCAAAAGACAAGGTTTTGAAGAGCGGATATTATGCTGTCAAAGACGAGCTTTTCAGTGTGGAGAACGGCAAAGCGGAAGCACGTTTGTCGCTTTCGGGAATAGACTCGCTTCGCGGCAGTCATAATGCGCAGAATGCTTTGATGGCACTCGGCACCCTTGATATTTTAAAAATAAAACCGGTTGAATTGCAGCGTATTTTTGCCTCCTATGTCGGGCTGCCGCACCGTATGCAGCAGGTCAGAAAAATCGGCAATGCTCTATATGTCGACGATAGCAAGGCAACTAATGCCGAGGCAAGTGCACCGGCGCTCGCCACCTTTGATCATATTTACTGGATTATCGGCGGTCTTGCAAAAGAAGGCGGCATTACCGCTTTGAAAGATTATTTCCCGAAAATCCGCAAAGCCTATCTCATTGGTGATGCTGCGGAAGATTTTGCCCGCACCATCAATGGCGCATTTCCGATTTCAATGTCGGGAACACTGGAAAAAGCTGTTCAGGAAGCCCATCAGGATGCGGGGGCAGACAAAGCCGAAGAAGTGGCCGTTCTGCTTTCGCCTGCTTGTGCAAGCTATGACCAGTTCAAAAATTATGGCGCTCGTGGTGATGCCTTCAAAGCTTTTGTAAAAGCGTTGTAATCTCCATTTTTGTTTCTCCTATATTTCATGGCTTCGGCTTGAGACGGTCGAAGCCATTTTTTGTCCATAATTAAAAAGTTGAGTGCGCGTTAACCAACCGGAATCCTTTTCGGCGTAATTTCTACTGATAAATGAGCAAAAATTGTTCTTGAACGGACATTAGTAACAAAGGGGTTGAAATGGTTTCTCGTGCAGACCGTGGACCGATAGCCAATTGGTGGTGGACAATAGACCGGCCAATTCTGGCAGCCTGTCTCATGTTAATGGGGCTTGGCATTATGCTTTCCTTTGCTGCAAGTCCTACCGTTGCAAGCAAAATCGGTATTGCCGACAGTTTCTATTTTGTGCGTTGGCACATTATTTTCAGCTTTCCGGCGCTTTTTACGATGATTTTCGTTTCCTTCTTTACCCCGCGCAATATTCGCCGGTTTTGCGCGCTACTATTGCTGGTAACACTTGTTCTACTGGTCGCAACCTTGTTGTTTGGCGCCGAAGTCAAGGGGTCGAGACGGTGGATTTCTGTGCTCGGCGTATCTGTGCAGGCATCCGAATTCATGAAACCGGCTTTCGTCGTTATGTCGGCATGGCTTTTTTCCGATCAGACCAGAAAAAACGGCATTCCGGGCTTTTTGCTTGCCATTATTCTTTATGGAACATGTGCGTGCCTTCTGGTGCTTGAACCCGATATCGGGCAGACAATGCTTATCAGCGCCACTTGGGGCGGCCTGTTCTTCCTTGCCGGTGTGCCGATTTTCATCATCATTCTGTTCATCGGGCTTGCGATTGTTGGCGGTTTTGGCGCCTATCTTTTTGTTCACCACGTTCAGGAACGCGTCAACGGGTTTTTGACCGGCGAAGGCGATACATTTCAGGTGGATGTCGGGCGTGAGGCTATTTTGCATGGCGGCTGGTTCGGGCAGGGGCCGGGCGAGGGGACAGTCAAACGGATTGTTCCAGACAGTCACACAGACTTTGTATTTTCGGTTGCGGCGGAAGAATATGGCATTGTTCTTTGCCTGCTGATTGTTGCACTTTTCGCCTTCATCGTTATCAGATCCATGAAAATAGCTATGAATGAACGGGATTCTTTTACCCGCTTTGCTATTGCAGGCATGGCTATTCTGTTCGGTTGCCAATCCATGATCAATATGGCAGTTAACCTGCATTTAATGCCGCCAAAAGGCATGACTTTGCCATTTATCTCTTATGGTGGTTCGTCTATGGTGGCAATTGCAATTTCCATGGGAATCTTGTTGAGCTTGACGCGTAGACGCCCCGAAGCAAGGCTTTCAGCGTCGTTACCGACTATTCTGCCAGCGGTGTGAGATGACTGATAAAAAAATAATTGTTCTGGTTGCGGGTGGCACCGGTGGCCATCTTTTTCCTGCCGAAGCTTTAAGAGGCGAACTTGTCCGACGGGGCTATGATGTCCATTTGATTACCGATGACAGGGCAAGACGCTTTGTGCGCACATTTGACGATGATCATGTGCATGTTATTCCCTCGGCAACCATAACGAGCAAAAATCCTTTTGCGGTGGCGAAAACGCTCTGGCAGCTTTTGAAAGGTGTTCGGGCGTCACGGCGACTATTTAAAAAATTGCGGCCGGTTCTTGTTGCAGGATTTGGCGGCTATCCCACATTGCCGCCGCTTTATGCGGCAAAGTCGATTGGTTTGCGCGCCTTTATTCACGAGCAGAATGCGGTGATGGGGCGTGCCAATAAGGCTTTGGCTGAACGGGTTGATGCCATTGCCGGCGGCTTTCTTGAAGATGAAGGGCCGTATAAAGACAAAATTGTTGTAACCGGCAATCCGGTTCGTGATGCGGTGATCGAAGCCTCGGAACAACCCTACCGCCCGTCTGATGGAACTGATGCTTTCAATCTTTTGATTTTCGGTGGCAGTCAGGGAGCTTCATTTTTCAATGAAATTGTACCGGCAGCGGTAAAACTGCTTGGCGATGATGTAAAAAAACGGTTGCATATTGTCCAGCAGGTCAGGGGTGACCAAAACGAACTCGTCGAAACCTATCGGAATCTTCAAGTCGAAGCCGAAGTTAAAGAATTTTTCGAGGATATGCCGAAGCGTATTGCCGATGCCCAATTCATTATTGCACGATCGGGCGCTTCTACAGTGTCGGAAATTGCAGCAATCGGCAGACCCGCTTTGCTTGTTCCATACCCTTATGCACTCGATCACGATCAGGCAGCCAATGCAGCAAGGCTCGCTGCGACCGGTGCTGTTAAAGTGATGCAGCAGAAAGAACTTGATAGTCACGAGCTTGCAAAAATGATTGATGCGGTTGCCAAAAACAGCGCTCTTCTTATTACACAGGCAAAAGTTGCCAAAACTGCAGGTCATAGAGATGCCACAAAAAAATTGGCAGATCTTGCAGAAGCATTGGTTGCGGGCAAAACAGTAAAAGAATTTAAAGAAGGAGAAACTTCATGAAAATGCCCTTGAGTATTGGCCTAATCCACTTTGTGGGAATTGGGGGTATAGGCATGAGCGGTATTGCCGAAGTGCTCCATAATCTGGGCTATAAAGTTCAAGGTTCCGATCAGGCGGACAATGCCAATGTCGAGCGTTTGCGCTCCCACGGAATAAAAATTCATGTCGGTCACAGTGCCGATAATCTGGGGCAGGCCGAAGTTGTCGTTGTTTCAACGGCTATTCATAAAAATAATCCGGAATATATTGCCGCCAAAGAACGTCATCTACCGATTGTGAGACGGGCTGAAATGCTTGCCGAATTGATGCGCTTCAAGCAGGCTGTCGCTATTGGCGGAACGCACGGAAAAACCACAACCACTTCATTGATCGGCACGCTTCTCGAAGCCGGTAATCTGGACCCGACTGTGATCAATGGCGGTATTGTCAACGCTTATGGTACCAATGCACGTATGGGTGAAGGCGATTGGATGGTGGTCGAAGCCGACGAAAGCGATGGTACATTTTTAAAACTTCCCGCCGATGTCGCAGTTGTTACCAATATTGATCCTGAACATCTTGATCATTACGGGACTTTCGAAGCAGAACGCGAAGCTTACTTGCAATTTGTCGAGAATGTTCCTTTCTATGGTTTTGGCGTCATGTGTCTCGATCATCCGGAAGTGCAAGCATTGGTGAGCCGCATTGATGACCGTCGCGTCATCACTTACGGCTCCAACCCGCAGGCAGATGTGCGCTTTTTGAACCACCATATGGAAGGGCCGAAATCGCATTTTGATGTCGTCATACGCTCGCGTAAAACCGGTGCGGTTATCGAGATGAAAAATCTGGTTTTGCCAATGCCCGGTCGTCATAATGTGCTGAATGCCACAGCGGCCATTGCAGTTGCCCACGAACTTGGCGTTTCTGATGACGCCATTATCAAAGGATTGGCGGGCTTTGGCGGTGTCAAACGCCGCTTTACCCATACTGGTAGCTGGAACGGTGTGGAAATTTTTGATGACTATGGACACCATCCGGTAGAGATCAAAGCAGTGCTCAAAGCTGCTCGTGAGAGTGTAAAAGGTCGTGTCATTGCTATTGCCCAGCCGCACCGTTATACACGCCTTCATAACCTTTTTGATGAATTTGCAACCTGTTTCAATGATGCCGACACTATTCTTGTCGCTCCGGTTTATCCGGCCGGAGAAGACCCGATTGAAGGTGTCAACTCGAAAGCTCTGGTTGACCGGATTAAAACTGCCGGCCATCGTGATGCGCGATATATTGCCGACCCGAAGGAAATCGCCCCGATTGTGAGAAAAATTGCAAAGCCCGGTGATTATGTTGTCTTCCTCGGGGCTGGCAATATTACCCAATGGGCTTATGCTCTACCCAATGAATTGGCAGATCTCGATAAAAAATAAGTTTTGGTCAGATGATAGATGGCGAAGCACTTTTAAAGCGGTTGCAACCTTCTCTTGAAGGCATAAGAGGACGAATTCACCCTAATGTGGATATGAGCAAAGTCACCTGGTTTCGCGCCGGTGGCCTTGCCGAAGTCTTCTATCAACCGGCAGACGAAGCCGATCTTGCGGTCTTTTTACAAAAATTGCCGAGGGATGTGCCGATAACAATTGTCGGTATCGGTTCCAATTTGCTGATACGTGATGGCGGTATTGCCGGTGTTACAATCCGTCTTTCGGCCAAAGGTTTTGGTGAAACCCAGCAAGTTTCGCAGACGCGCATTTTTGCCGGTGCCGCAACCACCGATAAAAGGCTTGCTTCTGTCGCGCTGGAAGCTGGAATTTCAGGTTTTCATTTTTATTGCGGAATACCGGGAGGTCTCGGCGGAGCATTGAAGATGAATGGCGGAGCCAATGGCGGCGAAACAGCACAACATGTTGTTGAAGTCTATGCACTCGACCGTGAGGGGAAACGCCATATCCTCAATCTTTCGGATATGCAATATTCCTATCGTCAATCAAAGGTCGATGATGATTTGATCTTTGTCGGTGCTTTGCTTGAAGGGCCAAAAGGCAACAAGGAAGACATTAAAAAAGCCATGGACGAGGCCATTCGCCACCGCGAAGAAGTTCAACCCATTCGTGAAAAAACCGGCGGTTCAACCTTCCGTAATCCCGAGGGTACATCGGCATGGAAGGTCATTGATGAAGCAGGCTGCCGCGGCTTGACAATCGGTGGAGCCGAGATGAGCACCATGCATTGTAATTTCATGATCAATAAAGGTAATGCAACCGCCTATGATCTCGAGCTTTTAGGCGAAACAGTAAGGAAGCGGGTGTTTGAAAAAACCGGAATTGTGCTTCATTGGGAAATTAAACGTATAGGCCAATTTTTGCCCGATAGAATTGTAGAACCTTTTATAGCTCCCCATTGAAACGGGTAAAAATAAAGAGGCGCAAGCAAATCTTTGCGCCTTTTCAATTCAGGTCCACTTCAAAGACTTGTAATTTTATAATTTTAATACTCTGAAAGATAAAAACATTTATAAAAATGAATTTGATTATTTATAATCTTGTGGATAATTACACTGTATTAAAAAAATTTAGCTGGTTTATGATCTAATAAATTTTATGCATTGTCCGATTTTTTGAACAATGGAAAAACTTACGGATGATTTCCGGAAAATACTTATATTTCCGGAACGGGAATCTGTCAGGTTATAAAGCCGGTTATCTTTTTTAGTGATTACGTTGTTTTGCGTAAAACTCGGGCTTCTGACCGGAGCTTTCATCAAAGCCGTTAAAAGTCAGTCTGTGTATCGCGTATTTTTGTTCGTTTTTCAAAATTGTAAGACAGAAATTAGCAAAACCGCTCGGTGTGCGAGGGGACCTGCAATTGCCGTTTTTCGAAAGAACGGATTATGCCCACGGATAAAATGACAGATAATGAAAAAAAACTGAAAAAAATCTATGAGTCATTTCAAAGGGATGAAAGGAATTTCGCCTTTCGAATCAGCATCTTGCATGATGCGGGGGTTGTCAGAATGGGATGATTCTGATTCATTATGGTTAATGCTAGTCCATTGATTCGCAAGGATGATTTGGATTTTCAGACGACCGATAGTATCGGTTGTTTAGATGGGGTCTATATTTAGTGGTTTCTGAGGGAGTTTTTTCGTAATGGCGAAAAAGCATGTTGCCGTATTGATGGGTGGTTTTTCTTCCGAGCGCCCGATAAGTCTGTCTTCGGGAACGGCATGTGCAGAGGCCATTGAAAATCTCGGTTATAAAGTCACAAAAGTTGATGTCGGGCGCGATGTTGCGTCCAGACTGTCGGAATTAAAGCCTGATATTGCGTTCAATGCTTTACACGGTATTTTTGGTGAAGATGGCCGTATTCAGGGCATATTGGAATTTTTGCAAATTCCTTACACCCATTCGGGTGTTTTGGCGTCCGCTCTTGCTATGGATAAGGGGCGGGCAAAAATCGTTGCGGCAGCAAATGGTGTAAAGGTTGCGCCGTCGCGCGTGATGAACCGTTTCGAGATTGGAAAAATCCATCCGATCGAGCCTCCTTATGTCATCAAGCCGGTTTATGAGGGGTCGAGCTTTGGCGTGGTTATCGTCAAGGCCGGTCAAAATACACCGCCATCCGAAATTACCGGATCATCCTGGCACTATGGCGATGATGTCATCGTAGAAAAATATGTTGCGGGAAGGGAGCTGACCTGCGCTGTTCTGGGTGGAGAAGCGTTGGAAGTTTGCGAGATTGTGCCGGATAAAGAATTTCAATTTTACGATTTTCAATCAAAATATAAGCCAGGCGGATCAAAACACGTTTGTCCTGCGCCACTTTCACCAAATATTTACCAAAATGTGCAAAGGATGTCTGTGGCAGCACATCAGGCACTCGGGTGCAGAGGTGTTAGCCGCTCGGATTTTCGTTTTGACGAGGAGAAAGGTGAGTTGGTCTGGTTGGAAATCAACACACAACCGGGTATGACACCCACCTCTCTTGTACCGGACATGGCGAAAGTGGCGGGTCGCTCGTTTGGCGATCTTGTAAAGTGGATGTTGGAGGACGCGTCGTGTATGCGTTGAACGGTCAACAAGAGGACGGTTTTTCGACACTTGCGATGTCGATATTGCCCCGCCTTTACCGGCGGTTGCGGCGTACTGTCTCTCAAATTGTTCAGGCTGACATCGAGCTGCCACGCCATTTTGGTGCGTTTGCAGTCGTCCTCTTTTTTGGTGCAACAGCTTGCTATGGCATTTCGGCAGGTGGCCACACCGATGATGTTGTAAAAGCCACAACATCGACATTCGGTTTTGCAGTCGAAGATGTAGAAATTGCCGGTAATAACCGCATGTCGGAACTTGATGTTCTTTCGGCTCTCGGTCTTGATGGCGAAACCTCGATGATCGGTTTTGATGCAGTCAAGGCCCGTGAGGCGCTTGCACAACTTCCATGGATACAATCGGTCGACGTTCAAAAGATCTATCCGGATCGTGTTCGTGTTTCGCTTGTCGAGCGGCAGCCTTATGCAGTTTGGCAGCATGGCGATAATCTTGATATTATTGATGACGCAGGGCGAGTGATCGTGCCGTTCAAACCGGGCCTTGCGGGTGATTTGCCGCTTGTTGTCGGTATCGGTGCCGATAAAAAGGCATCCGATTTTGTGCATGAAGTAGCCGCTTTTCCGGAAATTAAAGAACATGTACGGGCTTATGTACGTGTGGGTGACCGGCGTTGGGATGTTCTGCTTGATAATGGCGTTCGTATCAAATTGCCGGAAACGGATGCTATTGCGAGACTTGCGGATGCAGTCAAGGCCGATAAAGAACAAGGGCTTTTTAGTCGCGACGTTTTGAGTGTTGATTTACGGCTTCCTGATCGTATTACTGTTGCATTGTCGGATGAGGCATTGGAGCGGCGTAATAACGTTGTTAAAGAAGAAGAGCGTCATTTGAAGGCTCGGAAGGCAGGTCACGCATGAATCTGCTCGGCTCAGGACATAACGGATTGCGTAAGACCCGTCTGTTGACAGTGCTTGATATGGGCTCAAGCAAAGTTGTTTGCGTCATTGCGCGTTTGCGTCCTTTTGATCATATGCAATATTTGCCCGGTCGTACGCACCATATTGAAATTTTGGGCTTTGGTGTGCAACGTTCCCGCGGGATCAAATCCGGCGTTGTTATGGATATGGCGGCGGCAGAACAATCTGTTCGCCTCGCAGTTGATGCAGCGGAAAAAATGGCAGGTTTGATTGTCGATTCATTAATCGTCAATTTTTCGTCTGCCCGCTTGAGAAGTGTTGTTGTTCATGGCGAATATGATGTGAGCGGGCGTGAAGTCTCTTCACGTGATGTTCGCTCGGTTCTTGCCAGTGCATCAAGAAAAGCATTTGCACTTGATCGTCACATTGTCCATTCGGTTCCGCTCAGCTATTCGCTTGATAGTGAAAAGGGGATTTCGGATCCAATAGGAATGACAGGCAATCTCCTTGGTGTGGATGTTCATGTTTTAACGGCAGAAACTGTACCATTGCGGAATCTTGAAGCCTGTATCAATCGCGCCCACATCAGTGTTGAAGCAATGGTTGCAACACCATTTGCAAGCGGTCTTGCAGTGCTCGTTGATGATGAGGCCCGTTTGGGAGCTGCCTGCATCGATATTGGTGGCGGCACAACTACATTTTCGGTTTTTTCCGACAATCATTTTGTTCATGCCGATGCTATTCCTGTTGGTGGCAACCATGTCACGCTTGATATAGCACGTGGTTTTTCGATGCCTCTGGAAGATGCCGAAAGACTGAAAGTTATGCATGGGTCGACACTTCCCGGTGGCGTGGATGACAGACATATGATCAGCATTTCACCGATCGCGGACGAGCGAAGCGAAATGCAATATCCACGTGCTGTTTTGACACGCATTATTCAGGCACGTGTGGAAGAAATTCTTGAAATGGTACGTGACAGGCTCAATCGTTCCGGATTTGGCCATGTTATCGGAAAACGTATTGTGCTGACAGGTGGAGGGAGCCAGCTTACCGGCTTGCCCGAGACAGCACGCAAGATATTGGGACGTAATGTAAGGGTCGGTCGCCCGCTTGGAGTTTCGGGGTTGCCAACTCTGGCTAAGGGAGCGGCGTTTTCTGCGGTTGTCGGTTTGATGATCTATCCGCAGACGGCGAGTTTCGAAGAGAAAATCGTTCATACGATCGGTCAACTCAAGACTGGTACGGGGGGACGTTTTCAACGCGTAGGCCAATGGCTGCGCGAGAGTTTTTGAGTTGTTGAGTGATATTTCTAATTCTACCGCTAAGGGCTTTGCGGTGTACTTATTGAGAAGGAAAAGACAATGACAATCAATCTGCACGGGCCAGATATTACAGAATTGAAGCCACGCATCACTGTTTTCGGTGTGGGCGGTGGCGGCGGTAACGCTGTCAATAATATGATCAATGCCGGCTTACAGGGCGTTGATTTTGTTGTCGCGAATACGGACGCCCAGGCATTGACTATGTCGAAGGCAGATCGTGTTATCCAACTTGGTGCGGCCGTGACCGAAGGTCTTGGTGCCGGCGCACTTCCCGAAGTCGGGCAGGCTGCAGCAGAAGAATGCCTTGATGAAATTGTCGATCATCTCGGTAACTCCCACATGGTTTTCATTACCTGTGGTATGGGGGGCGGTACCGGTACCGGTGCTGCACCAGTGGTTGCCCGTGCAGCCAGAGAAAAAGGTATTTTGACTGTCGGTGTTGTTACAAAGCCCTTCCATTTCGAAGGTGCACGCCGCATGAAAACAGCCGAAGCCGGTATTGAAGAATTGCAAAAATGCGTTGACACGCTGATTGTTATTCCTAACCAGAACCTGTTCCGCATTGCCAATGAACAAACCACTTTTGCCGATGCGTTCATGATGGCCGATCAGGTGCTTTATTCCGGTGTTGCCTCGATCACCGATCTGATGATCAAAGAAGGCCTTATCAATCTTGATTTTGCCGATGTGCGTTCGGTTATGCATGAAATGGGTCGCGCCATGATGGGAACCGGCGAAGCTTCCGGTGAAAATCGTGCTCTTGCAGCCGCAGAAGCAGCGATCGCCAATCCGCTACTTGACGAAACGTCAATGCGCGGTGCTCGCGGCTTGTTGATTTCGATCACCGGTGGACGTGACCTCACATTGTTCGAGGTTGACGAAGCGGCCAATCGTATCCGTGAAGAAGTCGATGCCGATGCAAATGTGATCTTCGGTGCGATTGATGACGAATCGCTTGAAGGTGTCATCCGTGTTTCGGTTGTTGCAACCGGTATCGACCGTGCAAGCGTCGAAGGCGCTGATACAGACGGGCAGGGAAATCAGGTGTCAGGCCCTGCACGCAAGCTCGAGAATAATGCAATTCCACAGGCTGGCCCGAAAGCTCAACTTTCGGAAGCAAAACCGCAGCCGATGGTCGAGGTCATGGAAGCTTTGGAACTGGAAATGAACAGGCCTGTCGAGGAACCATTCCGTCCTCAGAGCGAAATTTTTAAAGTTCCTTCCTCAAGCGCAGGTGTTATTCCGCAACGCGCCAATCCGCAAATTCAGGCTGCGCCAACGGTTCATGCACAGGCACAGCAAATGCCGCAAACACCGCGTATGCAGGCTCCGCGTATGTCTCAACCGCGTGAGCAAGCTCCGGTAAATATGGAAGCAACTGCCCGCGTACTTGACGAGATGACCGAAGTACCGGCAATGCGCGAAAAACAGGCAGCACCCCAACAGCGTCCGGCACCGGTCAGAATGCCTGAACTGCGCGATTTTCCGTCTGTCGCCCGCGAAAAAGCCAATGCAGCCGCTCATCATCAACAAGCTCAGCAGGGACCACGCAGTCTTTGGCAAAAATTGACGCAGAGTTTGATTCACCGCGATGAGGAGCCGACAGCCCGTTTGGAACCTGCCCATAAACAAAATCGCGAGCCGGTTCTGCCAAATCAGGAACCACGCCGTCAATTGTCATCCGATGCTGCAGTTTACGCACCTCGGCGGCAACCGTCTGCTGAACCTCAACCACGTCAGCAACCACAACAACGCCAGCCGGTCAGCGAAGAAGACCAGTTGGAGATTCCGGCTTTCCTTCGCCGTCAGGCAAACTGAATACGAAGGTAACAATAAGTCGGCCTCTGTTCGAGAGGTCGACACTATAAAAGCCCCAAAAACCTTCTCAAAACTGCCGCTGTTTTTTAAAACAGCGGCTTTTTTGTATATGCGGTTTGCTTCTTTCACCACAATCTGGCTTTGCGGAAATGAAAACGGCGAAAGTGGCGTAACCAGCCTGTTATTTGGTTCGACGAACGTCAAAAGTCTATGAACGAGCTGTGGGCAATTTGCGCTCAAGGAGAGTGAGTGATCGGCGTTGAAGAAGTTTGTGCAATTGGCTTTTAAAGAAGAGTGGGCAATTTCGTCTGCATATGCCTAAAACAACTGCTATTCCCATTGCGGAGCGCGGTAAAAACTTAAAACCAAGACTGAATTTTTCTGATCTGTTTTATCATTTTCCTGACCTGTTTTATAAATCTGAGCACGTTTGAAAAAGCGGCTTGTGTTTTTGGTGAAAAACAATGTTCAAGGTGCCCTTTTGTGAAAAAGAATGAAAAACAAGAGAGGGACTTCCGTCTACTTCCAATATCTTATGCCGGTTCGAAAACTGCGAACGTTAAAATCTTAACATGATGCGAAGTTGAGGAACAGCGAAATAGCGGCCCCGCAAAACCATCTTTGTGAAAATGTAGGGAATGAACAATATTGAACGGGAAATAAATTCCGGAGGCTTCTTCGGGCAGGAGTGAGTGACAAGCAAAATTTGATCGAAGACGAGACGTGAAGACGGTTATGATGTTAAAGAAAATCGTGTATGACATTTGGGAGATTAGCCGTCAAAGTTCGAATTGGTGAGCAATGGTGGTTTGCTTCAACGGAATTGATAAAATTCCTTGTCGAAGATTATCGTTATTAGTGCTATGTGAAGAAAAGTTTTTTAAAAATCGAGGAAGGGAAATTCTTTCAACTATGGTTGGTAAACATTCAAAGTCCGGTCCTGACCAACATTTCCAATCAACATTGGCAAAAGCGGTCACATTAAGCGGGTATGGTGTTCACAGTGGTCTCCCTTCAACCCTCACGATCAACCCTGCCGAAGCAGGAACGGGGATCGTATTTGTAAGAGTTTTACCCTCGGGCGAAAAAAAGCGCTTCCGTGCTGTTTCTGAAGAAACCGGTAAAACCGACCTTTCGACAACTTTGGGTACGGGGGCCGTCCGTGTCGAGACTATCGAACATTTGATGGCTGCAATCAACGCCTATAATCTTGATAACCTTGTCATTGAAGTTTCAAATAACGAGTTACCCATACTTGATGGCGGTTCATGGACATATTGCGAGGCGTTCGATAAAGCGGGAATTGTTAATCAAAACGTTAAACGCAAATTTATCCTCATCAAGAAAAAGGTCAGGGTCGAATCGAAAAACGGTTTTGCCGAGTTCGAGCCGTTTGATGGCAGACGATTTGACGTTTCGATAGAATTTTCAAGCCCGATTATCGGCAAAAGCTCCATTGTTTTTGATTGCAAACCGGAAGAATTCAAAAAAGAAATTTCCAGAGCGCGCACCTTTGGCTTCCTGAAAGATGTTGAAACACTTTGGGCCGCAGGTATGGCTCTCGGCTCGTCATTGGAAAATTCGATTGTGATCGGTTTTGATGACAATGTCGTTAATCCGGACGGTCTTCATTATGAAAATGAATTTGTCCGCCATAAATTATTGGATGCGATTGGTGATACAGCAATGACCGGTTCGCCCGTTATCGGCCTTTTCAGGTCATTTCGTGGTGGACATGCCTTGAATGCAAGGCTTGTAAAAGCACTTCTTGAAGACAAAACTGCATTCGATACAAAAGAATTTTAATAAATTCGATTGTAATAACTGTTCTTTTCAGGGATTTGTCATAATTCAGTCTATAAGGAATGATTGACCGATTGAGTAAAAATCGGCTAATTCAATATTAATGTTATAGGTTGATAATGCCGATAATAACCTCCCATGACTTCTATTCGGTCTTGATCAAGCGCTGGGTGATGTCTTTAGGGTTTCGATAAACAAGGGTATGCCGGAAGGCCGGAGAGAGCATGACGAAGTTGAATTCGTGTTTTATGGATGCTGGAGCAAACAAATCCACTATCTTGCGTAAAGTCATTATCGGGCTGATGCTTGGCAGCGTATGCCTGACAGCCGGTTGTTCGAAAAAAGACAAGGATGTCGATCTGACATCCTATGTCGATAAAATCGACCCGCCGGACGTTCTTTATAATCAGGCTCTGGCCAATCTGGATGCCGGTCGTTTAAGCGAAGCTGCCAAAAAATTCGAGGCGGTTGATCGTCAGCATCCTTACACCGAATGGGCACGCAAGTCTCTTGTTATGGGGGCTTTTACCAATTACCGCAAGGGCAATTACGACGAAGCGGTCAATATGGCCAAGCGCTATATTGCTCTTTATCCGACATCCGAGGAAGCCGCTTACGCTTATTACATTATCGGCCTTTCATATTTCCGGCAGATTCCCGATATTACGCGTGACCAGAAAGATACCAAACGCGCAATTGCTGCTATGCAGGAAGTTGTCGACCGCTATCCTAATTCGGAATATGTCGATGATGCCAAAACCAAGATACGTTTCGGGCGTGAGCAACTTGCCGGTAAAGAAATGCAGATCGGCCGTTATTATCAGGAACGCAAACAATATCTTTCGGCTATCAAGCGTTATCGCACCGTTGTTGAAGAATATTCCAATACGAACCAGATCGAGGAAGCACTCTATCGTTTGACAGAAGCAAACTATGCTTTGGGTCTGACCTCGGAAGCGCAAACGGCGGCAGCTGTTCTTGGGCAAAACTATCCGGAAAGCAAATGGTATAAGGACGCTTTCAACCTGCTGCAAAAGGGTGGGGTAGCACCTCAAGAAAACAAAGCCTCGTGGATATCCCGTGCGTTGAACAAAACCGGGCTGAAAAAAGGTTCCTGATCATAGATGCTTGTACAGCTTTCGATCCGCGACATAGTTCTGATCGAAAGGCTCGATATCAACTTTGACGCGGGCCTGTCGGTACTTACCGGTGAAACCGGTGCTGGCAAGTCTATTCTGCTTGACTCTTTGTCTTTGGCACTTGGGGGGCGTGGGGACGCTTCCCTCGTGCGTCATGGGGCCGAAAGCGGGCAGGTGACGGCCGTTTTTGATGTGCCGATCGACCATCCGGCCAGAAAACTTATCAAAGAAAATGGCCTTGATGACGAAGGCGATATCATCCTTCGTCGCATCCAGTCCTCCGATGGTCGTTCGCGAGTCTTCATTAATGATCAGGCGGCAAGTGTCTCTTTGATGCGTGACGTCGGTCACGAGCTTGTAGAAATTCATGGACAACATGCTGATCGGGCGCTTGTCGATATTGCCTCCCATCGCGATCTTCTTGATGCTTATGGGCGTGTGGATGAAGATCTCAAGGCGGTGAGCGAGCGTTATCGGCACTGGCATAATCTCGAAACAACGTTGAAGAAGCATCGCGAAAAAGTTGCGGAAGCTTTGCGTGAGGCGGACTATTTGCGTTCGTCTGTTGAAGAACTGGATAAGCTTAGCCCCGAGGCAGGCGAAGAAGAAAGTTTGGCAATCCGACGTACCGATATGATGAAAGCCGAAAAAATTGCAGGCGACATCAATGAGGCCGGAGATATGTTGAACGGGGCACAATCACCGGTTCCGGTTTTGGCAAATCTCGTCCGACGTCTCGAACGAAAAATTCCTGAAGCGGAAGAGCTTGTCAAACCGATCGTCGATTCAATTGATAATGCGCTTGAAGCTTTGGGCCTTGCACAAGATAGCGTTGATGCGGCCATGCATGCGCTTGATTTTGACCCACAAGAATTAAGCAATGTCGAAGAACGGTTGTTTGCTTTGCGTGCCGCCGCACGGAAATATAATGTTCCCGCTGACAATCTATCGGAGTTGCGCGACAAGATGGATCAGGATTTGAAAGATCTTGATGAGAGCGAGGAAACCGTCGGAAAACTTGAAAAAGAAGTTGCTACAGCCCTTGAAGATTATGATAAGGCGGCCGAACAACTTTCGCAAAAACGGCATGAACGGGCGAAAGAATTGACGAAAGCGGTCATGGCCGAATTACCAGCCCTGAAGCTTGAACGGGCGGAATTTATTGTCAATATCGAAAGCAACAAAGAAGAACGTACGCCGGAAGGAATAGACAGGGTTGAATATTGGGTGCGCACAAATCCCGGAACACGTGCCGGCCCGATGATGAAAGTGGCCTCGGGCGGTGAATTGTCGCGTTTTCTTCTGGCTTTGAAAGTGGCTCTTGCCGATCGCGGTTCTGCTCCGACACTGGTTTTTGATGAAATCGATACAGGTGTTGGCGGTGCGGTTGCCGACGCTATCGGGCAAAGATTGTCAAGACTTGCCAAAGGTGTACAAGTGCTTTCTGTAACGCACGCACCACAAGTGGCTGCGCGAGCCGACAGCCACTTCCTGATTTCCAAATCTGAACATGGGGATGGTGACCGCCTGATTACCCGTGTCCATAAACTCGACATCAATGAACGCGCGGAAGAAATTGCACGTATGCTTGCAGGCGAACATATTACTGATGAGGCTCGTGCTGCGGCGTTAAAACTGCTGAACGCAAAATAGTGAAATGGGATCTAAAAGCAACGGCGTAACAAGCCTGAAAAATCTCGAAAACTATTTTTCGAAAAACCGTTCAATCAGTCGCAATCAAGCGGCTATATCCTCTTGAAAAATAAAGTTGCAGCATCGGTTCAGAAAAGCCGGAATATCGATTGGCAAGATCGTGTGTGCTGATGAAAACCGGGAAAACCGCAATGCCATTCAAGAGATGGGATCTCCGTTGATTATTCGACAATATTCGCCCTTGTTAAGAATAATCGCTTTTGTGGGACGTGTGATTTTATGAAACACTTCAATTCAGGATATGAATAAAAAGGGCTTGTTTCTGGAGACAATTTTATGTCCTGAAGTTGTTTTATTTTAAACAGCAAAGCGGGATATTCACCCAGCCGGATTGAAGTGAAATAAATCGGAAAAAATAGCTATTGTGTAGAAAACGTGAAGCAGAGTTGTGAATTATAAAATAAAAGTGTCTGACCGGCGCTTGGCTGTGGTTCTTTCCTGTTTTATCAGCTAAACATATGGTCACTTGTTAAAAATGAGCCATATTCAATGTTTGTTTTCACGGAATAGAAAACAGATAGCGATTATATTGTCAGGCTCACTTTTAAGAATTCTGGAAACCGATGATGCAAGATATTTCAGTTGATGATCTCACGGCCGAACAGGCAAAACAGGAATTGGAACGGCTGGCAAAAGAAATTGCCCACCATGACTATCTCTATAATACCAAAGATCAGCCGGAAATATCGGATGGCGAATATGATGCGCTCCGCCGGCGCAACAATGCCATTGAACAGCGTTTTCCGGAATTGATCAGGCCGGATTCGCCTTCCCGCAAAGTTGGCGCCACAGTTTCCGAAAAATTTGAAAAAGTGCGTCATCGCATCCCGATGCTTTCGCTTGATAATGCTTTTTCCGATCAGGATGTCTATGATTTTGTTGACCGTATCCGGCGTTTTTTGCGCCTCAAAGATGATGACGAGCTTGATATCAGCGCCGAGCCGAAGATCGACGGCCTGTCCTTGTCTTTACGATATGAAAACGGAAAACTCGTAACAGCAGCAACCCGCGGGGATGGAACAGTGGGTGAAAATGTTACCGCCAATGCGTTGACGATTTCCGATATTCCACATGTTTTGAAAGGCAATTATCCTGATCTTATCGAGGTTAGGGGCGAGTGTTATATGGCGCATGCGGACTTTCAGGCTTTGAACGAGCGTCATGAAGCTGAACACAAGCAGGTTTTTGCCAATCCCAGAAATGCTGCTGCGGGGTCGCTCCGCCAACTTGATGCCAGCATTACCGCACGGCGCAAGCTCAAATATTTTGCTTATGCCTGGGGCGAAGTCAGCCGCATGCCAGCCGATACGCAATTGGGTATGATGGATGTTTTCCGCTCTTATGGCTTTACGGTCAATCCGTTGACGAAACTATTTCATTCGGCCGAAGGACTGCTCAAACATTTTCATGCAATCGAAGAACAACGTGCTGATCTTGATTATGATATTGATGGCGTTGTCTATAAAGTTAACGATCTCGCACTCCAGCAGCGGCTCGGCTTTATCTCGCGTTCGCCAAGATGGGCAATTGCCCATAAATTTCCGGCCGAGCGCGCTATGACCATTCTTAGAGCAATCGATATTCAGGTGGGGCGCACGGGTGCCTTGACACCGGTTGCCCGCCTTGAACCGATTACCGTCGGCGGTGTGGTCATTACCAATGCTACACTCCATAATGAGGACTATATCAAAGGCATTGGCAATAAAGGGGAAACCATTCGTGACGGCAAGGATATTCGTGTTGGTGACACGGTTGTCATCCAGCGCGCCGGTGACGTTATTCCGCAAATTGTCGACATTGTCGAGGAACGCCGTCCGAAGACGGCCGAGCCTTTTATTTTTCCCCATATTTGTCCGGCTTGCGGAAGCCATGCAGTGCGGGAAGAGGGGGAAGCGGTTCGTCGCTGCACGGGTGGTCTCATCTGTCCGGCGCAAGCAATGGAACGTATCCGCCATTTTGTTTCCCGCAATGCCTTTGACATAGAGGGACTTGGTGAAAAACAGGTGGAATTTTTCTTCAATGCCAAAGACGAAAATTTGGCAATCCGCAGCCCCGTTGACATATTTACTCTTGAAGCACGCCAGAAGGGAGCTTTGAGCAAGCTCGAAAATATTGAAGGTTTCGGGCGTACGTCGGTTCATAAACTTTATGATGCAATCAATGCCCGCAGGCAAATACCGCTAAGCCGGTTTTTATTTGCGCTCGGTATTCGCCATGTTGGCGAAGTCAATGCAAGAAGACTTGCGCGCGCTTACAAAAACTATAAAGCTTTCGAAGAGGTAGCTTTGGCGGCACGTTATCCGGAAGAAAATAGCGGTGAAAGCGGAAATGATGCATGGAATGAGCTCACCAATATTGAAGGCATAGGTTTTATTGTTGCCGAAGCTGTTGTCGATTTTTATGGTGAGGAGCATAATCGCAATATTTTGCAAGCCTTGCTTGCCGAGGTAACACCTTTGGATGAAGTCTTGCCGGTTACAGACGGGTCGCCGGTACAGGGCAAAACAATTGTGTTTACCGGTTCGCTGGAGCGCATGTCCCGTGACGAAGCAAAGGCAATGGCAGAAAGATTGGGGGCAAAAACTGCGGCATCTGTCTCGAAAAAGACAGATCTTGTTGTGGCTGGCCCCGGAGCAGGATCAAAATTGACGAAAGCACAGGAGTTGGGAGTGCAAATTATTGACGAAGATCAGTGGTTCAAACTGATTGGTGAGGAAAATGCGTAAAGCGGCGCCACCGGAATTTCATGCAAAAATGCCGCCATCGGCAGAGCCTCGTTACTTTTTGGGAATTAGCCTTGCACTTGCTGCCACGGTTATTTTTGCCTGTCAGGATGCCATGACAAAAACGCTGGTTCATAATTATCCGGCTACTTTTATTGTTATGGTGCGCTATTGGGTGTTTTTCCTTGCCGGTGTCTATATGGCAAAAACGGCAGGTGGCGGTCTTGTTGCCAATATCAAGAGCAAGCGCCCGATTGTCCAATGTTTGCGTGGTTTGTTGCTTCTTCTGGAACTCATTGCCATTGCTTTGGCTTTTCGTGTCATGGGGCTTGCCGAAGCAACGTCCATTTTCCAGTCCTATCCGCTTTTCGGTACGGTCATAGCGGTATTTCTATTGAAGGAAAAGGTTGGCTGGAGAAGAGTGAGTGCGCTGGTTATCGGTTTTGTCGGCATATTGATTATGCTGCGACCTGGAAGTGGGGTGTTGTCTGTCGGCGCAATCTGGGCACTCGTTGCGGCATTGTTTTTCGCCCTTTACATGGCTTTGACACGGCTCGTTGGCGGTATTGACAAGCCACAAACATCGTTTTTCTATGTCGGGCTTGTCGGCCTTGTGGTTATGAATCTGGGACTTCCGTTCTTTTGGGTTCATATGGATAGCCACTATGTATGGATACTCGTGGCTTTGTGCTTTACCTCGGTTATCGGCCATTTTTTGATGATCAAAGCGTTGAGCCTTGCACCTCTTACTGTGATTCAGCCATTCAACTATTTGCAGCTCGTATGGTCGGTTATCATCGGCTATATTGTCTTTGGTGATATGCCGGATATATTGACGCTGGTTGGTGCTGCTCTGGTGGTGGGAAGCGGTTTGTTCGTGTTCTTCCGCGAACAGGTAAAGGCCGCAAAAATCGTCGTGAAGTAGCGCTAACGAAGCTTTGTATACACGAAAGTTTGTCTCCCCGCGTCGAATTATGAACCGGACTGGCGGTTATAAGGCAAAAACGAGCCGCAATTTCGGGATATTCATCGCTCTATATTTCACCTTTATCGTCTGCGCTCAGCTGCATGTCGCATTGGAGCCTTTGCCACGTCGGATTGGTGAAAGTGTTCAATTCTTTTGCAAGGATATAGCGATTTATACCCGTACTCAAAATCATTTATGATATGTGGTTTAGAGTTACGTTCGTTGGCGCCGATTTTGCGAGGAGTCCAAGCGTTTTGCCTTACTCGTTCTTGCTTTTTGGTCTTGTAAGCATAGCCCGTCTCTGAAGACGACCTTTAGTCTTCAAAGGCTGCGTTAGTTGCTGAAAGGTTATCGTGCAGTGACAAGTGACCAAACTTGCGGAATGAAAAACGCGAAAGATTTTTCTTTCGCGTTTTGTTTCAGATTCAAAGAGGCTGCGTTGCTCTTTCAAGCCATTTTCGATCAACATCATCAAGGTGTGGTGCATTTTCTTTCATGACGCGGGCATGATAGGCGTTTAGCCATTTGCGTTCCTCATTTGTCAGCATTTCAACTGCAATAAGGTTGCGATCAATCGGGCAGAGAGTGAGAGTTTCGAAACCGAGCATATCACTATCGCCACCCTTGACCGGTTCGGCCGGTTTGACAACAAGCAGGTTTTCAATGCGGATGCCGAATGCACCTTCGCGATAATAGCCCGGTTCATTGGAAACAATCATTCCAGGCAAAAGTTCTTGTGCGCCACGTTTTGAAATGGTTTGTGGGCCTTCGTGGACAGCAAGATAGGAGCCGACGCCGTGGCCTGTGCCATGGGCAAAATCCAACCCCGCCTTCCATAAAGCAATACGCGCCAGAACATCAACGTCCTGCCCACGCGTACCTTTCGGAAAACGCGCCGAGGCAAGATCGATCATTCCTTTAAGAACAAGTGTGAAACACCGTTTTTCTTGCCCACCTGCGTGGCCGATTGCAACAGTGCGGGTGACATCGGTTGTGCCATCACGATATTGTGCACCGGAATCGACGAGATAAAGCTCGCCTTCATTGAGAGGCCGATTGGTTGCAGTGTTAACCCGATAATGGATAATCGCTCCATCGCTGCCACTTCCCGAAATTGTATCAAATGACAGATCTTCAAGTTTTGAACCCATCTTCAAGGCAGTATCGGCACGGAAGCTCTCAAGTTTCGTTGCTGCCGAAATCTCGTCCACTGTGGCGGGTTTTTGCCGTGAAAGCCACGAGAAAAAGCGACAGAGTGCCACACCGTCGCGCGCATGGGCCTGACGGCTTCCTTTAAGTTCCGCCTCGTTCTTGATTGCACGCGGCAAACGTGCCGGATCGCGCAAATCTTTAATTATACCGCCATGATCGACAATCACCTGACGCAATTTCTCGGCCGAAAGTTGCCCATCAAGTGAAAAACAGCATTTTTTTCCCGCTTCTTTGATAACTTCCGGTATCAATGCGGAAGGTTCGAAAATGTCGACATAACGGGCAAGATATTTCTTTTCATTTTCTCCAAGCTTGCGCTGGTCGATAAATAAAGATGGCCGGCCTTTTGCCCGAAGAATAGCAAAAGACAAGGAAAAAGGTGTATTGGAAACGTCATTGCCGCGAATATTGAAAACCCATGCGATCGACGAGGGGTCTGTCAATAATACCAGATCGCACCCGTCTTTTTTCAAGCTCTCTGCCATCAATTCAAGCTTTTTATCGGCAGGAACACCGGCATAGTCGAGAGGCTGGATTGTAACCGGCGTCAGCGGCGGTTCCGGTTGGTCATGCCAGATGAGATCGACGAGATTTTTTTCCGTACCGACAAGTTTGCCATGAGCCTTTTCCTCAACGGCTTTTTTCAGTGCTTTGACGCCATTAACGGTATGAAGCCATGGATCAAAACCGATATTCAAACCTTTGGTATTTTGTTCAAGCCAAAGGGAAGGCGGGCAGGAAATGAGATCGGCATAAGTGAATATTTTTCCGTCTGTCTGGTTGCGCACCTGCAAAGTGTAACGCCCGTCAACGAAAATAACCGCTTTATCTTTCAAAATCAGTGCAACGCCGGCCGAGCCGGTAAAACCTGTGAGCCATTGCAGCCGCTGGGCGTGGGGAGGTACATATTCCCCCTGATGTTCGTCCGCTCTTGGCACCAGATAGCCATCAAGCCCGAGTTTTTCCATTTCCTTGCGTAACGCCGCAACACGAGCCTTTGCGTTATCGGGATTTGTTGCAATTTCAAATGATTGAAACATAAAATCGCCTCTGATTGTCTAATCGGTGAAAGAATTATGATCGCTATGATCGGGCAATTCGATCACCTGTTATTTTTGTGAAATGGCCAAATGTCCGATCGTTTATTGGCCACCTATTTTATTTGATCGTCACCCTATTTCAAATGAATGGCAACCCAGCCTTCATGATGCAAGGTTTTGATGTATTTTGCGCCTTCCGCCTCGAAAGCTTTGACCACACGATCATGCTGTTCTTCCAGAATGCCGGAAAGCACGATAGAACCGCCTTTTTTAAGTGCAGGAACCATTTGTGGTGCAAGTTCGATCAAGGGATTGGCGAGAATATTTGCCACGATCAGATCAAAGGGGGTGCGCTTTTTAATTTCTTCATCGTCAAGGCCGGTGGCCGTGATGGCTGTTATTGTTTTGGCCACGCCGTTTAAAGCAAAATTTTCTTTTGCTACTTTGATCGCAATCGGATCAATGTCGGTTGCTAGAATTCTAATCGGCTTGATCAAAGCGATGCCGATTGCCAGAATTCCGCTCCCTGTTCCAAGATCAAGTGCATTTTGTGGTTTTTCATGTTCAATAACGTCGGCGATAAGTTCAAGGCAGCCGACTGTCGTTCCATGATGGCCGGTACCAAAAGCCTGACCGGCATCGATTTCGATTGCAAGATCACCCGGTTTAACCTTGTCACGGTCATGACTGCCATGAACAAAGAAGCGTCCCGCGCGCACGGGTCCGAGCCCTTCAAGACTATGACTTACCCAGTCAATATCCGGAAGTATTTCAATTTCTATTTTGTTTTCATTGACGCCCAGAACTTGCGCAAAGCGGGGAAGTACCGAATTCTTTTCAGCTTCATCCACATAGAGTGAAACTTCATAGATTCCATTGGCTTCATCTATTTCTGTTATCGCAAGGGGAAAGGCATCATCTTCGAAGGCGTGATCGAGAAGTTCATATTGTTTTTCAGCTTCGCGTTTCGGCGATTTATAATGTAGACGGATCTGTCCCAAAATTTTTATCCTTATGTCTTTTATTGTTTTGCCAGACTCTTGAGACGCTCTATAGCAATCTGGTCTTTCAATTCATTTCTGTTTTCTTCCACGCTATAAGGGATTACGCCGGCAAATTGGCCGCCTTTTTTGGTAAGAAGAATTGCCGCTGTGTGGTCGTAAGTATAATCGCCATTCTCACCCGGAACCTTTTCGGCTGCAATGTTGAAAGATGATACCAGTTTGTGAACTTTTGCAGGATCGCCACTTATACCGATAACCTTATCGGTAAAATTCGATAAATAATCATGGAGAACTTCCGGAGTATCCCGTTCGGGATCCACCGTGATGAACCAGATATTGATTTTATCCGCATCCGGCCCCAATTCTTTGATCCAATTGGTCATACTCATCAATGTTGTTGGGCAAATATCCGGACACATTGTGTAACCGAAAAATATCGCAGACGGCTTTTCGCGAAGTTCAACCTGCGTAACGGTTTTTCCATTGGAATCGGTCAGGCTAAAATCCTCACCCAGTGGCGGACTGACGAAGGTTTGCCAACCAAATATGAAGGCCATAAAAACCGCAACCAATAAAACAATGTAAAAAACAC
Source organism: Bartonella sp. M0192 (assembly GCF_016102305.1). Taxonomy (NCBI): domain Bacteria; kingdom Pseudomonadati; phylum Pseudomonadota; class Alphaproteobacteria; order Hyphomicrobiales; family Bartonellaceae; genus Bartonella; species Bartonella sp. M0192. The sequence goes on along the minus strand of NZ_JACFOU010000001.1, from coordinate 1,959,404 downwards.
TTGAAACAGTACTTTTGGTTTCACTCGTCATTGCCAAAATCCCTTGAGCTTGAAGCATCGTCATAAAAGCCACTCGCGTGACCCCTGAAGATGATATTTCAAAATATATCGGTATGAAAACGATACTGCAATGAAAAGCGGAATTTAAATAATAATTGTCGACAAGCTTGGGGAGAATAGTCGGGATTGCACTTCTAGTCTATGCGTTTTATGGTAACGCAGTATTCAATATACCAGATTATCATGAGCATATCGCCAACAGATCAACGCTTTCAGGATAGTGAACCGCGCATCCATTCAACAGCCAAACTCCACGGTTGTAAACTTGGCCGTTTTTCCGAAATCGGCGAACGGGTTCTCTTACGTGATGTGACGGTTGGAGATTTCAGCTATTTCGAGCGCAATGGTGAAGCAATATATACCGATGTCGGCCGTTTTTGTTCGATTGCTTCGAATGTGCGGCTCAATGCTCTTGAACATCCGATGGAACGGGTAAGCATGCATAAAATGACTTACCGTCCGAATGAATATTTTCGTTTCATGACACTGGATAGTGCTTTTCGCGAGCGGAGACATAATAAACGCGTGACATTGGGTCATGATGTCTGGATCGGGCACGGAGCAGTGGTGATGCCGGGGATTACCATTGGTCATGGTGCGGTGATCGGTGCCAATGCTGTTGTAACCAAAGATGTCATTCCTTACGAGATTGTCGGCGGCGTTCCGGCAAAGCGAATAAGAATGAGATTTCCCGACTACATCATTCAGGCGCTTCTCGACCTTTGCTGGTGGAATTGGCCGCTAAACACACTTTATGAAGCTATACCCGATATGCAACAACTCTCGGCTGAAGAATTTATTGCAAAGTGGAAAAAGCTGGTCTGAGAGTAGAAAATCATCAAAGACGCGTGATTGACAAGGAATTTATTTTCAATTTCTCGTTGTTTATTTCATTAATTACAACGTATCTCAATTTTGAAAGGAAATTGTGAATGTCTTCTAAACGTGTTGGCGAGATTATCGTGGAAACACTGCAAAACGCAGGTGTGAAACATTGTTACGGCATTGTCGGTGATACACTCAACTATATCACCGATGCGATATATCGCTCGAAAATCGAGTGGGTCCATACACGCCACGAAGAAGCTGCTGCTTTGGCAGCAGGAGGAGAAGCTTATTTGACTGGCGAATTGAGTGCATGCGCAGGCTCGTGCGGGCCGGGGAGCTTGCATCTTATCAACGGAATTTATGAATCAAATCGCAATCGCGCTCCGGTTGTGGCTATAGCAAGCCAGCTTTCAACCGAAGTTATAGGCAGTGAATGGCCGCAGGAAGTCGATTTTCCCGCACTTTATTCACATTGCTCGGTATTTTGCGAGCAAATTTTGAACCCGGAGGAAGCCCAACGCATAACCGTCGAAGCATGTCAGGCAGCACTGACAAAAAGAGGTGTTGCTGTCATTGTTCTGCCGGTTAATGTTTCCATGCAAACGGTAAGCCATGTCACGCAATATAGCGTTCATCGGCCGAATCCGGTTATTCGTCCTTCCGATAGCGAACTTGAACAAGTTGCATCCCATTTGAACAAGGGCAAAAAAGTTGCAATCTATGTCGGTTCGGGTGTCAAGGGGGCTCATGACGAGGTGGTCGCTTTGGCTGCCAAATTGAAAGCACCAATCGGGCATTCATCAAAATCGAAAGATTTCATCGAATATGACAACCCGTATAATATGGGAATGAATGGCATGTTGGGTGGAAAGCCCGGTTTTGACATGGTTGAACATTGCGATACTTTGCTTCTGCTTGGTACCGATTTCGCTTATACGCAATTTTATCCTGATAAAGCGACGATTATTCAGGTGGATGAGGATGGAACCCATCTGGGGCGCCGTCATCCCGTCAATATGGGGTTGATCGGGGATGTCAAATCGACAGCGGCAGCACTTTTGAAATATGTTGACGAAAAGACCGATACCGCTTTTCTCGACCAGTGTCTGAAAACCAAAGCCGAGGCAGAAAAAGCCGAAGCGAAGGAAACCGCTGTTTCAAAATCGATTATTCATCCGCAATATCTCGTTTCGCTTATCAATCAATATGCCGACGACGATGCGCTGGTTACTGGTGACTGCGGTTCGCCAATGGTCTGGTTGCTCCGCCATTTCAAAACAAATGGCAAGAGAAGAACCCTTGCCAGTCTTTCCCATGGAACTATGGCAAATGCTTTGCCGCAGGCTATCGGCTTCAAAAAAGCCTATAAAGACAGACAAGTTATATCGCTTTCGGGTGATGGTGGCCTTGCCATGTTGATGGGTGAGCTTTTGACTGTTGTTCAGGAGAAGGTTGACATCAAGATTGTGGTTTTCAACAATTCTTCACTCAACTTTGTTGAACTTGAACAAAAGGTCGAAGGACTGGTTGATCACTACACCGATTTGCAAAATCCCGATTTTGCAAAACTCGCCGAATCGATTGGCATTAAAGGTTGGAAGGTTGACAAGCCGGAAGAACTCGAAGGCGCTGTCAAAGCCTTTTTGAGTGCCAAAGGTCCGGCACTTCTTGATGTCAAAACCAGCGGATATGAACTGGTTATGCCGCCAAAGGTAACGGCCGGTGAAGTTTCCGGAATGGCACTTTATGGTACCAAGGCGATTATGCAGGGACGTGTGAAAGATGTAACCGATCTGCTTATTCACAATTTCATCAAATAATCGCTTGAACGATTTGATAAAATAAAAGGCAGAAAATTGATTTATTTTCTGCCTTTTTTAAATTTTAGGGAAGCAGCGATAAAACCGGATGAAAGCCGGTGGACAAAAGATGCTCAGACTTTTTTGACAAAACTGTCGAGCACGCGTTTTTCGCCTGCTTTATCAAAAGCGATGGTGAGTTTGTTTCCGTCAATCGCTGCGACATTGCCATTTCCGAATTTGATGTGAAAAACCCTGTCACCCACGCTGAATTCGGACGGTTTGTCGGAAACGGATTTGGCGACAAGTTCGCCTTCTATAGTCTTTGAACGCGCTGCCCGTCCTGCACCATAGCCGGAATCGACTTCCCCATAACCGATGCGTTCCACATTGGCGCCCGAGCGGTTACCCCAATTGGTGCGTGTCGCGTCGGTTGCATTTTTTTTGGCTCTCTGCCAGCCAGGTGTCGAATAATTGTTCTGGAACGGTTCCTGCCGATCAAAGCGCGATTGCCCATAACCGCCATAGGATGTTTCTACTTCTGCAACTTCAACATGTTCGTTGGGCAGTTCATCAAGAAAACGGGATGGTATTGTCGTTTGCCACAACCCGTGAATGCGCCGGTTCGAAACAAACCAGATATGCAGGTTTTCCTTTGCACGGGTAAGCCCGACATAAGCGAGGCGCCGCTCTTCTTCAAGCCCCGCACGCCCGCCTTCATCAAGTGAACGTTGATGGGGAAACAGCCCTTCTTCCCAACCGGGCAAAAATACGGTGTTGAATTCCAGCCCCTTGGCCGAATGCAGCGTCATGATATTGACCGCATCCATATCTTCGTTCTTTTCTGTATCCATAACCAGCGAAACATGTTCAAGAAAACTTCTCAAACTCTCGAAATCTTCCATGGAATGGATAAGTTCTTTCAGGTTTTCAAGACGCCCCGGAGCTTCGGCAGAACGATCAGCCTGCCACATGGCGGTATAGCCGGATTCATCCAGAATAATTTCTGCAAGTTCGGTATGGGGAGTATTATCAAGCATATTCTGCCAACGGCGGAAATCTTCGACGAGTTTTCTCAAAGAACTTCTGGCCTTGGGCTTCAATTCGTCGGTTTCTACCATTTCCTGAGAGGCTTTGAGCATAGGCTCATTGCGGGCACGAGCTGTATCATGAATTTGACGAACGGTTGCTTCACCAAGGCCACGTTTGGGCGTGTTGATAATACGCTCGAATGCAAGATCATCGGCGGGTTGTGTAACAACACGGAAATAGGCGAGCGCGTCGCGAATTTCTTGCCGCTCATAAAAACGCGGGCCACCGATAACGCGATAATTAAGCCCTAATGTGACAAACCGGTCTTCAAATTCACGCATCTGGAAGGAGGCGCGAACAAGAATGGCAATGTCGTTCAAAGCTAGGCCATGATGTTGTAATTGCTCGATTTCTTCACCAATAGCGCGCGCTTCTTCTTCCGAATCCCAGGCAGCATGGACTTTGACCTTCTGGTCATTTTCCGTTTTGCTATCGGTAAAAAGCGTTTTACCCAACCGGCCTTCATTATGGGCAATGAGATAGGATGCAGCTCCCAGAATATGCGAAGTCGAGCGGTAATTGCGTTCAAGACGAATGACAGTGGCACCGGGAAAATCTTTTTCAAAACGCAAAATATTATCAATTTCGGCACCGCGCCAGCCGTAAATTGACTGGTCGTCATCACCCACGCAACAAAGATTGACAGTTTGTCCGACGGGGCGCTGTGCCAATAGCCTTAACCATAAATATTGTGCTGTATTGGTATCCTGATATTCGTCGACCAGAATATAGCGGAATTTTTTATGATATTCGCGCAAAACATCGGCGTTTTTCTGAAAAATATGGATGGGATGCATCAACAAATCGCCAAAATCACAGGCATTCAGCGTTTGTAAACGTTCCTGATAGGCACGATAAAGCTCGCGTCCTTTACCATTGCCGAATGAGCGGGCATCACCTTCCGGTATCTGGTCAGGCGCAAGGCCATGGTTTTTCCACCCGTCAATCATATTGGCAAAAGTGCGAGCCGGCCATCTTTTGTCGTCAAGCCCTTCAGCCTGAATGAGCTGTTTGATAAGCCTTATTACGTCATCCGTATCAAGAATGGTGAAATTGCTGTTGAGCCCCACAAGCTCCGCGTGACGGCGAAGAATTTTGACACCGATCGCGTGGAAAGTGCCAAGCCACGGCATACCTTCAACCGCGCCACCCACCAGTTCACCGATACGGTTTTTCATTTCACGCGCGGCTTTATTGGTGAATGTGACTGCCAGAATCTGGCTCGGATAAGCAAGGCCAAGCCGCAAAATATGGGCAATGCGTGTGGTCAAAACCCGCGTCTTTCCCGTGCCTGCACCGGCCAGAACCAGAACCGGACCTTCCGTTGTTGTTACAGCAAGGCGTTGTTCGGGGTTGAGTTTTTTAAGATAATCGGCGTCAGCATTGGCATTACGGCGCGCAGCCATGGCGCGTTCTGCCAAACCAGTTTGACCATTACGAGCTTCATCGTGCGCAGAAGATTGCGGCGTCGGCTTTTTCGGCTCATCATCAAAAAACGGTATATCGTCAGGAAAATCGGTCATCATCACCAATCTAATGGTTCAAGATATTTTCTGCTAGGCTAGACTTGACGCTTTTACACGAAAATGAACGGAAAATCACTTTTTTTTGCGCTGTGCTTCATATTGATAGACACGCCGGTCAGTCAAATTTTTCCGGTTGTCTATGATTGGCGCAACAACCGGTTTCAAATTCGGCTCGCGTCTGATCAAGGCGACAAGATCATTGAGTTCGTTCATGGCAACGAGTTTTATAATGTCATCACGAATGGAGCCGTCTTCGCGCTTGGGCAGTTGATGCACAACTTGTAGAGACTCGATTTTCTGTCCTTTCAGAAGGTCGCGAACGGCTTTTTCGTCAAGTTTGTCGGATTCGACAAAAACATAAAGCCCTACACCCTTTGCCGGAAGCGAATAGGTTGCGATGGCAATATCGCCAATATCGGGATTGTCTTTCAAAAGATTGCGAATGACCGGTCCCTGATGTTGGACGCGGTCACCTGTTCCATCTCCATCCGACCATTTGAACATGTCTTTGGTAATAAAATTATAGACACGTTTTCCGGTCGCTAACCATAGACGTGACGGCCAGGAGCGGTTTTTCAATATCCGCTTTTCTGTCGGTGTCAGTAATTCGGGTGCAAAACTTCTTTTTTGTTTTATGAGATGGCGGAAATCTTCATAAGCAAAATAGCGATAGAGAGCACCGCGGCGTTTATGCACGCTTGCCAACTGGAAATCAATGATCGAAGCTTTCCCGTCGCTTGTCATCAGCCAGTTTTGCGGCTTTGCAAGATCGTTATGGGTAATGCCCATGCGGCGCAAATTACGAAGTATTTTGAATGCACTCAAATAAAATTCGGGTTTGTTCGGGCGCGCCAGATGTAATGGCGTTCCTTCACTCCACGAGCGATAAAGCCCGTCTTTATCAACAGCAATAAGCTGTGGCACACCGTCAAGCCCGCGCACCTTCTTTAATGCCCGTATTTCTCTTCTTGCCAATATCCAGGCAAGCGGGCGAGACCATCTGGGAGCTGCCGTAACAATGCGGCGGATAACGCGTTTATGCGGATCATCAGCAAAATAGCCAACCCGCGTTTCCGAAAAAACATCGCGTTTCAAAACCATCAAGGCCACAAATTCTGTTAAAAATTGTGGGTCTTTCAAAGGTGGCAAAGCGCTGTCTGAATCGGCAAAATGTTCCATAGTGTTGAGTTAGACGGTTGGCTCTCTTCTATCAAGTCCGTTTGTTCAAATCGGGTAAAATTATAAAGGAGAAAATAGAGGAAATAACTATTATTTTCAATTTTTTACAGAAAATTGCATTCTTTGCCATTTGTTCATGAGACACTTGTGTCAAATCGGAGGCAGATTATCCAAAGATGGACAAAGATAATATCCCGATTGACCTTCTTTTATTGACGAGCATAACCGGCTCTTAAAGGTTTAATCCGGTTTGTTATTTCAAGTAATCATAGCCTGATACGAGGCTGCTTTGTCATGTTTTGGAATGTTGCGCCAATTCGAGTGCAAAAAGGCGTAAGGAGGCTGAAAGGTTGACTCCCGCCGGTCTTGCCTCATCAACACATGTAACAAGGCTGGCAAAGGATAGTCCCTGAGCTTCCGCTTCGCGCAACAAAATGTTGATATAGGCTTCTTCGAGCGAAATACTTGTTGCATGACCGTCAATGCGTACCGAAATCTTTTTCGATTGTGCTTTTTGCCAGTCTAGTGCAGCGATTGAAGACAGAATTTCATCCTTCATCTTCGTCGTGCCGAATTTTTCTCAAATCAAGAAAACTTACGGTTTTTTTCTTTTGCTTCTCTTCGAAATTGCGCTCGACTTTGGTGCGGCCGAAAATGACTCGGTTTTCGCTTGCTTTTGTTTCGTCATTCTGACGTTTTTTCTGTTTGCGAAATTGCCTTAAATTGACCAGATCAGCCATGAAAAAACGCCTTATTTCTTGCGAAAAGCATCAAGCGAGACAACATCTGCCGACGGTTTCTTTTCTTTTGGCGTTTGTTGACCGTCTTTTTCATTTTCTGTCTTTGAATGTGACTTCAATTTTACAGCAGATTTTTTCTTGTCTTTCTTGTCTGCAAGAATGGTAAGCTCGCCACCCTCGGTCTCTTTTGCAAGTGTCTTCACGTCCGGACTGTCATTATCGCTTTTGGGAAGATCGGAGGCGAGATCGAAAGCCGCTTCGAAAGCAGCCGTAGGATCATAGAATACCTGAACAGCAGAAAACGGTATAACCAGACGTTCGGGAACATCGCCGAAAGAAAGACTGACTTCAAAGCCGCTTTCGGAAACGTTCAAATCCCAAAACTGGTGTTGCAAAACAATTGTCATTTGATCGGGATAACGTTCTTTGAGACGTGAGGAGATTTTCACGCCCGGAGCGTTCGTCAGAAACGTAATGAAAAAATGATGGTCACCCGGAAGGCCGGCTTTTGCTACTTCAGACAAAACTTTGCGAATAACACTCCGTAAAGCGTCCTGAACGAGAATGTCATAACGGATCTGATCATGAACCATTGAAAACCTGTTCCTTCTCCGATGTATTTTATCCAAACTTGGCAATCATCTCTAATGCAATGTAGACGGTCTTTATGCAATGAGGCAATCAAAATCTCCTCAAAAATTTTATTGAATTTCTGTATGACAATGTCTTTTGGGTTTTTCGGGTGTTCCGGCTTTGTTTTTGACTAAAACAAGAATCTTCAGGAATGGCTTCCCGCACCAATTCAAGGCCCCCTAAGAGAAAAAAGAGCAGTAAATTTTTACCAATAAAACCAATAGAGAGAACGCTTACAGACAGATAGTGAAGGCTTCTGTTGCCAGGTGCCTCCGAACCCCGCTTGGACCGGCGAAGGTCCAAGACTTAATTTGAAGCGTTCGCGCCGCAATTAAGCAGCGAGACGAGCTTCCGCATAGTTGTCATTTGCAACTACTTAAGTAGCCCGATAACGGTGGTACAATGCCGGGTAAAAGAGCAATCTTTACGCCCTTGTCGATCCTGTTTCGCCCCCTTCATAACAAAAACAGCTACAAAGCGTGAGCCGTTTTGGTTGTGGTGGAGGCGCCGGGTACCGCCCCCGGGTCCAATGGGTTTATTACACTGTCCATTTATTACCATAGCTGGCAAGCCAGCAAGCCCAATATAGGTAAATCAGGGTAAAGAGAAAAGGGGGGTTGTTTAACTTTTTCGCGCTCTATTTTCTACTTGGTAGAGATCAAAAAAATACCGGACCTGTCCGGCTCTGACACTGATTTTCTCGGGGGCATAAAGTCCGAAACGGGTTTAACGGAAGATCATTAACCGGTCGTTTTAAAAAATATCACCAATTTTTCCGATAGGAGCCTGAAAGCAATGAAAAACCATTTGGAGCAAATAAAAAAATATGACGCAAATCCTGACGAGGATGCGGTTAAACGGCTAGAGAACCGTTTGTCACTTACTTTGCAAAAACGCGATGCTGCCGAGGTTGCTGTAAGCGATCAGAAAGAGCTTCAACGGGTAGAAAAATGGGCAGAAGAACAGCTTGGTGCAGATGCGCAAAAGAGCAAACTAGCAGTGAAAAAGACTGCTGAATTACTAAAAACGGAACATATGAAGAATCGGGTGACATTTTATTATTTTGTTGCCAAAGAATTGGGGCTTTTAGGCAAGATCTGACAAGCGCAAGTCAGGATATGACAAGCCCTTGCAAAATCAGACAAGTGCGAGCCAAAAAAGTCGGCCGCAGAAAACCCGGTTAAGCCGGATAGATAGCTTGCTTGCCCGAGCGTTTATAGAATTTACCAGAATAGACCAATCTACCCGACATTCTCTTTTATTTGTTTTGATCGGGATGTGGCTTGATCGGCGTTTGGGGTAGCTCGTTCGCGGCGTAATCTGGGCGTGGGTTATTGGAGATTACCAAAAAATAAAAGCCCCGGAAAGAGGGGCTTTTAATCGGCATAGTGTCTAATCTAGTAAACCAAATATTATTGTTATTTGGCTTCTTCACTTTTCGGTTCTTCAACATGGTGATGACCATGTTGATGTTCATGTCCGCCTAGAACCTTGTGAAGTTGAACTGTGTCAAGCTCGTTTTCCCAACGCGCAACCACAATACACGCAACCGCATTACCAACGAGATTGGTCAATGCACGACATTCCGACATGAAACGGTCGATACCGAGAATAATTGCCATACCGGCAACAGGAATAGCCGGAACGGCGCCAAGTGTAGCAGCGAGCGTAATAAAACCGGCACCGGTCACACCGGCAGCACCTTTTGAGGAGATCATCGCCACAACAAGAATAAGGATTTGATGCTCGAGGGTGAGATTAATATCCAAAGCTTGTGCGATGAACAAAGTAGCCAATGTCATATAAATGTTGGTACCGTCGAGGTTGAATGAATAGCCTGTCGGAATAACCAGACCAACGACCGATTTTTTTGCTCCCGCATTTTCCATCTTTTCCATCAAGGTCGGTAAAGCTGCTTCGGAAGAGGAAGTACCGAGAACCAGTAGTAATTCATCCTTGATGTAGCGAATCACTCTGAAAATCGAAATACCGTTATACCAGCAGACACCCCCGAGAATGACGACAACAAACAAAATCGACGTGATATAGAAGGTTGCGACAAGGAAGAACAGGTTGACGACCGAACCAATACCGTATTTGCCGATTGTGAAAGCCATTGCACCGAAAGCGCCGATAGGAGCTGCTTTCATGAGAATGGCTACCAATTTGAAAATCGGTGTGGAAAGAGCATGGATGAAATCCAGAATAGGACGGCCACGTTCACCAACTGATCCCAAAGCAATACCGAACAATATCGAAAAGAACAGTACCTGAAGAATGTCACCTTCTGCAAAAGCCGAAACCACAGTGGAAGGAATGATGTTCATCAGGAATTTGACGATTGATGCATCATGGGCTTTTTCAGCGTAAACTTTGACCGCAGCGGTGTCGAGTGAAGCCGGATCGATGTGCATTCCGGCACCCGGTTCCAACACATTTCCGATGATCAAACCGACAATCAAAGCCAGAGTTGAAAAGGTGATAAAATAAAGCATGCATTTACCGGCGACCCGTCCGACTTTTTTCAAGTCGCTCATACCGGCAATACCGCTTACAATGGTCAAAAAGATAACCGGTGCGATAATCATCTTGACCAATTTGATGAAGGCATCGCCAAGCGGCTTCAATGATGCACCGACATCAGGATAAAAATATCCGAGCAAAATACCACAGATAATCGCGAATATCACTTGTACATAAAGTACTTTATAGAGCGCACGATGGGGTCGTGGTTGTTTCATTTGTTCAATTTTGTAAGCCATGAAGCCTCCCTCTGATCGACCGTGCTATTACTCATGTTGCATCGGCGGCTCCTCGGCCACCGCCCGGTCGACTTCTACAATAAAGTCTCGCAAGTCATATGCCAAGAGACTATTGGTCTGCAAGTTTATTTGAACGGAAAATAACCTTAAATATTGATAATTTTGATAAAAACGCACAGAAATTGTCAGAAAAAACCGTTCTTTTTTTGAGCTTATCAACAACCGATTTAGAAAACGGGGCGTGCCGTAGCGGCAGCTATTCTATTTGGCCATTCTTTGTAGCGGCAAAAGTTTCAATCGGACGGAAGACTTCAAGCTCCGGTTTTAACCGGATTCGAATATCGGCAAACATGGTTATAAAACGACGCTATCCAACTCCGTTAAAGCCGGGTTTGTAAAAAAACAGGAACCACCGGTTATTTTAAATGATGAGACAGCTTTGCTTCGGCTATAAACAAACGGTGAGAACAACAATTCTGTCATCTGTTGTCTTTAGACAAATGCCGGTTCTTTTGAAGCTATATCCGGTTGGCTATTGATATTGATCCGGTTGAGTCTTTTGCCGTGTTTCTTGCTGATAATATTAGAAATCCGGTTTGGGAAAGCATGTTGCGGTTGCATTTTGTCATGGACAAAGCTTTTTATACTGCCCGTTAAAAACAATGTGAAAGTTGAATAGTTGATATGATCAAACAGGTTTTGCCCCGATATAGTCCCAGGCTTTATCAATATTTTCGGAAGCAAACCATTTTGTTTCGATACGTCCGAAAGGCCGGAAAAACTCAATCGCAAGATTGAGCCAGGAGGGGCCGCCGACAATGGCATAACGCCTCAGTTTTTTGAAAGCTTCGGCTCTGATTTTGGCTGTGTCTTCGTTAAAGAGACTTTCCCAATCAATTCCGTCATATTCTTTAAAAATGACAATCATATCAATATGATTTTGCCCTTCCGCTTCCGCTTCAAAAAGTCCATAGAGATTTTCCACATCGGAAGAAGCAAGCACACCGTTAACGGAAAAACCGATTGCACCGGCGCGGTTGGTTTTGATCTTGGAGATCACCGGTATTGTATCTTCGGGTAACATGCTTTTGCCCTTTCTTGTGGCTGAATTAAGTTATATGTAGAACTTTGTATAACGTTTGAAGTTTTCAATACTACAGATTTTAAGCGGACTTGATAGGTGCTGTCGATGACAATAAAACTTTCGGTTAATCTTAACGCCATCGCGGTGTTGCGCAACCGCAGGAATTTGCCTTGGCCAAATGTTGTCGGGATGGGACGCGTAGCGCTTGATGCCGGTGCTGACGGCATTACTGTCCATCCCCGTCCTGACCAGCGCCATATCAGATTCACAGATCTTCCCGATATACGCCGTTTGATTGACGATGAATTTCCAAATCGGGAATTCAATATTGAAGGATATCCTGACGACGCCTTTCTCGATTTGGCTGAAACTTATGCTAACCAGATAACATTGGTGCCCGACACTCCTGACCAATCGACCTCCGATCACGGCTGGAATTTTGCAAAGGATAGTGCGTTTTTGGAGCCGATTGTCAAACGGCTGAAAGATCGCTCGATTCGCGTGATTTTATTTGTAAATCCGGTGATTGACGGCCTTGATAGAGCAAAAGCGCTCGGTGCTGACGGTATCGAGATTTATACCGGTCCTTATGGTGATGCCTATGACAGTGATAAAAAACAGTTGCTCGCACTCGAAGCGGTGACACTTGTTGCTGAAAAGGCAAAACAATTGGGGCTTCTTGTCAATGCGGGGCATGATTTGACAGTGCCCAACCTCGCCCCCCTTGTCAAAAACGTGCCATGGCTTTATGAAGTTTCGATCGGCCATGGACTTATTGCAGATGCTTTGGAACATGGAATGAGGGAAACCGTTCTAAGGTTCAAAAGGGCGTTGGCCATTTAACTGCCCGATCGGGTGTCAACTGAATTAAATAGTTCGGGTAATCTTTTGCCCGTTTTTGATCTCTTTAACACAATTGAAATTTCGGCTGAAAGGATTGCGCTATGGCGGAGCCTCAAGATATTGACGCTGTGAGCGACGATCTCACGACAGCTGATGAAAATAATGACCATTCGAAAGAGAGTTTTTTACTCCTTTTGATTGGCGCTATCGGTGTTGTCTATGGCGATATCGGTACCAGTCCGATTTATGCTTTCCGCGAAGCCTTACGCGCCGGTGCAGGAAACCATGACATTTTGAAATATGACGTTTATGGCGTAATTTCCCTGATATTCTGGGCTTTATTGCTTATTGTTACAATCAAATATGTTGTGTTTGTTTTGCGCGCCGACAACAACGGGGAAGGCGGCATTCTCTCCCTTATGGCGCTCGCGCGCTCGACCTTTCGTAGAAAAGGTGGTTGGGCATTGGGAATCGGGATTCTCGGCGCATCTCTGTTTTTCGGTGATGCCGTTATTACACCCGCTGTCTCAGTGTTGTCTGCAGTTGAAGGTATGGAGGTTGTCGCTCCCGATCTTGAGCCTTTTATTGTGCCGCTCACACTTATTATTCTGGTGGCACTTTTTGCCGTGCAACGATTTGGCACGGGCAAGGTCGCAATTGTTTTCGGGCCGATAACGCTGGTCTGGTTTCTGGCTTTAGGCGGTTTCGGACTTTTCCATATATTTGATGATCTGACGATTCTGAAATCATTATTTCCCTGGTATGCCGTTTCCTATATTATCAGCAATCCGGCGACATCCTTTGCGGCAGTTGGAGCGGTATTTTTGGCGGTGACCGGCGCTGAAGCACTTTATGCCGATCTTGGCCATTTCGGACGCCGGCCAATCGTTGCAGCATGGCTCTGGATAGTATTTCCATGCCTCGTCCTCAATTATTTGGGGCAGGGGGCCTTTATTCTTTCTCACGGGCGCAACACAATTAATCCGTTTTATCAAATGTTGCCGGAATGGTCGCTCATTCCGATGATTGTGCTTGCAACTATGGCAACAGTGATCGCTTCCCAAGCTGTTATAACGGGTGCTTTTTCCATGGCACGTCAGGCTGTTCAGCTCAATATTTTGCCGCGTCTTGAAATTTTGCACACATCGGAAAAAAATCTCGGTCAAATCTATATGCCGCGGGTTAATCTGCTTCTTGCGGTGATTGTTATTTGTCTTGTGATCGGCTTTGAAAAATCGTCCAATCTGGCAGCCGCTTACGGCATTTCGGTTACCGGCAACATGATTGTGACAACATCTTTGCTTTTCATTGTTATGAAACGCATCTGGAAATGGAGCCTTGCTTTATGTCTCGTGCCGACACTGGCGTTTCTCTGTCTTGATCTTCTGTTCTTCAGTGCCAATCTCATTAAAATCCATGATGGCGGCTGGGTATCGGTGGGGCTTGCCTTTAGTGTTGTGCTCGTTATGTGGACATGGGTTCGGGGCAGCCGTCATTTGTTCAAGAAAACCCGCAAGGCCGAGGTACCGCTTGATCTGATTGTTAATAAAATGGCGGAAAAGCCGCCAATCATTGTACCGGGAACAGCGGTCTTTTTGACAAGCGATCCGAAAAGCGCACCCAGTGCTTTGATGCACAGCCTCAAACATTATAAAGTTTTGCATGAAAACAATGTGATCTTGACGGTGAATACGGCTTCAACACCACGTGTACCTTCGGTGGATCGCGCCCGTGTTTCCCAATTCAATGAACGTTTCATGCAAGTGACTTTGACGTTCGGTTACATGGAACAGCCAAACATTCCGAAGGCTTTGGCAATATGTCGAAAACTCGGCTGGAAATTCGATATTATGACGACATCGTTTTTTGTGTCCCGTCGTTCGATCAAACCTGCGGCCAAATCCGATATGCCGATGTGGCAAGATAAATTCTATATTTTCCTTGCCAGAACCGCCGCCGATGCAACCGAATATTTCCAGATTCCAACCGGTCGGGTTGTAGAAATCGGCACCCAGATTACCGTTTGAAAGAAAAAACTTGCTGTTTTCTACCGGCTTTGTTCACGACCCGAAACGTGACAAAGCCGGTAAAATTATCCTGACAAATCTCATTCAAAACAAAAAAGAAATTTTTACTGAAAATAATACTTGATATTGCCGATTTCTCGTAGCATGGTTACGAACCGTACGGTACGGTACGCAAAAGAAATGAAAATAGCGAACATGCAACAGTCGACAAATGCTCTGGTCAATAATTTGACAGATCGTCAGAAAGACGTTCTGGACGCGGCATTACAATTGCTTGTCAAAGACCATTTGGCATTAACAATGTCGAAAGTCGCGCAGGCGGCGAGTTGCTCGAAAGAAACACTTTACAAGTGGTTCGGCGATCGCAATACATTTCTTGAAGCAATGGTCGAGTGGCAGGCGTCAAGAGTTCGCGCAGTGCCGATCAGTCGTGAAGCGGTTGATGAACAAACACTTTTTAACAGTCTTGAACATTTTGCGCGCGATTGGTTGATGGTTTTGACCTCGCCAACTTCGATTGCGCTTAACCGGCTTGCAGTCAGTCAGGCCGGTACGGACAAAAACAATCTCGGTAATATTGTGCTTTATCGTGGGCCTTACGCAATGGCGCGTCGCCTGAAACCGATTTTGGAAATCGGTCGCGATTGCGGACTTTTGCAAGTGGACAACCTCGATAATGCATTCCGGACCTTTTTCGGACTTGTTGTTCGTGATGTCCAGATACGTAAATTGCTGGGTGACGATTTTCACATGGATGATGAAGAAATCATTCGCGAAGCGCGCACAGCGACAAGGCAATTTTTTGCTCTTTTCGGGCATAAAAATATGAATAAAACAGATGAAACGCAAATTTAAGGGAGTTTTCTATGCGTGTTTATTATGATCGTGATGCAGATGTAAACCTGATAAAATCCAAAAAAGTCGGTGTTATCGGCTATGGCTCGCAAGGCCGCGCCCATGCATTAAACCTGAAAGATTCCGGTGTGAAGGAAATCAAAATTGCTCTTCGTCCGGGCTCTGCAACAGCTAAAAAAGCTCAGGCAGATGGATTCGAAGTTGTGACCGTTGCCGAAGCAGCCAAGTGGGCTGACCTGATTATGATGGTTACCCCCGACGAATTGCAAGCCGACATTTTTAAAGAACAGATTGCCAACAATTTGCGCGACGGCGCAGCAATTGCATTTGCTCATGGTCTGAACATTCACTTCGGTTTGATCGAACCGAAAAAGACAGTGGATGTCATTATGATTGCTCCTAAAGGTCCCGGTCATACAGTGCGCAGCGAATATCAGCGCGGCGGCGGTGTTCCAAGCCTTATTGCTGTTGGTCACGACGCTACAGGCAATGCGCATGATCTGGCGCTCTCTTACGCTTGCGGAATTGGTGCCGGTCGCTCTGGCGTTATTGAAACAACATTCAAGGAAGAAACCGAAACCGATCTTTTTGGTGAACAGGTTGTTCTTTGCGGTGGTCTTGTCAACCTTATCCGTTCGGGTTTCGAAACTCTGGTTGAAGCCGGTTATGCTCCGGAAATGGCTTACTTTGAATGCTGCCACGAGATGAAGCTCATTGTTGACCTCATCTATGAAGGTGGCATTGCCAATATGAACTATTCAATTTCCAACACCGCCGAATGGGGTGAATATGTCAGTGGTCCGCGTATCATCAACGATGAAGTCAAGGCTAATATGAAGCGTGTTTTGAAGGACATTCAGGACGGTACATTCTGCTCCAACTGGATGCAGGAATATAAATCCGGTGCTGTTCGCTTCAAAGCAATCCGTCGCATTAATGACGGACATCAGCTTGAACAAATCGGTGGCAAATTGCGCGAGATGATGCCGTGGATCAAAGCAAACGCATTGGTTGATAAAACACGCAACTAATCGCGCGTTTTTGTAGTCCAAATTCTGAAGAAGGGCTGACAATGTCAGCCCTTTTTCTTTTAATATCATATATAAAATCACCAATTGCGATAATCGGCCTGCAACTCACGATCAACGCGCAGGGCTAAAGCGCTGCGGCGTCATGTTTCTTTTTAAACCATTTCGTGTTTCATTATCGGCTTCAAGAAACCTCCGGTTATTGCTTTGTCGGGCCGGCCAAAGATTATCCGGTTTGATGATCACATAAAAACCTTCAATAATGTTTAACGGCCTTTTTTTACTTGATATAACCGACAAGCCAATGGTTGGAGCAAAACCCCGAAAAGCGCGGTTGACTGCGACGAAAGATTTTTCCGATTACTATCTAAAAGAGGGGTAAGTGCAGACAACATAGCGCATATCATTTGCAACTGCCGTTTAGTCGAACTGTGCAGACGAAAAAAACATCATTGATTATGATAACGATCATCGTGTCCGACTGGTAGATAAACGACCGACCACCAGATCGATCGCACATCAAAGCGCGTCCCGATTATAAAAATGATTTATTTCGGAAAAGGTGACTTGCAAGTCTGGCGAACGCCGCCCCTATCTATATAGGTATCATCCGACGAACGATAGCTTTTATAACGATCGCTACACCATTGCTGATGATTTATATCAGGGCCGGTATCCAGTTTATATGTGGGGCCGGAAGGATGCGTCAGCTCCGGTTTATAATTACGGTTAGGTTTTGGAACTCCATAATTCGAGTGAGGAAGTGGGGCATTTTGCGGGCGGGTTATGGGAGCCAAAGGACTGTTTAACTCGACTGCACCGGCGTTTATTGCGAGTGTTGTGGATAAGAACAAAGGTATAACAAATAATTTAGCTAACCGGAAAATCATGGCCTTCCTCGTTAAAACCTTAAAGAATTCTGAATAAATTGAATCATAACGATCACGTTTCGTATCGTAAGTTATAAGAATTCAATGATACTCTTCAAAACTTCTCTTCAGGCAACTTGTAATTTTTTTAATATACGCCAAATTTGGAATGGTTAGTAGAGAAGGATCAAATATAATGTCACATTTTTTGAGAAATATTGTTATTGCCGGGGTCGTGGTCGGGAGCGCTTGTTTGAGCGCCTCCGGAGCATTTGCAGATGACAAAGTCACAATCGGAGTGCTTGTCTGTACCGGGCAGGGCGCCGAGGGACATATATTCAAAGCGACAGAAAAGCTCACCTGTGTTTTCCAGCCGAATGATAAAGGCGCCGAGACAGACAAATATGTCGGCAAAATCGAACAGCTCGGCATAGATATTGGTAAAGCAGGTGCCGGACAATTGTCGTGGATGGTCATGGCGGCAAGTAAAGACGCATACAAGTCCGGAATTCTCGTGGGTAAATATGAGGGGGTCAGTGTCGACGCTGCTGCCGGTGTTGGTGGTGGAGCCAACATACTTGTTGGCGATAACAAAGCGTTTTCTTTGCAACCAGTGAGTGTAGAAGCTCATGAGGGAGCCAATATTGCTATTGGCGTTTCGAAATTGACTTTGAGCGCTGATAACAAATAATTTTTGAAAACGTCATATCTGGCGAAAAGAATAAAACTTTTCGACACAATTGTTTGTTGAGAGACGAGACGTTTTAACAGAAAGGATGCAGCCTCAAGGCTGTGTCCTTTTATTTTTAGCATAATGAAACTTTACATATCGGCTTGTTTCATCATAAGCATAGAGAGGAAAAGTTTTATATTAAATGAACTTTGTCGCAAAAGGGGAATTGCTACCGTGGCGTATCATGGCCGTTTTTTTGAAGTTTACGACGTATTCAGTGACATGGTTCTCTCGGGCAATCCTGTAGCAATTGTGCATGAAGCAGACGGTTTGACCGATCAGCAAATGCAGTCTATCGCGCGTGAATTCAATTTGTCGGAAACTGTTTTCGTCAATCCGCCGAAAGATGAAAAACACGTCGCCAATTTGCGAATTTTCAAACCGGATGGAGAAATGTCATTTGCCGGTCATCCGACTGTCGGCGCCGCCATATCCCTCGCACGGAAAAATATAAAAAACAATTGCCGTAATGATTCACTTATTATTCTTGAGGAGAAAGTCGGAATTATCCGTGCAGTGGTTGATTTGAGTGAAAAAGTCGCTTTTGCCGAATTCGATCTGCCAAAACTCCCCGAACAACTTCCGATGGATACACCGAAAGAAATTTTTGCAGCAGTATTCGGGCTTGAAAGTAAGGAAATAGGCTTTGAAAATCATGTTCCCTCGCTTTGGACAGCGGGTGTTCCATTCTTTTTTGTGCCTTTGCGCAATCTCAAAACTGTTGCCAGTGCATCGCCTGATCCCGTTTATATTATGGAGAACTTCGACAAGCTTAACGTAAAGACACCGTCATTTTACCTCTATAGCCGGGAAACGCAGTTGTTCCGGAGTGCCTTTCATGTTCGTATGTTCCGTCCGGATGGTTCGGAAGATGCCGCAACCGGCTCGGCAGCATCTGCATTTTGTGGTGTTGTCCAGCATTTTGATAACCCATTGGATGGCAAGAAAAATATTTGGCTCGAGCAGGGAATGGAGATGAATCGTGTGTCGAAAATCCGTCTCGAATGGTATGTCGAAAACGGAAAACTCGTTTCTGCACGCATTGGCGGCAAGGCTGTCAAATATGCCGAAGGTCATATATTCCCTTGAACATTTTCCGGCTTTCCTGCCGTGATCATAGCGGGCGAGCAAACATTCTTTCACTTGAAACTGCTTTCAGCTTTTCAGCTTTTCGAAAAGCTGTTTTCAAAAACCATTATTTTCAGTTACCGAAAATCCTTAGCAATGTATGGTTTTAATATCCCGCTTTGGTTACGATGATAGAATAATCATAAAAAAATATAATATCTCACCACACTGTTGGTGAACTATCTTGTAAATTTATCTCGAAAACCATGAAATGATAAACCAATGTTTTCTGACCTTCGCAAAATTCAAGAAGTATTCTGCCAGAATTTTGTAGAAAAGCATGTTTGGCAACTTAATAAGTACCTTGAAAAGCTGATCATGAACAAGTGGTGAAAAAGACCCTCATTCCAACTCGAGCTTGAAGGGAAGGTAAAAACACAAGTTGGTTTCAGCCAGCATTGGCAGCAATGCGGTCAACCAAGCCGCGCGGCGTATTTTTCTCTGAAAGTGAACCGCGTTGAATTGCAGCAAATCAGCGGTATATGAAGTTTAACACCCCGCGGCGCAAAGACTTAATTCAAGCAATTTAATCCAGGAGGTCGCTCCTCCCGGCGGGCAATCATTATGGAAGTCGCCTTTCACAGTGAAACCGCAGAGGACCAATCGCCCGATATAACGCATCTGAAAAAGCACAAACAGCAGTTAATGCACCAAAAGCGATAAGTATTTTTTCTTATTTCCTTCGATAATATGTTAGGTCAGAATAGATTATTTAAAAAATAATCCCGAAGCGCATTGGTCCAATTCCAGATTCGATGACGCGTTTACCAGAAGCATGAAAAGCATTGATTGCCTCATTATCAGCCTCTGATCTCCAAGCTTTATCACTGATAAAGCCATATCCATCCCCGACAACTTTAAAACTACCTCGTTTAAATATCGGGTTACCAGTCATATCGCCTTCAAGGACAATTTCAAATTTACCGGATTGGATAGCTTCGACTAACCCGGGCTCAGTAATTTTACCTTGAGCGATATGGCTTTTCATAACTTGAGTGAATAATTCCTTCAATTCATCATCGGTCATGTTGGGATTTGCTGTAATTGTTCCATCAGCAGAAACAGACGATCCATTCCTTAAAGATTCAGCAATGCTTGTCATGGTATCATGATAAACAGAACCAGTCTGAACAGCATTAACATCGATTTTGCCTGCGATAAGTTCTTGAATTCTGGATATTGCATCAGATGAAGACGCAGAAAGAGGAGTGTTGCCAGAAGTGGCAACGGTCGGTGATATACCTCTTGAACCCTTAGTGTCGCTATTGAATTGATTGGTCTCGTTGGACTTCAGCAAATGTAAAGCCGTTTCTGCACCTGACATACGGCCATTATTAAATACAGAATTAATCATAACTGTACTCCATAAATTGAAGGCAACTTAAGCCGTCATGTCTTAATACACCTAAAATACAGTATTCCTCATGAATACAAGATAATTATATCATATAATTGGTTATAGATCAATTGATGTACTTTCTCCCGTTTGAGCGGACACATGATCTATTGATTTAGTGCCCTTCTGAACATCCTTGGAGAGTTCATAATGAGCGCGGAATGTGGATGGATTTCATATAATCCTTGATCCATCCATTGATCTGCCGAAGAGCTGATTTGGAATCCGGGAAATTGGATATTTTGATATAATCGCGTTTAAGCGTTTTGACAAAAGCTTCCGAAATACCGTTTGATTGCGGGCTTTTGACCGGCGTAAAGCAGGGCTTGAGATTAAGCGCTACTGCAAACTGCCTCGTTTCCAATGCAGTGTAGCATGAGCATTGTCTGGTAAATGCTCAATGAGGTGTGGCGCCCTTGCGGTTGCAAAGTGCTTTTCAATCGCTTCCAGATTTTGCAAAAATAACAGTAGCAATCCGGTCAGGTTTGCATAACCTAAAAACATTCATTTTCTAAAATTTTTTTCTAATTGTAATAACGATTTTAGCAATATGTTTCTTATCTTGCCACTAAAAATGGAGAAAATGAAAACCTCATTCCAACTATCATGAAGAGGATCATCATGAAGCGTTATTTTTCCACATTATTGGCTGCAGTTCTTGTGCTTTTTGCCAGCGCCGCATATGCTGATCGTCTTGACGACATAAAAAAAGCTGGCGTTCTAAAAGTTGCATCTTTTGATAGCAATCCGCCATTTGGTTTTGTTGATGAAAAAACAAAACAGATCACCGGGCTTGATGTTGATTTTGCTCAAGCTGTTGCTGACAAACTTGGCGTTAAATTGGAAGTTCATCCAACCAATCCGGCAAACCGCATACCTCTTTTGACTTCAGGTCAGGTGGATTTGGTTGTGGCGAATTTTACGGTCACACCAGAGCGCGCCGAGCAGGTTGATTTTTCCATTCCCTATTTTGCTTCAGGTCAACAATTTATTGCCAAAAAAGGGTTTTTAAAATCAGCTGACCAACTGGCAAATTTGCGCATAGGAGCAGATAAAGGCACAACCAATGAAATCAATCTGAAAAATTTGTACCCGACAGCAAAAGTTATTACTTACGATGACACGCCATTTGC
The DNA here is from genome assembly GCF_016102305.1 of Bartonella sp. M0192. Lineage (NCBI taxonomy): Bacteria > Pseudomonadati > Pseudomonadota > Alphaproteobacteria > Hyphomicrobiales > Bartonellaceae > Bartonella > Bartonella sp. M0192. The sequence goes on along the minus strand of NZ_JACFOU010000001.1, from coordinate 1,937,689 downwards.
TTTTGCCGCGTTGCGAAACGGCAATGTGCAAGCCATCACACAAGATGGTCCGAAGCTTGTTGGTTTATTGGCAAATGTCCCGGACAAAGATCAATATGAGGTGCCAGCATTCACCATTTCCAATGATTACATGGCAGCAGCAGCACCCAAGGGTGAAACTGCACTTGTTACTGTTGTCAATGAAACTCTGCTGGATTTGGAAAAGACAGGGAAAGCGGAAAAAATTTACAATAAATGGTTCGGCCCCGATAGCAAAACTCCGCTCCCCAGATTGTTCAAGATTGGCGATAAACAATAATTCTCTTCATCCAACATGAAACTTGTGCAATGGAGCCGGCACAACCGGCTCTTTTGTCTATTCCAGGAACAAAAATTTATACGCAAGACTTTTGAGTAAAGCACATGCTGTCACACGAGTATTTAGGTTGGATATGGAACGGTTATCAGGTAACCATTGTCCTTACTATTCTTTCATGTATTGCTGCCTCATTACTTGGTGCCGTCTTATGCAGCATGCGCATAAGCCCGTTTTGGCCCCTCAATATTTTTTCCAAAGCTTACATAGCGATTTTCCGAAATACACCATTGTTGGTTCAACTGTTCTTTTGGTACTTCGGGGTCAGCCGTTTTGTACCGGACAACATCAGATTTTGGTTACTGGATGCACATCAATGGGTTTTCGGCCCAGTTACTTTAAATTGGCCGTCATATGAGTTTATATACGGATTTATTGGTTTGGCGCTCTATACAGCCGCCTATATCGCAGAAGAATTGCGCGCTGGTATAAAGACTGTACCGATAAATCAGGAATCTGCTGCCTTTGCCCTTGGTTTTACGCGAAGCCAGGCATTCCGTTTTATAATTTTACCGCAAGCGGTACGCAACGCGCTTTCACCACTGCTCGGCCAATATATGATGGCTTTAAAAAACTCTTCTCTAACAGCCTCAATAGGCGTTGCCGAACTTTTCTATGTCGCAAGCCAAATTGAAACGCGTTCACTTTTGGCTTTTCCTGTCTATCTTATTTTGACAGTGTTATATTTAATAACAATTGCGCTTATCGAGATAGTCGGGCGCATTATCGAAACACGTCGGCTTAAAAGCACTGGTCGGAGGGTTCAGGCGTGAACTTCTCGTTCGTTTTCGATAATTTCGAATATTTGATGATTGGTGCTTGGCCAAACGGGCCGGTAGGCGGCTTGGCTTTAACATTGCTATTGTGTGTTTTTTCAGCTGTCTTATCAGCTTTGTTCGGTCTTTTATCCGGTATCCTGCTTGTTATGTCAGGTCAGAAATGGCAGTTGGTTCTGGTTGCTATTCTCGGGTTTTTCCGGGCAATCCCGATTTTGATGTTAATTTTCTGGATCTATTTTTTGCTTCCCATGATGCTTGGCATATCTGCGCCAAAAGTACAGACTATTGTTTTGGCCTTATCCTTGGTTGGCGGGGCTTATCTTGGTCATTCTGTTGCAGCAGGTCTGCGCAGCGTTGGCGACGACCAATGGGCAGCCGGACTAGCACTAGGATTTAATAGGTGGAAAGTTCTATGGTTTTTGATTTTGCCACAAGCACTGCCACGCATGGCACCATCATTTATCAACCAATGTATCTCGCTTACGAAAGATACGTCGTTGGCATATATCATTGGTACACAAGAATTTCTGACCTTGGCGCGGCAAATTGACGGTCGCTTGACAGGCGCTTATTCAACAGAAATCTATCTATTCGTCGGGATTGTTTACTTCGTGCTCTGTATGACATTGAATTTTTTTGCAGAATGCATCAACAAACACTATTCAAAAGAAAGACAGTTTGTCTGAAAGGCATTGCAGATTAAGTTTGCGTTTTAGTTCTGCTGCAATAATTTTAGAAAAACAAGCGAGATCCGTTTAACTATTTTCAAACACTGTCCGAAAATATAGGCATGGCAATGCGTTGGGACAAAAGACAATTGAAATCGCAAGACACTATTCTCGACGTGCTGACAAGAGCAAAAAGGTAGAAGTGGCGGTTGTCAGACTGGGTGCTAGAATGAACAAAAACAGTACATAAATTGTCAAACTCTTCGAAAAAAGTGTCAAACTTTGTTATCGCTAAATTTTTTGTCTGAAAAAACACTAATAAATCGGAGATTTAAATGGTGGGTGATACAGGGATCGAACCTGTGACCCGCTGATTAAGAGTCAGCTGCTCTACCAACTGAGCTAATCACCCAACGGCGTTGTTGATCAACGATAGCGGTTCTATAGCGTTCCTAAGGATTGATGTCCATAGAAAATTTTCGTTTTTTTGTCATTTCATTCATTGTTGAAGCGGGAAGTATAAAGATTGCGAAAATATCTTGATCTTCATACGAAATAGCCTCATTATACAACTTTCGTAAGCATGTGTGACTTTAATTGTTACCGGTAAAGAGAGGACGATCGAGCGTAATGCCCGACCAAAATTCATCAGAAGACCCTTCTTGTAGTAGCGAGCGGTATAGGCCGTTTCGGGGATTTTTTCATTACCATCATGTTGATTTGGCGTTCCGGCGTGCTTTTAGAGCCGGAATAACAGGATCGGTTGTGTTCGCTGTTTTGCAAATGGCGACCTCGAGGATTAAAAATGGTTGACTATATTTTTCCTCGACTATTTTCCTTTGTTTGGCACTTTTCTCGGAATTGACGGATTATGGAATGGATAGCAAATCCCCATGCATGGATGGGGCTTGTAACACTTATATTTCTGGAAATTGTACTAGGCATTGATAACCTTGTCTTTATCGCAATTTTGGCTACAAAATTGCCTCCTAAGGTAAGGAACCGTGCCCGTTTGACAGGCTTGAGCTGTGCATTGGTCATGCGCTTGATACTGCTGACGGCGATGGGGTGGGTCATGACACTTGACCAACCTCTTTTTTCACTCGGTAATTTCAATTTCAGTTGGCACAGCATCATCCTGATAATAGGCGGAGCTTTTCTCCTTGCAAAAGGGACACTCGAGCTTCATGAAAGGTTGGAGGGCGAGGTTCAGGAAAACTCGACTTCGGTTGTCCATGCGGTGTTTTGGCAAGTTATTGTCCAGATTGTTGTGCTCGATGCAGTCTTTTCTCTGGATAGTATCATTACGGCGACAGGTATGATCCCAAAAGATCAGATGATGGTGATGTATCTTGCAGTCATTATCGCTATGGGTGTGATGATGTGGGGCTCTGGCCCCCTGATGGTATTTGTTAACCGCCATCCAACAGTTGTCATCCTGTGTCTCGGATTTTTGATGATGATCGGCTTTAGCCTCATTGTTGAAGGTTTCGGTTTCCATATTCCGAAGGGCTATCTTTACGCGGCTATCGGTTTTTCCGTTCTTATCGAAGCGTTCAATCAGATCGGCCGGCATAACAGAGAGAAACTTATTTCAACCAATGATTTGCGCGAAAGGACAGCCGGTGCAGTGCTGCGTCTTCTGGGCGGCGGTAAAAAAGAAGGGAGTCTCGGTGAAACAGTTGATCTTATTGCTGAACAGGCTGCCGCCTCTGAAATATTCAGGCCGGAAGAAAAGCAGATGATTCGTGGTGTGCTTGATCTTGCTGACCGGCCTGTCCGGTCGATCATGTCCCCGCGAAACGAGATAGAATGGCTTGACCTTGATACTGATGAAGAGGAAATGCGCAACGAACTCGAGCAATTCAAACACAGCCGTCTTGTGCTTGCCCGCGAGAAAGTTGACGAATTTGTCGGCGTTGCATTGACTAAAGATTTGCTGCTTGATCTCGCCGAAGGCAAGAATATCGACTGGCAGAAAGCCATGCGTCAGCCCCTCGTCGTTCATGAAAATACCAGTGTTCTGCGGCTCATGGAAAAATTGCGTCGTTCAGCAATTCAACTTGCCATAGTGGTTGATGAACATGGCTCGTTTGAAGGCGTCGCAACCCCGACTGATATATTGGAAGCTATTGCCGGCGATTTTCCGGATGAAGATGACGAACCGGTTATTGCCGAACAGTTGAAAGATGGCAGCTTTATGGTTGAAGGCTATGCCGATATTCGTCGATTGAGCGGTTATCTTGATAAAGATTTGGTGGATGAGAATGATCGTTATACAACTCTTGCCGGTTTTATGTTATGGCATTTCGGGCATTTGCCGGTGACGGGCGAGAGTTTTGAAGCCGAAGGGTTTAATTTCAAGGTCGTTGAAATGGACCGACGGAATATAGCAAAAGTGTTGATATCGCCGGTAAAAAAGCAAGATCAATAATTTGTCAATAAAAAAATAGTCAGTTATTTGTTAAAGACGCTTAACTTATCTACGAGAATTTGTAAGATAAAGAATAGTTCTCATTTGGAGGGAATTGGATATGGAACCACGTTTGCAGATCATCGTTACGCCTACGCGCGCTGGCCGTGTCGGTAAAAAGCTTGGCGATTGGCTGTGTTCATATGCGGACAGTCACTCGAACTTTGATGTTGAATTGATTGATCTGGCAACAATCAATCTGCCATTATTCGATGAGCCGAAGCATCCGCGTCTTCATCAATATGAACATGCCCATACAAAAGAGTGGAGCAAGCTCATCGCCAAGGGAGATTGTTATATTTTCGTCATTCCCGAATATGACCATCTGCCACCCTCATCTTTTGTCAATGCTGTGACTTATCTTGCACATGAATGGAGTTATAAAGCCGTATCATTTTTGAGCTATGGCGGCATTTCCGGAGGCTTGAGAGCTGTAGAAACGGCACGGTTGATGGTTAACGCCGTAAGAATGGTACCGATTCTTGAAACTTTGCCAATTCCCCAATATACCCAGTATATAGACGAGAATGGTAATTTCAGACCAAGCGCCGCTATCGAAGGTGGGGCACAGGCAGTTTTTGATGAATTGTTCAAAATGAATAACGGTTTGAAAAATATCCGCCCGAAATTTTGACATGTTTTAGCCTTCGGACAAGGTGATGACTAAATTATTAGTCGTTCTTGAAGATCAGGACGATGCGCGGGTTGCTTATAGCGTCCGCGCTGACATTGTTTTAGTGTCCGGCACATTGCAAAAAATGCAAAAACTATGTTCGGCACTGAAAAATATGGCGAGCTATTCGCCGCAAATATGGTTGCGGACTTCCGATCCCCATTTGTTGACTTCCAGAGTGATGGAGCGGTGCGGCGCGCAAAGGATTGTTGTTTCGGCTTTGCCGGAAGAGCTTCCGGCTTTTGTGAAAACGCTGGTAAATCAATGTAATGATTATCCTCTGGTGGCATTGATAGAAGCGGAAAATTCGCCGGATAATTCTTTGATCACGATTATCGGTGCTTTGGGCTTTAGTGGTATTCTGCTTCAGCCACGTAATCTTGACCAGACAATTTTGAGCCAGATAAAGGTAGGAAATATCGGTCAATTCATGACAAAATCCCGTGCCAATAATTTGGAAGCGGGTGTTATCGGGATGATCGAGGCACCTGACATTCCACGTTTGCTACCTTATTCACCTGATTGGCTGGGATTTATTATTAAACATCCGGTCAAATCGGGCCAGTTTGGCGATAATGCAACCAATTTATTGATGCGCGCTCTTTTACCCGTAGATAGCGGGCAGGAACAACTTCCCGAAGGTTCGGGGCTCGGTACGGATCGCATTATTATTGAAGATTTTATTTTGCCGATGGAAATCGGTGCCTATAAACGTGAATACGGGCATAAACAAAAGGTCCGCTTCAACATCAAGGCCGATGTCGAACGTCTATCTTCCAATCCGGAAGATATGCGTCATATTTTTTCCTATGATCTTATTCTTGATGGTATCAAAAATCTAGTTTCGCTGGGTCATGTCGAACTTGTTGAAACATTGGCCGAACGGATAGCTGCACTCATTCTTGCTTACCCGAGGGTTCAAAAAGTTATCGTCCGGGTGGATAAGCTCGAGTTGGGGCCTGCAGCAGTTGGTGTGGAAATCGAGCGACAAAAAAAGAAAGCTTGAATAACGTCGTCTCTTCAAGCTTCTTTGAATTTTATTTCGTATCCGGTTTTTTCGCCGCGTTATTGGCAATATTTGCATTGCGCTGGCGATATTGGCTTATTTCAAAAGCGGCAACGAAAAATAGCGAGATAACAAGCGGTATAATGAGATAAAGCAGGCGGAATACAATGAGAGCCGAAATGACATCTGCCGCATTCATATTCGGCATACCGGCCATAAACAGGGCTTCCAATACTCCGACACCGCCAGCAGGCGCATTCGATAAAAGCGTTACAGTAAAGGACGCAAGGAATACACCCAAAACCGCAATAAAACCGGGGTTTCCGATATCGGGCAGAGTGGCATAAATAACGCCTGCCGCGCCAATCAATTCCAAAGGTCCAATAATCAATTGTTGAACGACAATACTGAAATGCGGATAGGAAATCTGGAATGACTTGCCGATTTTTAACGGGCGTAATTGCAAAAGGCTGCCCAAAATATAAAGCGCAACAAATGTCAGCATTCCTATACCGATGGTAACGGCAAGCCATGTGGGAATACCTTCATGGACAAGCGTAATGAGATCCGGTCGTATCACGAGTACCAGTCCGGAAAGCAGGATTGTACCAAGAGCAAAGGTAAAGGAACAAAAAGCCACGAGAACGGCAATTTCCACACCACTCAAGCCCTTTTTGCTATAGGCACGATAACGCACTATGGCACCTGAAAAAACCGATGCACCGATATTATGGGAAAGCGCATATGTCGTGAATGAGCAAATGGCAATATAATGAAGCGGTATTTTTTTGCCTAAATGTTGCAACGCAATACGGTCGTAACCGGCAAGAGCAGCATAAGCAAGCAATGCAAAAAAAGCGGCAAGTACCCAGTGATGCGGGCTTAATGCGCCAAGCCTGCCGGTAATGTCACTAAATGAAATCGCCGATAATTTGTGGTAAAGAATATAGATGGACACCACCATTGCGACGATGCCGATAAGCGGCCAAATATATTTCTTCAGTTTCATACGTATCCACTCACATTTTCCGGCGTTCCCCCATTATTCGACGGGGAAGTTTTGTCATCCGAACATGCCTGTTCATCCTCTTCGGGATAACTCAAATGTTTTAACATACCTTTAGCGATTTCTTCGTCATCCGTCACTATCGTATTCGCCCCCATATCTTTTAGATAAGCGGTTTCCACGCCTGTGACAGCGTGGGCAATAATATGGATCCGGTCATTCGATTTGCGAGCCTCGGCAACAATTTTAGCCGCGTCAATTGCGCTTTTTGTCGATATAACCAGTTGACGGGCCTTTCCGATATTGGCTCGCTCAAGTATAGTGATATTGGCTGCATTGCCTAGAATTGCTTCATTTTTCTGGTCTTCGGCGCTTTTGACAGCCTGCCCGTTATGATCAATGACGATGAAATCTGTGTGAGAGCGTTGGAGAGAATCGGCAATTTTTTCGCCGATATCGCCAAAGCCGACCAGAATTGTGTGGTTGGTTTTATCGGTTTTTGCCAAATCACTATCGTCATCGGCGCCGACATCTATAATCGTGGTTTCGCCATTTTTCGTCTCAAGACGGGAACGAATTTTTTCGGCGGCAAAACAGACCAGCGGATTTAAAAGAATGGAAAGAATGGCGCCTCCCACAATAAGATCCCGCGCTTCGTCATTGATAATTCCCAACGAAGTTCCAAGCCCTGCAAGAATAAAAGAAAATTCACCTATCTGGGCAAGGCCGGCACCAATTGTGAGAGCAGTTGCATAAGGACGGTGAAAGAGCCGGACGATTGCGTAAGCAGCAAGAGATTTGCCGCCAATAATAATGACGAGTGTTACAATCAGAGGCAAAAAAGCTGTCAACAATTTGGATGGGTCAAAAAGCATTCCGACGGAAACGAAAAACAGAACGGCAAAAGCATCACGAAGTGGCAATGTTTCTTCTGTTGCTCTTTGGCTGAGCTCCGAACCACTCATAATCATACCGGCAAAAAAAGCACCCAATGCAATAGAAACGCCAAAAAGATGAGCTGAAAAAAATGCGACACCAAGAGCGATTGCAAGAACACTTAAACGAAAAAGTTCTCTCGAACCGGATTGGGCAGAAATTTTCAAAAGCCAGGGGATAACACGTTGGCCAACGATCACCATCAAGATGACGAACAGTACAACTTTTGCAATTGTCAGAAGGATTGTCCCGAAGAGTCCCAATTGCATCCATTGGGCAAGAGGATCGGCTTCGCCGGTTATTCTTCCTCCCAGTGAAGTTGACAGGGCAGGGATGAGCACCAGAGCCAGAACCATTGCCAGATCTTCGACAATAAGCCATCCGACAGCAATGCGTCCACGGTCTGTTTCAATGAGATTGCGTTCCTGCAACGAGCGCAAAAGCACCACGGTACTGGCTGTAGAAAGCGCAAGCCCAAAGACCAAGCCGCCACCCATTCCCCATCCCATGATAAGACCGAAACCTAGCCCCAATGCTGTGGCAACAGTCATTTGGACAATAGCACCGGGGATAGCGATTGCTTTGACCGAAAGAAGATCTTTAAAAGAAAAATGCAGGCCGACACCGAACATCAACAGGATAATACCGATTTCGGCAAGCTGATTGATCAAAACCGAGTCAACACGAAAACCACCGGTATGGGGCCCTACAATGACACCGGCCAGAAGGTAACCGACAAGTGGCGAGATTCGTAAACGATTGGCGAGGACACCGAACAGAAATGCAAGGCACAATCCCACAACAATAGTTGTTACCAATGGTGTATCCTGTATCATCTGCGGCTGGAATTTCCTCCCTGTTTTTGACGAGCCCCCGTCAAGATGCCACGAACATAAACATCATTTGTGTTAAGCTTATGACAAAATTTTCCGATTTGTTTTGTTAAAATCGGGCGATTACCCCCCCAAAAAAAAGCCGGTATGACATGACCTCGTCACACCGGCTTTTGGAAAAAATTATTTTGCGTTCACTGAATTCGGGTGAGGCTTGTCTTCAATGAGATCGCGCCCCTCATGGTGATGATGCCACCAATTGCCAAGGAAGAGTAGAATTGGTGCAGCAATGAAAATTGACGAGGATGTCGCAATAATTACCCCGACAACCATTGGAACGGCAAAATTATGAACAGCACTACCGCCCCAGATCGCCATCGGGAGCATAGCAAGAACGGTGGTTGTTGACGTGAAAATACAACGGATAAGCACCTGATTGATCGACATGTCGACCAATTGTCGCAAGGCCATCTTTTTATAGAGCCTCATATTTTCACGCATACGGTCATAAACCACCACTTTATCGTTGACCGAATAGCCGACAATTGTGAGAAGTGCGGCAATAGCTGTCAAATTGAAATCTAGCTGGAATAGTGCAAAGAAACCGACCATTTTGGTGGTGTCGAGGACAATGGTGACAATGGCACCGACAGCAAAGAACCACTCGAAACGCCACCAGATATAAAACATCATGGCAATGGCTGCGAGGACGACAGCAGTAAAGCCGGCTGTAGCAAGTTCACCGGAAACTTTCGGACCGACAACCTCGATCTGGTCAAAAGTGACATCGGGGTAGATTGTCTTGACGGCAGTTTTCAGTTTTTCAATGGCTGCAGTTTGTTGGGCTTCACCACCATCCTGTTGCTGAACTCTGATGAGCACCGTGTTCTGGTTGGAAACATTTTGCAATGCAATTTCGCCCAATCCTAATTGTCCTAATGTCGAGCGCAATGTAGCAAGATCGGCAGGGGCCTTGGTGGTAATAGCCATCTGGCTACCGCCCATAAAATCAATACCGAAATTAAGACCCGGCTTGAAGAACAGCACGATTGACGCAATTGACAGGAAAATGGAAACACCGATGCCGATGAAACGGGCATTCATGAAGTGAAAATTGGTGTGTTGGGGAATGAATTTGAAAAATGAATGGATGTGTAATTTGGTAATTTTCCATTCACGCACAACCCACGACATAATGATACGCACGATGGTGACATCGGTAAACAATGAAATGATGATGCCGAGAAGCATTGTGACAGCAAAGCCGCGTATCTGACCGGTACCGAACCACAACAGCAAAACAGTGGCTATAGCAGCCGTCACATTCGCGTCGATAATGGTCGAGAACGCATGTTTGAAGCCACGGTCAAGCGCGGCCATAGCCCCCATGCCTTTTTCGCTTTCTTCACGGATACGCTCATTGATAAGAATGTTCGCATCAACCGCGATACCAATTCCGAGAATGATACCGGCGATACCGGGAAGCGTGAGCGTTGCACCAATGAGACTGAGTGCTGCAAAAGTAAGAACAGTATGAAGAGCAAGGGCTATATCGGCGATAATGCCCCATAGCCCGTAAAGAAGGAAGATAAAAAGTGCCACGAGGAAGAAACCGGCAATACCGGTATAAAGCCCCATTTTGATCGCATCCGCACCGAGATCCGGACCGACAGTGCGTTCTTCTATCACTGTTAAAGGAGCAGGCAATGCGCCGGCACGCAACAAGGCGGCGAGGGTGGATGCTTCTTTGGGAGTGAAATTGCCGGTAATTTGTCCGCTACCGCCAGGTATGACGCCTTGAATGACTGGAGCTGTTAGAACTTTGTTATCAAGGACAATAGCAAACGGCTTGCCGATGTTTTCTCGTGTAATTTCGGCAAATGCTTTCGCACCGATTGTGTTGAGCTTGAAGGAAATAAGCGACTTGCCGGGAATTTGCGGATCAAAACCGGCCGAAGCATCGGTTAACACACTACCGTCAAGCGAAACCTGATCATAAATAGGAAAACGCTGGTTTTCGTCGGTATAACCCGGCAATATCGAAACACCTGCAGGCGGATTTTCCATATCGACATTGGTAGGAACAAGGTGGAATGTCATTTTCGCCGTAGTTCCGAGAAGATCGCGTAATTGCTTCGGATCCTGTAATCCTGGCAATTGGACTTCAATGCGATCAAGTCCGACTTTTTGAATGCTCGGTTCGGCTACACCGACCTGATCGACGCGTCGACGGATAATTTCAAGGCTTTGGTCAACAGCATTGTTTACCCGATATTTGATGCCGGCTTCCGTCAGCGTGACGCGGATTGCGTCATTCTGCTCGCTTACATCAATATCAGACGAAGATGCGCGGAATGCGCCTGCCGAAATAGGGGTCGCCAATTCTTGAAGCGCAGTCAATGCGGTTTGGCGCTGACCCGCATCAGGAATGACGGCGACAATCGAATCGCCGATCATACGGACACTGGTTGACTGGATTTGCTTTTCGCGAAGTTTGCCACGGACATTGTCAAGTGCGGTACGTAACTGATCGCGCTTGAGCGACTTGGCATCGACTTCGAGAACGAGCGAAGAACCACCTCTGAGGTCAAGGCCCAGAACAACTTTTGTATCCCTCATGAATGATGGTAAATATTCGAGCTGCTTTTCCGTCAACAGGTTAGGTAGTGCAACCAGAACTCCCAAGAGAAGAACGACAAAATATAAAGTTGTTAGCCAGCGTGGTGTTCGCATAAGATCCATCCAATAATTGGCACCTAAAAAATAGGTTCTATATTACGATTTGGTTCAGATAAGAACCTTCTTTTTGAAGTTTTCAACATTTAGGCAGTAGCAACGCCTTAATTTCGTGTCGAAAATATGATTTCCCGTCCGCTTGCCATTAAATGTTCGCACAAAGTCCTCTTTTCAGACTAATGGAAAGATCAAGCGGCAACAAGGACCGATGCCGGAGTTTTGCTAAACTCCTGTTTGCACTATCGATTTTAGTGCTAATGCCTAATATTTCAAAACAATAATGCGGAAAATTTTCCTCGAAATCCGGTTTGTTCAAAAAATCATCAAAAAAAGAATATCGAGCGTCATTATGACGATGAGACACATTGTCGGCAATAAACTTTGATCAACACTTTGCGGTGGACTTGTCAACCTTATCGGCACCGGTTTTGAAACTTTGGTCGAAGCGGGTTATGCACCTGAAATGGCGATGTCATGCCGCTTTAAGCAGATAGACGATTAATTTCAAAATTGAAACAAGCTGCATTTCTAAAGTTAATCAAGTCATCTAAGAGTTATATTGTGAACCAATCCGCAACTTTTACACGGGTAATCAATTCCGGATCAATCGGGGAGGGAGTATTTGCTAACAAGAAACAAAAGTGCAAAGCCGATTGATCAGAATGGTTGCCGTAATTGCAGTGCGTAACTTTTGGCTCATTATGTTTCCGGTAAATTCATGTGAACCGATTTCGTTTTTTGATTCAGGAATTTCATCCAATTGATTGAATAAAAACGTCTTTAAAGCTTTATTAACCGGCTTTCCCAATGACGGTAACGGATAGAGTATAACCGGCATTGTTCCGGTCAAATTGGCGAGATTTTGAATTCTACAGAAACCATCGAAAATTTCTGTCTGCCAATATCAAATATCTCGAAATCACGACGGGGTGTTTAGAGAATTTGATTCATGTTGATTGAGTAATGAATTGAAATTATTTGGTTTTATGGTGTTAGAATGTAGTGCCAATTTTTCGCGATCTAATTTGGTTGATGCGGTTTTTTTGTTGATTTTAAAAGTCGCTATATTGTCATTTGCAACAAGACCTTCAGGCTGGTTATGAAGGCCTATGAAGAAAATCCGGTGTTTGTTTCGACCTTGCTTTTACTTTCCTTGTGAACTTTCCTTGAAAGTGCGGTAGGTGCGTAAAATTCGATCGATTATGTTTTAGTCTTTGTGCACTTATTTGAAGAAGAACGATTTTTTTAATAATCGGAGAAAACAGGCCTTGGCTTGTCATAGTTTTGTAAAAATTTTATAGGAAAACAAAAAACAATAGTTGATATTGGGGGGTGTCCGGTAACATTCCCTAAAATTGCTTTTTGGTTTTTAAAGCCTATATGCGCGATTCGTTATCTTTATCTGGAATGGTTGGTCCTTTGAATTTTAAAATGAATTTTAAAAATCTCATTCGCAATTTCTGTTTTATCATTGCTCTGGCAATCTCTTCGACAGGAATGACCTTATCAAGTCTATCGGCGGTCGGGAATGTTGCGGAGGCGCAAACGCCTTCAACCAGTGATAATACGGTTTTAAGCCCCGCAGATCTTGTCAAACAACAACAAGTGGTCGTGAATGGCTATAAAGATCAGCTAAAAGAGCTATTGAAGAGCTATGACGCCGGACAGGATGACGATGCAGCCTTGACCGATATCCGTAACAAAGCACAGGATGTCAGCGGCAAGGTCATTAACACGGCTCTGCTTTTCCGTTCACCGTTGAATGATATCAATTTACGTCTGGATCAATTGGGCGAGCCTCAAGACGGGGTTCAGGAAGCAAAAACAGTTACCGACGAGAGAAATAATCTTCGCCAGCTCAAAGTGAAGATCAATACTTTGGTCGGACAGCTCGAAGATTGTTCGATTGATGCCAATCGTCTTGTCGAAAGAACGATAGCGCAATCGCGGGAATTGTTTGCAAGAACATTGACCCACAAGGTGGAGTTTTCTTCACCTCTTGGTACACAAATTGCCCAATCTGCAAAAGATGCAGCGGCGGACTTTTTCTCGTTGATGTTTTCCTGGTGGCAATTTGTATATCAATTCAAGTTGTTAGCGCTATGTGCTAGCATTTTGATTCCACTTTTTATCGCTGGTGTTCTTGTTGTTTCGACGCATAAATTGATCGGTCGTGTCAAACATGAGGCGACGAAGGAAGAAGAAGACGCATCCTATTTGAAGCGCTTGTCATTTGCTTTTGTCGCAACGCTTGTTCCGACAATGATTTGCGCGGTTTTTGTCATTCTCATACTTATATTTTTCAACTATCTCGGAATTAGTTGGCCAAATCTGGAACCGGTATTCCGCTCGGCGGCAGACGTCATTATGCTGGTGTTTTTTATCGCCCGTATGTCTTTTGTCATTCTCTCGCCAAAACTGCCAGAGCTGCGGTTGATGAATATAGCACCGAAACCGGCGCGTCTGTTGATTGTGCTATTGACCTTATTGGCGTTGGTAATGGCACTGGATTATTTCCTGAATGCTGTTTATCGCGCCGTATCAGCACCTCTTTCACTTGCTATCGCCAAGAGCTTCATTTCGGTTATTCTTGTTGGTATTATTATTCTGGCGATTTCCTTTGTTCGGGCGAGAACGAGCAGCGAGGACGATAAAAAGGTAACGTCCTGGCCGCTCTATATCCGTATTCCGCTTATTGTTGTCGGGTTATTGCCTATCTTGACAGCACTTGCCGGTTATGTCGGCATGGCCCGTTTTATTTCTCAACAAATCGTTGTTAGCGGTGCATTTCTTGTGTTGATGTATCTTGGCATACAAACAGCGCGTGCAACGGCTGAAGAGGGAGCTTTCGCCAAGACATTCATTGGTCGTCGTCTGGTACAAAGATTTAATATCGACGATAGCACAATGGACCAGCTTGGCCTTGTTGCCGGTATTCTCCTCAACATTATTGTGATTATTGTTTGTGTGCCGCCGATCATCATGCAACTCGGCTTTTCGGCATCCGATATTTTATCGGCCTTCATTCACATAATGACCGGCTTCGAAATTGGAAATGTATCCATCTCGCTTGTCGGTATTTCAATCGGCATTGTCTTCTTTTTGATAAGCTGGTTCCTGATACGCTGGTTTATCGGCTGGCTGGATGGCACAGTGCTTGCCCGCGGAAAGGTCGATTCAGGTGTCAGAAATTCCATCCGTACGGTCGTCGGTTATGGCGGTATTGCGCTTTCCGCGCTGATAGGCCTGTCGGCCGCCGGTTTCAATTTGAGTAGCCTTGCATTGATCGCCGGTGGTCTTTCACTTGGTATCGGCTTTGGACTTCAAAATATTGTCCAGAATTTTGTCTCCGGTCTTATTCTGTTGGCAGAGCGTCCCTTCAAAGTTGGCGATTATGTCGAAACCGGTACAATTGTCGGAATTGTCAAACGCATCAGTGTCCGTGCAACCGAAGTCGAGACGTTGAAACGGCAAACGATTATCGTGCCGAATTCAAGTCTCATTAATAACAATGTGGGTAACTGGACACATCGTAATAAAATCGGGCGTGTTGACGTGACGTTTACTGTTCCGGCCATGTCCGATCCGGAACATATCGTCGAGGTATTGATGGAAACCGCCAATAATACCGAAGGAGTTTTGAAAAATCCGAGTCCATGGGTCAGTTTTTCAAGCTTTGACAGCAATAATTTCAATTTTACTCTGGCAATTTACGTGCCCGATATTACCGCGACAATTGCGGTCACAAACAAAGTGCGATTTCAGGCTTATAAGCGGTTTTCTGACGAAGGAATTACCTGATATGACAAAATGGTTTCTTGTAGCTGTTGCTTTGACATGTTTCTTTGCAGAAGAGGGGCAAGCCGCAACAATAAAAAATACCGATCAAAAAACAGAATCTCTCGTGGTCGCTGAAGGGAGTTCCAGACGGGATGTGTCTTTGAAGGCGGATCAGACAGTCGACATCTGTCCAAAGGGATGTTTCGTTACCTTCCCGAATGGTGATCGCTTTGCAATCAAGGCGACAGATACAATAGAAATTAACGGAAGTCGTGCGAGCTTCAAATGAAAGCTGAAAATTGACTGTCCCCATTTTGAGAAACAGAGAGCTCGGTATTTTTGCCTTAAAAACGTGTGTCGGATTTGATGTCGGATGATAACGCTCTATCCCTTTGGCGTTTTGTTCCCTGTGGTTTTAAGGAACGCATGATAAATTAGCGGCAGCTCTTTTTGTGACGAAGAGCGTGCTTTTATATTCAAAAAATCGTCTTTTCGATTGGTCGCCTATCAGAATGTAGTTGTTCTTGAATGTTTATGTTCGCGTTGGTTGCACCAAAGGCTTTGCAATAGACTTGATTAATTTGGTCGAGAGACTGCTTGAACTTGATTGAGAGACTTCGATTAACCGCCTTTGATTAAGAAACTGGGCAATAAGCTGAACGCAGAGCAATATCCGTTCAAACATGTTCATTTCGAACTTTTCCTAATTTTTTGCGAATTGAAAGATTAAGACCGATATTATCGGGTTGAGCAAGGAAGCGTTTTCTTTGAACCAGATGCAAGAAACGCATGGGGAAGCTTAAAACAAGGTAGTGGTGCGGACGGCGGGACTTGAACCCGCATGATCTAAAGATCGAGGGATTTTAAGTCCCTAGCGTATACCAATTTCGCCACGTCCGCAGCTTTTGCCCTTATAGGGAACGAATATCAAAAAGTGAAGCCAAAAAATTAATTTAAAATCGGCTCGGGGAAATAGCCACAATATTTTTAAATATCGAACGTTTCTGTCTATTTTGGCACGGTAGTTTTTTAGCACCGTAAATTAGTGCGCTGAAAAACGAGACGTTAAAAAGCAGTGAAAATAGTCACCGATGTTTTCTCCTGTTGCTCGCCGGAATTTATCAGAATGGGAAAGATGATAGTTTTCATTTCGCCTTTTAATGAGCGAACCATGCGGGCATCTGGATATTGATTATTAAATTGGAAGGTCTACCGATATGACTTCATCAATCCGAGGAGATCGGGTTTTAGTAAATACGTTTCATTCTGCTATCTACCGATAATTTTCTTTGCGGGGTTTATTTTCCGGATATGGTGTTTTCAATATATGAAAAGGGTGGAGGGGGCGAAAGTCGTTTCAATGGAAGCAGCATTTCGTGCAATTGAACGCGATTGGTGCGATTGATATGAAAGTTGAATTTTTTGTGTCTCGCGCCATTCGACTGCGAATTTTTGTTGAATATAATCTCGTTTGATCTAATCTAGCCAAGATTGACTTTCCAGAAGAAAGCCAGCTCGAATTTTATGGAATAGAAAGCATTTTATATCATGAGTGAGTTTGTTCAAGACGTGGCGAAAGCTGCCAAAGCTTTGCGCAGTCTTTTTGATGAGACCCCGCTTCAGCGGAATGAGTATTTAAGTCAGAAATATGATGCAGAAATTTACCTCAAGCGTGAGGATCTGACTCCGGTTCGCTCCTATAAAATTCGTGGTGCTTTCAATTTCATTTCGCAAATGCTCGACAAGGTAGCTCCGGAAGCGGCTTTCGTCTGCGCTTCAGCCGGCAATCATGCTCAGGGTTTGGCTTTTGCTTGTCATCATTTCAAGCGTAAGGGTGTTATCTTCATGCCGGTGACAACACCGCAGCAGAAGATTGACAAGACCCGCTCATTCGGAGGCGAATTTATTGAAATTCGTATGATCGGCGATACTTTTGATCAATGCTATGCAGCCGCAAGAGCTTTCGTTGCTGAAGGCGGCGGGGTAATGGCACCGCCTTTCGATGATATGCGGATTGTGACCGGACAAGCAACGGTTATGTACGAGGCTGCAAAGCAGTGGCAAGAGCTGGTCGGAGATGAAAAACCCGATCTGGTTATCATTCCTGTTGGTGGTGGCGGGCTTGCCAGTGGCATCAGCCATTTTATCCGCGAAAGTGGTTGGACAAAAACCCACATCCGCTTTGCCGAACCGGAAGGGGCTGCAAGTCTCTACACCAGTTTAAAGGAAGGCAAACGCGTCAAACTGGAAGATGTTGACACATTTGTCGATGGCGCGGCAGTTGCCCAGATTGGGGAACTGAACTTCAAGATGCTGAAAGGGTTTTCACCCTATGATGTGTCGATTATTCCGGAAAACCGTTTGAGCGCAACAATAATTGAAATGCTGAATGTCGAAGGCATTGTGGTGGAGCCGGCTGGCGGTCTTTCAATTGATGCATTGAAGAGCATTTCTCCGCAGGATTTGAAAGGCAAAAAAGTTCTCCTTATCATTTCTGGTGGCAATTTCGACTTCGAACGTTTGCCGGAAGTGAAAGAACGCGCCTTGCGTTATCAAGGATTGAAGAGATATTTCATTTTCCGTTTTCCCCAACGTCCTGGCGCATTGCGTGGTTTTCTCGACCAGCTCGGACCGGATGATGATGTTGCGCGCTTTGAATATCTGAAAAAATCGGCACGCAATTTCGGTTCCGTTCTTATCGCAATCGAGACAAAACGTTTCGAGAATTTCGCAGTTCTTGAAACAAAGTTCAAAGAGCTTGGTTGGGCATATCGCGATATAACCAATGACAGGGTATTATTTGATTATATTATATAATTAAATCAAATACCTATATTGAACCAAAAGGTCGTTATCAATGAAGTTTCTCACCTCGCTGTTTTTTGCTTTGGCGTTATTTATTTCCGGAATCGGAGTGTCGAATGCGGCCGAGCCGGACTCTATCCAGAAAGCCGAACTCGACGGTCTTGCTGCACAAATCAATAACGCAGCGCAGAAAAAGGATCTGAGCTTCATTGCCAATAATATGCCCGAGCGCCTCTTCAAGGAGATGGCGCTCAGGCTGAAGACAGACGAAGAGACTCTCAAAAAGAATTTTATCAATCAATTGGAAAGCCAGTTTTCCAATCTTCCAGCCGGAGCTTATCGTCTGGATACGGGGAAGATCGAATATCGTCAGACAACCAATGGTATTCCTTATGCGCTGATACCGACACGGGTAGAAACAAAAGATGCCATTATCGAATATCCAACGCTGGCAATTATTGATAACACAAAGTGGCATCTCATTTATGGCGGGCAGAAGACTATTCAAAATCCGGTATTTCTGGAAATTTATCCGGATTTTCAGGATGTAAATATTCCGCAAGAAAAAATAACCCGCAAATAATTTATCCTGTTTGTTCCTGAAATATGAGGTTCATGGCTTTATCGTTTTATAAAGTTCGGGCAGCATTCCGCTTAAGTTTTGTGTGACGATTGGCACTCTTTTGATTGAGGAAAAAAGCTTTTCCTTGAAGGTGATAATTGCTGGACCTCGCGTGATGCATCATCGTTCACGCTTTTATCCGGTAGAATGAATATTAGATCGCAGCGGCAATATCCGACAAAATGAATTTTCATTTGGTGATGTTCGGATATTTTTGTTGAAGAAAAAACAGTCGCTCTTCCGGTAAACGACGAAGTTGCAACGAGCGGTCATAGTTTACTTATTTTGGATGAAAGCAGTTGCTTTTTATATCACATTGAACGATAAGGCTGGTTGTGATGCTTGGGTTGGTGAGCCAACTTTCTATAAAGGGACTTTGTAGCATCATTCACCTTGCCAAAGGTGTTCATTGGTCGCGCAAGTCGCTTCAAGGGCTAACCTCGAGCGTTTCGTCCTTATATTGATTAATCCGATGTTCCGGTTGCGCGGGAGATCAGGAGTAAAAAGCCTGTCCGGAAGTGGCAGGGAAAGATTTTATTTTGAAAACACAAAATTCGAATGCCTTCGAGGCATTGGGTGTATCGCCTATTCTCGCTAAAAATCTTCTGAAAGCCGGCATGACCGAGCCTAAGCCTATTCAGGAAGAAGCTATTCCTTCAATGCTTGCCGATTGTGACATTTTAGGTATTGCGCAAACCGGTTCGGGAAAAACATTGGCGTTCGGTCTGCCGGTTTTAACAAAAATCCTTTCAATGGGCGATAAGCGGCGCCCGAAAACAGCTCGCGCCTTAATTCTCGCTCCCACACGTGAACTTGCCGTACAGATTGAAGAGGCTATTCATATGGTCTCGAAAAATACGCATCTTTCCACTTGTCTCATTCTCGGGGGCGTTTCGAAAAATTCGCAGATCAAGCGCATGGCGCAAGGTGTTGATGTGCTCATTGCAACGCCCGGACGGTTGATGGATCTGGTGCGTGACAAGAGCGTAGATCTATCCCGTACAGACTATCTCGTTCTTGATGAAGCAGACCGTATGCTCGATATGGGATTTATCAAGGATGTGCGCCGGATTGCCGATCTTGTGGCGAAAGGTCGCCAGACAGCCTTGTTCTCGGCGACTATGCCGAGGGAAATCGAAAAGCTTGCAGAGACGCTTCTTCATGATCCGGTTCATGTCGAAGTTGCAAAACAGGGGACAACGGCTGCCGAAATCAATCAGGTTGTTCATAAAGTCGATCGTCGTAACAAAAAGGATGTTCTCAACAAGCTTTTGACCAATCCGGCTTTAAGCTCGGTGATTGTTTTTACGCGCACCAAACATGGCGCGGATGCGGTAACGCGCAATCTTTCCAAAACGGGCTATTCTGTTGCAGCAATTCATGGCAACAAATCGCAGAATGCACGTCAAAAAGCCTTGAAAGGTTTTCGTGACGGAACAGTGCGCATTCTCGTTGCAACCGATATTGCTGCACGGGGCATCGACGTTCCGGGAATTAGTCATGTTATCAATTACGAACTTCCTGACGAGGCTGAAAGCTATGTGCACAGGATTGGACGTACCGGACGCAACGGCGCGCATGGTGAAGCCATTACGCTTTATGACGAGAGTATCGAGAGTGCACGGCTTAAAGCTGTTGAACGTGTTATTCGCATGAAGTTGCCACGTGAAGACGTTCCGCCACAGTTTGGTCCTTTACCTGAAAAAGTGGAAAATAAACAAGGTAAAGACAAGACCGATTCCTCGGATGAGGCTCGCTCTCATGAACACAAAAAGGACGGGACTTTTCACGAAAAGAATAGAACGCACCGCCGTAAACCTGTTTCCGGAAAGCCCGGCGGGACTATGACCAGAGATGACGAACAGGCTTTGTCGGGTGATCGTCAAAAAAGCTTCAAGCGGAGAAACAGAAATAACGATGCCAGAAAAAATCGTGAAACGCTCGAAGCACGAAACGAGAAACCGGTAAGCACAAAAAGAAAGAAGCCGAATAATCGTAAAAAACCGGTAAGATTAAGAAAGTCGGTAAGACGCGCGGCCTAAGTTTTGGAAGAGGAATAACTTCCTAATAATTTTCTAAACGGAATTATAATTCGAAGGCATTTCAGCTTTCCAACCGTTATGAATGAAGCCCGATAGCATTTTGATTGCTTTTCGGGCTTTTTCCGATTTGATCTCCAAGGTAGAGATGTCGGTTTGGGCGGGAATCTTGATTACTCGGGATATGAGTTGCTTTTGACGTTTTCAAAAATCGAAAATGATCGGAAAATCTCCTTTGGACTATGGCAACGATTTTCAACTCCTCGCCGCCCATCCGATTTGATTATGTCCTATATTAAACTTGCATTGCTCTATAAGTCCGCTACTATTCCGCTTTGAATCTTTCGCAAAATCACCTAATGTTCTCATATAGTTGCAAGGATTAAGGAAATCGGGATAATATCATGGAAACCCACAGTGAGTTTATTGTTTCAGATGACTGGTTGAAAGCGCGATTGGGTGATTCCAATCTCTCGGTGCTTGATGCTTCCTGGTATTTGCCCGCCGCCAAACGCAATGGTCGGGATGAATATGAAAAATCCCATATACCGGGTGCTGTATTTTTTGATCATGATAAAGTTTGTGATGAGACATCCGGTCTTCCCCACACGCTTCCGAGCCCTGAAAAGTTCGCACAATTTGCAAGCGAGATGGGTGTCAATGCTGATGATACGATTGTGATCTATGACGGCATCGGGTTTTTCTCGGCACCACGGGCATGGTGGATGTTTCGTGTCATGGGCGCAAAACATGTTTATGTTCTGGATGGTGGCTTTGTGGGCTGGCAAAAAAAACATTATCCGGTCACCAATGAACCGACAAAGATTAAAAAGACGTCTTTTCAGGTAAAATTTGAACAAGACAAGGTTGTGCTCATTGACGAGATGCGGCAACTCGTGGACGGCGAAACAACTCAAATAGCCGATGCTCGTGGACATAAAAGATTTTTAGGTGAGGAAGCGGAGCCGAGACCGGGAATGCGTTCAGGCCATATGCCGGGCGCTCATAATATCCCGTTTTCGACTTTATCTACCGATGGTAATTTTAAAGATCTGAACAAGATTAAAACTATTTTTAAGGATGCAGGTATTAATGTCGCGGCTCCGGTTGTAACCACTTGTGGTTCCGGTGTAACGGCTGCGGTGCTTGCTTTGGCGCTCGAGTCATTAGGTAACCATAATGTAAGGCTTTATGATGGGTCATGGAGTGAATGGGGGTCTAAAAAAGATACGCCGGTTGTTACTGGCACTGATGGGGATGAATAATATGCCACATTTTCTCAATGCCCGTGTCACGCATCTGGAAATGTATAAGCGGCCTACGATGACTGTGCCTTCTCCGATTAATCTGCAAATTGCGATTATGCGCGCCTATCATATGCCTGTCCATTTTTATCGCTATCTTTATGAGCAGATTGGCAAGGCACACCATTGGAATGTCCGTCGGAAAATGACTGACGCGGCTTTGAAAGATCTGATACAATCGGAAAATACAGTTATCCATGTCCTTTATGTCGACGGTTGCCCCGCCGGTTTTGCTGAAATAAATCTGAAAGAGCTGCCTAAGTCTGCCGAAATTGTCTATTTCGGTCTTGTACCGGATTATCAGGGCAGGGGGCTGTCATACTTCTTTTTTAACGAGATTTTGCATTCTGTGTGGGAATCCAATCCGGATAAAGTCATTATTCAAACCAATACATTGGATAGTCCACGTGCCTTACAGCTCTACCAGAAATGTGGTTTCACACCGGTAAGCTACAATGACGTTATGATCGAGCGTTGGGATTGAGCAAGTAATCCGGAAAGTCTTTATCTCCGACGAGTTTTTGCATGAAGATAAAGGTTTAATTGTTAGCTCAACAGCAACATCCAATTTCCATATGTCACGAAAGAAGCTGACCTTATCTTAGTGTCATTCGAAAGCGCCACAATGCGGTCTGAACGCCGATCGCGCTCCTTGTGGACATGAATAACTTGCTTTTTTGCCGCTTGACAAAAGCAATGCGGGTATTGGTTGAGTGCCATTCTATTTCAGGAAACTTGTCACTATTCTCCGCTACTCATATAGCGGGCACTGCCAATCATTACCCAAACCTATGGTCACCATATAAAATTCAATTTGACTTTCAGCGCAAAAAATCTCGTTTGCCGAGCTATGGAAGACGCTTGATTGAATGGATAGTTTTGTACATTGATCAAACACGCTAATGTTTTGTTAAATCAACTATTTCATTTTCGTGAATTTCGATTTTCCGGATTGATTTGAAAAAAAGACTCGGAAATTCCACGATATCGAATTTTTGTCGGTTCGCACCTTTAAGTTCAATAACGGCAATCAAAATCCGATTTGAAACGGAAGCAATATTTGATCAGAAAACGCCGATACGACGGTATTGAAGAGGTGCATTGGCATGGCTTGCTTGCTCTCCCAACTCTCTGATTTTCTGGTGAAAAGGCGACTTGATGCAGGCGGGGTCTGTTGCTGATGCATCACCTACCAATGCCAATGCCTGACAACGGCAGCCACCAAAATCAATATCGCGTCTTTTGCAGGACCGGCAAGGTTCCGGCATCCAGTCAAATCCGCGGAAGGCGTTGAACGCACTCGAGTTATGCCAGATTTCGGAAAGTGTTTTTTCTCCGAATTTATCGAACTGTAACGTTTTTATGGTTCTCGCCGCATGACAGGGCAGAACTGTACCGTCAGGGATGACGACAAAGGCATCGCGAGCCCAGCCGCCCATGCATGGCTTCGGGTAATCGGCAAAATAGTCTGGAATGACATAGTCTATATTGATGATACCCCGTAGCTCCTCGCGATATTTTTCGACCTTTTCCATCTGTTTTTCAAAGTCTTCACGTTTGGGCATCAAAGCGTTGCGATTAAGCAATGCCCAACCGGAATATTGAACATTGGCGATTTCTATGCGTTCGGCATCAAGCTTAAGCGCAAGATCGAAATAGGCGTCAAGCTCGTCGATATTGTAACGATGGATCGGTGCATTCAAAGTAAGTGGCAGGCCGAGTTTACGGACAAGTTTTGCTGTTGCTATTTTCTTCTCATATGCGCCTTTATAATGGCCTATCAATTCTGTCGTTTGCGGTGTTGTGCCCTGTAACGATAGTTGTACGTGATCAAGGCCTGCTTCTTTTAGAGCTTCCAATGTTGCTTCCGATAAAGCAACTCCAGCGGTAATAAGGTTCGAGTAAATGGCGCTATCATGAACGGCAGCAACAATTTCTACAAGATCTTTACGCAATGTTGGTTCGCCACCGGACAAATGCGCTTGTAACACGCCGAGCTTTGCTGCTTCTTTGAAAAGCTTTTCCCAAAAACTCTTATCCTGTTCCTGATCGGCTTTCATGAGTTCCAGCGGGTTGGAACAATAAGGGCATTGAAGCGGGCATCGATAAGTGAGTTCTGCCAGCATACTGATGGGAGGGAAGATTTCTACAGTCATATTTTTACGACAAGTTGGTCGGCCCAATCTTGTAAAAAGGAGTAAACATCGTCAATGATTTCGTGAACCGGAGCATCATAGGTTTCGGATAAAGAAAGAGCAATCTCGTGTGCAGTTTTTGTTCCGTCACAAAGCCGCAATATATCAAGCCCGATTTCATTCGGCCAAAACACTTTTTCCGGTGAAAGCAGCGCATAAGTCTTCCTCACCGGTTCATATTGAATTCTGACGTGATGAAACAATTCCGGGCGGCTTTCGTCGCTCAGAATTTTTCTTTGTTTTAGCAAACGGTCCGTCATCATTCGTTCGAGGTACCGCGAAAAGCGCCAGGGGGAATGCGTCCGGCTTCTCCGTAAGCATAATCCAGCGCATCAAGCATTGACCAGAGCACACCGGTTTTGAATATCAAAGCATCTATGACGGCCTGCTGTTTTTCGGGCGTGTCGGCATGTTCGCGCACATAGGCCAATGAAAAACTTGAATCCTTCGGTGCCTGTGTCAATCTCGGTTTGAAATAGGCCAATGTCTCTTCGCTCACATAAGGATATTTTGCCAAAATACCCGGAACACGTTCGGCGATGATTGTCGGTGAAAACAATTCCGTCAATGACGAAGCAACACCTTCGAGAAGCGGCCTTTGGCGGCAGAAGTTAACATAAGCTTCGACAGCAAAACGCGTTGACCAAAGAGCCTGTCTTTCGCTTTTGACCATCTCTTCATCAAGTCCCAAACCGGTGGCAAGTTTCAACCAGCGCGCAACGCCGCCATCCAGCCCGTTTGTGCCATCATGATCGCTAATCCTGCGGCGCCATTCGGCACGGAAAACCGGATCTTTGGAATTCATCAAAATTGCCGCATCCTTTCGTGGAATGGCTGCCTGATAACAATAGCGGTTCAATGCCCAGGCTTGAAGTTGCAATTTCGTCATTTTGCCAGCCATCATCATTTTATGATGGGGGTGGTTGATATGGTAACGTTCTTTCCCGATCTGACGTAGTATTTTTTCAAGTTCGTTAGGTGTCAGGCCATTGCGGGCAATATTGTGATAATCAGTCAAAATTGATCTCCATTCCGTCAAATGCAACTTCCCAGCCGGATTGTTCGACTTCATGACGTTCAGCCGAATGATCATCAAGGACCGGGTTACTATTGTTGATATGAATAAATATTTTTCTTGAAACTTTTGCGTTGCGCCAGACTTCGATAGCGCCATCGGCACCCGATATCGACATATGTCCCATGCGTTGTCCGGTTTTGGGGCCAAGGCCGGCTGTTATCATTTCGTCATCGCGAAACAAGGTGCCGTCAAAAAACAGGCAATCACTATTTTCTGTCTGATTTTTGACAAAAGAACTCACTTTTGCACAACCCGGAATATAGGAAACCGAGTGATTGTTTTCCTTGTCAAAAATTCTGACGCCAATTGTATCTTCAGTTTCGGAACCGAAATCCTTTTTCTTTTTGTCTTCCAGAAAAAGAGCAATTTTTCCGGGAACCGGAAAAGCCTTGATCTCAATGCCTAAAGGTTCATTATTCACATCAGAAATCTTGGTTAACCTGTTGAGTGGCAATACTATTTTCTTGACTATTGCTGGATCCAGAATGTTGAAAACGGGATTACTATTAAGCACATTGATAACACGTTCCGTTGCGTAAATGACAAAGGGTTGTCTTTCGCGCATGGTCAAAAGACCGGCAATATGGTCAATATCGGCATTGGTGAGAACAACTGCAGAAATCGGGGTTGAACGCAATAGTCCATTCGGGTCTGGAAAAAGTTCCGGAGTGGAATTGATTTGCTGGCGTAAATCGGGCGAAGCGTTAAAGAGTATCCAATGTTTTTTGTCTGCCGAGGCAATGATACTTGATTGGGTGCGGGGTAAGAAACCCGATTGATGGTTGCGCGCATTGCGGCTCAGATAGTAATTGCAATTCCATTGCGGAAAGCCGCCGCCTGCTGCTGATCCTAAAACTTTAATATACATAACGAACTGTCTGATTTGACGTTTTTTATTGACTTGGCGATAGTGCTAAAACTCTTGAATAACCGGCATGACAAATTTTCTGCACTAATATGAACGGATAAATATCCGTTGAAATTTTTTTAAAACTTTGCGGGGTTGATTGCGGAACGATATGTCAACCGGCATGAAGCCGTTTTTTAACGCAACGCCTGCAGAAAAAACTGCAGGCGTCATGTTCAAATCAACGTTTGTTCTTTACTTCCGCTGGCAAGTAACGGGAAATTTCCATTCCTGCAGCGACTTGACACATAGACGGTTTTTTCCATGTTTTTTTCACGGTTTTTCTCCTTCAATATTCGGGTTTATTGCTTCTGCCGGATAGACCGGAAGAAGCTTTTTCAAAAAGGGCAGAATGTCCCTTTTATTTTTTATCCGGCAAACTGTAGGCGATTACCAGATCGGAACGGTTTTTGTTGGTTCCTGTGCGTGTGGCACCACCCACAACGGCTACGATATATTGTTTTCCATCTTTGCCGATATATGACATTGGTGCACCTTGTCCGCCAACGGGCAGACGACCGCGCCAGAGTTCTTTACCGGTGTCGCTATCAAATGCACGGATGTAATAATCAAGCGAACCATGGAAGAATGTCAATCCACCGCCGGTAACAAGCGGCCCGCCCATTGTTGGCATTCCAATCGGGATATAAACGCCGGGGACAAATCCGTGAACCGGTGCATCCTGAATAGAGCCAAGCGGAACCTGCCATTTTGTTTTTCCGGTAACAAGGTCGATAGCCGTCAATGAACCGAATGGCGGTTTAAAGCACGGTACACCGAGCGGAGAAACAAACATCGAGCGTTCAACACCCCAAGGAGTACCGGTTTGCGTTGAATATTCTCCTTCAGTGGTTGGCTTCAAACCGATTTTCTTGGCGACATCCTGTTTTATGAAACGGCCCCATTGTGCCATGCGTATATCATTGACGATAAGCGTACCGGTTGCAGCATCGATTGCGCCGCCACCCCAGTTCATGCCGCCATAATAACCAGGGAAAATAAGAGTGCGTTTCTTATCCGACAATGGTGTCCATTCGCCTTCCCAACGCATCGATTTGAATGCGATACGGCAAACGAGTTGATCGAAGATTGTGCCACCCCACATATCGGATTCTTTAAGTCTTTCTGTGCCGACTGAAAGAGCCGAGAAGGGTTGTGTCGGTGCAACATTCATGCCCGGCATCGCATCTGTGGCGACAGCGCGTTGCTCGACCGGATAGACTGGTTGACCATTGCGGCGGTCAAGAACAAAAATCTCGCCACGTTTTGTCAACTGGATGACAACCGGTACAACGGAACCATCAGGTCTTGGAAGGTCATAAAGTATAGGCTGGGACGAAACGTCATAGTCGAACTGGTCGATATTGGCAGTCCTGAAATGCCAGGCTTCCTTACCTGTTTTTATGTCTACCGCGACGATAGAGTCATTATATTCATCCGAATAGGGGTGGCGATTGCCTGTCCAGAAGTCCGGAGTCTGGTTACCTGTCGGGAAATAGACAAGGTGAAGCTTCGGATCATAGGCGGCTGTGCCCCAGAAATTCGGTGTTTCAGGCGCATAGGTTTGACCGGCTGGAAGCGGAGTGCTGTCTTTTGCACCGCGTGCTGCATCCCATGCCCAGAGAATTTTACCGGTAACGGCATCAAAACCACGGACAACACCGGAAGGTTCGCCAACTGTCAGGTTATCGTTCAACCGTCCACCAACGACAATCACGCCTTCGGCAACAAGCGGAGCGGAGGTGATATTGTATGAGCCCTGATCGCTTGTTGGAGGTTCTTTTGTAAGACCAACAGTCAGGTCAACAAAACCATTGTCGCCAAAGCCGTCACAAAGCTTGCCGGTTTCAGCGTCAAGTGTGAAGAGACGTGCGTCAATTGTGGTTACAACAATACGTTTGCGACAAACCGTCGGAAGGGCAGCCTCGGTATTGCTGCTGTTTTCGTTATCACCGTTTGATGCTGAATGATTGGCAGCAGCCTGTTGATACTGCTCTGTGAGGTCCGTATAGCCAACACCACGGCATCTCTTCCAGCCTTTTGTACTCTGGAAGATTTTCGGCTTCGGATCATATTTCCATTTTTCAGTGCCGGTTGTTGCATCAAGTGCGATAATTTTATTGAGCGGTGTGCAAAGGTAAACCGTGTCATCCACTTTGAGTGGCGTGACCTGATATTCTGCACCGTCGATTGCAAGATCACCTGTATGATAAGTCCAGGCAACTTTCAAATCCTTTACGTTGGATTTGTTGATCTGGTCGAACTGGGCATAACGGTTGCCTTTGGTGTTGCGCCCCCATGCAGGCCAATCATTTCCGCTGTCCTTTCCTGCATCTTCATAGACAACAGGCGACTTTTCGCCACTTGCTGTTACCAATGCATGCGGACGCGGCATATTGGCGAGAACCGCAATAACAGCGATGGCAAGGACCACAGAACTGACCGTTGCGAACATTGCGGAAAATGACTTTGCGCCATTTTTCTTGAGCAATGCCGGTGAAATAATAGAAACGACCAAAGCAAAGACGAGAAATACCATAATTCTTGGCACAAGTTGCCAAAAATCGAAGCCCACTTCCCAAAATGCCCATAAAAGATCAACAATGAGCAGCCCATAGGCAACCCATAAAGCCGAAGCACGACGTCTGAAAACGTCGATGCCGATCACCATCATGGCTATACCGGCAATGGCATAAAACCAGGAACCGCCTAGTGCTATGAGCCAGATACCGCCAATGGTGAGTGCTAGCCCCAATAAGAGGGCAATGATCCCAAGGACGCGTAGCGTCCATATTTTCCAATTTGTCATTTATACTCCCAATCTATTGGATTACCTCGCCCATCAATCAAGAGACCGACAAATTTTCGATGCACCGCTTCAATAAATTCCGTTTCAGCTTGATCAATTAGCAATTTTTCGAGAAAACAAAGGTTAGAAGCCTTTCAAAATATGCAGATGTCGGGAAATTCTCATTTCCGGTTTAACCTGCGACATTTTGTCTCCAATTTTGTCTAGTCTGACAATAGCAAAGCAGCAAGGCTTGGGGCGTCACTAAAATGACGCAATTGACGCAATTAAAAACTTGCCTTTTCAGATATTTGTTTTGCAAAAAATTTTAAACTCTGGCTGTTTCAGATGAGTACCGTGATTTCCCGCCAGAATCGGGGCTGCTGCATTGGCTATTGCCCACGCGACTTGTGTGTCGACATCCTGATCGAGAACGAAGTCAATCACGTCTTGTTGAAGAAGCAATTTGTGCTGATCGCTCAATTCATGGCTGATCCACTTTGGCCGGTCAGGCATTTTTTTCAGAATATCGCCGATAGCGTCCGGTGCATGAACTGCCGAATATATTCCGACGATATGATGTTTTTTTAATGTCTGGAGCACAATCGTGCTCGTCATATCGTCATCTTCACTGGTTTCGTGAATGATAACCGGACAGTGTTGATCGATTATTTTCAGAAAGCCCACAACACGATCGCGATGTTCACGCCGTTTGTTCGAACCTTGAATAACAAGAACCTCTCCGTCATTGCGCAATAATCCATTCATTAATTGTCCGGCAGTTTCACCCTGAACAAAATTGTCAACGCCACCATAAAGATGGTCGACATCAATCGGTACATCATTGACAATCGTGACAATTTGCTCGCCACGTTTCGCCACTTCACGAAGTGCAGGGATTGCAGCTTCATCCGATCCGGCTGCTATAATGAGTGCATTGCGCTGGAAAGGAGGCGTTAAAATCGCTTTATAAAGGTTATCGTGGTCGCCTTCGGGAATGAGTGTGCGGTGTAATGAAATATATGACGGTAAATTGCGGGCATGAATTTGCGCTAACGCGTCAATTTCTCCCCATAAAGGGGAGTGGTTGCGAGGCGCATTTTTGGGAATAATAAGTTCGATACGGTATGTACCGTGCCAGAGATCCGGCAGGACGCGTTTCATACCGAGTTCCCGCGCAGCCGCAATAATTTTTTTGCGGGTCGTTTCCGATACACTTCCACGTTCATTCAAAACACGATCGACAGTGCTCCGGCTCATCCCCGTCAGCCTTGCTATATCGGATGTGTTTACACGTTTAATCCCGGCTTTTCTGAAACGTGAACAAGCTATAGCTGACAAAAATTCTTCTCCCGAAATTATATCCCGAAAATTGACATCGAAATTGCACTGAAGAAATACTGCAATCCCTTTTCAAAAACATGCCAACGTATCAAAGCAGATCAAACGTGTCCGGACTTAGGAATATCAAGAACACGATGAGCTTTTTGATTAATGTTTGGTATCTCTTGAAAACTGGCGATTAATAATAACATAAAGCTTGATTTAAAAACCCATTTTCCGGCTCTGTAACAGCTTTTTGAAGAGGTAAAATAATTTTAAAAAAAAATATCATTATGTGAATGGCTATCAATTCAAGTAAATAAACGTGAATAAATTATATAATATATATTAAGCAAAACAGTTTAAATTGAATATTATTATTTTTTTGATTAAAATATATTAATATATAATCAAATTAAAATTATAAAAATTCCTCTCATATTATTATCCGGTTTTTCAAATTGCAAAACTTTGATAATGGTGAGGGCGTTATTTACCCCTATGCACCCCACTAAGTGATAATGCCGGAAAGGATGCTTTTTGGTGGTTTTGCCTGAAATTTTCATGACCCTATGTTTTTACAGGCTTTTTTGTCGGCTCCTTTATATCGGCTCCTTTATAGATGGAGTATTTATTAACGCAGGGCTAGCTTAGCTTCTATCATCACCTCCACATGTCGGTTTTATAAAGTCTGAGAAAAGTATAATTTTTAACCGCATTACCAAAAAACGCGTCGTCCCTGATTGCAAACTGCTTTTGTGAAGCACAAGAGCGATAGTTTAATGTGATTTTCATCCGGTTTCCGACGCCGGCAATTTATGAGTGATAAACTTCAATCAATCGGGATTTTTTTAAAAAATTCAGCTCGTTTTGATGTGGTGGCGAGTAATCGGATTTTCGTCCGGTTAAAACAAGCTTGAACATTGCTGCCGACGGATCGCGCGTTTCAGAAAACGCGTTCAATCATGGTCGTCAAATCGGTTATCAATAACATGTTGAACCAGG
The DNA here is from genome assembly GCF_016102305.1 of Bartonella sp. M0192. Lineage (NCBI taxonomy): Bacteria > Pseudomonadati > Pseudomonadota > Alphaproteobacteria > Hyphomicrobiales > Bartonellaceae > Bartonella > Bartonella sp. M0192. The sequence continues at coordinate 1,906,378 of NZ_JACFOU010000001.1, read as the reverse complement.
GAGCGGATTTGATTGCCAATGCCGGCATTCGTGCAGCCAGAAGTTCTGTTGCAGAGGGTGGCAATAATCCGTGGCAGATGAATTTGATGCCGTTCTTCGTTATTGACGGTAGCTCGCACCGTTACAAGACAGGAAGTCATGCAGATGTTGACGGCGTCAATATGGCTGTCGGCTTGGCAACCGGTTTTGAACTTGCAGATAAACATCCGGTAACACTCGGTGCATTCTTCGAATATGGCCGTGGTACCTATGACACTTCTAACAGCTTTGCCAATTATGCATCGGTTCATGGTGACGGTGACACACACTATACAGGTGGTGGTGTTCTTGGTCGGATTGATTTTGCCGGTACAGGCTTGGGTCTTGTCAACAAGCTTGACGCAGGTCAGGCAGACGGGCTTTATGCGGAAGCATCGTTCCGTGCCGGTCATATAGATACCGATTTCGACACAGATGACTTGTTGGGCGAATTCGGCGTGGGGAGCGATTACGACAGTGGTGCGGACTATTACGGCCTGCATGGTGGTGTCGGTTATGTCATGAATTTCGACGAACGTAATTCGCTGGATGTTTATGGTCGCTATTTCTGGACAAAGATTGATAGTGAAACAGTTGATGTCGGTCGTGACCGTTTGCACTTTGATGAAGCTGATAGCTCGCGTTTACGCATCGGTACCAGATATACGATGATTTATAACCAACAGCTTAAGCCATATGTCGGTATTGCTTACGATCACGAATTTGATGGTGAAGTTGCAGCCCGTGCTTATGGATTTAAACTGGACAAGCCGTCGCTTGAAGGTGACACAGGCATTGTGGAAGCAGGTATTTCGATGAAGCCTGTCAGCACGATTGATGCATTGAGTGTTGATGTAACCGGTCAGGGCTTCATTGGTAGACGTGAAGGCGGTGGTGGCGGCCTCAAGATCAAATACCAGTTCTGATCAGCCGCGATTGACGAACTGTAAAAATTTGTTTTTCTAAATTATCAAGAAATACGACAGATAAAACCTCTCCTTTTCTAAAAGGAGAGGTTTTATTTTGTTGAATTCATTTAACTTATCGGGAGAATATGATTAAGCGGCAGCTTCTGATATAAAAGAAATATTATAAGACGTGAATTTAGAAAATTTTGTATAGTTCAATGGGTGTTGCTGCAATCTCGAATAAGATCTTGCACAGTTAGAAAATTATCCGGATTTTTATCGGGCAAGAAAATTGTAAAACCTATTTTAAAAATGTCAGGGTCTTTCCGAATGTACCAACTTCATATTGCTAACAAAAACTATTCCTCATGGTCACTACGGCCATGGGTGCTTATGAAAACTCTCGGTATAAAATTCGAGGAAATAAGCCATAGCTTCAAGCCGGATAATTTTGATCGGTTCAAGGTGTTTTCGCCATCTGCAAAAGTTCCGGTTCTGATCGATGGAAATGTGACAATATGGGATAGTCTGGCAATAACGGAATATTTATTTGAAAGCCATGCTACCGTTTGGCCGGAACAACGTATTGCCCGGGCGTGGGCGCGTTCGGCCGCAGCGGAAATGCACTCTTCTTTTCAATCCTTGCGTACCTGCTGCCCGATGTCCGTCGGAGTTGTTGCAAAGTTGAAACAAATGACAGCGGATTTGGAAAAAGACATTCGCAGACTGGATGAATTATTTCTGTCAGGCCTTGAAGAATTCTCCGGTCCGTTTCTGGCGGGGGACAAGTTTACGGCGGTTGATGCTTTTTTCTGTCCGGTGGCTTTTCGGGTTAAAAACTACAATCTTTTGTTAAATAGGAAATCATTAGACTATGTGGAAAAATTGCTTGCACTTCCCGCAATGCAGGAATGGGAAGAGCGGGCTTTGGAAGAGCCAGAAAGAGATCTTAGGCAAGAAGCGGAGCTTGATCGCTATGCCAATCGTGAAGAGGATCACAGAAGAAATTGATAAATCATTCAATGGTGTTTCTAAAGTTCTATGGAAATATTTTTAGCGTAGAAAATTGTCTTTCCACATCACTTCTGCAAACTGCTTTATAGCGCTCAGGATGCCGCAGCGACATGAGAGGTTGCATCTTTTCTATAGCAACTGTTTCAACCTCTTCGCTCGCCTTAATCAGGAATTCGAAAAAAATAATCCTTCCAGTTACAAAACCTTTCTATGGATAGAAAAAGTTTCCCGTTTTGAATGTGGTTGGCGTAGTTTTATGAGAAAGACCGGCAAGAACATATGGCTAAAAGGGCCGATGTTCGTTCAGATGGTTAATTCACATGCAACTGATGAACATGGCTTATTGAAATATGCCAATAGAACAGCGGAAAAATGTTTGTAACGCGTTGCAAAGAAAGAACGGGCGAACTTCCAGAAACTTTATAACAACAGATTAATTTTAAAGATATGTCCGAAGCTCAAAAAAATGTCCTGACCGCTATTACATATAATTCCTATACAAGCCATAACAGCGAACGTTTGGTCTAAATAAGCTATTTCGGAAAACTTCATCACCAGAACAGCCAAGAATTAAGTGGCTCCCCGGGCCGGATTCGAACCAGCGACCAACCGGTTAACAGCCGGTTGCTCTACCACTGAGCTACCGGGGAATGGCGCTCACTTATGTGATGCAGCAGGGCTATAGCAAATGAATTTATGTTTTGCAAATAGGGAAATGATATTTTTTAAAAAAAATCTCGTGACGACTTTAATAGAGGCGTCAATTTCAACAAATTATCCGGAAAATTGGCCTTTTTGGCAAGCTATTGGTGAAAGACACGGCCTTCGTCCGAGCCGATAAAAAGAATGAATCCATTATTTGTTATCTCGCAATAAACCGGTCGCTCTATGCAAAAAGTAATTTTTCTAAGACTCACTTTTTGAAAAGAGGATTGTTCTTAGAAGTTTTTGTTGCCATTCCGGTTATTTTTGATGTTTGCACATAAAACCGGTTCCGATTTTTAACTTCCGGACAAAAGGGTCATCATATTTCACCACAACATGATCGTAGCCGGTAAATTTTTTTTAGATATGTCAGGAAAAGGCATCAAATTATTTTTCGCTACACACCATACAAAACTCCGAAGCGCAATCATTGGAAAAGATTTATCAAAAAATACACATAATCATAATCGGGTATCTTGACGGAAGCGTTCGCTTAACTTAATGACCTACGTACATTTTTTGAGGCCTCGTGGCGGAACGGTTACGCAGAGGACTGCAAATCCTTGTAACCCGGTTCGATTCCGGGCGAGGCCTCCACTTAATCGCTTACGTCTACCCGTTTTTCCCGATATTATTTCATAAAAGTATTTCTGATGAGGGGAGAAAATTATCTGTTCTTTCAGAGCGTGAGCGAGGTTCTTCCCGGGGGGCACTGTTTTTCATAATTCCGGAAAATTGATGTGAGGGCAAAAACATTTGTTCAGATTCTGTTTATTTGAGCTGTTTTGCCCATAGAGTTTTCAACAATAGGAAATGGTTCTTATCACGAACTTGGCGGCTAAATGCCGATTTCGGACAATGAGGACAAAATGCCGGTAGGTCAGAGGTACTTCCACCCTGATTTTGAACTCCAGGCTCACCAAAAGCCCGGGTTTTTTGCTATCCCCGAGTTTTTTGTGATCAAATTCATTTTCTGTGGTATATGGACTCGCAAACGGAACTATTAAGTGGGAAAAACTCTATTTGCTGATTTCTTGAGCGGAAAACAGGCCCGGAAAATCTTGTGATTGACTGTAGCCGTGTTTTTTGCGACACCTCACAGGGTATATATTTCCGTTACAGCATTTTACGTGGTGGATTAAAAAGGAAGTTCGGTTATGGCAGCAGATTTTTCAATGCTCAGACAGAGAATGGTAGACGGGCAGATTCGGACCGTGGATGTCACGAAGCTGGGAGTTCTGGCAGCATTTTTGACCGTTCCCCGCGAAAAGTTTGTACCAGAAAACTTGAGGGAATTAAGCTATACAGACGAGGCGATTCCGTTGACGGCTTCACGTGCCGGAGGGCGTGGACGTTACCTTATGAAACCTGCCGCTTTGGCAAAACTGTTGCAGGCGGCCGATATCAAGTCTGAAGATGTTGTGCTCGATATCGGTGCAGGTACGGGATATAGCGCCGCACTTTTGTCGAAATTGGCGAGCTCGGTCATTGCTTTGGAAGAAGATGGAAAATTGGCAGCTTATGCCAATGAAAATTTGCAAAATGGCAGTTATGACAATGTCGTTGTTGTGAAGGGGCCGTTGACAAAAGGTTACGCGGAAGAAGGTCCGTTCGACGTGATTTTGCTGGAAGGGGCTGTGGATTTTATACCCGAAGGTCTTTTTGCACAGCTCAGGGAAGGCGGAAGACTTCTCGTTGCAGAGGGGCAAGGAAATTCTGCGGTTGCGCGCCTTTATATGAAAGAAGACGGCGTTGTTTCGGCTCGCCGCTTGTTCAACCTAGCAATCAATCCTTTGGAAGGGTTTGTAAAAACACCGGAATTCGTATTCTAAATGTTCCTCTTAAGGGTTGCGCTTGTGCAACGTTTTGATTTTTAATGCCTTGATCCATTGCTTTTTTGCGACGGTCGAGTAAATAGTAACAACTCGTCGGGGTAAGACGAGTTACGAAAAGTTTTTGAATAGAGGTGTAGCTGTGGTGAAAACAAAAAAAGCTCTTTTGTCGGCTTTGTTGCTATCAGGCGTTGTTTTTGCAACGCAATCGGTGCATGCCGAAACGCTCATGGGGGCTCTCGCCAAAGCTTACACGAATAATGGCAATTTGAACAGTGAAAGAGCAAGTGCACGTATTCTTGATGAGGATATAGCTATCGCTAAATCGAATTTCCGCCCACAGATCGAAGGGTTTGGCTCCTATGCGCGTGGGCGCAGCGCCGCTACAACTTACTATACAACTACCGGTTCACTGGGTGTTCAATTAAGCCAGAAAGTCTTTGATGGTTTTGTTACCAAGAACACAGTTGCTTCGGCAGAGGTCAAGGCACAGGCGCAACGGGAATATCTTCGAAATACCGAACAGAATATGCTGGTAAATGCAGCAACTGCCTATGCCAATGTTTTCCAATATCGCCAAATTGCAGAATTGCGCCGTCAGAACCTTGCAGCGCTTGAAGAACAGGTTCGCGCTGACAAAGCAAAACTTGATGTTGGTGAAGGAACGAGAACCGATCTGGCACAATCGGAAGCAGCGCGTTCGGTTGCAGTATCCGAGCTTAGTCTCGCACGTGCCGATGTCAAATCGGCCGAAGCAGTTTATCGGCAGGTCATCGGGGCTGATCCGGACAAGTTGGAGCGGCCTCCGGTTTCTAAAGCTCTGCCGGCCTCGCCGGATGCAGGATACAAAATCGGTGCAGCGACTCACCCTGCGATTCTCTATTCGAAATATCTGATTGATGCGAGCTCCTATAATGTGAAAGCAAAGGAAGGTGCTTTGCTTCCGCAAGTCGATTTATCGGCAAGCACTTCCTATAACCAGATTTATAATGGCCCCGGTGATGGTGGCCGGTCCAACTCTGTTGGCGTTTCCATTAATGTTCCTATCTATCAGGGCGGGCGTACTTCGGCCCAGATCCGGCAGTCAAAAGAACAACTCGGGCAAGCAAGAATCCAGTTGGATCTTGCCCAGGATAGTGTTCGCGAAAATATGTCCTCTTCCTGGTCGCAACTGGAAGGTGCTCGTGCTTCGGTTATCGCTTATCGTGATAGTGTTCGTGCTGCTGAAATTGCTCTTGATGGTCGGGTACAGGAAAATCGCGTTGGTCAAGCGACAACTCTGGACGTTTTGAATTCACGTACCCAGCTTATTGATGCACAGATTTCTCTGGTTACGGCCGAACGGAATGTTGTGGTAGCAAGCTATAATGTCCAGTCCGCAATTGGTAAAATGACAGCCGCTCAACTGGGATTGCATGTCGTTAAATATGATCCGGAAGAACACAACAAGGCAGTGAAGGATAAATGGATCGGTGTGCGCACACCTGATGGTCGCTAAGTTTACCTGACAAGACGTTTTTTTATTGTCGTTCAAAAGAACAAAATAAGGGTGCAATGGTAATCCATGCACCCTTTTATTTTTGTGAAGTTTATATTTTTTATATTCGAATAGAAAACACTTAAATAACGCATGATTTTTTTCACATTAATTTAAAATAGAAATTTCTTTTAGATATAATAAATATTATTTTTGAGAAGAAAAATATTGAAAAACTAATTTAAATGAATGGTTTTTATTGAGACTATACGGGAATATTCCGGATATAATATATATATGGTGTTGAATGAGATCGATAAGAACACTTTATTATTATTGAAATACGAAAAATAAAAACGGATCGCCCATTCTGTTGCGGATGGAGATGTAGCAAGACATTTTTCCGGAAGGAATTTCATATTCCCGATCAAGGCTGAGAGAATGCAAAAACCGGCGTCACGAATTGCGTGATTTCTTTTGTAAATTGCTCGGTCAAAAAAAACGGGAAACAGAAGAGACTCGAAAAATATAGAGCGCGGTTACAGGTCGGGAATTAATCTGAAAATGAAAATTTCGGCTGTTGGATATTGCTTAAACATCAAGCTTGGCAAAAATCGGAGCAGGGCGAAGCGAAGAAATCTGTGCGTAGGTGGTTGGAAGATGCGCTCCATTATTTTAGTAGGGTTAACGATTTGCTAAGTTCAACGCAGATTCAGATTGCATTTATGAGGTTAATGGTATGGCACAAAGTTCAAATGCGTTGAGGGAACAACCGACAACGGATGAGATACTCGCGTCTATACGAGAAATAATTGAGGAAAATACCGGTCGTGTAAATGATCGTACTGCTGCAAAAACTTCTGTGAATAATCGTAGCGCTGCTAAAGCTACAGGACAACAGACATTAAATAATGCGCAAAATAATGCTCAGACAGGACTTGATGATTTGTCGGTTGATGAGGCTATGAAAGTATTGGCCGCACGGATAGGGCTAAAAAAAGACAGCAATCAAAGCGTGGCTGATGCTGGTACTAAAGATGCTTTTTCAAATGATGTATCGGCACCATCGACTCTTCGTCAAAAACCGGTTGATGAGCCATTACAATCCTCTTTCCAACAGCAAAATACTGTCAATGAGACTCCGCAAGATTTTAATAACCAGCCTGCTGACTTTGCCGGTAATACCGACTTAGCCGGTGGGCAACAGATTGCACCTGACAACACGAATTATCAATCGATTGAAAGCGCAGATTTGTCAGCTCGGCAGGATGTTGAAACGGCTGCCGATAACGCTACAAATACGGAAGTGAATAATGAGGATATTTATTCCGATATTCATTTCAGCCCTGAATTTTGGAACCATGTTAATGCCTTGGCCGAAGAAACTCTGAGGCCAATTCTTGTACAATGGTTGCAAAAACGTTGGCCAGCTCTTGTCGAGAAAATCTTGCGTGAAGAAATTAGTGGCGCATTCAAGAGAAATTTTCCGTCTGATCAAGGATGATAAGGGAAGGGGATTTTTCTGCTCATCCAATTTTGATTGCGGGCAAATATAGTCATTGAAAGCCAATTGAGGTTATAAAGCCGTCTCATAAATGCAAAGTGTTTTTGTGTTGGCAGGCGGTTTTATTTTTTCGACAAATTGTGCAGAATTATTCCATTATTTTTTGAATCCTGACATGAAGTCGGCTACAACCGTAAAAATAGTGTTGTCCAGATTAAACTCGGCCATTTTTTGAAATGGGCAATGAGTGCAATCGCGTACCGGTAATAATTGGAAAAGAGAATGTTAGACAAGACATATGATGCCGGCTCGACCGAGCCCCGTATAGAAAAACAATGGGAAGACAACGGCGTGTTCAAAGCCGGCGCCGGTTCGAAGCCCGGTGCGGAAGCGTTCAGTATCGTCATTCCGCCGCCCAATGTTACCGGCTCTCTCCATATGGGACATGCGCTCAATAATACCATTCAGGATATTATGGTTCGTTTCGAGCGTATGAGGGGCAAGAATGTTTTGTGGCAACCTGGTATGGATCATGCCGGTATTGCCACACAAATGGTCGTCGAACGGCAGCTCGCGCAAAGAAAAGAACCAACCCGTCAGGAAATGGGGCGGGAAAAATTTGTCGAACGTGTTTGGCAATGGCGCGAAGAATCGGGCGGCAAAATCGCACACCAATTGCGGCGTCTGGGCGCTTCTTGCGATTGGTCGCGCGAGCGTTTCACGATGGATGAAGGGCTTTCGCGTGCGGTGCTCGAGGTTTTTGTTACCCTTTATAAAGAAGGGTTGATTTATAAGGACAAACGTCTTGTCAATTGGGATCCGAAATTGTTGACCGCAATTTCCGATCTTGAGGTCGAGCAGAAGGAAGTAAAGGGCCATCTCTGGCATTTCCGTTATCCTCTGGAAGGTAAAGTCTTCAATCCGGATGATCCGAGCACCTTCATTGTCGTGGCGACAACACGGCCGGAGACTATGCTTGGCGATACCGGTATTGCCGTTAATCCGAAAGACAAAAGATATCAGGCACTCATCGGCCACCATGCAATATTGCCGTTTGTCGGCCGCAAAATTGAAATTGTCGGTGATGATTATGCTGATCCCGAGGCGGGCACAGGTGCTGTTAAAATTACACCGGCGCACGACTTCAATGACTTTGAAGTAGGGCGTCGTCACAACCTGAGAATCATCAACATCATGACAGAAAATGCCAAAATTTTTCTGCGTGACAACGAGGATTTTCTGAAAGATCTGGACAAGACCGAAGAGCTGAACAAGCTCGTTGACGCATTCGATCAGGTGGACCGCTTTGTCGCACGGCAAAAGATTGTCGAGATGATGGAAGAGGGCGGCTATCTAGCAGGCATTGAAGACCACACTCACATGGTTCCTCATGGAGATCGCGGTGGCGTACCGATTGAGCCATTATTGACCGATCAATGGTATGTCAATGCGGCAGAGCTTGCAAAACCGGCCATTGATGCTGTCAAGAACGGCAAGACCACAATTATTCCCAAAAATTGGGAAAAGACCTATTTCAACTGGATGGAAAATATCGAACCGTGGTGCATTTCCCGCCAATTATGGTGGGGGCACCAAATTCCGGCGTGGTACGGGCCTGATGGCAAGGTATTTGTCGAAAAATCGGCCGAGGAAGCACAAAAGGCTGCTGACGCGCATTACGGCAAAGCGGTTGAATTGCGGCGGGACGAAGATGTGCTTGACACCTGGTTTTCATCTGCTTTGTGGCCATTCTCGACACTCGGCTGGCCTGACAAGACAAAAGAACTCGAAATCTATTATCCGACGAGTGTTGTCGTTACCGGTTTCGATATTTTGTTTTTCTGGGTTGCCCGTATGATGATGATGGGGCTGCACTTCATGCATGATGTGCCGTTCCATAACATTTATATGCATGCGCTGGTTCGTGACAAACACGGCGCCAAAATGTCAAAATCAAAGGGAAATGTTATTGATCCTCTCGATCTGATGGATGAATACGGAGCTGATGCATTGCGCTTTACTCTGGCTATTATGGCGGCACAGGGACGCGATGTGAAACTCGATCCCGCGCGCATTGCCGGATATCGTAATTTTGGAACGAAACTCTGGAATGCTACGCGTTTTGCCGAAATGAACGGCGTTGCCTATGATCCGTCATTCAAGCCGGAATCGGTCAAACTTTCGCTTAACCGCTGGATTTTGACAGAACTTTCGAAAACAATTGAAGCGGTTACCTCCGGAATTGAAACCTACAAGTTCAATGAAGCGGCAGCGGCGGTTTATCGGTTTATCTGGAATACTCTCTGTGATTGGTATCTCGAATTGTTAAAGCCGATTTTTCAGGGAGAAGATGAGAACGAGAAAAAGGAAGCGCAAGCTTGTGTTGCCTGGGTTCTTGAGCAAGTCTATAAAATTCTCCACCCGTTTATGCCTTATATGACAGAAGAATTATGGGCTTTGACGGCAACAGATAAACATAAAAGAGATACCATGTTGGCGCTGGCATCGTGGCCGGATATCAATTTCCGTGACGAAAAAGCGGCAGAGGACATCAATTGGCTTATTGATGTTGTCGGTGGAATCCGTTCGGCTCGCGCTGAAATGAATGTCCCTGCGGGAGCTATGGCACCTTTGGTGATCGTCGAGGCAGGACAGACAACAAAAGAACGTGTGGAGCGCCATGAAGCGGCAATCAAACGGCTTGCCCGCATCGAAACAATCGAATTTGCAAACAAGGTTCCCGAAGCGTCGGCCCAGATTATACTAGGCGAAGCAACATTTTGCATGCCACTTGGAAAATTGATCGATTTCGAAGCGGAGCGTGCAAGACTTTCAAAGGAAATGGGGAAAATCGACCTTGATATAGAGAAGGTTGAAAAGAAGCTCAATAACCCCAAATTTGTTGCAAATGCCAAGCCGGATATTGTCGAAGCCGAACGGGAACGTTTGGACGAACTCAATGCGGCCAAAGAAAAACTGGTTATTGCAATCAAACGGTTGGGATGAATTTCTTTCGAATAACGTCAAAGTAAAAATACCGCCCGGAAATTTTTTCGGGCGGTTTTCTTGAAATTAAACCGTTTTTGCTAAAGCAAATTCAACCTTTTCCGCTACCATTACCGACAGATGATGCATAGTTTTTACGCACTGCTGGAGCAGGAGCAGGAATGTCGGCAGGATTGAGTGTCCGCCACTGGCGTTCGCCATTGTCACCAAGATACCAATAACCGGTTGTTCCGGAAGTGTCGGTTGCTTCGTTTACAGAAGGCTTTTGCGTTGCGGTGCAGCCCGACAGAACTGCCATAAAAAACGCGAACGCTACGATACTCGATTTACTCGTCATCATTTCAACTCATAGAAAAGGTTGATACGGATTAGATAAATAAAAGTGGCTCAAAACTACGGCCATCTCGAAAATGCGACTATCTCATAATTATGAGCATCTCATTGTCAAACAAGACTGACCTTTCTTAATTTTACATAACTGGCTGGCCGGATGCAATTTTAAAAAACATCGCATTATAACGGATTAACCATAGCAAACTCAATTCTGTATGTTGCTTTCAGGCAACACAATTTTCATTGTTTATGTGCTATCGTCAGCAACATAGTTGGTGCCTCATTCCCACCACAAAGCCAGTGCATTTTTAACAATGCAAAGTAATTTTGTTGCGTATCTGTGGCGAGACAGGAAAAATTCAAATGAAAAGATGCAAAGAAGGTTGGTTGACCAGTGTGACAGCACTCACATTGGGAATCTGCCTTTCTACCGCATCGGCTTTGGATATCAATCACAGCAAAAACGAGTCGAATAGTCCATTCGAATTTTTCAAAAGCGGTATTTCTGCCTATAAAAACGGTGATAAAGATCAAGCGGTCAAAGCACTGAAATATGCGGCTGACAGGGGGCACCCGGGAGCTAACTGGAAACTTGCCCGCATGTATGCCGATGGCGATGGTGTGGTCGAAAATGATTATGAGGCTTATCAATTTTATGTTCGCATCGTTCAGGAAGGCGCTGATCCGGGGTCGGAAGATGAAAGTTATCTTTCCGATGCACTGGTGGAAATTGCAAGTTATCTCGTAACCGGCATTCCGAATTCACCTGTCAAACAGGATATGCCTCAAGCGCGCAGTCTTTATTTGCAAGCGGCTACCAATTTCGGCAATCCCGAAGCACAATATCGCTTGGGGAAAATGTTGTTGAATGGCGATGGCGGCGAAAAAAATCCGGTTCAGGCAGCTCGCTGGTTTCAGCTTTCGGCACGAAAAGGCAATCCTGCAGCACAGGCAATGTTGGGGAACATGTTATTCCAAGCGGGAAAGACCGTACGGGGACTGGCGATGATGACTGCGGCCTATGAAAAAGCTGCTCCGCATGATCAGACATGGATAAGACAGTTACAAGAACGTGCTTTTGCGGTTTCCGGAGAGGCCGATCGCCGCACAGCTATTTCTCTTGCGAGCGATATTATCAAAAATGATAATGGTTTCTGATACCGGTTTTCTTCCGTTATAATTTAAATCTATATTACCGCCATCCCTTATCAAGAGGCTTTGAGATCTGACTACAGTCAATAAAAACGGCCGGTTATTAGGCTGATGTCAAGTAAAACAACGATATTTAATTACCGGATATAGTGAAAGTGGATATTTTTCTAAAAACATTATAGAGTAAACATTATTCCGGACTTAATATCCTCTAAACTTTTCTTGGCTTTGTCCTGAGAGACTGTGAAATATCCATTTCTTACGTTTTAAAAATTTCAGTTTTCAAAAAAATATAATGATATGTTTTGGCGCCTTCCGGTGTGGTTACTACGCACGCATATAATTTTTGAGCAGGGGACACCGGATGATCGGTTTGATGGTAGTGGAAATTGCCGGAAAAACAATGGCGAAATTGTTCCTTTCAGGCTCTTAGAGAAGAAGTGTTCACTCTTTCTGTTAATTCAAGAAAACAAAATGGCTAAACAGTCACAAAGACTTAACGAGCTTCCAGGCATGAGAATAGAACCAGCCAAAGCGGGATATTTGCCCGACCAATGCCACACGATCTAAATCGCACAAGTGATCATTTATCGGGTTTCATCAATTAATGACTTAATATCTTTGACAGAAAATCACGGGCACGCGGCGTTCTCAATTCCGGCGAAGCAAAAAATTCTTCCGATGTGCAGTCTTCCAATATTTTCCCGTCATCCATAAAGATTACTCTGTCGGAAACTTTATGAGCAAAGCCCATTTCATGGGTAACGCAGATCATGGTCATTCCATCTTGAGCAAGCCCGACCATGACATCAAGAACTTCACCCACCATTTCGGGGTCGAGAGCCGATGTCGGTTCGTCGAACAACATGACAATCGGATCCATAGTCAAAGCGCGCGCTATTGCTACGCGTTGTTGTTGACCACCCGATAGTTGACCGGGATATTTATCTTTGTGATCAATCAAGCCGACACGTTTGAGATACTTTAATCCGCTCTCGACGGCTTCTTTTTTGGAACGATGAAGAACTTTAATTTGTGCAATGGTCAAATTCTCCATCACGGACAAATGGGGAAACAGCTCGAAATGTTGAAAAACCATTCCGACACGGCTTCTCAGTTTCGGCAAATTGGTCTTCGGAGAATGAACCGGAACACCGTCAACCCAGATTTGCCCCTCCTGAAAAGGCTCAAGAGCATTGATGGTTTTTATAAAGGTCGATTTTCCTGAACCGGAAGGCCCACATACAACGACCACTTCGCCCTTGCTTATATTGGTCGAGCAATTTTTCAAAACGTTGAATTTTCCATACCATTTGGAAACGTTTTTGACTTCAATCATGTGTTCGGACATGAAACTTTCCTATCAGCGAATAATCGAGACTTTTTTCTGCAGGTACATAACGGCCTGCGACAGCGTAAAACAGATCACAAAATAGAACAAGGCGGCCAGTATATAAGCTTCCTGTTTGACACCGAAATTGTTTGCCACAATGTCGAAACCTTTAAGAAGGTCATTACCGCTAATTGCATAAACCAGTGATGTATCCTGAAAGAGGATGATAACCTGCGTCAGAAGCACGGGAAGCATGTTGCGCAGTGCTTGCGGCAATATGACAATCAGCATGGATTGCCAATAAGTCATGCCGAGAGCTTCACTGGCAAATTTCTGTCCCTGTGGAACTGAACGTATCCCCGCCCGCATGATTTCTGCAAAATATGCCGCTTCAAAAGCAGTGAATGTTATAAAGGCTGAATTGTTTGCTCCGATCGAATGACCGGTGACAAAAGGCAATAGAACAAAAAACCACAAAATAACCATAACCAGCGGAATTGCGCGCATAGCGGTGACATAGAAGGTTGCAAGCCATGATAACGGTTTTATCGAGGACAACCTCATCATTGCGAGAAGTGTTCCGAAAATGATCCCCAATATTGTAGCGACGACCGTCAAAACAACACTGAAAACAAGTCCCGACAAAATATAGGTTTTGAAGACATCGAAGGTGAAAAAAGAAAAATCCATCCACGAAAAGTCGAATGTCAGGTAATAGGAAAGGGTAGATCCGAGGTTTGACATGATTATCTACCCTCCGTCTGGAAACCGGGAATTTTGACCATCCGTTCAATAATTGACATGACAATAAAAATAGCCAGCGAAATAATGACGTAAAGAACTGTTACAACCATGTAGTTCTCGTAAACATGACTGACTTCTTCAATAGCCTGAAACTGGAATTGCATCAGTTCGTGGATTGATACCGCAAAAGCGACAGCCGAATTTTTCACAATCCCCATCGATTCCGATATGAGCGGTGGCAGGATTGTGCGCATTGCACGGGGCAAAATAACATATCGATAAGTCTGATAAGTCGTAAATCCCATTCCCATAGCCGCATAACGCTGTCCTGTCGGAATGGCTTCAATTCCGGAGCGAACCTGTTCGGCGATACGGGCAGAGGTAAAAAATCCCAATGCGCAAATGATTAATATCATCGGCGGAAAGTTCATTGCTGGCGGATATATCTTCGGGACTACGAAGTACCAAAGGAAAATCTGGACAAGAAGCGGGATGTTACGGGTTATTTCCACCCAAACTCGTGCAATTACTCGTAATATCCGGTTCAATATGGTCGTGCGTGGCAGCGTTCTCATTGTGCCGATAATGACACCGACAATAATGGCTAAAATCAAACTCGAAATTGAAAGCAGAGCCGTGTTCAAAAAAGCGTTGAGCAAAGTATCAAGATAAGTATGGCTCACACCTGCTTTACCGAAACAACCGGCAACGTGGGTGTGATCAATATCATCCATACAGAGGAATGAAAAATCCATTGTAGACTATTCCCGACAAACTTATGCGAGTACCCGCACACCTAAACTAGACGAGCCAATCGTTCCGATACGGAATAAAATTGGCTGCATATAATTTCAAATACATGCAGCCTTTACGCACAGTTTTATTATTTGTTTTCTTTATATTCTTCCATTGGCTTGTTGTTGGGATGTTCCCATGCATCTTTGGTAATATCCGAAAGAGGTAACCCGACAACTGTATTTGACGGCGGAACCGGCTGCATGAACCACTTGTTATAAAGTTTTTCCAGTGAGCCATCTTTTACTTGGCGAACAATACTGTCATCAATTGCCTGTTCCAAATTTTTGTCATCAAGACGCAACATACAGGCAATCGGTTCGACCGAGAGAACGTCATTCAAAATAACATAATCGGACGGATTCTTCGATTTTGAAATATTTCCGGCGAGAATTGATCTGTCCATCACAAAAGCATCAGCTCTTCCCGATTCCAGAAGCAAGAAACTATCGGCATGATCTTTGCCGTTTACTTCCTTGAAATCGATATTTTGCGCGCGTTTGTTTTTGCGAATAAGCTGTACAGATGTTGTTCCTGTCGTCGTTGCAACTGTTTTTCCGTTGAGATCGGCAATCGATTTAATGCCAGAATCTTTTTTGGTGGCAATGCGTACTTCTTCGACATAAGTTGTATAGGCAAAAGCTGCTTCTTTACCTCTCGCAGCATTGTTGGTTGTCGAGCCACATTCGAAGTCATAGGTTCCGTTTTGCAAAAGCGGAATACGATTTTGAGAAGTGATCGGTAAATAATTGATCTTGATCGGTTTACCTATTTTTTTAGAAATATCGTCAATAATGCGCTCAGCCATCTCGGTATGAAACCCCACATATTTGCCGTTACCGAGAGCATAAGCTAAACCAGACGATTCGCGCACACCTAACGTTATCGAGCCGCTATCTTTAATTTTTTCAAGTGTATCCTTTTGCTGGCCCATTGCTGTTCCGGTCAGTCCCAAGATTGCCATAGCGGCAAAAGCCATCAGGGCTTTTCTCATGAATGTTCTCCTTAATCGATTATTTTTGCAAGAAAATTGCTGTTCAAAGCAAGTCTAGCACATTTTTTTCATGAATATAACATTTCTGCATTTTTAACCAATTCTTTATTTTTAAATCCATTCTTTGCATTTGACGGGTGAAAAAGCACAATGGCCTAACGCAATTCAATAACGACAGGAACGTGATCGGACGGTTTATCCCAGCCGCGAACAGCCCGTTCTACAAAGCTAGCTTCAAGTTTATCCGCTGCCTCTGGAGAAATGAAAAAATGATCAATTCTTATTCCATCATTTTTCTGCCATGCGCCGGATTTGAAATCCCAGAAACTATAATCGGGATTATCCGAAGTGGTACGGGTGGCATCATAGAAGCCGAGATTTTTTATCTTCCATAAAGCTTCGCGACTTTTTGGCAGATACAATGCATCTCCTTCCCACTCCTGAGGATTTTTGGCATCAAGAGCAGAATCGATGACATTATAATCGCCGGCAAAAATCAGAGGTTCTTCCAATGCGAGAAGTGAAACTGCGTGGTCATAGAAGCGTTCGTACCAACGTAGTTTATAAGGATATTTTTCGCTATCAACCGGATTACCGTTCGGTACATAAAGCGAGACAATACGTATAACGCCGGTTTTTGTGGAATAAACAGCTTCGATATAACGGGCCTGTTCATCGCTGTCATCGCCAGGCAGACCACAGATTACCTCGTCAGGATTAATCTTGGAAAGAAGCGCCACACCGTTGAAGCCTTTCTGTCCATGGGTATTGATGTTGTAACCGAGCGCTTCAATTTCGGCTCGCGGAAAATTAGCATCGATTGTCTTTGTTTCCTGCAGACACACCACGTCGACTTGAGACTGCTTAAGCCACTTTATAAGAGTATCATGTCTGGCCCTGATACCGGCCACATTCCAGGTTGCTATTTTCATGAAGAACACTTTAATCAATGTTTTTCTAAAGCTTCAAGTGTTTGTTTCTATAATAATGAATAATGGGGACAAGAAAATCTTCAATCACGATTCTTCATTAATAGAGGTAATCGAACACTTGAACGTGCGGGCAGTCTTTTTACGGTAAGGCAACTTCTTAATTATACGGGCTTGAAAAAAGTAACCTGGCTCACTTTGCAAAGAGGTTGGCGTACGAAAAATCTCGCATAAGCACAGCCAGTAGCGACCATAATGAATGACAATATTATCTATATGGCTTTTTCCGGGAGAGTTTCACATTTTATCGATGACAATATACCGAAATGTTCATCATATTTTAACGGAATAACTTATAGCCGATTCTTGTTTTCAGTCTGGTTGATTCCTCGAATGACCTGGTAATGGACATTAAAACCGAAATAGGAAAGCGTCCGACACTCTCTGAAAGGGGTTCAAAAAGGGAATAGGCTGTTAAAATCAGGTCAACATTGTCGCTGCTATGTCGATAAACCGCCAATTGTTCATCTTATCGCTGTAAAATTCGCGATTTCATAGTTTTTCTCGGCTATAGGACTTGACGCAACCACCGTTTATCGTTAATAAACCGCCATCGGAGCCGATGTGAGGTTAGCTACATTTTCAAAACGACACGTTTTGGAGTTCGCCTCAAACAGGGTTCGTTTTACGGTTTTGAAACGCAAATGCCGGATGCATGAGGCTTTAAAAGGTCTCCTCTGCTTATAGTCGGGTGATCTGCACGATAGCGGTGAGGCCCGGTTTTTTGTGCATGTGTTTACTGTCGTTACCAGTTGGTTCGGAGCTAAATCCGGTTGATTGGGAACTAAATAAAGTGAAGCGGCCCAAATTGGGCGAGACGAAAAAGAGATTGAAAAGAGGAAGGTTGAATGCCTACCGTAAACCAGTTGATCCGCAAGCCGCGTACAGCGCCGGTCAAGCGTAATAAGGTTCCTGCCTTGCAGGCAAACCCGCAAAAGCGTGGTGTGTGCACGCGCGTTTATACAACGACACCAAAGAAACCTAATTCGGCTCTCCGTAAGGTTGCCAAGGTTCGTTTGACCAATGGTTTTGAAGTTATTGGTTATATTCCTGGTGAAGGTCATAACCTTCAGGAACACTCCGTTGTCATGATTCGTGGCGGACGTGTTAAGGATTTGCCTGGTGTTCGTTATCACATCATTCGTGGTGTGCTTGATACACAAGGTGTTAAGAATCGTAAGCAGCGCCGTTCCAAATACGGTGCCAAGCGTCCTAAATAAGTTTGAGAGACGAAGCCAATGTCCCGTCGCCATAGAGCAGAAAAACGTGAGATTAATCCAGATCCGAAGTTCGGTGATCTTGTGATTACAAAATTTATGAATGCCATCATGTTTGATGGTAAAAAGTCAGTTGCAGAACGCATCGTTTACGGTGCGCTTGATGCAGTTGGAGATAAAGCAAAAACAGAACCTGTTGCTCTGTTTCATCAAGCATTAGAGAATGTTGCTCCTCATGTTGAAGTTCGTTCTCGCCGTGTTGGTGGTGCAACCTATCAGGTTCCGGTGGATGTTCGTCCTGATCGTCGTCAGGCATTGGCCATTCGTTGGCTCATTGCTGCGGCCCGTAATCGCAACGAAACAACTATGGTTGATCGTTTGTCGGGCGAATTGATGGATGCAGCGAATAATCGTGGTTCGGCTGTCAAGAAACGCGAAGATACGCACCGTATGGCGGAAGCCAACCGCGCATTCTCGCATTATCGTTGGTAAGAGAACTCTTTTTAATCGAAAGCAAAAAATATGGCTCGCGAGTATAAAATCGAAGATTATCGCAATTTTGGTATTATGGCGCATATTGATGCCGGTAAGACCACAATGACCGAGCGTATTCTTTACTATACCGGTAAGAATCATAAAATCGGCGAAACGCATGATGGCGCTTCTACGATGGATTGGATGGAGCAGGAGCAGGAACGTGGTATTACCATTACCTCTGCTGCGACAACCACCTTCTGGAGAGGTCGTAACGGCGAGAAGTGCCGGTTTAATATTATTGACACCCCGGGGCACGTCGATTTTACGATTGAAGTCGAACGTTCTTTGCGTGTTCTTGATGGTGCTATTGCACTTCTGGATGCGAATGCCGGTGTTGAGCCCCAGACTGAAACTGTCTGGCGTCAGGCTGAAAAATATCACGTACCGAGGATGGTTTTTGTCAACAAGATGGACAAGATCGGCGCTGATTTTTATCGCAGCGTTGAAATGGTTGGTTCACGTCTTGGTGCAAAGGCGCTTGTTCTTCAATTGCCGATTGGTGCAGAGAATGATTTCGAAGGCGTTATTGATCTTATCGATATGAAAGCCCTTACGTGGGATGGTTCGATTGGCGGTCATACAGTTACCAGCGAAATTCCTGCTAATATGAAGGAAAAAGCTGAAGAATATCGTGAGAAACTGGTTGAGTCTGCTGTTGAAGTTGATGAAGCAGCTACCGAAGCCTATCTCGAAGGTAAAATGCCGACTAATGAAGAGCTGATTGCATTGATCCGTAAGGGTACTTGTGAAGTACTCTTCCATCCGGTTCTTTGTGGTTCTGCTTTTAAGAATAAGGGTGTTCAACCTTTGCTGGATGCAGTTGTCTCTTATCTTCCGTCTCCAGTTGATGTTCCTGCTATTCAGGGCGTCGATGTTAAGACAGGTGAAGAAACAACACGTGAATCTTCTGATGCCGCTCCTCTTTCGATGTTGGCATTCAAGATTATGAACGACCCGTTTGTTGGTTCTTTGACTTTCTGCCGTATCTATTCGGGCGAGTTGCATAAAGGCGTCTCTCTTGAAAACACTGTAAAAGGCAAGAAAGAACGTATCGGCCGCATGCTGTTGATGCATTCGAATGCACGTACCGATATTGATGAAGCTTTTGCCGGCGATATTGTTGCATTGGCCGGTTTGAAAGAAACAACAACAGGCGATACACTTTGCGATCCGCTTCATCCGGTCATTCTTGAACGCATGGAATTTCCTGATCCGGTTATTGAAATTGCAATCGAGCCGAAGACGAAAGCCGATCAAGAAAAGATGGGTATTGCGCTCAATCGTTTGGCTGCTGAAGATCCGTCATTCCGTGTTAAATCGGATGAGGAATCCGGTCAGACTATTATTGCAGGTATGGGTGAACTTCATCTGGATATCATCGTTGACCGTATGCGTCGCGAATTCAAGGTTGAAGCCAATGTTGGTCAGCCGCAGGTTGCTTATCGTGAAACGATTACGAAACCTGCCGAAGTTGACTATACCCATAAGAAGCAATCTGGTGGTTCGGGTCAGTTCGCTCGCGTCAAGATTCTTTTTGAACCTTATGACGGTGAAGGTTTGCTGTTTGAATCCAAGATTGTTGGTGGTGCCGTTCCCAAGGAATATATTCCGGGCGTTCAAAAAGGGCTCGAAAGTGTTATGGGTTCAGGTCCTCTTGCCGGCTTCCCAATGCAGGGTGTTAAAGCCACTTTGCTTGACGGTGCCTACCACGATGTTGACTCTTCGGTCCTTGCTTTCGAAATTGCCGGTCGAGCAGCTTTCCGTGAAGGTGCCCAGAAAGCCGGTGCTCAGCTTCTTGAACCAATTATGAAGGTCGAGGTTGTCACACCGGAAGATTATGTTGGTGATGTTATTGGTGATTTGAATTCCCGTCGCGGACAAATTTCCGGTACAGAACCGAGAGGTATTGCAACTGTGGTTGATGCTATGGTTCCGCTCGCAAACATGTTTGGTTATGTCAATAGCTTGCGTTCGATGAGCCAGGGGCGTGCCCAATACACAATGCAATTTGATCATTATGAACCAGTGCCTACAGCAGTGGCTCAAGAAATTCAGAAAAAATTCGCGTAATCAGGCGGTTACGTATTAACTTTCAACTCAGCCCTGAATAGGGCAGGAAATGGAGAGAGCTCAGATGGCAAAGTCCAAATATGAACGTACGAAGCCGCATGTAAATATCGGCACGATTGGTCACGTTGACCATGGTAAGACAACGCTGACGGCAGCGATTACAAAATATTTTGGTGAGTTCAAGGCGTATGACCAGATTGATGCTGCGCCGGAAGAACGTGCTCGTGGTATCACGATTTCTACAGCGCACGTTGAATACGAGACAGAGAAGCGTCACTACGCCCACGTTGATTGCCCGGGACACGCTGACTATGTCAAGAACATGATCACTGGTGCTGCCCAGATGGACGGTGCAATTCTTGTTGTTTCGGCTGCTGATGGCCCGATGCCTCAGACACGTGAACACATTCTTCTTGCCCGTCAGGTTGGCGTTCCTGCAATTGTTGTTTTCTTGAACAAGGTTGATCAGGTAGATGATGAAGAACTTCTTGAGCTTGTCGAGCTTGAAGTTCGTGAACTTCTTTCGAAATATGATTTCCCTGGCGACGAGATTCCGATTGTCAAGGGATCTGCATTGGCTGCTCTTGAAGGCACCAACAAGGAAATCGGTGAAGATGCTGTTCGTCTTTTGATGCACGAAGTTGATGAATATATTCCAACTCCGAAGCGTCCGATTGATCAGCCTTTCTTGATGCCGATTGAAGACGTGTTCTCGATTTCCGGTCGTGGTACAGTTGTTACCGGCCGTGTTGAACGCGGTGTTGTCAAGGTTGGTGATGAAGTTGAAATCGTTGGTATTCGTCCGACAACAAAGACGACGGTAACCGGCGTTGAAATGTTCCGCAAGCTTCTTGATGAAGGTGAAGCAGGCGACAACATTGGTGCACTTCTTCGTGGTATTGAACGTGAAGGTGTTGAACGTGGTCAGGTATTGGCGAAGCCCGGTACAGTTACACCGCACACCAAGTTCAAGGCAGAAGCTTATATTTTGACAAAGGATGAGGGTGGTCGTCACACACCATTTTTCACCAATTATCGTCCTCAGTTCTATTTCCGTACGACAGACGTTACCGGTATTGTAACACTGCCGGAAGGTACAGAAATGGTTATGCCGGGTGATAATGTTACGATGGATGTCACACTGATTGTTCCGGTTGCTATGGAAGAGAAGCTCCGCTTCGCTATCCGTGAAGGTGGCCACACTGTTGGTGCCGGTATCGTTTCTAAAATCATTGAATAGTTGAATTTTAATTGTTAAGGAGCGTCTTTGAAAAAAGACGTTCCAGTTGACAGGGATAAGAAAAGTATGAACGGTCAGAACATCCGCATTCGCTTAAAAGCGTTTGATCACCGGATTCTTGACGCATCGACACGTGAGATTGTGTCGACCGCCAAGCGTACTGGCGCCAATATCCGTGGACCGATTCCGCTTCCTACGCGAATCGAGAAGTTCACGGTTAATCGTGGGCCGCACATCGACAAGAAGAGCCGTGAGCAGTTTGAGATGCGTACACATAAGCGTCTTCTTGATATTGTTGATCCGACGCCGCAGACTGTGGACGCGCTTATGAAGCTCGACCTTTCTGCTGGTGTTGATGTCGAGATCAAGCTTTAAGGCTTGGGGACGGAAGGAACGAACCCGATGCGTTCAGGTGTAATAGCACAAAAGCTGGGCATGACCCGCGTCTATAATGATGCCGGAGAACATGTACCTGTTACAGTTCTTCGTTTGGAGAATTGTCAGGTTGTTGCTCAGCGTACAGTTGAGAAGAATGGCTACACAGCTGTTCAGTTAGGCGTAGGGCTTGCAAAGGTGAAAAACACTTCTCAAGCGTTGCGTGGTCATTTTGCAAAAGCTTCGGTAGAGCCGAAGGCGAAAATTGCGGAATTTCGTGTAAGTCCCGACAATCTTCTGGAGGTTGGGGCCGAGATTACTGCGGAACATTTTGTTCCCGGTCAATTGGTTGATGTCACCGGTACATCAATCGGTAAAGGTTTCGCCGGCGTTATGAAACGTCATAATTTTGGCGGACATCGTGCTTCGCACGGTAACTCCATTACGCACCGTGCCCATGGTTCGACGGGTCAACGTCAGGATCCGGGCAAAGTGTTTAAGGGTAAGAAAATGGCTGGCCATATGGGGCAGACGAGAATTACAACTTTGAATATAGAAGTTGTTTCAACCGACGCTGATCGCGGGTTGATTTTGGTTCGCGGTGCTGTTCCCGGTTCGAAAGGTGCCTGGATTTTGGTAAGGGATGCTGTCAAGAAGAGCGTTCCGGAGAATGCACCGAAGCCAGCCGCTTTGCGTCAGCCAAAGAATGCAAAAACAGATGCTGCTGCCCCCAAGGCGGAAGCTACAGTCGCTGAGGGAGCCTGATAATGGATCTCATCGTAACTACTCTTGACGGCAAGGATGCTGGCAAATTGAAGGTGTCGGAAGATGTCTTCGGTTTAGATCCTCGTGAAGATATTCTACAACGTGTTGTCCGTTGGCAGCTCGCCCGTCGTCAGCAAGGTACACATCAAAGCCAGACACGTGCCGATGTATCGCGTTCGGGTGCAAAAATGTACAAGCAGAAGGGGACAGGCCGCGCCCGTCATTCATCTGCTCGTGTTCCGCAATTCCGTGGTGGTGGTAAGGCTCACGGGCCTGTCGTCCGCAGCCATGCACATGAACTACCGAAAAAGGTTCGTGCTTTGGGTTTGCGTCATGCATTGTCGGCAAAAGTCAAAGCCAATGATCTGATCATTGTGGACGAGTTGAATGTCAAAGAAGCAAAAACGAAAGTTTTAGCCAAGGATTTCGCAAAACTCGGTTTTTCTGATGCACTGCTCATCGGTGGTAAGGAAATTGATTTGAAGTTTTCCCGTGCCGCATCGAACATTCCAAATGTAGATGTTTTGCCGGTTCAGGGGATTAATGTTTATGACATTCTGCGTCGTGGCAAACTTGTTTTGTCCAAAGCAGCTGTCGAAGCCCTTGAGGAGCGGTTCAAATGACAGATCTTCGCCACTATGATGTCGTCGTAAGTCCGGTTATTACCGAAAAATCGACGATGCTATCGGAAAACAATCAGGTCGTTTTCAAGGTTACCCCCAAGGCGACAAAATCTGAAATCAAAGCGGCTGTTGAAGCTTTATTTGGTGTCAAAGTTACAGCAGTGAATACAACAACCCGTAAGGGTAAGGTGAAACGTTTTAAAGGCGTTGTCGGTCGACAGAGTGATGTCAAAAAAGCGATCGTGACGCTGGCTGAAGGTCAGTCAATCGACGTTTCGACTGGTCTTTAAGAGGCTCGGAGTTAGGAATAATGGCACTCAAGCACTTTAATCCGACCACGCCAGGGCAGCGTCAGCTTGTTATTGTAGACCGTTCAGGTCTTTACAAAGGCAAGCCAGTAAAAGCGCTGACCGAAGGGCTGTCGTCGAAAGGCGGTCGTAATAATCGCGGCCGTGTAACTGCCCGTTATCAGGGCGGCGGTCATAAAAGAACTTATCGCTTTGTGGACTTCAAGCGTTTGAAACGTGATATGCCTGCAAAAGTCGAACGTTTGGAATATGATCCGAACCGGACAGCGTTTATTGCGCTCATTCGTTATGAAGATGGTCATCTGAGCTACATTTTGGCTCCGCAACGTTTGGGTGTCGGTGATACGGTTGTTGCTGGCGTTAATGTTGACGTCAAGCCCGGCAACTCGATGCCTCTTGGTAATATGCCTGTCGGTACGATCATCCACAATGTTGAAATGAAGCCTGGTAAAGGCGGGCAGATTGCCCGTTCGGCCGGTACTTACGCCCAGCTTGTTGGTCGTGATCAGGGAATGGCTATTCTTCGTTTGAATTCGGGTGAGCAACGTCTGGTTTCCAGTGGCTGTTATGCAACTGTTGGCGCCGTTTCGAATTCGGATCATGGTAACACAAACGATGGTAAAGCTGGTCGTGCCCGTTGGCGTGGCAAGCGTCCGCATGTTCGTGGTGTTGCAATGAACCCTGTCGATCACCCTCATGGTGGTGGTGAAGGTCGTACATCAGGCGGTCGTCATCCGGTTTCTCCGTGGGGTAAGCCTACAAAAGGCAAGCGTACACGTTCGAATAAGGCGACTGATAAATTCATCATGCGCTCACGTCATCAACGCAAGAAATAAGAGAGGTAGTCTGAAGTGGCTCGTTCAGTATGGAAAGGACCGTTTGTTGACGGCTATCTTCTCAAGAAAGCTGAGAAGGTACGTGCCGGCGGTCGTAACGAGGTTATTAAAATGTGGAGCCGTCGCTCCACGATTTTGCCGCAATTTGTTGGCCTGACCTTTGGTGTCTATAACGGAAACAAGCATGTTCCTGTTTCTGTTTCGGAAGAAATGGTCGGACATAAGTTCGGTGAGTTCGCTCCAACCCGCAGCTATTATGGTCACGGTGCGGACAAGAAAGCGAAGAGGAAGTAATAATGGGCAAAGCTAAGGCTCCGCGCCAGCTTAAAGATAATGAAGCAAAGGCAGTCGCTCGCACAATTCGTGTCAGCCCGCAGAAGCTTAATCTTGTAGCGGCAATGATTCGCGGTAAAAAGGTTAATACAGCTCTTGCAGATTTGACTTTTTCTCGTAAACGCATTGCCGATACGGTGAAAAAGACGTTGGAATCTGCGATTGCCAATGCAGAAAACAATCACGATTTGGATGTCGATTCGCTTATCGTGGCGGAAGCTTCAGTCGGTAAGTCGATTGTTATGAAGCGGTTTCATGTGCGTGGTCGTGGCCGCGCCAGCAGAATTTTGCGTCCGTTCTCTCATCTTACAATTGTTGTTCGTGAAGTGTCCGATAAAGAGGAGGCCGCATAATGGGTCAGAAGATCAATCCAATCGGGCTTCGTCTCGGTATCAATCGTACATGGGATTCTCGTTGGTATGCCGATACCGGTGAATATGGTCGTTTATTGCATGAGGATTTGAAAATCCGCAAATATGTGATGAACGAGTTGAAGCAGGCAGCTATTTCGGAAGTCGTTATTGAGCGTCCGCATAAAAAGTGCCGTGTTACCATTCATTCGGCTCGTCCGGGCCTGATCATTGGTAAGAAGGGTGCCGACATCGAGAAGTTGCGTCGCAAATTGTCTGAAATGACACATGCCGACACTGCTTTGAATATCGTTGAAGTCCGCAAACCGGAAATCGACGCCGAGTTGATTGCCCAGTCAATTGCCCAGCAATTGGAACGTCGTGTGGCTTTCCGTCGCGCTATGAAGCGTGCCGTCCAGTCGGCAATGCGTCTTGGTGCTGAAGGTATCCGTATCAATTGCGCCGGCCGTCTTGGTGGTGCTGAAATTGCCCGTATGGAATGGTACCGCGAAGGCCGCGTTCCGCTTCATACCTTGCGTGCGGATATTGATTACGGCACAGCGGAAGCCAATACTGCCTATGGTATTTGTGGCGTGAAGGTTTGGGTATTCAAGGGCGAAATTCTTGAACATGACCCGATGGCTTCAGAACGTCGTGCTACTGAAGGCGATAATCAAGGTTCGAATTCGAACCGCCGTCGTGAAAACGCCTGATTTTTAGACGGGCAAAAAAGGATTTGGAGTAGAGAACAATGTTGCAGCCAAAACGCACAAAGTTCCGCAAGCAATTCAAAGGCCGTATTCACGGTGTTTCGAAGGGTGGTACGGAACTTAATTTTGGTGCCTACGGTCTTAAGGCTATGGAGCCGGAACGTGTTACTGCACGTCAGCTCGAGGCGGCCCGTCGTGCTATCACGCGTCAGATGAAGCGTGCCGGCCGTGTGTGGATCCGCGTTTTTCCGGATGTTCCGGTATCATCGAAGCCTACCGAAGTTCGTATGGGTAAAGGTAAAGGCGCTGTCGAATTTTGGGCAACGCGTGTTGCACCGGGACGTATCATGTTTGAGCTTGACGGCGTACCTGAAGATGTGGCACGTGAAGCGTTACGGTTGGGCGCATCAAAGCTTCCAATTAAAACACGTTTCGTCCAGCGTATAGCTGAATAAAGGGACTAAGCGATGAAAGCCTCAGAAGTACGGGCCCAGACGCTCGATCAGATGAATGAAGAGTTGGCCAAGCTCAAGAAAGAGCAGTTCAATCTGCGTTTCCAGAAAGCAACTGGTCAGTTGGAAAAAACAGCGCGCGTTAAACAGGTTCGCCGTGATATCGCACGCATAAAAACAATCGCCCGCCAGAAGGCGGCCGAAAGCAAGGCTTAAGGAAGTTAAGACATGCCTAAACGCATTCTGCAAGGCGTTGTCGTCAGCGATAAGAACGACAAGACTGTTGTAGTCAAAGTAGAGCGGCGCTATTCGCATCCGCTCTTACAGAAGACTGTCAGCCAGTCCAAGAAGTACAAAGCGCATGACGAAAACAACGAATTCAAAGTTGGTGATCAGGTCTTTATTCAAGAATCGAAGCCAATTTCGAAAGACAAGCGCTGGGTCGTTGTTAAAAACGGCGCTGCTTAATAAATCGGATTTTTGATAAACAAAAGGTTGGGTATTATTGTGCCCAACATTTTGTTTGAAAAAGTCTTAATCATAATTTGACAGGCAAGTCCGAATGTGTCAAATGCACTGCCGGACGTAAACATTTAGAGAAGGCGGCCAGTCATGATTCAGATGCAAACAAACCTCGACGTCGCGGATAATTCCGGCGCCCGTCGTGTCATGTGCATCAAGGTGCTGGGCGGCTCGAAGCGGAAATACGCTTCTGTCGGAGACATTATTGTTGTCTCGGTCAAAGAAGCAATTCCGCGTGGCCGCGTAAAAAAAGGTGATGTGATGAAAGCCGTGGTGGTTCGTACTGCCAAGGATATTCGTCGCGCTGATGGTAGCGTTATTCGTTTTGATAAAAATGCTGCTGTCTTGGTTGATAACAAGAAAGAGCCGATCGGTACTCGTATCTTCGGACCGGTTCCCCGTGAACTTCGCGGTAAGAATCACATGAAGATCATCTCGCTCGCGCCAGAAGTACTATAGGGAGCCGTTGCGATGAACAAGATTCGTAAAGGCGATAAAGTCGTCATCCTTTCAGGTAAGGATAAAGGGCGCAACGGGGAAGTGATCAAGGTTAATCCTGAGGAAAACACTGCTATTGTACGCGGTATCAATATGGTGAAGCGCCATCAGCGGCAAACGCAAACTCAGGAGGCAGGCATTATTTCCAAAGAAGCTCCTCTTCATATTTCCAAATTGGCGATCGCCGATCCTAAGGATGGAAAACCTACCCGTGTAGGATTTCGTATCGAGAAGGATGGCAAGAAGGTTCGCGTTGCCAAGCGTTCGGGAGATCTGATCAATGGCTGATAAGATTCAAGAGCCGCGTTTGAAGACGCACTATGTCAATGTTGTTCGCAAAGCACTGCAAGACAAGTTTCATTACGAAAACAATATGCAGGTTCCCTATGTCGAGAAAGTTGTTCTCAATATGGGTGTTGGCGAAGCAACTGCAGATTCCAAAAAACCTGCCAGAGCTGCTGAAGATTTGAGTCTTATTGCCGGGCAGAAAGCAATTGTAACGCACGCACGTAATTCCGTTGCGACATTCAAGGTTCGCGAGGGAATGCCTCTCGGTGCTAAAGTTACATTGCGTAGAGACCGTATGTATGAATTTCTTGATCGTCTGGTAACAATTGCTTTGCCACGCGTTCGCGATTTTCGTGGTCTTAATCCGAAAAGTTTTGACGGTCGTGGCAATTTTGCCATGGGTATCAAAGAACACATTGTGTTCCCGGAAATCAACTACGATCAGGTAGATCAAATCTGGGGTATGGATATCATCGTTTGTACGACAGCGAAAACGGATGATGAAGCGCGTGAATTATTGCGCGGTTTCAATTTTCCGTTCCGTGCGTAACGGCAAGCGTAGCGAGGTAAAGTTATGGCCAAAACAAGTGCCGTTGAGAAGAATAAGCATCGCCGTGCGATGGCTAAGCAGTTTGCAGCGCGCCGTGCGCGTCTGAAAGCAATTGTCATGGATCAGAAGGTGCCGTTGGAAGAGCGCTTTCGCGCATCCATTCAGCTTGCCGAGTTGCCTCGTAACTCGGCAAAGGTTCGCATCCGTAACCGTTGTGAAGTTACAGGGCGTCCGCGCGGTTATTATCGTAAATTGAAAATGTCACGTATTGCATTGCGTGATCTCGGTTCGTTCGGGCATATCCCCGGCGTTGTCAAATCAAGCTGGTAAGAGGAGTTTCGTAAATGTCTATGTCAGATCCTCTTGGAGATATGCTTACCCGTATCCGTAATGCACTCGGACGCAAGAAGTCGAAGGTTTCGACGCCTGCATCAAGATTGCGCGCTCGTGTTCTCGATGTTTTGCAGACCGAAGGCTATATTCGCGGATATAGTCAGATTGATTTTGAAAACGGTAAGTCCGAGCTCGAAATCGAATTGAAATATTTTGACGGTGCACCGGTTATTCGTGAAATTTCGCGTGTTTCGAAACCCGGTAGACGCGTTTATGTTTCTGTGAAGTCTATTCCACAAGTTGCAAACGGTCTTGGCATTTCTATCCTTTCAACTCCGAAAGGTGTGATGGCTGATCATGAGGCTCGTGAGCAGAATGTTGGTGGGGAGCTTCTTTGCCGCATCTTCTAAGAGATGTCGGGAAAAGCTAGAAAGATAGGTTAATACAATGTCACGTATTGGAAAAAAACCGATTCATGTCCCGGCTGGCATTACTGCTTCAGTTGATGGGCAAGCGATCAAGGTCAAAGGACCTAAGGGAGAATTGAGTTTCGTTGCTGATGACGAAATCCATCTCAAATTGGAAGATAATGTGGTTCATGTAACGCCGCGCGATCAAACCAAGGAAGCACGCTCGAAATGGGGAATGTCTCGTTCGATGATTGAAAATATCATTGAAGGTGTTAAGAGTGGCTTTGAAAAGAAGCTTGAGATCAACGGTGTTGGTTATCGTGCAGCGATGCAGGGTAAGAATGTTCAACTTTCTTTGGGATTTAGTCATGATGTGGTTTATCATGTTCCTGAAGGTATCACTGTTGCTGTTCCAAAGCCGACTGAAATTCTGGTTTCGGGAATTGACAAGCAGAAGGTTGGGCAGGTTGCCGCCGAAATTCGCGAATATCGCGGGCCGGAACCTTATAAAGGTAAAGGTGTCAAATATGCGAACGAGCGTATCGTGCGCAAAGAAGGCAAGAAGAAATAAGGAACTTGCGTCATGGCTTCGCCTAAAGAAATACTTCAGCGTCGCGCGCAGCGTGTTCGCCGTCAGGTCAAAGCGGTTGCTAACGGCCGCTTGAGATTGAGTGTTCATCGCTCAAATATGAATATTTATGTTCAAATCATTGATGATTTGCATAGTCGCACAGTCGCATCGGCTTCAACCTTGGATAAGGAACTTCGTCCTTCGCTCAAGGGTGGTGCCAATGTCGAGGCAGCAACTGCTGTCGGCAAACTTATCGCTGAAAGAGCCAAGGCTGCCGGCGTTAAAGAAGTTGTATTCGATCGCGGTGCATATATTTATCATGGTCGCATTAAGGCTTTGGCCGATGCAGCTCGTGAAGGTGGTTTGAGCTTTTAAACTGATTGCCCGATTTTTTCGGGCTTTTTCGCCGAAGAATTCCTCTTGTTGTGGGGGAATTCTTTTTTGATACGTGCTTCCGGAAAAGAAAAAGGAATTAGGAATGGCACAAAAAGAACGTAATAATCGTGACGAGCGTCATGAAGAGCGGGACAGCGAGTTTGTTGACAGACTCGTTCATATTAACCGCGTTGCCAAGGTTGTTAAAGGCGGACGCCGTTTCGGCTTTGCCGCTCTTGTGGTTGTAGGTGATCAGAAGGGGCGTGTCGGGTTTGGTCATGGTAAAGCCCGCGAGGTTCCGGAAGCAATTCGCAAAGCTACCGAATCAGCCAAACATGAGATGATTTATGTTCCACTTCGTTCTGGTCGTACTCTTCATCATGATGTCGAAGGACGTCATGGTGCCGGTCGTGTATTGTTGAGATCGGCTGCTGCCGGTACCGGTATTATCGCAGGTGGTCCGATGCGTGCTGTTTTTGAAACACTCGGTATGCAGGATGTTGTTGCAAAGTCGTTAGGTTCGTCCAACCCTTACAATATGATCCGTGCGACATTTGATGCATTGAAGCGTCAGGTTCATCCGAAAGATATTGCTGCACAACGTGGAATAAAATATTCGACGTTGCAGGCTCGTCGGCAAAATCTTATTGGCAACGAAGAATAGTTCGTGGAACTTGCGATATAGAGGAATTTGAAAATGGTTGGGAAAAAAACCCATAGTGGCAAGAAGGTAACTGTTGAACAAATCGGCAGTCCAATTCGTCGCCCGCAAGTTCAACGTGCCACGTTGAAAGGGCTAGGGCTTAACAAGTTGCATCGCCGCAGCACTTTGAACGATACACCTGCAGTGCGTGGTATGATTGCAAAAGTAGAGCATCTCGTCCGTATTGTGGATGAAGGCTGAGGATTGTAGGAGTAAAGAACATGAAACTCAATCAACTGCGCGATCAGGAAGGCGCTACAAAGAATCGTAAAAGAGTTGGGCGCGGCATCGGTTCCGGCATGGGAAAAACGGCCGGTCGCGGTGTAAAAGGTCAGAAGGCACGCTCGGGTGTTGCTATTAACGGTTTCGAAGGCGGGCAAATGCCTGTTTATCGCCGTTTGCCGAAGCGTGGTTTCAATAATCTGTTTGCAAAAAGCTTCAATGAAATATCGGTCGGGCGTTTGCAGGCTGCTATTGATGCCGGTAAAATCGATGCTTCAAAGCCTGTAAATGTGGCTGTGTTGAAGGCTGCCGGTGTCATTCGTCGTGAAAAAGATGGTGTCCGTCTTTTGTCGGATGGCGAATTGAAAGCCAAAGTAACCTTGGATATTGCTGGTGCTTCAAAAGCAGCAATCGAGAAAGTTAGCAAAGCCGGTGGCGTTGTTAATATTCAAGCTGCCGCCGAATAAAGCAATTTCTTGAAACATATGTCGGTCTGGTGTGATGTGGTAAGCATTCATTCCAGACCTTTTTTATATGCATGATTGTTATTGCAAAAACTATTTTTATCAGGCAAAACGTCTGTGAGTTAAAATAGGTTTAACGAACATTGTTTCTCTTTGCGTTTTTTTGCGCAGGGGGGTAAAGCATGTGTTGATTTTCATGGTGTTTTGCCGTGAATTAAAACCGGAGAGATTTTATGGCATCTGCCGCAGAACAACTGGCTTCCAATCTTAATTTTGGCGCCTTTTCACGCGCTACCGAACTGAAGAAACGTATCTGGTTTACTTTGGGTGCATTGCTTGTCTACCGTTTTGGTACTTATATTCCTATGCCGGGAATCAATGTTGATGCATTGAGACAGACATTCGCCCAACATTCTTCTGGCGTTTTGGGTCTGTTCAATATGTTTGCCGGTGGCGCTGTCGGTCGTATGGCAATTTTTGCTCTCGGTATCATGCCTTATATCTCTGCATCTATTATCGTGCAGTTGATGACCTCCGTTATCCCTTCGCTCGAAGCCTTGAAGAAAGAAGGCGAGACAGGACGAAAGATCATCAATCAATATACGCGTTACGGGACTGTTTTTCTGGCACTCATTCAAGCCTACGGAATTGCCATTGCGCTTGAGAGTGGAATGGGGACGGGCTTGCAGATTGTTAGCGAGCCCGGAATGATGTTCAGAATCACTGCCGTGATTACGCTGACCGGTGGTACGATATTTTTGATGTGGCTGGGTGAGCAGATAACCTCTCGCGGAATTGGTAATGGCATATCACTCATTATTTTTGCAGGTATTGTTGCAAATCTCCCGTCCGCGATTGCACAGCTTTTGACAGCGCATGCGCAAGCCGATCTTTCCACATTTATGCTGCTTCTTATCATTGTTATTTGTATTGCAGTTATTGCTGTTATCGTTTTTGTGGAGCGCGCTCAACGGCGGATCATTATTCAGTACCCCAATCGCCAGATGGGTAACCGGATGTTCAAAGGCGATACATCGAATTTGCCGCTGAAGCTTAACACAGCCGGTGTCATTCCTCCGATTTTTGCATCGTCACTTTTGATGTTGCCTGCAACGGTCAATAATTTTTCACAGAATATGCCGCATTGGCTGCAAACGATTTCGTTTTCGTTAAGTCACGGGCAACCGCTTTATATGGTTGTTTATGCGGGGCTTATGGCTTTCTTCTGTTTTTTCTATACCGCTATTGTCTTTAATCCGAAAGACACAGCCGATCAGTTGAAAAAGCATTCCGGTTTTATTCCCGGAATAAGACCTGGTGAACGGACAGCGCAATATATCGATTATGTGCTTACACGTATTACCGTTGTCGGGGCTATCTATATTATTCTTGTTTGTCTTTTGCCGGAATTTTTAATGTCGACGCTACATGTTCCGTTCTATCTTGGTGGTACGTCGCTTTTGATCGTTGTAACTGTAACACTTGACACGATTGCCCAGATTCAAGGTCACCTTGTTGCCCATCAATATGAGGGGTTACTTAAGAAATCAAAACTCAGGAGCGGGAAAAGAAATAGATGAAACTGATTTTTTTAGGACCGCCCGGTGCCGGTAAAGGTACTCAGGCAAAAATACTAACCGAGAAATACGGTATTCCGCAATTGTCGACGGGCGATATGTTGCGCTCTGCTGTTGCTGCCGGAACCGAGATTGGCAAAAAAGCCAAGTCGATTATGGATGCTGGTGGACTGGTTTCTGATGAAATCGTCAACCAGATAGTGTCTGACCGGATTGACGAGCCCGACTGCAAAAAGGGGTTTATTCTCGACGGCTATCCTCGCACAGTAGGGCAGGCGGAAGCATTACAAACAATTTTGTCGAGCAAACATACAAAGCTTGATGCAGTGATTGAACTCGTAGTTGATCAGAATGCACTCGTTGACCGTATGAAAACCCGTGTGGCGGAAACCATTGCTGCAGGTGGAAAAGTCCGTTCGGACGATAACCCCGAAGCTTTTGCCAAACGGCTTGTCGAATATAGCGAAAAAACTGCACCATTATCGCAGTTTTATGCAAAGACCGGACTGTTGAAGAAAATTGACGGCATGGCTCCTGTAAAAGAAGTCACATCAGCGATTGAAAAGATACTTCACTGAAACAGTTCATCATATATGTGAAAGGGAGTTGACTTTTGCGGTGAAATCCGTCAAAGACAGCACAATTTCATTTTTTTGAGAGATGATTGGAATCGGCTTTGTGTGCGGTTCTGGTCGTTTTGTGTTTTAGTTGTTTCATGACTACTGCACAAATGGTTGAAATTTAATTTAAGGAGAACAGGCGTGGCTCGTATTGCTGGCGTCAACATCCCTACGAATAAACGCGTTATTATCGCTCTTCAGTATATTCATGGGATTGGACCGAAATTTGCTAAAGAAATCGTTGATAAGGTCGGTATTCCTGCTGAGCGCCGTGTGAGTGAACTTTCGGATGCTGAAGTTCTTCAAATCCGTGAAGCTATCGATCACGATTATCAGGTGGAAGGTGATCTTCGTCGTGAAGTCTCGATGAATATCAAGCGTCTTATGGATCTTGGTTGCTATCGTGGCTTGCGTCACCGCCGTTCGTTGCCGGTTCGCGGTCAACGTACCCATACCAACGCACGTACCCGTAAAGGCCCGGCACGGGCAATTGCCGGTAAAAAGAAATAATTAGCAATACATGAATTCGCTTCACTTGCAGGTTGGTCGTAAAAGGTTACCAAAAATGCAAGTGGTAGCAAATAAGGTGTAGCCGCTGGAACTACGGCGGTGCAGAGATCAGTGAAAGGAAAATTATGGCCAAAGAGCCTACACGTATTCGCCGTCGCGAACGTAAAAACATTTCATCGGGCGTAGCCCATGTTAATTCGACATTCAATAATACGCTCATCACGATCACCGATGCTCAGGGAAACACGATTTCCTGGTCGTCTGCCGGTGCTCAGGGGTTCAAAGGTTCGCGTAAATCGACACCTTTTGCTGCTCAGGTTGCTGCAGAGGATTGTGCAAAAAAAGCACAGGATCACGGGATGCGGTCGCTGGAAGTAGAAGTTTGCGGTCCTGGTTCAGGTCGGGAATCAGCTTTACGGGCTCTTCAAGCTGCAGGTTTTATTATTACATCTATTCGTGATGTGACACCCATTCCGCATAATGGTTGCCGTCCGCGTAAGAAACGCCGCGTTTAATCCGGTTGTTTTTCGGTGTCAGGGCGCTGCTCTGGCGTTCAAGCTGGCCGTCACGGCTGAATGGTGACGGAAGTAAAGGACAGGAATAGGAATATGATCCAGAAAAACTGGCAGGAACTGATTAAGCCTAATAAAGTCGAGTTTCAAACGCAAGGTGGTTCAAATAAAGCTATTGTAATTGCCGAACCGTTGGAGCGCGGCTTTGGTTTAACATTAGGTAACGCTTTACGGCGTGTATTACTGTCTTCTTTGCGGGGTGCGGCTATCACAGCTGTACAGATCGACGGTGTGTTGCATGAATTTTCGTCAATACCGGGCGTGCGGGAAGATGTCACTGATATTATTTTGAATATCAAAGAGATTGCCATCCGCATGGAAGGTGAGGGACCAAAACGCATGGTCGTCCGTAAAGAAGGGCCGGGTGTCGTCACAGCCGGTGATATCCAGACGGTAGGCGATGTTGAAATCCTCAATCCGGAACATGTTATCTGCACGCTCGATCAGGGCGCAGAAATCCGTATGGAATTTACAGTGAATTCGGGTAAGGGCTATGTCCCGGCAGATCGCAACCGTAATGAAGATGCTCCAATCGGGCTTATTCCGGTTGATAGCCTTTATTCGCCAATTCGCAAGGTTTCTTATAAGATCGAGAATACCCGTGAAGGTCAGGTTCTTGACTACGACAAATTGATCCTGACGGTTGAAACGAACGGTGCGGTTACGGCAGAAGATGCTGTTGCTTTTGCTGCTCGTATTTTACAGGACCAACTTTCGGTATTCGTCAATTTCGAGGAACCCCAGAAAGAGGCTCCGCAAGAGCAGGTCTCCGAACTTGCATTCAATCCGGCCTTGCTCAAGAAGGTGGATGAGCTGGAACTTTCAGTTCGTTCTGCCAATTGTCTTAAAAATGACAATATCGTTTATATTGGCGACCTTATCCAGAAAACGGAAGCAGAGATGCTGCGTACTCCTAATTTTGGTCGTAAGTCGCTCAATGAAATCAAGGAAGTTCTTGCATCTATGGGGCTTCATCTTGGTATGGAAATCCCCGCTTGGCCGCCTGAAAATATCGACGACCTCGCAAAACGTTATGAAGATCAATACTGAGTTAAAAATTAAGGAGAAGGCTCATGCGCCATGGTAAGTCAGGCCGCAAGCTGAACCGCACTGCTAGTCACCGTAAGGCGATGTTTGCCAATATGGCAACGTCACTGATCGAGCATGAGCAGATCGTGACGACGCTTCCAAAGGCAAAAGAAATTCGTCCAATCGTTGAAAAGTTGGTAACATTAGGCAAGCGTGGAGGTCTTCATGCACGCCGGCAAGCCATTTCTGCGATTCGCGATGCAAAACAGGTAGCAAAATTGTTTGATACATTGGCACCGCGCTACGCTACACGTAATGGCGGTTATCTACGTATTATGAAAGCCGGTTTCCGTGCCGGTGACAATGCTCCTCTGGCTGTTGTGGAATTTGTTGAACGCGACGTCAATGCCAAAGGTGCAGCAGATAAAGCACGTGTAGAAGCTGCTGCCAAGGAATCAGAAGCCGCTTGATTGGCTATCATTTGAAAAAATGATTAATGTTAAAAAACCCGCTTGTTTGGCGGGTTTTTTGTTTTTTTGGCAGTTTATTCGTTGAAATCGGAAATGTCACGTTTGAGGCCGATTTCGGTTGTTTCTACTTATAACCGGAAATTCATTGGCGTTTTAAAATTTCTGGTGATGACAGTGTGCGGGATTGTCGCTCGGCGAAAACGGGTCTCGTTTGGTAGTTGAATTACCGCAGTGCTTGATGATGAATGATTATTGGACATTGACTATCGACTTGCCATGAGCCTGCTTCATAATTGAAGAAGAGACACGCATTGTTGAGCCATTTATAATGGATTGAAAATGAATGGCGTTCGTTTCACAAAATTGCCTTCCCGTTGAATAGCTAATTCCATTAAAAGTTGCCTGAAAATCCGGATCAGCTCGCCACTTATTTTACTATTGTTTTCTTGAGATGTCTTATCAATAGGAACGTTTTACGTGAAAGACATGAATGTGGTCGGGCGGAGGGAGATAATCGGATATAAATAGATGATAATTGGGCGAATGAAAGCTTCCGAAGGACAATGTCATAGAACACTCAATATTTTGCGAGCTTTACATATGTTATGCGAAGTTTTTATAATTGTCAGATGACAAGAAAAGGAATGCCGGAGTTGGTGAGCCTATTGATGATAATATCAACGGGTTTTGAGAGTGCACCGAGACTCGTAACTACTGACAACAACATACTAAAATCAATTCAATTTCGTTCTTTTGACAAAATCATAAATAGAATGAGAATCTGTTGAAGGCTGTCGAATAAGGATCGTTTCTTTTGATGAAACGCTTATAGATTGAAAACTGCCCGAACCGTTACAAGAATAAAGTCTTTTGTAAGGAAATAAGAATGAAACCCATTTTCAAGGCCATTGTTCTTTTCAGCTTATTGACAGCCCTTTTACCTCAAGCAAGCTTTGCAGAAGTTCCGCAGTCACAAGCCGAAATCAAATTGAGCTTTGCGCCTCTGGTTAAGAAGACAGCGCCGTCTGTCGTCAACGTTTACGCGGCAAGAATCGTTCGTGCCCGTTCACCTTTTGCCAATGATCCATTTTTCGAACAATTTTTCGGGCAATCGTTACAAAACGCACCATCACGCAAGCAATCGTCGCTCGGTTCCGGAGTTATTGTTGATCAAAGCGGGCTTATAGTGACGAATTATCATGTTATTCGTGACGCCGACGAAATCAAAGTCGCTTTGTCCGATGGACGTGAATTTGAAAGCAAAGTGATGCTGAAAGACGAGGCGACAGATATAGCAGTTCTGAAAATCACTCCGAAGGGAACTCCCTTTCCGGTCTTGCCTTTGGGCGACTCGGATGAAGTCGAAGTTGGCGATCTCGTGCTTGCAATAGGTGATCCGTTCGGCGTGGGGCAGACCGTTACCAGCGGTATTGTTTCAGCACAAGCCCGTACACGTGTCGGTATTTCCGATTTCGACTTTTTTATCCAGACAGATGCCCCGATCAATCCCGGCAATTCTGGTGGTGCATTGATTGATATGCGGGGTGAGCTCATCGGTATCAACACGGCCATCTATTCGCAGTCGGGTGGTTCGGTCGGAATTGGTTTTGCAATTCCGGCAAATCTTGTAAAAACCGTTCTTGATGCGGTAAAAAGAGGAGAGCAGACATTCGAACCTCCCTATATTGGCGCCTCTTTTCAAAATGTAACAGCAGATGTTGCCGAAGGGCTGGGAATGGCTCAGCCTTATGGCGCCATTATTACCGATGTTACAAAAGGAAGCCCCGCTGAAAAAGCCGGTCTTAAAATCGGTGATGTCATTTTGAAGGCGCAAAATGTGCGTATTGATAATCCGGACAGCCTTGGTTATCGACTGATGACAACGGGGATCGGTCATACGCTTGATATTGAGTATCTGAGAAATGGTGAGACCGGAAACACCTCTATTTCTCTCACTTCAGTTCCCGAAAACGAGGTTTCACGTCCGGAAAAATTGACAGGAAATACTCCTTTTGCCGGTGCCGAAGTTATGAATTTGACGCCAATGAATGCACGCCGGTTTCATGTAGCGCCAGACACAGTAGGCGTTGTAATCAATAATGTCGACGACAATAGCAATGCGGCAGGTATCTTTCAGCGTGGTGACATTATCCATGGTCTCAATGGCAAGGACATCAAGACAGTTGACGATCTGAAGAAGGTACTCTCAAAAGGTAATCCGCGTATCTGGCAACTCGAATTCGAGCGCAATGGCATGTTGGTTCGTCAATTTGTGCGTTGAGGTGACAGGTGACTAACGACCTTTTTACATCCTCTACTGATTCCGACATGGATAAAACCAGGCCGCTTGCGGAAAGAATGCGGCCGCAACAGCTATCGGAAGTTATTGGTCAGGACCATCTCACAGGGCCGGAAGGTGTGTTAACCAGAATGATCGCATCGGGGTCAATGGGGTCAATGATCTTTTGGGGGCCTCCAGGAACCGGAAAAACAACCGTGGCACGTCTTCTCGCAAACGAGACAAAATTGGCTTTTGAACAGATCTCGGCTATTTTTTCAGGCGTTGGCGAACTTAAAAAAGTGTTCGAGAGTGCCCGTGCAAGACGTATGTCTGGCAGGCAAACATTACTTTTTGTTGATGAAATCCATCGCTTCAATCGTGCTCAACAAGACAGTTTTTTGCCGGTTATGGAAGACGGGACAGTCATACTTGTCGGTGCAACGACTGAAAATCCATCATTCGAACTCAATGCTGCTTTGCTTTCGCGTGCACGCGTTCTCACTTTTTATCCGCTTGATGAAGAAAGTCTGGCAACAATTCTTAAAAGAGCCGAAAAAATCGAGGGTAAAACATTACCCGTTGACGAGCGCGCACGGGAAATGCTGGTGCATATGGCGGATGGCGATGGGCGTGCCGTGTTGACCATGGCAGAAGAATTGTGGCGTGCAGCGCGGTCGAATGAAGTTTTTGACGAGAAAGAACTGCAAAATATCGTCCAGCAAAGAGCTGCTATATACGACAAAGGCCAAGACGGACATTATAATCTGATTTCGGCTCTTCATAAATCGGTTCGAGGTTCCGATCCCGATGCGGCGCTTTATTATCTTTCGCGTATGCTGGATGCAGGAGAAAATCCGCATTATATTGGCAGGCGGCTTGTGCGGATGGCGATTGAAGATATCGGACTTGCGGATCCACAGGCATTGGTCATCGCCAATGCTGCAAAAGATGCCTATGACTATCTGGGATCTCCTGAAGGCGAACTTGCGTTTGCTCAAGCCTGTATTTATCTTGCAACGGCGCCGAAATCCAATGCCGGCTATACCGCTTTTAAGAAGGCAATGCGGTCGGCTCGCGAAAACGGCTCCTTAATGCCGCCAAAATATATCCTTAATGCTCCTACAAAATTAATGAAGCAGGAAGGTTACAGTGAAGGCTATCGTTATGATCATGACGAGCCGGATGCATTTTCAGGTCAGGAATATTTTCCTGAAAAAATGGGGCGTCAACATTATTATGACCCGCCGGAACGGGGGTTCGAGCGTGAAATAAAAAAGCGCTTGGAATGGTGGGAAAGACTACGTAAAGAACGGAACAAAGAAAATTAATATGGTATTAACGGATAAAAATTGAATTCATCTAGTGAAATCCGGTAAGCCACCTCTATAATCTCCGACAGGAGATTTACGCGAATCTACTCAAAACGGAGATTACAAACTATGTTGAAAAAGTTGGGCATTCTTTTTCTATCTGCCAGTTTTTTGACCGCATGTGAAACGACAAATCCCTATACCGGCGAAAGTCAGGTATCTAAAACGGCAACCGGCGCAACAATTGGTGCTGTCGCTGGTGCTCTTGGTGGTTTGATGGTCGGCGGATCGAGCCACGCGCAAAGAAATGCTGTTCTGATCGGTGCCGGCGTTGGTGCGCTTGGCGGTGGACTCATAGGAAATTATATGGACCGGCAGGAAGCCGAACTTCGTCAACAATTGCAGGGCACTGGCGTATCTGTTACCCGTGTTGGTGATCAGATACGGCTCAATATGCCGGGCAATATCACTTTCAATACCGATCAGGATTCAGTCAAAGGGCAGTTCTATCCGGTGTTGAATTCTGTTGCCATTGTATTGAAAAAATATAACAAATCTCTGGTTGATGTTTTTGGTTTTACAGATTCGACCGGCAGTCTCCAGCACAATCAGGACTTGTCGCAACGACGCGCACTTTCGGTTGCAAATTATCTTAATAGTCAAGGTATTGATGGGCGGCGTCTGGCTGTTCAGGGATACGGACCTTCCAATCCGATTGCTTCAAATGATACAGTCGAAGGGCGCTCGCAAAACCGTCGTGTAGAAATCCAGATTGCTCCTTTGCGTCAGGACGGTTATTGATTTTCCCGATCAGCTAACTTTTTGAAACCGCCGCACAAACGGCGGTTTTCTTTTTACCCAGTTTATTTTCTTTAAGAGAACATTATTAGAACAAAAATAATTAATTCAATAAAAACAAGATATTAAGCTACTTGCCAAATGAGAACAAATAGTGTACAAAAACATTATAATTAAGTGCATGCTCTGGCTTCATATATTAGAAAAGGTTAGTGTAAGATGTCACAGAATACATTGCGACTCGTTGAGGACAAAACAGTGGATAAATCGAAAGCTCTGGATGCCGCACTATCCCAGATTGAACGTTCATTTGGCAAAGGCTCTATTATGCGCCTTGGCGATAATAAGCACATTGTCGAGATCGAAACAATTCCGACAGGTTCTTTATCGCTGG
The DNA here is from genome assembly GCF_016102305.1 of Bartonella sp. M0192. NCBI lineage: Bacteria > Pseudomonadati > Pseudomonadota > Alphaproteobacteria > Hyphomicrobiales > Bartonellaceae > Bartonella > Bartonella sp. M0192. The sequence goes on along the minus strand of NZ_JACFOU010000001.1, from coordinate 1,865,261 downwards.
ATATCGCGCTTGGTGTAGGTGGCCTTCCCAAAGGGCGTATCGTAGAAATTTATGGGCCTGAAAGTTCCGGTAAAACAACTTTGGCGCTTCATACAATTGCCGAAGCGCAAAAGCGCGGTGGTATTTGTGCGTTTATTGACGCCGAACATGCTCTTGATCCGGTTTATGCCCGCAAGCTTGGTGTCGATGTTGAAAATCTTCTCATTTCGCAGCCTGATACAGGCGAACAAGCTTTGGAAATTACCGACACATTGGTCCGCTCGGGTGCTGTTGACGTTCTGGTTGTTGACTCTGTTGCAGCTCTTACGCCGCGCGCTGAAATAGAAGGAGAGATGGGAGATTCACTTCCCGGTCTGCAAGCTCGTTTGATGAGTCAGGCTCTTCGCAAATTAACAGCTTCAATCTCCCGTTCGAATTGCATGGTTATCTTTATCAACCAGATCCGGATGAAAATTGGCGTCATGTTTGGTTCTCCGGAAACGACGACTGGCGGTAATGCTTTGAAGTTTTATGCTTCGGTTCGTCTTGACATTCGTCGTATCGGTTCGATCAAAGATCGTGATGAAGTTGTAGGAAACCAGACTCGTGTCAAAGTCGTCAAAAACAAGCTTGCCCCTCCGTTCAAGCAGGTAGAATTTGATATTATGTATGGCGAGGGAATTTCCAAGTTAGGAGAACTTATTGATCTTGGTGTAAAAGTCGGCATTGTTGAAAAATCCGGCGCATGGTTTTCTTATAATTCCCAGCGTTTGGGGCAGGGGCGCGAAAATGCCAAACAGTTTTTGCGTGACAATAAGGAAGTTGCCGAAGAGATCGAGGCTGCCTTGCGCCAGAATGCAGGTTTAATCGCAACGGAACTACTGGAAAACGGTGGCCCGGAAGCCGATGATGAAAGTGCAGCGGGGTGATCCGTTTTCATCGAAACCGGCTAAGATAGGTTAGGAAGATTTCCGGCTCGAAATTTTGTCCATACCAACGTGAAAACGTTTAAGGAATTACGATTTCGAAATCCGGTTCATGATTGAATAAGGGGCGTTAGCCGCAGGGCTTCCGCCCTTTTATTTTAGATAATTATGATAGCGATTATGTATAATTCCAACGGCATTGAATATAAACGTCGTTCGATAGAATTTGAATTGTGAGGGCTAACTAATAAAGGCAGCAGAAAAGCGACAGGAAAAACCTACTGGGAAAAAACGGCAGGAATAAAACCTCAGGGAAAATGCTAGCAGGATATGTGTCTATGTCGGAGTGAAACGGCTTTGTTCTGTCGAAATCATATTCGCTTTGCAGTGGTTGTGCGTGACTACACAGTTTTTCATGAAGATTCTTCTGTCGTCATTCCACAAGAGTTCTTAAAATTCCTCAAAAATCCCCAGAATTCCTTAAAATTCTATGTATGGCTCTTAGTACGGCGTGTTGTACTTTCACATGAACGAAGTGTCCGGAGTTTTGTCGTTATTAGCGCGAGGTGTTCGCTTTTTAACAGCTTTTTGATCAGGCGCTTCTGGAAAACAAATTGAACGGATAAAAGTTCGGTCTAATGAACTTTATTATTCATTATTGCTAAAAATTGTTGTGGCCTTGGTATCTCATGCAATTATTGCGGAATAATGAGCCATGTTCAAATTTTGTGAATTGTCATTCTCCGAATTGGGCATTTGACCGATTGCTGGAGGTAATTCAATAAATTGCAGATTGGAGTTTATCGGATGTTGTTCACTTTTGATTTCGGGATTGAATAATTGGGAGGAACAAGATCGGATTTGCGGTAGAAAATTGAAGAAAAACGGGTTTAACACAACGAAATGTAGCCGTAATTCAAAAAATTCCCTCTCACGCAATTCATCGAGGATATTTGGGTAACAGATTCCCACAAGGATTTATGTAATTTGAGAATTTGTGATAGAGCGGCCCTGACCAAAAACCGGACAATGGATAGCCATTGAATTTAAGCGGATAAAATGTGTTCATCAGAAGTTGCTTTCGCTATCGCCCATTAAAGTCTTCGTGATAATGTTTGAATAAGCGCGATTTTTTTAAGCTCGCGGCATATGTTTCAAATGTTTTCTGTTGATCTACTTTGCTCGAACCGAAAAGCACCGGATATAGAATTCACAATGCGGGATTGGCGTGAAAAAGTGGTTTTCAGATTAGAGAATATGCTCTAAAAGGCAGTCAATATATTTTTTAAAATCGGGCGGGCGAGAATAAGCTCTGCGGCGAATACAGGTGTCAGTGATGAATAGTGTTAACGAGATCCGGTCAACATTTCTGGATTATTTTCATAGAAACGGACATGAAATTGTCCCGTCCAGTCCTCTGGTTCCGAGAAATGACCCAACCTTGATGTTTACCAATGCGGGAATGGTACAGTTCAAGAATGTGTTTACCGGCCTTGAACAACGCCCCTATAAAAGGGCAACCACAGCACAAAAATGTGTTCGCGCCGGGGGGAAGCACAACGATCTTGACAATGTAGGCTACACAGCGCGCCACCACACCTTTTTCGAGATGCTTGGCAACTTCTCTTTTGGTGATTATTTCAAAGAACAGGCCATTTATTTTGCCTGGAATTTACTGACCAAAGAATTCGGTCTGCCGAAAGAAAAGCTGCTTGTCACCGTCTATCATGAGGATGATGCCGCAGCCGAGCTATGGAAAAAGATAGCTGGTCTCACTGACGATAAAATTATCCGGATTTCAACCAGCGACAATTTCTGGGCGATGGGCGACACCGGTCCTTGCGGGCCATGTTCGGAAATTTTCTATGATCATGGTGATAAAATCTGGGGCGGCGTGCCGGGAAGCGCCGAGGAAGATGGCGATCGTTACATTGAAATCTGGAACCTTGTTTTCATGCAATATGATCAGGTTACAAAGGACCAGCGTAATGATCTTCCGCGCCCATCTATTGACACGGGCATGGGGCTTGAACGTATTGCCGCTGTTTTGCAAGGTGTTCATGATAATTACGACATCGACCTCTTCAAGACATTGATCCGCGCTTCCGAAGAGGCAACCGGCGTCAAGGCCGAGGGAGAATTTGTTGCAAGTCACCGTGTGATAGCCGATCACCTTCGTTCATCTGCCTTTTTGATTGCTGATGGCGTTTTGCCTTCCAATGAAGGGCGTGGTTATGTATTGCGCCGCATTATGCGTCGCGCCATGCGTCATGCCGAGCTGCTTGGAGCCAAGGAACCATTGATGTGGCGCCTGTTGCCGACTTTGATACGCGAAATGGGACAAGCCTATCCCGAGCTTATCCGCGCAGAAGCGCTGATTTCGGAAACCTTGCGTCTGGAAGAAACACGCTTCCGCAAGACTTTGGAACGCGGTCTTACCCTTTTGAACGAGGCAAGCCACAATCTGAAATCGGGCGATCATCTTGATGGTGAAACAGCCTTCAAACTTTATGATACCTATGGTTTCCCGCTTGATCTTACTCAGGATGCGCTTCGTCGCCGCAATATAACGGTTGATGTCGAAGCTTTTGACAAGGCAATGGAACGCCAGAAAGCCGAAGCCCGTGCCAATTGGGCGGGTTCCGGAGAAGAGGCAACCGAAACCGTCTGGTTTGCCGTTCGCGATCGCGTCGGTTCCACCGAATTTCTTGGCTATGAGACAGAAAAAGCCGAAGCAGTGATTACTGCAATTGTGAAAGATGGCAAAATTGTCGATGGTCTGAAGGAAGGTGAAGAAGGCGCATTGATCGTCAATCAGACACCTTTTTACGGTGAATCCGGTGGTCAGGTGGGCGATACCGGCGTAATTGCCGGCGAAAAGTTCTCCTTCAACGTCACAGACACACAGAAAAAGGCAAATGGTGTTTTTGTCCATATCGGTGTTGCCAAAAACGGTTCGATCAAGACCGGCGATGTTGTCGAGCTTGATGTAGACCAAAAACGGCGTCGTAAAATCCGCGCCAACCACTCGGCAACCCACCTTTTACACGAGGCTTTACGCGAAACATTGGGTACCCATGTTGCCCAGAAAGGGTCGTTGGTAACACCGGAACGCCTGCGTTTTGACTTCTCGCATCCGAAACCGATGACAGCGGAAGAAATCAAACAGGTTGAAGATTTGGCAAATGAAATTGTTTTGCAAAACAGCCCTGTTACAACCCGTCTTATGAGCGTTGACGATGCTATTGCCGAAGGTGCAATGGCCTTGTTCGGCGAAAAATATGGTGACGAGGTTCGTGTTGTTTCTATGGGGCAACGGGTTGACCCGACAAAAGTTGGAAACCGCGCCTGGTCGCTTGAACTTTGCGGTGGTACCCACGTCAAACGGACAGGTGATATCGGGCTAATCCGGATTGTCTCCGAAAGCGCAGTTGCTGCCGGTGTTCGCCGTATTGAAGCACTGACAGGCGATGCCGCCCGCCACTATCTTGACGGACAAGATCAACGTGTTCACGAAATTGCCAATGCATTGAAGACAACGCCTCAGGAAGCATTGGAACGTGTTCATGTGCTTGTCGAAGAACGTCGCAAGCTCGAAAAAGAGTTGAATGAAGCGAGAAAGCAATTGGCCTTGTCCGGTGGTGCAAATGATCACGGCGAAGCCGATATCGAACAGATAGACGGACTAGCCTTTATGGGACGTGTAGTTCATGGTATCGCGCCAAAGGATTTGAAGCCACTTGCCGATGCCGGTAAAAACAAGATCGGTAGCGGTGTTGTTGCCTTTATCGGTGTTTCGGAAGATGGCAAGGCGAGTGCCGTCGTCGGTGTTACCGACGATTTGACAAAACGGTTCAATGCTGTCGAACTCGTCAAGGCATTGTCCGAAGTTCTGGGCGGCAAAGGCGGTGGCGGTCGTCCTGATATGGCCCAAGCCGGAGGACCGGATGGCAACAAAGCAGATGATGCCATGAAAGCCTTGAGACAAAAATTACAGAAATAATTGCTATAAAGAGCGGGCACTAGCCCGCTTTTTTATTGTCTTATGGGCTTACGATTTTATCGTTCTTCTCTGCAGTCATTCCATCAAGGCCGTAGAGAAGTTTGACGCTGCTTCCGGTTTTGGGCTTCATATCATTTTAGTGAAATTGCGAGAGTGCGGGAAGCTCACTTTGGAAGGTAATAGCGCGCCGATCTTGAAATGCCACGTGTTTTTCGAGAGCAGGGCGCTACGGGAGGTTTTAGGCCTATTCAAGGGAATACTTTAAGCGCGGCAAGACCTATAAATTTGTTTTTAGCGAACAATTAAACAGGATTTTCAAAAGTTAAAACTTTGCCGGCTGATGGTGATCGTTCGTGAGAAGTGATCTGCAAAGTTGAGAAATGCAACGAATGGTCATGACGGGCTTTGATCAATGAGTGATAATAGGTCCATACTTATCTTGCTTGATCATCGCTATCAAATGGAAGATTTGGAATAGCCATTTGTGCCGTTCGTATAGCGGGATTGAATAGCCCCATTTTTCATGCACCGGTGATTATTTCCGATAGAGGGCTCTTCCCACAGTGGATGAATGTATCGCTAATTGAACAGAGGGGTTTCTTACTGGCCTTTGATGGGCGGGATATTGCTGCCATCACAGAGTGAAATCGGGTTTTCAGCTATTTATTGCCGGCTAATGTCGCTTGAAAAATGGAAAGCGGGTTACAAAGTGCAAGAACGGAAAATCTGTATTTTGGGCGTCACCGTTACGTTGAGTTGGCAATAGCGGCTTCTCGTGAATGGAACAGGATTAAATTTATTGAAGAAATTTGCCTTTTTCGCTCATGCGTTTATTCTATTCCGGTTCAACCCATTTCTTTTTATTCGAAAACGCCAAGTGTTTTCTTGCCCCGCAAGTTGCCAATATGGAGGTTATTTACCCGATCTTACAGTGAAACCGGCCAATCTGATAACATTGAGCTTTACCATCGGCAATGATTTTATAGTCGAGGCTCTGGTTCATTAAATCGGTCGGGTTAAGATGGTTGTTGAGCCTGAACAGCGTTGTCATGATTAAGCGCATGGGGCGAATGGTCTATTGTTAAACCACCCGCTTTCAGGAGGGCTGTGAAACGACCGCCTTTTTCGGCAAGTTCATCGAAACTTCCTTGTTCGACAATATGCCCGCGATCCATAAACAATACCAGATCCGCGTTGCGCACTGTCGAAAGCCGGTGGGCGATGATGATCGTTGTTCGATTGCGGCTTACTGTGTCAATTGCTTCTTTGACACGTGCTTCCGTTTCGACATCCAGTGCACTTGTTGCTTCATCAAGCACAAAAATAGGCGAGTTTTTGAGTACTGCTCTGGCGATTGCAAGTCTTTGCCGTTCGCCACCGGAAAGCAGTGACCCACGTTCGCCCACCCGTGTGTCATAGCCATTGGTTTTTGCACGAATGAAATCATTGGCTGCAGCAATCTTGGCAGCCTCGAAAACCTCTTCATCTGTGGCGTCGGGACGACCGATGCTGATATTTTCTTTGATTGTGCGGTTAAAGAGACCCGAATCCTGAAACACGGTAGCCATGGCATGGCGAAGAGATGCACGATTGACTGTTCTGGTATCCACACCATCAATCGTTATAACGCCGCTTTCCGGATCATAGATACGTTGTAACAGATTGATCAGTGTTGTTTTACCCGCACCGGTAGGCCCGACAATTGCGGCGGTCTGGCCGGGTTTGATTTCAAAAGAGATGTCATAGACACCTTGTAGAGTGTTCGAAAATTCGTGCGTGACATGGTCGAAACGGATATCGCCTTTGACGTTTGTCAATGAGGGAAGGCCCGCCGGTTCGGCGGCGGCAATTGTCGAATCCATCATGTCATAAAAAGCGTCGAGTTTCGCACGGTTGGAACCGATAAGGTTGATGAAATTGCTGATCTGGTCAAGTTGACCGATCATCATTTGCGAAAAGAAAACAAAAGCGACAACGTCACCAATATTGAGAATACCTTTGGAAACGAGATAAGCACCAAGAACAATGACGACGATCACTGTAATTGTCGAGGCCATACGGTTAAGGCCGGCAGCCAAGGCCCACCAGTTCAAAACCGGATATTGGGCTTTCAGAACGTTTTGCGCATTCTGTTTAACGCGTGCGCTTTCCTCGTCTGCTCTGTTGTAGCTTTGAACGACGGAAACGTTGGAGATAGAATCTGTCACATGCTCGAATAAGGCAAGATGATATTTTTCAACCGACTCCTGACCTGTTTTGGTCTTGGTCATGACGAGGCGGGCAATCATAATATAAATCACGCCAAGCGAAACCAGAACGATGGATAGCCGGTAGTCTGTCCAGATTGCGACACTCAACAGAATTATAAGCTGAATCATTGAAGCGAGATGCTGGCGCATGAATTCAAGCCACATCGTGAACATGGATTCGCAAGCCCTCAGCATGGTGTGAAGAGCGTTGGAGGTACCGATTTTCTGGTGCCATGCGAGCGGCATATTGATAATGCGTTGGTAGGATTCAGCCAATACGCCCAAGCGTCTGCGATGTGCCAGACGATCGGCACCGCGATCGACCATTACGGTTGCCACAATGGAAAACATACCGAGAGCTGTCCACAATGCGAGATAAGGAATAACGGCTGAGAATGTATCACCAGCCGAAAAGGCAGTGCCGCTTGATACTGCTTGCGCGGTCAAAGACAGTTCATCAATAATCCAGCCGAAAATTTTCGGTATAAAAACCTGCACTGCCGCCATGGCAATGTTGGCTGCACAAATGATGATGACAGTTTTCTTTTCTGTCATCAAATAGCTGACTGCGCGCGTATAAGTTTTAAAAAGCGACAAGCTTATACCTCCAATGACACCTTGTCCCCGTGGTTGTCCGTTTGAAAAACAGTTCAACTCTTTATAATGTTTATTTAAGGTGCGCTACCGTTCAATTTACGATCAGCAAAACCACTTTTAACAACAGGATGTAACCGAGTGTGATCGTAATGATAAATCATGTCGCTATTGTCGTTCGATGATGCTAGAGAAAACACCAAGGAGATGACGATGGCCGGTGTTGAAATAAAAAAAGTTGATGAAGATGAAAACGGTATGCGCGTTGACCGCTGGTTCAAGGCTCATTATCCGGGACTGGGATTCGGCTACCTGCAAAAACTTTTGCGTTCGGGGCAAATTCGTGTTGAAGGGGGCAGGGTAAAGTCTGATACGAGACTGCAAATCGGGCAATCGGTGCGCGTGCCGCCTCTCCCTGTTGATGAAAAAGGTGCCGTGCCGCTTACAGGCAAAACTATTCGCGGGCAGGATGACGGTGACGTTTTAAAGCAAATGCTTCTTTATGAAGATAAGAAGCTTTATGTGTTTAACAAGCCCGCCGGTCTTGCTGTTCAGGGTGGTTCGGGTGTTACCCGCCATGTCGACGGCATGCTTGAAGCCTGGCGTAATCAAAAAGGCGAAAAGCCACGCCTTGTCCATCGGCTTGATCGCGATACGTCAGGCGTACTGGTTGTTGCAAAAACACGCTCCGCAGCGCAGGCTTTGGCAGCAGCATTTCGTGCCCGTGAAACCAAAAAGACCTATTGGGCTATTGTGAGAGGTGTTCCCAAAAAACGCGAAGACAAGATTTCGACATGGCTTGTTAAGGAATCGACCCCTGACGGCGATAAAATGCGGGTATGCCCGCATGGTGAACCGGATTCCGATCATGCTGTTTCGCATTACCGTGTTATAGACACGCGCGGGCAGATTTTGTCGTGGCTTGAAATGGAACCCTATACAGGACGCACGCATCAATTACGTGTTCATGCAGCCTATATTGGACATCCGATTATTGGCGACCCCAAATATTTTTATGCAGATCAGAACTGGGAACTGCCGGGCGGTATCCAGAATCGACTTCATCTCCATGCCCGCCGGATAAGAATCCCCAATCCTTCCGGAGGAATATTGGATGTGACAGCTCCTCTTCCGCCCCATATGGTGCAAACTTTCAACCTTCTTGCATTCGATGAAAGTGACGGAGATCAAGATTGACCGACAAGCCGCTTCGCCTCGCACTTTTTGATTGTGATGGAACGCTGGTTGATAGTGTCTTTGCTATTCAACGGGCAATGGTTCAGGTATTTGAAAAATTTTCTTATAAAGAACCCGATCTTGACGAGACAAAATTGGTCATCGGCCTATCGCTTGATCGTGCAATTGCCCGTCTTTTAGATCGTCCTGTTGATGATGAAATTCTTAAAATGGTGACAGCTTATAAACAGATTTTCGCAAAAAACAGAGGCGATATTTCTTTTACCGAGCCGCTTTTTCCGGGAATTCCGGAAGTGTTGACAGCGCTTGAAAATAAAGATGATGTTCTTTTGGGCATCGTCACCGGCAAGTCGAGGCTCGGAATTGACAAAATAATCGAAGCCTACAAGCTCCATTGTTTTGTTACAATCAAAACAGCAGACGAATGCCCGTCAAAGCCTGATCCCACAATGGTTATCGAAAGTTGTAAACAAACCGGCGTGTTTCCAGAAAATACTTATGTGATCGGGGATTCAATTTTCGATATGCAAATGGCGAAGCTTGCTCATGCCAAAGCGATCGGCGTTTTCTGGGGCTATAATACGCCGGAAGCTTTGAAAGAAGCAGGTGCCGATAAACTGGTAAGAGAGCCAAAAGACATAATTCCGATTTTTGAAAGTGATAACAATGCGTGAATTGCTGCAAGAGCTGAACGACGAAGCTGAAAAAGCTGATCCGGTGAAACAGGCTCAGATTCTCTCGAAACGCGAATTACCAAAGCGGTTTTACAAAGAAGCTTCCGTTAAGGAAGAAGGCGGGGAATTTGCTGTTGTTCTTGATGACAAAACAGTCAAAACGCCGGCGCGCCATAAACTTGTTTTGCCCAATAGAACGTTGGCCGAGATGGTCGCAAACGAATTCAATTCGCAACAAAAGACAATTGATCCGGCGAAAATGCCGATAACCCGCCTCGTCAACTCGATCATCGACGGTGTCATCGATAATGTGGATGTTGTGCGGCACGATATTCTGGAATTTGTCGGCAATGATATGTTGTTTTATCGGGCGGATTCTCCAAAAGAGTTGGTTGAAAGACAACACCATCATTGGGACCCGATCCTTGAGTGGATTCGCAACAATTATGGTGCGCGTTTTATGCTGACAGAAGGGGTGATGTTTGTAACACAGCCCGAGAGTTCAATTTCAGCTATACGCGATGCTCTTCAAACAATCGAGTCTCCTTATGTGCTGGCGGCATTGCATTCGATCACCACTCTTTGTGGTTCGGCGCTCATTGCACTTGCGGTCTGGAAAGGTAAAATAAATCTGACAGAGGCTTGGCAAATCGCCCATCTTGACGAAGACTGGACCGTCGAACATTGGGGAGAAGATGCCGAAGCCAAGGAAAAGCGCGCCTATCATCAGGCTGAATATGAAGCGGCGGCTGCTGTTATCGCTGCTATTGAAAACCCGTAAATTTCAAAAGTTTGACCGGTGGTTTATTGCTTCTCCGGAAAAACACGCTAGGTTAAACAAGCAAGTTTTTATCACCAAGGAGTGAAGCTCAATGTTATCGAACATAATTTATAGAACGACAGCGATTGCCGAAGGTGGGCGGGAAGGCCATGTGCACTCGGAAGATGGTGCGCTCGACATCGACTTGGTAAAACCTAAAGAGATGGGCGGTAACGGTACTATCGGTGCCAATCCTGAAACGCTTTTTGCCGCCGGTTATGCCGCATGTTTTGAATCGGCAACACGTTTTGCAGCACAAAAAGCAGGGTTTAAAGTTCAGGATGGAAGTTATGTAAAAGCCGAAGTCGGAATTGGACCACGCAAAAGCGGTGGTTTTGAACTTACAGTCGTTTTGACAGTGCATCTGGAAGGGCTCGACAAACAACAGGCTGAAATGGCCGCCCACACCGCGCATAACGAGATTTGCCCTTATTCCCATGCGACGCGCAACAATATCGCTGTGCAGATTAAAGTTATCTGATAATAATAACTCAAAAAACACTGCGGTATCAAATGGTTATGAACCGATCGGAGAGTTTTTCTGCAACGAAAAGCTGTCTCTCTGCGCGACCGTAAGGTTCAGTTAAATGGGCTTTGATGCTGCAGTGATTTTTATTTTCATGGCTATCGTCGATAACTCGAATGAGCACTTGCAGAGACAGATAAGTCTGAAAGATCGCACATCCCGATTTTCAAGTGCTCGGTCACCACGCAATGGCCGTCAGCCTATCTTCAAAATCGAATTTGTTATGGCTTTGATAAAGGGGCTGTTTTTCGTGTTCGGCATGGTAAAGCCGCATTACCAGCTAAAATTTTTGTTCGAGATCACTTGGTCAGTCGTGCAATTTCTAACTCTCCCGTCGCGATATATCAGCATTGAAATTCATCGCAAGCGACAAAATTTCAAATTTTGAAGATTGTTATTCTGTTTTGAGCCGCAAAAACAAGCGGTCAGCCACCGACTTTGCGGAACAGCATCTAAAAATTGTTGGAAACCGGTTTGAAAAAAATGCGGCTCAGTTTGAAACGTGTCGAAAACTTTCTAGAACCGCACGTGGATTTATGGAAAGAGAAATCTGGATTTTATGAAATCAAACAAATGAAGAGTTAGATCACAAACGCTATTTGATCGGTTTGATTTCCGGCGCGCTGAGCTTTATTTCTTCAAATCCCGGAAATGCTTCGCTCATTGTAGAAATTGTTGTTGCGTCGTCACCACGGACAAAATACCACTGATTATTATCAAGAATGGCGACAAGTTCGCCTTTGATCTGATTTTTGTTATTGCCGTTGATTGTTGTGATCACAAAATCGGTGGGAATAATATAGTAAGGCGTTCCATCCTTGAATTCTCCCGCACTTTTTTTCGATTGGCTTATGGTTATTTTGTCAACCTTATAGGTTTGAGCCAATTGTTTCATCTGGTTCACCATAATCTGGCGGAATTGCTCCTGATCAACTTTCGATTGAGCAGCTAGTGTCTGGATGATACGCGGTGGTATTGCATTCAAAACAGCATCGAAATTGGAAGTTTGGAGCGCAGTTGCGTAATTATTTGTCGCATCGCTCAGCATCTTGACTTCTGCGTCCGTCGCCGATCGTGCACTGGCCGAGTTTAGACCACAAAAAGCAATTGATAAACCAACGATGATTTTGGAGATGCGTCGCATAACTTACCCTTGATACTGTTCACTCATATGTCTGTTATAGTGAATCCGGAGTCTAAAGGCAAAGCGTGACAGGAAAAAGGCAGGAAATGTTACAAAAACGGAGGCCGAAGCCCCCGTTTTCAATGATCTTGGTTAACGAAAATCAGACCGAATAATACATATCGAATTCGATCGGATGAGGTGTCATCTCGAAACGCAGAACCTCTTCCATCTTCAATTCGAGGAACGAATCAATCTGGTCATCGTCAAATACGTCACCGGCTTTAAGGAAGGCGCGGTCTTTATCAAGACATTGCAATGCTTCACGCAAGCTGCCGGAAACAGTCGGGATTTTTTTCAATTCTTTTGGAGGCAGATCATAAAGATCTTTATCCATTGCCTGTCCGGGATGGAGCTTGTTCTTGATGCCATCAAGACCGGCCATCAGAATTGCCGAGAAAGCCAGATAAGGATTGGCTGTCGCGTCAGGGAAACGGATTTCTACACGTTTTGCATTTGGCGACGAACCGAACGGAATACGGCAGGAGGCTGAACGGTTACGTGCCGAATAGGCAAGCAGAACCGGAGCTTCATAACCCGGAACAAGACGCTTATAGGAGTTGGTCGACGGGTTGGTGAAAGCGTTGATAGCTTTTGCGTGTTTGATGATACCGCCGATGAAGAACAGGCAGGTTTCCGAAAGGCCGGCATATTCATTGCCGGCAAAAGTCGGTTTGCCGTCTTTCCAGATCGACATATGGACGTGCATACCCGAACCATTATCGCCAAAAATCGGCTTCGGCATGAAGGTTGCCGATTTGCCATAAGTATTGGCTACCTGATGGACGACATATTTGAATATCTGCATTTTGTCGGCTTCGCGCACCAATGTGTCAAAGCGGATACCCAACTCGTGCTGGGCGGCTGCAACTTCGTGGTGGTGCTTTTCAACGCGAACGCCCATATCGGTCAGAGCGGTTAACATTTCCGAACGGATGTCCTGACAGGAATCAATCGGAGGAACCGGAAAATAGCCGCCTTTTACGCGCGGACGGTGCCCGAGATTGCCCATCTCGTATTCGGTGTCGTCATTCGAGGGGAACTCGTTGGAGTCGAGCTTGAAACCGGTATTGTAAGGGTCATTTTTGAAGCGAACATCGTCAAACAAGAAAAATTCGGCTTCTGGGCCGACATTGACTGTGTCACCAATACCCAATGATTTGAGATAAGCTTCGGCTTTTTTGGCGGTCGAACGCGGATCGCGGTTATAGGATTCACCTGAGATCGGGTCGAGTACGTCGCACAGGATAACCATTGTGGATTGGGCGAAAAACGGATCCATATGGGCGGTCGTTGGATCCGGCATCAAGACCATATCCGACTCATTGATTGCTTTCCATCCGCTGATGGAAGATCCATCGAACATGACACCATCAGCAAATGTGTCTTCACTGATTTCAGCGATATCCATGGTTACATGCTGTAATTTGCCTTTAGGGTCACTAAAACGCAAATCTACGAAGCGAACGTCATTATCCTTAATCTGCTTAAGGATATCAGATGCAGTCGTCATATTACATTCCTTATTTAAAAGTAATAAAGGGTTGATCGGACATGCCCCGTAAATATGGGGCATGAGTTAACTTATGGCTTAGATAGCGTCTACGCCCGTTTCACCTGTACGGATGCGGATAACCTCTTCGACAGATGAAACAAAAATTTTCCCGTCACCGATGCGACCGGTTTGTGCAGCTTTGCGAATAGCTTCAATCGCCGGCTCCACGGTTTCATCGGCAACAACAATTTCGACTTTTACCTTGGGGAGAAAATCAACAACATATTCTGCACCACGGTAAAGCTCTGTATGGCCTTTTTGTCGGCCAAACCCTTTGGCTTCCGTAACGGTTATACCTTGCAAGCCGACATCCTGAAGGGCTTCCTTCACTTCATCAAGCTTGAATGGCTTAATGATAGCCTCGATTTTTTTCATATTGATTTCGCCTCCAACGTTAAACTTTAGCTTCGGTAACCGCTTTAAGTCGATTTTTCCATTATCTATTAAGTTATAAGCATGTTTTGTGCCAAGTTGGAAAAATAACGCAATAACTCAACAATATTTTGCAGGAATGCGCAATTTATAGATTGTTAACCATAGCGAATTTTGACCAAACAATTATATTGGACTTAACAATTTGTGTCGTGGATGAATAAAAAATGGGCGGCGTGATGAAAAAATATGCAACACCAAAGTTAAGTAGACATTTTCCTGTTGAACTTTTGACACCGAAAGAAATGGGGAAAGCCGATCGGCTGGCTGCCACGTTAAACGGGCATGACAGTTTCAAACTTATGGAACGCGCCGGTGAGGCTATCGTCGATATTATTTTAAATGATTATCGGTGTTGCCGAAAAATCGCTGTTTTATGCGGGCCGGGAAATAATGGCGGCGATGGTTATATGGCGGCCCATATTCTTAAAAGCCATGGTTTCGAACCGACTATATTTGCGTTAGGGAAACCAAGATCGGGAAGCGATGCCGAAAAAGCGGCTGCTTTGTGGGGCGAAAAGCGCTTGCCTTTTGATAAATTTTCTTCGCCACAGGATTTTGATGTCGTTATTGATGCCTTATATGGAGCAGGGCTCGATCGCCCTTTGGAACAAACGCTTCAGGAGAAATTGAAAAAATTGAATGAAAGTGGTGTTCCGGTTATTGCCGTCGACTTGCCTTCGGGTGTGTTCGGAGAAAGCGGGATAATAAAAGGAGAGGCTGTCAAGGCGGCAAAGACAGTCACATTTTTCAGATTGAAGCCCGGACATGTATGTTACCCCGGCAGATTACAATGTGGCGAGATCAGACTTGCCGATATCGGTATTCCGGAAAAAGTGCTGGAAATTATCAAACCGGAGCGCTTTATCAATTTTCCTTCGCTCTGGCTCAACAATTGGCCGGAACTCGATTATGATACACATAAATATCGTCGCGGACATGCGGTGGTGTTTTCCGGCCCTCAATCATCAACCGGTGCTGCACGACTTGCTGCCCATGCTGCCGCAAGAAGCGGAGCAGGGCTTGTTACAATAATTGCTCCGGAAGACGCACTTCTCGTTCATGAAATGCATCTCACCAGTATCATGCTTAAAGAAATGGGGAGCGACGCAGAAATTCTCGACTTTCTCGAAAGCCGGAAAGTGCGTTCGGTCGTTCTGGGGCCCGCATTCGGTTCATTGGAGCGTGCTTTTTCGATTGTAGAAGCAATTCTTTTGAAGAGTAAAATTTTTACACTCGTTCTTGATGCCGATGCGCTTACTGCTATCGCCAAAGAAAGTCGGAAAATATTTGCACTTATCAAACAATCACCGGTCAAGGTTATTATGACGCCACATGAAGGGGAGTTCCAACGCGTTTTTTACTCTATTTCGGAAAGCAAGGATTTGTCACGTATTGAAAAAGCCCGAAAAGCTGCGAGCGAAAGTGGTGCGGTGGTCGTCTATAAAGGTGCGGATACAGTCATAGCATCTCCAGATGGTCGCCTTGCGGTTAATGTAAATGGGACACCGTTTCTTGCGACAGCAGGTTCCGGCGACGTGCTTTCGGGAATTATCGGTGGTTTGGGTGCACAACACATGCCGATTTTCGAAGCAGCTTGCGCCGGAGTCTTTCTGCATGCGCAGTGTGCTGACCATTTTGGACACGGTATGATTGCAGAAGATATTGTTTCAGCAATCCCCTTGGTTCTTTCCGAGACAATTATGTGACTAATTTATCACTACTTAACTATAGATAGCACTTTTTTCCAATTTTGGCTTTTCATTGCGGGGGGACTGTCACATAACATCATTACAAATTTCTATTCAGTATAGCCTATCGGGCACAGGGAGAAATCCGTATGAAAATTAAAGCACTGTTGGCAGGTTCTGCTGCTGCCATGGTTATATCGAGTGCATCTTACGCTGCCGATGTTGTTGTAGCCGAGCCGGAACCCGTCGAATATGTACGTGTTTGCGACGCTTATGGACAAGGGTATTTCTATATCCCCGGAACCGACACATGTATGCGCGTTGGCGGTTATTTGCGTGCCGATATTAAAGGCGGCGATAATGTTTACGCATATAAGGGCAAAAAAGATCGTGACACCTATGCATGGCGTGCCCGCGGTGAATTGCGCTTCCAGACAGCAAGCGAAACCGAACTTGGTACTTTGCGCACCTTGGTCGAACTACGTAATCAGTGGGACGATGGCAATGATACTTTGAGCGGTCAGGCCCACTTTGCGTACATCGAATTGGGCGGTTTGCGTGTTGGTGTTGACGAATCGATTTTCTGGCATTGGACGGGCTATCTCGGTAAAGTCCTGAACGATGATGTCGTTGATCCCGGCATGTTCCAGCGTACCAATGTTTTAAGCTATACATTCTCCGCAGATAACGGCTTTTCGGCAATTATCGGTGTTGAACAAGGTACTGATAACGGCAGCGATAATGCTGGCGACAACTATTATCTAAAGGGCATGGGTAAACGGGTTGCAACCGGTGCCGGAAAAGCCAACCGCGATGACCCCAATGCGCGCCATTTCTATAGTGGTAGCAGCATTGATGATTACACACCGAATGTTCTTCTCGGTGCGAAATTCGTACAGGGCTGGGGGTCTATTGCTGCTATTGGTGCTTATGATGCACAATGGGAAGAATGGGCTGCCAAACTTCGTGTCAATTTGAACGTAACCGATCAATTGTCGGTTTGGGTTATGGGCGGTTACAAGAGCAATGACGACTATTACGCCTATGACGATGTTTATAATAATGATCGCCCCAACAGAAAGCATGATTATTATTATCGCATGCACACCAGTCAATATGGTGATTGGGGTGGCGATTGGGCCGTTTGGGGTGGTACAACCTATAAAGCCACCAAGAAGGCTTCCTTCAATTCCCAGTTGACCTATGACGATACAGATGTTTTCAGTGCATCGGTCAATATGGCTTATGAGCTTGTTCCGGGTCTCGTTGTTACACCTGAAGTTTCTTACCTGAACTTTGGTAATGACAAGAAGTGGGATGATGGTTCACGCGTTACATTCCACGGCGACAATGCCGTTCAGGGCATGTTGCGTATGCAGCGCAATTTCTAAAATCATATCCATTGATGTTTCAAATGGCGGCTTTGGCCGCCATTTTTTTTGACGAATTCCAGATGGCTTCTGATTTCCGTCTGACTTTTGAATTTATAAGATTGATTGCACGGCCATAACAAAGAGATAGCGAATGCGCGATATGATGGGACATTGAGCAAGAACAAAGAAACCAACTATTCCGGATTTCAGGCTAAAGATATTGGTTGCAGGTGAAGGCGAGAAACATTTTTAGGAAGTTAGCATCGCTTATCGGGAATTGATGTGGCTCGTCCCTTATAACGTATTCAACACATTCCTGAATGAAATGTGTTTTAAAGCGATCTCATTATCAGCTCTAAATAGGGCAACTTATCGGAACACTGAGCTAAAAATATCCCCTTGATCAACAACATACCTGCGAGAAGGGGTAGGAGAGGCAAAGCCCGTGAGAGGGATTGAGATGAGGAGCAGCCTGCAAAACATGTGAGTTGCCATTCTGCGGCATCGTTTTTGTATTTGGGTTTTTGTATTTGGCTATCGTTTTTTAAGTTCAGTTGTTTGTCTACGACAAAAATTTTCAAATTTATTGGCCTCAACAATTTCAAAAAAGGCGAAACTTTAAAAGCCACGCCTTTTTTATAATTTTTCCCGAATGCGTTTTGTTTGTCCGCGTGTTACGACACTGCTTTTTTCGTTGGCCGGCGTTCCAGAAGTTCTTTCAGGAACTGTCCGGTGTAAGAGCGCTCGACTTTCACAATATCTTCAGGACGGCCGACAGCAACGATTTCGCCGCCGCCATCGCCACCTTCCGGTCCAAGATCGATGATCCAGTCGGCGGTCTTGATCACTTCAAGATTGTGCTCGATAACAGCGACAGTATTTCCCTGATCGACAAGTTCATGCAGCACTTCAAGAAGTTTTGCGACATCATGGAAGTGAAGGCCTGTCGTCGGTTCATCCAGAATATAAAGTGTCCGGCCGGTTGCCTTGCGTGCGAGTTCCTTGGCAAGCTTTACACGTTGCGCTTCCCCACCGGAAAGGGTGGTCGCCTGCTGGCCGACCTTGACATAGCCAAGCCCGACCTTGACCAAAGTATCCATCTTGTCGCGAATGGCAGGCACTGCTTGAAAAAACTCCGCCGCTTCATCCACTGTCATATCAAGAACATCGGCGATGGATTTACCTTTATAGGTGACTTCCAACGTTTCCCGATTATAGCGTTTGCCGTGACAGACATCACATGTCACATAAACATCCGGCAAAAAGTGCATTTCGATTTTTATGACACCGTCGCCCTGACAGGCTTCACAGCGCCCGCCCTTGACATTGAATGAAAAACGCCCCGCTTGATAACCACGGGCTTTTGCTTCCGGCAAACCGGCAAACCAGTCACGTATCGGGGTAAATGCACCGGTATAGGTTGCCGGATTCGAACGCGGCGTGCGCCCGATCGGTGACTGGTCAATATCGATCACCTTGTCGAGATATTCGAGCCCCTCAATTCGATCATGTTCGGCCGGATGTTCACGGCTTCCCATGATGCGACGCGAGGCTGCCTTAAAAAGCGTCTCGATGAGGAATGTCGATTTGCCACCGCCCGAAACACCGGTGACACAGGTGAACGTTCCAAGAGGAATATCGGCTGTAATATTCTTTAAATTGTTGCCTCTCGCACCCACAACACGCAATTTCTTTGTCTTGGAAATTTTGCGGCGCTCTGCAGGTACGGGAACGAACATTTTTCCTGAAAGATATTGGCCAGTGAGGGAAGCCGGATCGTCCATAATATCTTTTGGCGTTCCTTGCGCAACAACTTTACCGCCGTTAACACCGGCAGCCGGACCGATGTCGACGACATAATCAGCAGTCAGAATGGCATCTTCATCATGTTCGACAACAATCACCGTATTGCCGAGATCACGTAAATGTTTCAGTGTTTCAAGAAGGCGTGCATTATCGCGCTGGTGTAATCCGATAGATGGTTCATCGAGAACATAAAGAACACCTGTTAGCCCCGAGCCGATTTGCGAAGCAAGCCGGATGCGCTGGCTTTCACCACCGGATAACGTGCCGGAGGCACGCGCCAGTGTGAGATATTCAAGCCCGACATCGTTCAGAAATTTCAAACGGTCGCGAATTTCTTTCAAAATGCGCGAAGCAATATTTTTCTGTTTTTCATTGAAGGTTTTGTCCACTTCCTGAAACCATTTATCGGCTTTGGAAATCGACATTTCGGACACTTCGCCAATATGAAGCTTGTTGATTTTTACGGCCAGCGCTTCCGGCTTCAATCGATAGCCTTTACATGCCGGACAAGGGGAAGACGACATATAACGCTCAATCTCTTCGCGCGACCAGGCTGAATCGGTTTCCTTCCAGCGCCGTTCCATATTCGGAATGACGCCTTCAAAATTTTTGGTTGCCGAATAGGAGCGCATACCGTCATGATAGGTAAAGGTTACTTCTTTCTTGCCGGTGCCATAAAGGATAGCATGACGGGCTTCTTCGGAAAGGTTTTTCCATTTGTCTGTGAGCTTGAAATGATAAGCTTTTCCAAGCGCTTCAAGTGTTTGATTATAATAAGGTGAAGAGGATTTCGACCACGGAGCAATAGCACCTGCTTTCAAAGACAAATTCTCGTCAGGAACCACCATGGCCGGATCAATTGCCTGTAGCGACCCCAAACCATCACAGGTCGGGCAAGCACCGAACGGATTGTTGAAAGAAAAAAGCCGGGGTTCTATTTCCGGAATGGTAAAGCCCGAAACAGGGCAGGCAAACTTTTCGGAAAAGAGTAAACGTTCATGCGTATCATTTTTCGATTTATTGGCCGAGCCTCCGGCTGTCTGTTCTTTTGGAAGCGGTTTATCGGCAAGTTCGGCAACTGCCAATCCGTCAGCGAGATGAAGACAGGTTTCAAGACTATCGGCAAGACGGGCTGAAATGTCGGGTTTTACAACAAGACGGTCTACGACAACATCAATATCGTGTTTGTATTTTTTATCGAGTTCCGGAACATCGGCAATCTCGTAAAAAACGCCGTCAATTTTGACGCGTTGGAAACCCTTTTTAAGGAGATCGGCCATTTCCTTTTTATATTCGCCTTTGCGCCCGCGTACGAGCGGAGCCAGAATATAAAGTCTCGTTCCTTCGGGGAGTGCCAGAATGCGATCAACCATCTGGCTGACAGTCTGGCTTTCAATGGGTAACCCAGTGACGGGCGAATAGGGCACACCGACCCGCGCAAACAACAAGCGCATATAATCGTGAATTTCCGTCACCGTGCCGACAGTTGAACGCGGGTTACGACTCGTGGTCTTTTGTTCAATGGAAATTGCCGGAGAGAGACCGTCAATCTGGTCAACATCCGGTTTTTGCATCATTTCCAGAAATTGTCTGGCATAGGCTGAAAGGCTTTCCACATATCGCCTTTGCCCTTCGGCATAGATCGTATCAAATGCAAGTGACGATTTACCCGATCCCGAAAGACCAGTCATGACAATCAATTTGTCTCTCGGCAGATCGAGGTCGATGTTCTTTAAATTGTGTTGGCGGGCACCACGTATTGAAATATATTTCTGATCAGACATATTTGGCCTTGCGGGGAAAGAACAAAAATGGAACACTCGCTTTCAAATAGGTGAGATGGTCAAAAATTGCAATGGTAAGATTTGGCTTAAAAAAATAACAAAAATAGAAGTTCTGTGGAAATTGCATGAATAAAACAGGCTTTTTTGCCCCAAGCTTGAAAATAGATTATATGGTGGCAAATTGAGCTTTAGCATTTAATTTTCGGCTTTTTGCCGCGTGGTTTGGAGTTTTTATAATGGCAGGCAGTGTTAACAAGGTCATTCTGGTTGGTAATCTCGGTGCAGATCCGGAAATTCGTAGAATGAATTCTGGTGATCAAGTGGCAAGTTTGCGCATTGCAACGTCGGATACGTGGCGTGACCGTAATACAGGCGAGCGTCGCGAGCGGACAGAATGGCACAGCGTTGTCATTTTTAACGAAAATCTGGTCAAAGTTGTCGAGCAATATCTTAAAAAAGGTGCGAAAGTTTATATTGAGGGGCAGTTGCAAACCCGCAAATGGCAGGATCAGAACGGCAATGACCGTTATACAACCGAGATTGTTTTGCAAAAATATCGCGGTGAATTGCAAATGCTTGATAGCCGCGGCGAGGGTGGCGGCAGCCGTCAGCAAGTGAGCGATCAATCCGGTTCCGGCGGTTTTGGTGGCGGCTACGGCAATTCCGATCAGGGCGGAAACAATCAATCTGGAAGCAATTTTTCGCGTCAGCTTGATGACGATGTTCCGTTTTGAGGCTCTAGTTCTTTAGCGATTATCCCGCCTTTCAATTGCCTTTCAATGCATGGCAGGGATATTATTGGAACTTCATTTGCATAACTCAAAAAATTGAAAAAGCTCCCCGTTTTCATTGTTTTCAAGCGAATCGCAGCTTTTGGGAATAAGTGAAGCAGGGAGTTTTTATCAGGCTGCAACTTTTATTTCTAAGACGCCTTGCCATAGAAAATAAAGCCGATATTCCAATATGTAAGATTGGCTGGATGTATAGCCTATTCCGGAGCTGTCTTGCCGGATTGTAACTCGTGTTTTCCAAAGTGTTTTGAACATGTCTTTGTTTCGGGCGTGTCCGGCAGTTTTTCATGAAAATTGGAGCGGCAACCAGCCACATGCGCAACAATCCTGAAATGATACGCGAAAAGGCGTTTGGTGGTGACGCAGTTTCAAACAATATGGAAGAGAGCCAAAATTCCGTTGGCAACGAATTGAACCGCCAATGCCGCAAGGATGACACCGAAGAGGCGGGTCAGTATTGTTCTGCCCGTTTCACCTAAAAGTCGGTCAATCGGGTGGGCAAGAAGCATGAAGCCATAACAGACAATCACCGAAATCAGAATAACAAAACAGGAAACCAGAGTGCCGACGAATCCGGGGTTTTTGCTGGCCATCAGAATAGTGGCCGAGATCGCGCCGGGTCCAGCGATCATCGGTATTGCAAGCGGGAAGGCTGCAATATTGTGAATATGATCGCGTGTAACCGCGGTTTTGACAGATTTCTGTTTTCTCGCCGAGCGTTTTTCAAAAATCATCTCGAAAGCAATCGCAAACAATAAAATACCGCCGGCAATCTGGAATGCACCGAGCGAAATGCCCAGCCCTTCCAATATTGCGCCGCCGATAAGTGCGAAAGCGAGCAGAATAACGTAAGAAATGACAGACGCGGCAATGGCTGTGGACTTGCGTTCCATATGCGTCATGTCACGCGTGAGGCCTAAGAAAATCGGCACGAGACCTACAGGGTCAATTGTAACCAGTAATGTGATAAACGCATTTAGCAACAA
Source organism: Bartonella sp. M0192 (assembly GCF_016102305.1). Taxonomy (NCBI): domain Bacteria; kingdom Pseudomonadati; phylum Pseudomonadota; class Alphaproteobacteria; order Hyphomicrobiales; family Bartonellaceae; genus Bartonella; species Bartonella sp. M0192. The sequence goes on along the minus strand of NZ_JACFOU010000001.1, from coordinate 1,842,692 downwards.
ACCTGCGTCAAACATGATTGTTACTCCTTGGTGCGCCATCATTCGGTATGTGCCAAAATCAGGGGCTGTTGAAAACATTCATTTCAGCTCTCATGGCACAAATTCACCATAAAGTCATCCACCGATTTTTCTTGTGGCTAACTAACACACTGAAAATAATAGCCAAATCCATGCATGGAAGGGCAAGAGAAATTGGCTTTTCGGGGCATTTTTCGTTATAAAGGAAGGGCTGATTCTATTAAGGAAGTTATATAACCGTGAACGATCAAATTGTACCACCAGATTCAGGAAATCCGAACGGTATTGAACCGGTCAATATTGTAGAGGAAATGGAGCGCTCTTACCTCGATTACGCCATGAGTGTGATTGTATCGCGTGCGCTGCCTGATGTTCGCGACGGTATGAAGCCGGTTCATCGACGCATTCTCTATGCGATGAACCAGATGGGGCTTTCTTATAACAAGCCTTATCGTAAATCTGCCGGTGTTGTCGGCGAGGTGATGGGTAAATTCCACCCGCATGGCGATTCATCTATCTATGATGCGCTGGTGCGCATGGCGCAGGATTTTTCGCTGCGCGTTCCGCTTATTGACGGGCAGGGGAACTTCGGGTCGATTGACGGTGATCCGCCGGCAGCTATGCGTTACACCGAATGTCGGCTGGAAAAAGTTTCCGATAGTCTGCTTTATGACATTGACAAAGAGACTGTCGATTTTCAGGATAATTATGATGGTCGCGAGCAGGAACCGATTGTTCTTCCGGCACGTTTCCCGAACCTTCTGGTGAATGGTTCAGGCGGTATTGCGGTCGGTATGGCCACCAATATTCCGCCGCACAATCTTGGCGAAATTGTTGATGGTTGTGTCGCTCTCATTGATAATCCGGCCATAACACTTGACGAAATGCTCAAGATCATACCGGGGCCGGATTTTCCGACTGGCGGGATTATTCTCGGGCGCGCCGGTATACGTTCGGCTTATGAAACCGGACGTGGCTCGCTTATTATGCGCGCCAAAGTCGATATTGAAGAAATCCGCAATGACCGGCAGGCCATCGTTGTTACTGAAATTCCCTATCAGGTGAATAAAGCGACAATGGTTGAAAAAATTGCCGAGCTTGTACGCGAAAAACGGATTGAAGGCATTTCGGACTTACGTGATGAATCCGATCGTGAAGGCTATCGCGTTGTGATCGAGCTGAAGCGTGATGCCGTTGCCGATGTCGTTTTGAACCAGCTTTATCGCTACACGCCTTTGCAAACCTCTTTTGGCTGCAATATGGTGGCATTGAATGGCGGTAAGCCTGAACAGATGACTCTCCTTGATATGCTCAAGGCCTTTGTTCTGTTCCGTGAAGAAGTTGTTACACGGCGTACCAAGTTTTTACTGCGCAAAGCACGTGAACGTGCCCATGTTTTGGTTGGTCTGGCAATTGCTGTTGCCAATATTGACGAAGTCATCCAGCTTATCCGTAATGCACCGGACCCGCAAACCGCGCGTGACCAGTTGATGACACGCCGTTGGCCGGCTGCAGAAGTTCGCCATCTTATCGAATTGATTGATGACCCGCGTCACATTATTCATGAAGATAATACCTATAATCTTTCGGAAGAACAGGCGCGTGCCATTCTTGATTTGCGCTTGCAACGCCTGACAGCTTTGGGGCGTGACGAGATTGCCGATGAGCTCAATAAAATCGGCGCGGAAATTACCGATTATCTTGATATTCTGGGTTCCCGTTTGCGTGTTTTGACAATTGTCAAAGACGAATTGATGGCTGTTCGCAACGAATTTGCCACGCCGCGTCTTACTTCATTTGGCTCCGGTGGCGCCGAAATGGATGACGAAGACCTCATTGCGCGTGAGGAAATGGTCGTCACTGTAAGCCATAGCGGCTATATCAAGCGCGTTCCGCTCAATACTTATCGGGCGCAACATCGCGGTGGTAAAGGCCGCTCCGGCATGACAACAAAGGACGAGGATTTTGTAACCCGTCTGTTTGTTGCCAATACGCATGCGCCGGTTCTGTTCTTCTCTTCACGTGGCATTGTTTACAAAGAAAAAGTATGGCGTTTGCCGGTGGGAACACCTCAATCGCGTGGCAAGGCGCTCATCAATCTTCTGCCTTTGCAGCAAGGCGAGCGCATCACCACAATCATGCCATTGCCGGAGGATGAGGAAAGCTGGAGCGAACTTGATGTCATGTTTGCGACAACACGTGGCACTGTGCGGCGAAACAAGCTTTCCGACTTTGTACAAGTTAACCGCAATGGTAAAATTGCAATGAAATTCGACGATGATGAAGATGAAATTCTGTCTGTCGATACCTGTACAGAAAATGACGATGTGGTTTTGACCACTGCTGACGGTCAATGTATCCGTTTTGCCGTTTCCGATGTTCGTGTCTTTGCCGGTAGAAATTCCATTGGCGTGCGCGGTATCAATCTCGGTGAAGGTGATAAAGTCATTTCAATGGCTATTCTGGAGCATGTCGAAGCAACACCGGCCGAACGGTCGGCTTATCTCAAACGCGCCGTTGCCGAACGTCGTGCGGCTGGTAACGATAGCGATGATGTAACAATCAGTGACGAGGAAGAAGCAACAGGCGATGCCGAGCTTAGCGAAGCACGTTATAATGAACTTTCTCAACATGAACAGATGCTGTTGACTGTAAGTGAGTTCGGTTATGGCAAACGTTCTTCATCCTACGAATTCAGAATTTCCGGTCGTGGTGGCAAAGGAATAAGAGCGACAGATCCTTCAAAGACGGCCGAAATCGGCAAGCTGGTTGCATCCTTCCCTGTTGAGGAAAATGACCAGATCATGCTTGTTTCGGATGGCGGTAAACTCATCCGCGTTCCGGTGGCAGGAATTCGCATTGCAGGCCGGTCGACAAAAGGTGTCACGATTTTCGATACAGCCGAAAACGAAAAAGTTGTTTCGGTTGAACGTATCTCTGAATCGGAAGAGGACGATAGCGACGTTGACGAAACTGTGCCGAATGATGACAACAGTTCGTCAGGCAATTCTAATACGCAAACGGATGATTGAATAATCAAGTCATAGCAAGATGGCTGACGGGAGGTGAAAGATGAAAGTAGCAATTTTTGCTGGTTCGTTTGATCCGATTACCAATGGCCATCTCGACGTTTTGCGTGGTGCATTTGCAGTGGCGGACAAGGTTGTTGTTGCTATTGGCATCCACCCGAGCAAAGCCCCGCTTTTTACGTTTGAAGAACGTAAGAAATTGATCGAAACCGTTGCCAAGACTATTTTGAAAGACACTGAAAAGCGTTTGGAAGTTATTTCCTTCGACAATCTGCTGGTTGATAAAGCACGCGAGATCGGCGCAAATTTTATTATACGCGGTTTGCGTGATGGCACGGATTTCAACTATGAAATGCAACTTGCCGGCATGAACAGGGCATTGGCACCCGGAATACAGACATTATTCTTACCGGCAGCCGATGCGGTTCGTTCAATTTCTGCTACTCTTGTTCGTCAAATTGCGTTGATGAGGGGGGATGTTTCGCCCTTTGTTCCCGAAAATGTTGCATTGGCGTTAACAAAAAAATTCAAATCATAAATGGAGAAAGATCTTGGTTCGTAAACTTTTGGGCATTATGGCCGTTCTGTTTGCACTTTTTTCGCTTGCTCCCGTGGCTTTTGCTGCAGGTGGAGAAAATCTGGTATTAACACTGAAAGATGGTGACGTAACAATTAAGTTGCGTCCGGATATTGCTCCCAAACATGTTGCACAAATCGAAAAGCTCACCAAAGAAGGCGCATATGATAATGTCGTCTTCCATCGGGTTATTCCGGGCTTTATGGCGCAGACCGGAGATGTAAAATTCGGCAAAAAAGGCAGTCCCGAATTCAATATTCGTCGTGCAGGCATGGGTGGCTCACAATATCCCGACCTTGCAGCAGAATTTTCCAAAGTCCCCTTCAAACGCGGCACAGTCGGAATGGCACGTTCGCAAGACCCGAATTCGGCCAATTCCCAGTTCTTCATCTGTTTTGATGATGCGTCTTTCCTCAATGGCCAATACACGGTTGTTGGTGAAGTGGTAAAAGGCATGGATGTCGTTGATAAAATCAAAAAAGGGCGGGCAGATAATAACGGTTCGGTTGCTGATCCAGACGTCATTGTAAAAGCACGTATAGAGGCTACAAAATAAAGGAAAAGAAATGGCTGAGATTAAAGATCCGGAAAATACTCTGATATTGGAAACGACAAAGGGCGATGTGGTTATAGAATTATTGCCTGATGTTGCACCCGAACATGTCAAGAGAATTAAAGAATTAACCCGTGAAGGTGCTTATGACAACGTGGTTTTTCACCGCGTGATAGACGGTTTTATGGCACAGACAGGCGATGTCGAATTTGGCAAAAAAGGCGGCAAGAAATTCAATGCAGCGCGAGCAGGCATGGGTGGGTCGGACAAGCCCGATCTTAAAGCCGAGTTTTCCAATGTGCCACATAAGCGCGGTACTGCCTCTATGGCACGCAGTCAAAACCCGAATTCGGCAAATTCCCAGTTCTTTATCTGTTTTGAGGATGCTCCGTGGCTCAATCGGCAATATACGGTTTGGGGTCAGGTCATTGAAGGCATGGAAAATGTCGACAAGCTCAAAAAAGGCGAGCCTGTTAGCGATCCTGACAGCATTGTCAAAGCAACAATTGCTGCTGATAAAAAATAATTTTCAGAGTTGAACACAGTTGTTCGGAAGCTTTGATTTATGAAACTTGAAAAAAGGTGTTCTGAATAAAATTCGGAACACCTTTTGTTTTTTTAAAACGTGAAATTCCAGCACATGGAAGTTTGTATCTCTATAGAAACAGCAGCGATATAATCTTCACAAAATGATTCATGTTTGGCATTTAACGATTTGAATTTAATGTAAAAAGTTTTTGTCGATATTTTTTTATATCGTTCAGATCACCCCTTTATAAGATGTTTGGAATCGGGAACGAACGGCTAATTGGCACTAAAAAGCTTAAATGTAAAAGTGATTTTGCGCGGCGCTAAAAACCGGATTTTCATTATTTTTCTTATGTAAAATATGCTGATATTCATTCGGTTTATTGCAGGGAAAGCTCCTGAATAACCTGACTAGAATATATCCGGCTTCAATGCATTTCCTGATGTTTTCCGAAAACCTCCGCCATTTTTCATTTTAATCCGAACTTGACGCTAACTTACCTGTAGAAGTTGAAATGCCCTTTTAGTGTTTTGACAGAAACACTTGATAAAAACACGATTTTTAGCCCGAAAAATCGCGTTATATCCGCATTCCTTTTTTGAAGATACTCTGTGACAAATGACAGATTTAGCCCTACAAAACCGCTTCACACTTTTCGAAAAAATTGGTTTTAGCAGCGCATTTTAATCCCGAAAACCGCTTCACACTTTTCGGAAAATGGGTTTTTAGCAGCGCATTTTTGCTTCCGAAAACCGCTTCACACTTTTCGGAAAATGCTTTAGTAAAAAACCATTACCAAGTATCCTTGGCAGGGCCTCCATTTCGGCTGGTCGTTTAATCTGATATAACAGTGCGACAAGCCTTATCCGCTTGTCCGATTTATGAATGTGCGTGCGCTCTTATGCAAGTTGATCTTTTTGATTTCGAATTACCTGAAAAACAAATCGCTTTGCGACCTGCAGTGCCGCGAGAAAGTGCCCGTCTTTTACATGTCGGAAAAGGCGGGTGTCTTGAAGATCTACATGTGCGCGATTTACCCTCACTTCTCAAAAAAGGCGACGCACTGGTTTTCAATGATACCAAGGTTATAAAAGCCCAACTACAGGGAGAACGGCGGCGCGGTGCCGCTATTGCCCATATTGGCGCAACACTTCATAAACGCGTAAGCCCCAATGAGTGGCTTGCTTTTGTTCGTCCGGCCAAACGTTTAAAAATTGGCGAAACAATTGTTTTCAACAAGAAGGATCCAAACCTTGACGATGATGACAAGCTTGTTGCCGCGGTTCGTGAAAAAGGCGAAAACGGCGAAATGCTGTTGGAATTCGATAAATCGGGTGCAGAGCTTGATCGTGAAATCGCGCTTATCGGCCACATGCCTTTGCCACCCTATATTGCTTTGAAACGGGGCGAAGACAAGCGTGACGAAACCGATTATCAGACAGTCTATGCCCGCGAAGAAGGTGCGGTTGCCGCGCCGACTGCCGGTCTTCATTTTACCAAGGATTTGATGCAGCAAATCAAAGATCGGGGTGTCGAAGAATATTTTGTAACGCTCCATGTCGGCGCAGGCACATTTTTACCTGTCAAGGTTGACGATACAAAAGATCATAAAATGCATTCTGAAATCGGCCATATAGATCAACAAACGGCAGATGCATTAATGGCTGTGAAAAAACGCGGTAACAGGGTGATTGCTGTTGGCACAACGGCTATGCGACTTCTGGAAAGTGCTGCGGATGAAAACGGGCAACTTGATGCGTGGGCCGATTCAACTGATATTTTTATAACACCAGGTTATCATTTCCGTTTTGTCGATTGCCTGATGACCAATTTCCACTTGCCGCGCTCGACATTATTCATGCTTGTATCGGCTTTTAGCGGGCTTGATGAAATGAAACACGCCTATCAACATGCTATCGAAACAGGCTATCGTTTTTATTCTTATGGCGATACAAGTTTTCTGGAACGAAAAGATTAGGAACAATGAGCGAAACCTTCACCTTCAAGAAAATTACTGAAGATGGTCACGCGCGGCGTGGCGAAATTACAATGCCGCGCGGCAAAGTCCGCACACCTGCTTTTATGCCGGTAGGAACCGCCGGTTCGGTGAAGGCAATGTATATGGAGCAGGTTGAAGAGCTCGGTGCCGATATTATACTCGGCAATACTTATCACCTGATGTTGCGCCCTGGTGCAGAACGTATTGCAAGATTGGGCGGCCTTCATGTTTTTGCTCGTTGGCCAAAACCTATTTTGACTGACTCCGGCGGGTTTCAGGTTATGTCACTTGCAGGACTGCGGAAATTGACCGAAAAGGGCGTGACCTTCCAATCGCATATTGATGGTGCGCGTTATGAGCTGACACCGGAACGGTCGATCGAAATACAGTGCCTTCTTGATTCCGACATCCAGATGCAACTCGACCAATGCGTTGCCTTGCCTGCATCATTCAAAGAAATGGAAAAGGCAATGGAATTGTCTTTACGCTGGGCAGAACGTTGCAAAACGGCATTCGGGAACCAACCGGGCAAGGCGATGTTCGGTATCGTTCAGGGTGGGGATAATGCAAGTTTGCGGGAACGGTCGGCAAATGCTTTGAAGGATCTCGATTTGAAAGGCTATTCCATTGGCGGCCTGGCGGTAGGTGAGCCGCAAAATGTCATGATGGATATGCTTGATGTGACCTGTTCGATTTTGCCGCAAGATAAACCGCGTTATCTGATGGGGGTTGGCACACCTGATGATATTTTAAAAAGTGTGGCGCATGGCGTTGACATGTTCGATTGTGTCATGCCGACAAGGGCAGGCCGACATGGTTTGGCATTTACCAGATTTGGTAAAATCAATTTGAGAAATGCAAAACATGCCGAAGATCCGCGCCCGCTAGACCCTCAATCTCCCTGTCCGGCGGCACGGGATTATAGCCGTGCTTATCTTCACCATCTTGTAAAAGCGGGTGAACCATTGGCCGGAATGGTGATCACGTGGAACAATCTCGCTTTTTACCAGCAATTGATGCAAGGCATAAGAGACGCGATCGAAGCACATCGTTATGCCGATTTTGTAGCCGAAGTAACCGAAGAGTGGAATAGGGGCGATAGAGCAGATTGATTTAAAAAAGCTCTACTCAATTGAATTTCTCTCGTTGTATTCATTTTCAGAGTTCCTATATTTAAAAAATGAAAATATCTGTCCTTGATCTATGTCCCGTGCCTGAGGGAAGTTCGGTTGCTCAGGCGTTAAAAAATTCCATAGCTCTTGCCAAACATGTGGATGAGCTAGGGTTTCCTCGTATCTGGTATGCCGAACATCACAATATGACCGGCATTGCAAGCGCTGCAACGGCGGTTGTAATGGGGCAGATTCTTGCCTCGACCAATAAAATCGTTGTTGGTGCGGGCGGCGTTATGCTTCCTAACCATTCTCCGCTCGTTATTGCCGAACAATTTGGCACTCTTGAAGCACTCTATCCGAACAGGGTTGAACTCGGATTAGGTCGTGCTCCGGGCACAGACCAGATGACAGCCAGAGCCTTGAGACGCTCGCTTGATAGCAACCCGAATGATTATCCCCGCGATGTTGTCGAATTGCTTGACTATTTTAAAGATGCCGAGCCTCAGCAACAATTGCGGGCAGTTCCGGGAGCGGGTTTGCACGTACCGGTCTGGATTTTGGGGTCGAGCCTTTATGGGGCGCAGCTTGCGGCAGTTTTGGGCTTGCCTTATTCGTTTGCCTCGCATTTTGCACCGGCCGAGCTTTATCGCGCACTTAAAGTTTATCGCGATAATTTCCAACCGTCGGAATATCTGGATAAGCCCGTTGCAATGGTTGCGGCAAATGTTGTGGTTGCTGAAACGGATGACGAAGCAAAGTTTCTATTTTCTTCCCAACAACAATCCTTTGTCAATTTGAGAACGGGGCGTGCCGGTCCATTACCGAAACCGGTCATGAATTATGTTGACAATCTGCCTTTCAATCACCGCTTGGTGCTTGAGCAATCTTTGTCTTGCTCTGTCGTTGGCTCATCTGAAACAGTCGAGCAAGGACTGAAAAAACTGATAGCCGATACGAATGCCGACGAGTTGATTGTTACGAGCCCGATTTGGGATAATAAAAAACGCATGGATTCATTCACACTTCTTGCCCGAATCATTAAAGATTTATGATTTTTAATCACTCTATGAGCAAGCGGTAGAGCCCTCGATAACCGAGCGCTAATGGTCGCGGATTTGTGGGGTTAAAATCATTTATTTCCAAAATGCACAGTCGGCGTTTTTCTTTGGGTTGAAGCTGTCTTACAGAGCTATCAATGCACCGTTTTCTGAAAAGATGTGGAAGAACCGGAAAGTCATCTTTTCTTAACCCGTAAAGCAGGCTAGAAATGCGTAAAACTGCGCAAGCGGTGGCCCGTTTACGCAGTTTTATCTTACGCATTTTCCGGACGATACTCATACACGTGTCCGGAATTACACCTCTGGTACGCACTACCTGATCCAGAGAGAAACAAAGTGTTTTTGTTTCTGGAGCCTTTGTAGATCAACAATGTTAATCACGGGTTAGCGAACACTTAATGAAGTATGAAAATCGCTATTTTTTTGAAAAAAATTGCGATTTTTTTATTGGTAAAGGGTGATTGATTTGGCACGTGCATTGATGTTTCAGGGCACAGGTTCCGATGTCGGAAAAACAGTTCTTGTTGCCGGCTTTTGCCGTTTGGCCTCCCGCAAGGGCATCAAGGTAATGCCGTTCAAACCGCAAAATATGTCGAACAATGCTGCGGTTGCCGATGATGGTGGCGAGATCGGGCGCGGTCAATGGCTGCAAGCTTTTGCAGCAAATGAAAAACCGTCCGTTCATATGAATCCGGTTTTATTGAAACCGCAAAGTTCTACCGGTTCCCAAATCATTCTACAGGGTAAGCTTTCCGGTTTTAAAAAAGGTGCCGACTATCAAAAAATGAAGGGTGCACTTCTTGATCGGGTCATGGAATCTTTTGCCCGATTGAAGGAGAGAGCCGATTTGGTGCTGGTGGAGGGGGCGGGCTCACCGGCAGAAATCAATTTGCGCCATGGTGACATTGCCAATATGGGTTTTGCGCGAAGCGCCGATGTGCCGGTCGTATTGATTGGTGACATTGACCGCGGTGGTGTGATCGCTTCACTCGTAGGTACCGCAACAATTCTTGATCGTGAAGACCGCGCAATGGTTTGCGGTTATCTCATTAATAAATTTCGTGGGGATTTGAGCCTTTTTGATGACGGAATCAAAGCAATCCGGAATTTTACCGGCTGGCCATGCCTCGGCGTTATTCCCTGGCTTGAAGGGGCGAGCCTGTTGCCTCCTGAAGATTCGATGGCACTCGAACATAGAGAGCCAAAAAAACATGGCAAAGTAAAAATAGCTCTACCGGTTTTACCCCATATTGCCAATTTTGATGATCTCGACCCGTTGGCTCACGAAAGTGATGTTGAAATTGTCTTTGTCCGGAAGGGTGAGTGTTTTCCAGCCGATAGCGATGTTATTATCCTTCCCGGTTCCAAATCGACCATAGCCGATATGATTGCTCTTCGTGAAAATAAGTGGGATGGGGAGATTATCGAACACGCTAAAAAAGGCGGAATGGTTATCGGCATTTGCGGTGGATTCCAGATTCTGGGCAGGAAAATTTTTGATCGCGATTGTCTGGAAGGAAACGTTACCGAAATAGATGCGCTTGGCCTGCTTGATATGGTAACCGAAATCGGAAAACGAAAACTCACGCGCAATAGTAATGCTATTCATCTTTTAAGTGGACTTCCGCTCAGAGGTTATGAAATTCATATGGGCAAAAGCTTTGGTCCCGATTGTCGCCATGCCCCTTTAAAAATAAACAATGTCGAAGACGGTGCGGCCTCGCCAGATGGAAAGATTTGGGGAACCTATCTCCATGGTTTATTTTCGGCAGATGCTTTTCGTCGTTATTTTATCGGAAATTTTGGTGCAAAGCCGGATGCGTCCGGACATTTTGAAAAAATTGATAATGCGCTCGATAAGATTGCCGATGAACTGGAAAAGGCTGTCGACATAAACGCGCTTTTTCGGCTTGCACGATAAAGTTTAAGCAGCTATCTCTATAAATAGCCGGTTTTTTGCAAAAGAATTTGCGAAAAATAAACTGGACTTTCAGGAAGTGGACCCAATTCGGGCATTTCATTCGAACCGGTCAGTCAAATTATTGTATTTAAGAATGGGCTAGAAATCCGGTTCCGGTTTGTGTTCTCATCATTCAAGAACTCTGATTCTGCATCAAAGGCATGAAGCCGGTTTTCAGCTTTCTTAGTAAAGTGATGAATGTCTATTCCGTAAATGGAGGAGTTTTTTGGCAAAGATAACATTGATTCTTGGCGGTACGCGTTCGGGAAAGTCGGTTTTTGCCGAAAATTATGTGTTGTCTGCCAATAAAGTGCCGGTCTATCTCGCAACGGCAGAAATTTTCAATGACGAGATGAAAAAACGGGTCGACATGCATCGCTCACGCCGTAAGTCCGGCTGGATTAATGTTGAAGAACCGATTGATCTTATAGGCGAGATCCAAAAACACAATAATGAACAAAAGATCGTCCTTATTGATTGTCTCAGCGTTTGGCTTGGTAATTTATTGGAGTATCACCGGAACGTTGAAACAGAAATAGCAAAGCTTGTTGATGGTCTTGCAAAGCTTGAGGTAGAAGCGGTTTTTGTTTCGAGCGAGGTAGGACTCGGGATTGTGCCGGACAACAAGCTTGCGCGTGAATTTAGTGATTATGCCGGTCTCATGAACCAGAAAATTGCAAATATAGCAGAAACGGTGTTTTTTGTTGCGGCTGGTCTGCCGCTTAAATTGAAAGGCTAACTTTAATGTCGGAACAAAAATTTTTACAAAGCAAAATCCCAACCACCGTCATAACCGGATTTTTGGGTTCCGGAAAAACCACAATGATCAGGCATTTATTGGAAAATGCGCAAGGCAAACGCATTGCTCTCATCATTAACGAATTCGGCGAACTTGGTGTGGATGGCGGTTTGCTCAAAGGCTGTGGTCTTGATAATTGCCACGATGATGATCTCATTGAACTTAATAACGGTTGCATCTGTTGCACGGTTGCTGAAGAATTTATTCCGACTATGACCAAACTTCTCGAGCGCGAGGATAGACCTGATCATATTGTGATCGAAACATCAGGTTTGGCACTTCCCCAGCCGCTTGTTGCAGCCTTCAATTGGCCTGAAATCAAAACGCAGGTGACCGTTGACGGAGTGATCACCGTGATTGACGCTCCGGCGGTGGCCGAAGGCCGGTTTGCCGATGATATTGACAAAATCAATGCCGAACGTGCCCAAGATAATTCGATCACCCATGAAAGCCCGCTCGAAGAATTGTTTGAAGACCAAATTCATGCGGCTGATCTTATCGTCCTCAACAAGGTTGATCTTATCGACGAGGATAAGCTCGAGAATGTGCGCAATATCATTTCAAGCCATAGTGACAGAGTTCCGCAAATGGTCACGTCGAGTTTTGGCAGTATCGGAACCGATCTTATATTGGGGCTTGGCGTCGGTACCGAGAGCGATATTGAAAACCGCAAATCCCACCATGAAATGAACCATGCGAAAGGCGTTCCCCATAACCACGACGAATTCAAAAGCTTTGTCGTTAACGCACCATCCATCCATGATCCGAGGGCTTTGATCGAACGGTTGAAAACGATCATTGAAGAAAATGATATTTTGCGGCTCAAAGGTTTTGTCAATGTGGTTGGAAAGCCGATACGCCTTGTTGTTCAAGCCGTAGGTCAGCGGATTGATTCCTATTTTGATCGCCCCTGGCAAAAAAACGAAGAGCATAAAAGCCACCTTGTTGTTATCGGTCTTCACCAAATCGACGAGGAGAAGGTGCGCAAAACAATTGAAGCGCTTGATGTCTGATGCATTTGCTTCTTGCCCAGAAGGGAACCATAGCCGAACAGGATAAGGCGATTGATCTTGGACAGTCGCCGGCCGATGTTATTTTTCTTTCGTCGGCTGACACCGAATTGGCAAGCCTTTCGGTTGCAAAAGCCGCATTGAAGAAAACAACGTCTTCGCTAAGGCTTGTTAATTTGCTTTCGCTTTCACATCCCATGTCGGTCGACACCTATGTCGAAAAAACCGCGTCATATGCGAAATTGATTGTGTTGCGCGTGATAGGCGGCGAAAGTTATTGGCCTTATGGCTTGCAAGTCCTCCACTCGCTGGCACTGGAAAAGAATATCAAACTGGTGGTCTTGCCCGGTGACGATAAAGTAGACGAAAATTTGCAAAAATTTTCTACTGTTGCCGAAGAGGATTGCCGCAATCTTTGGCACTATCTTATTGAAGCGAGCGCCCAAAATATGCGCTCCTTTCTCGAATATTGCGATTATTTGCTAGGCCGCCACGAAAAGCCTGTCGAGGCGATCCCCTTGATGAAGGCAGGTCTCTGGTCACCGGATGACCCGCCGTTAACTGTTGATGATCTCGTAAAACGTCACAATGCCACCCATAAACCGGTTGTAGCCATCTGTTTTTATCGTGCATTGGTGCAGAGCGGGCAAACAGCGAGCGTGGAAGCACTTATCGACGCACTTCAAAAACGCGGATTAATCGCGCTGCCGATTTTTGTTTCAAGTATTAAAGATGAATTGAGTGTCGCAATTGTCGATTCGATTTTTGACCGGCTTTCGCCCGATATTGTATTGAATGCGACCGGCTTTGCGGTTTCAAACGGGCATACGGGACGAAAACCTACCGTGCTCGAAAAGCGCGGCGCAATGGTTTTGCAGGTGGTTTTTGCCGGAAGCAGCAAAGAGCAATGGGAAAAAGATGGACGTGGCTTGACCGCCCGTGACCTTGCCATGAATGTTGCGCTTCCGGAAGTTGATGGACGCGTATTCACCCGCGCTGTGTCTTTCAAATCGGCAGTGGAATTCGATGACGAGACAGAATGTAATGTTGTCGTCCATAAACCTTTAAAAGACAGGGTCGATTTTGTTGCAGAGCTCACAAAAAACTGGGTAAGATTGCGCAACAAGAAGCCGGAAGAACGGCATGTTGCCATTGTCATGGCCAATTATCCCGGTGGCGATGGCCGCTTGGGGCATGGTGTCGGGCTTGATACACCGGCAGCCATGATTGTGACGCTTAAAGCCATGAAAAACCAAGGCTACGAAATAGAAAATATTCCGGAAAATGGCAATGAACTCATGCGGTTGATGATTGAAGGTCCAACCAATGAAGGAGTAAAGGGAAGGATAGTTCGGAAAGCTCTTTCTTTGAGTGTTTACAAGAAGTTCTTTCAATCACTTGATAAAAAGATTCAAGATGAAGTGACTGCACGCTGGGGCGCACCGGAAGACGATGCCTATGTGGTTGACAACGGATTGGCTTTGCCGGTTTTAATGTTGGGGGAAACGGTTGTCGGATTACAGCCGGAACGTGCATTCGGAATGGATGCAAAGCAAGTCTACCATGCACCCGACATTGTTCCCACCCATCATTACCTTGCATTCTATTTCTGGCTCCGGTTTGTTTATAAAGCCGATGCCATCATCCATATGGGTAAACACGGCAATCTTGAATGGCTTCCGGGAAAAGCTTTGGCACTCTCGAACCATTGCTATCCTGAAGTTGCTCTTGGACCAATGCCGCATATCTATCCGTTTATTGTTAACGACCCCGGTGAAGGGACACAGGCAAAACGACGCTCTTCTGCCGTTATCATTGACCATCTGACCCCGCCTTTGACACGCGCGGAAAGTTATGGCCCGTTAAAAGATCTGGAAGGGCTTGTTGATGAATATTATGAGGCCTCAGGCGTTGACCCGCGCCGTCTCGTAAAGCTCAAAGGCGAAATACTTGATCTGGTGCGGCTCACCGGTCTCAATCATGATGCCGGAATTGAAGACCATGATAGCGATGATCTGGCACTTGAGAAACTTGATGCCTTTTTGTGTGATCTTAAAGAATTGCAAATCAGGGACGGGCTGCATATTTTTGGCAAAGCGCCTTCTGGCGAACAATTGGAAAATCTCCTTGTTGCAACGGCACGTGTTCCCCGTGGCGAGGGAGAAAATGGCAGTTTACACCGCGCTATCGCCGATGATCTCGGACTTGCTTTCGACCCGCTTGATTGTGTTTTTTCAGAAAAATGGCAAGGTGAAAAGCCTGAAATATTAAAAGGAATGACCGACAGCCTATGGCGCACAAATGGTGACACGGTTGAACGGATTGAACTTCTGGCGCTGGCGCTGGTTTCCGGAAAGGTCACTCTTCCGCAAAACTTCACGAAAACAGCGCCAATTCTTAAAAATATTGAAGAAACATTGCGGCCATTGATTTTAAGTTGCGGCAAGGCAGAAATTGACGGGCTTTTAACGGCTCTTGACGGGCATTTTGTGGAGCCGGGTCCATCCGGCGCTCCGACACGCGGGCGGCCGGATGTATTTCCGACGGGGCGCAACTTTTTTTCGCTCGACACTAGGGCAGTGCCCACACAGTCGGCTTGGCAATTGGGTAAAAAATCGGCCGAGCTTCTCATTATCCGCTATGTGCAGGATCACGGTGATTGGCCGAAGGCTTTTGGCCTTACCGCTTGGGGAACCGCCAATATGCGCACCGGTGGCGATGATATTGCGCAGGCTCTCGCACTTATCGGCGTCAAACCTTTGTGGGATGCGGCATCCCGCCGTGTGACCGGTGTTGAGGTTATTCCGATAGCAGTTCTTGGTCGGCCACGTGTTGACGTGACATTAAGGATTTCCGGCTTCTTCCGCGATGCATTTCCCGAACAGATCGCCTTGTTCGATCAGGCGGTGCGTCTCGTTGCCTCGCTTGACGAAGAGGAAGAAGATAATCCGCTTCATGCGCATTATTTGAAAGACGTAAAAACGCTCACAGAAAACGGAAAGAGCACAAAAGAGGCAGAAAGAGAAGCCGGTTTTCGTGTTTTCGGCGCTCGACCGGGTGTCTATGGAACAGGCGTTCAGGAGCTTCTCGACAAGGGCGAATGGAATGACCGTAACGACCTTGGTAAAGCGTGGATTGCCCATTCTTCTTTTGCTTACGGTAAGGAAGATGGTGTTTCTGCACAAAATATGCTTGAAAACCGGCTTCATCATATCAATGCCGTTGTCCAAAATCAGGATAATCGCGAACATGATCTTCTTGATTCCGGTGAATATTATGCCTTTGAAGGGGGAATGGCTTCGGCAGTTGCTGATAAGCAGGGTGCTTTTCCGAAAGTCTATCACAATGATATGTCGCGCCCCGAACGGCCAATGATAAAAACATTGCAGGAAGAAATCGGGCGAACACTCCGCGGGCGTGCCGTTAATCCGAAATGGATAGAAGGAGTCATGCGACACGGCTTTAAAGGCGCGGTCGAAATGGCTGCAACTGTCGATTATCTCTTTGCTTTTTCGGCTACAACAAATGCCGTATCCAATGAACAATTCGAAGCGATTTATAATGCCTATATCGACGACGAGACAGTGCGGAATTTTTTAATCGGAAATAATCCTGCCGCTTTAAGAGAAATGGCACATAAACTTGAACAGGCGATCCGGAGAGAGTTGTGGAAACCGCGCTCCAATTCTGCTTTGTTTGAACTGGAAGAACTACAGAAAGGCTCGATAAGATGGACGCCAAGGAAAAGCTGACGGAAGCGGAATTGAATGCCCGTCATGCCGAAAAAATGAAAAAGAAAGAGGCCGCGCGCAAAAAAATAGAAGCCGGTAAAACCAAAGAAAAAGGTCTTCTCATTGTTCATACGGGCAAGGGCAAAGGCAAGACAACGGCAGCTTTCGGTATGGTTTTTCGTGCTCTCGGCCAGAATATGAAGGTTGGCGTTGTGCAGTTTGTCAAGGGATTACGCCAAACCGGCGAGCGTATCGCACTTGAAAAATTTGGCGATCAGGTGCGCGTTTATGCCCATGGTGAAGGCTTTACATGGGAAACGCAGGATCGTGAAAAAGACATTGCCGAAGCGCGAAAAGCATGGAACATTGCCAAAGATATGATCCTCGACGACACCACGGATATGGTGCTTTGTGACGAGTTGAATATCGTATTGCGCTATGATTATTTACCTTTGGAAGAAGTGCTTGATGTATTATCGAAGCGACCTTTCATGAAGCATGTTATCATTACCGGTCGCAATGCACGAAATGAATTGATTGAGGCTGCCGATCTGGTGACAGAAATGGAATTGGTCAAACACCCGTTCCGTTCCGGCATAAAAGGACAGAAGGGGATTGAATTCTGATGACCGCAACCTGGCAGTTCTGGGCATTTCTTTCAGCAATTTTTGCGGCTTTAACAGCGATTTTTGCAAAAGTAGGTATAAGCGGTATCAATTCCGATTTTGCCACTTTGATAAGAACAATCGTTATCATCGCCGCATTGTGTCTCTTTTTAAGCATTACCGGACAATGGCAACGTCCGGGAGCTATTCCGGCAAAATCATGGGTTTTCCTTGTTTTATCAGGACTTGCCACGGGTGCTTCATGGCTTGCCTATTTTCGCGCTCTGCAATTGGGAGATGCTTCCCATGTTGCTCCGATTGACAAATTGTCGGTTATTTTTGTTGCCATTTTCGGCGTTACTTTTCTTGGTGAGAAATTGACAGCCATCAACTGGACCGGCGTCGTGCTGATCGGGGCAGGTGTTATTTTACTGGCATTAAAATTTTAGAAAAACATCAATTGTTCTGTCTTAAAAAACCGGTTCGGCAGCTTTGTGCAAACCGGTTTTTTAAAGCTCCATGATGATATTCTGATGGAGAGGTTTTAACTCTCAGAAGTTCAGCCATTGCCGTAGCGGATTGTCATGAGCTTCCAAGAGTTTATAGGCAAGAATAACGCATACAATGACCAATAGCGGTTTTATGAGCTTGGCACCGGTTTTCATGGCAACGCGCGCACCCATTTGTGCACCGATGAATTGGGCAATTCCCATAGCAATGCCGATTTTTACATTGATCGAGCCCATGACAGCAAAGGTTAAAAAACCGCCGAGATTGGATGAAAAGTTCAACAGTTTCGTATGGGCTGTCGCTTTGAGGATTCCAAACCCTGACAAAGAAACAAAGGCCAGCATATAGAAAGAACCGGCACCCGGACCGAATATGCCGTCGTAAAAGCCGACAAGTGGCGCCATAGTCAGCGAAAAGATGATTGGCCGCATCCGCTCCTGTTTATCAATGTCGTTGAGGTTCGGCTTTAACGCAAAATAACCGGCGACAATAATGAGCAAAACGGGCAGGAACGCTTGAAATAATTTGACAGGAATGAGGGTCGCAACCAATGCGCCGATAACACTTCCGATAAAGGCCATAGTGGCTTGGAGGATTTGTCTCCTTATATTGACTTGACCACCACGGGCATAGGCCACCATTGCAGAAAATGACCCGAAAAGTCCCTGCAACTTGTTTGTACCTAGTGTTTCAACTGGTGGAAGGCCTGAAAGCATCAGGGCAGGGATGGTGATGAGGCCACCGCCACCGGCAATCGAATCTATAAAACCGGCAAGCAAACCGGCAAAAATCAAAATCAGAACAGTCGGGTCAAAAAGGAATTCCAGCATTGGCGAATATTACCTGAAAAGAATAGAATAAGAAATAATAGAATAATTTCGATAAAGAAACGTCAAACGTTGCATTCATGCACTTGTGTTTTTTGTGCAATATTGGCAAGCTCTGCTTTTAGTTCAGCTCTTCTAACGTGGCAAGAAGCGGAGTTTCGCATGTTTGACAGCATCGCAAATTATTTTTCCCGTCATAATTCGGTTCGTAAAGTGGCCGAAAATCCGGCAACAGCGGCCGAACTTCTCTTGCTCATTCATTTGGGTTTTGCCGATGGTAAACATACCCCAAGCGAAACTGCCGCTTTTTCAAAAATTGCCGAACAACAATTCGGCGTATCTCCCGATGCTTTGCCGGATGTCATCCAATATCTTTATGATTATGGCTATGAAACAACAACCGGTCAGGCTGCGGCTCTCTTCGGCGAATTGGCGCCGGATCGGCGTACTGCACTTATCGAAAATTTGATGACGATTGCGGCTGCCGATAACCATGTCGATGCGGATGAAGTTGCGCTCATCCATCGGATAGCCGCAATTCTCGGTGTTCCCTCGCAAGAAGTGGAGCGGATTTATAACACCGTCAAAAGACGCGCTTGAAGGCAAAAACGGATATGGTCAATAGAAGCTCTATGCCGGTTTTTGTGGGCATAGGCATTTCGTCATCTGCCACGACGGGCGACATGGAAGAAGCTCTCGAAACTCTCGAAAAGTGGAATATTGCGGCTTTTTCAACGCTTGACGGTAAAAAATCCAACGGGCTTATTTTGCGTGCTTTGCAACGTCTTTCTGTTCCACTCATTACATTTTCTTCAGAAGAGTTGGAGACAATGACTTGCTTTCTGAAGAACCCCTCCGATATTGTTTTTCAACATACGGGCTGCCATGGCGTTGCGGAAGCGGCGGCTTTGGCGGCTTCCGGTAAAAGTGGTATTTTGCTCGTTGAAAAGACAAAAATTGGTGGGCTTACCATTGCTGTGGCAGGACAGAAGGAAGAATGACAGTATATTTTATTGGCGCAGGTCCGGGGGCATATGATCTCATTACACTGCGCGGGCTCAATCTCATAAAACGTTGTCCGGTCTGCCTTTATGCCGGCTCGCTTCTTTCGGAAGAATTGATTGCCGAAATTCCTTATAAAGCACGGCGCGTCAATACCGGCCATCTTGATCTTGATGCGATTGTCGAAGAATTTGTCAAAGCGGAAAAAGAGGGAAAGGATGTTGCAAGGCTTCATTCCGGCGACCCTTCGATCTATAGCGCAATTGCCGAACAGATGGCAGCGCTCGACAAGCTTGCAATCAATTATGAGGTGGTACCGGGGGTTGCTTCCTACGCGGCGGCAGCGGCAGCCATGAAGCAGGAATTGACACTTCCAAAGCTAAACCAATCGGTCATTTTGACACGGACATCGGTCAATTCTTCACCAATGCCGGAACTTGAGACATTGTCAAATCTCGGACAAGCAAAAGCGACAATGGCAATTCATCTTTCGGCAAAAAATATTGCTGCAATCCAGAAAGAATTATTGCCGATTTACGGGGCCGATTGCCCCGTCATTGTTGCCTATCACGTAAGCTGGCCGGACGAAAAAATCATTTCAGGCACATTGGCCGATATTCATGAAAAGATAGCGCAAGAAAAAATAGAAAAAACCGCAATCATCTTTGTCGGAAAAGCACTTCGTCCGGAAAAGCTTAGCCGTTCGTCTCTTTATGCTTTTCCGCACGGTCCGCTTGGCAAAACGTCCGCACCAAGTCGATAACATCTTTTTCCGTGTTCAATGTGACGACATTGGGCAGGGGCTTTCTGGTGATCATAATCACCGGAAGGCCGAGTTTGCGGGCAGCCTCCAACTTTGGAAAAGAGGCGGAACCTCCGGAATTTCTGCACACGAGACAATCAAAATGATGTTTGACGAGAAAGTCGTATTCTTCTTGTTCGTTTTCCGGTTTACCAAGCACAATTTCTATATTGGCTTCGGGAACAAAATTTTCCGGCTTCTCGACCATACGCGCGACAAATGAAACATCTTTGCGCACCAGAAATTCATTGACGTGCTGACGCCCTATCGCAAGGAAGCAGCGGCTATTTACAGGAATAGCAGTAACGGCTTCCGCAATATTATTCACCGTCAGCCACTTGTCTTCTTTACCCGCTTGCCAGAGCGGACGCTCGAACCGGATATAGTCGATTTTTTCTGCGCGCGCTGCCCGCCAGGCATGATCGGTCATAGTTTCGGCAAAAGGATGGGTTGCGTCAACGATAAGCCCTATATTTTCCTTTTTGATTGTATTGATAAGCCCGTCAATGCCGCCAAACCCGCCAATGCGGTATCGCCCCGCGGGAATTTTCGGATGCGATGTGCGGCCAGCGAGAGACGAAAGAACAGGATAGTCCTTTTCGGCAAATTTTTCTGCGAGAGCATAGGCTTCGCTGGTGCCACCCAATAATAAAACTGTCCTACTTTCTCGCAAGAATATTTCCCTTCCTGTCGGTCACAATGATTTCGACCGATACCGGCGCATCCCTTAATGTTTCTTCAGCAATATGTTTTGCCTGAAGCGCAATAGGGGTAGCAATATCAATTCCTTCTTTTGTAGCAATATCAAGCACTTCTTTTGCAGTATTCGCATTTTCGATGAATTGCTTGAAAGATTGGTTCAAGCCGGCATTCTTTGCAACATTCCACAAAAATGTCTTGTCGACTTGGGAGCGGGAAGAATGAAGGTCCATTTCCCCTTGCGCGAGTTTTGTGAGTTTTGCAAAACCACCTGCAATTGTCAGTTTATCAATCGGGTGGTGACGCAAATATTTTAACACGGCACCGACGAAGTCTCCCATATCCAATATGGCATAGTCGGGAAGATGGTAGATTGCCTGTGCGGCATCTTCCGAAGTTGCGCCGGTTGCACCAAGAACATGGCTTGCCCCTTCCGCACGTGCTACATCAATACCGCTATGAATAGAATGAATCCATGCCGAGCACGAGAACGGATGAACAATACCGGTAGTGCCGAGAATGGAAATGCCGCCCAGAATACCAAGGCGCGGATTCCATGTTTTGAGCGCGATATTTTCGCCATCCGGCACTGAAATTGTAATGACCAGGTCTTGCGGAAAAGAATATATGTCACAAATTTCCTTGCAAACCTCGCTCATCATCCGGCGCGGAACGGGGTTGATGGCCGCTTCCCCGACATCAAGCGGCAAACCCGGTCTTGTAACAGTTCCAACACCTTTTCCTGCTTTGAATATAATTCCACTGTTTGGACGGGCAGGGGTGAGAGTGGCAATAATGGTCGCCTTGTCTGTCACATCGGGATCATCACCTGCATCTTTGATAATTCCTGCTGTCGCCTGATTTTCTCCAAGACTTTTGAGAGAAAGCGCAAATTGCGGCATTTGCCCCCTTGGCAATCTTATCTCCACGGGATCGGGAAAAGCACCGGTTATGAGAGCAGTGAGCGCTGCCTTGGTTGCAGCGGTAGCGCAGGCGCCTGTTGTCCAGCCCAAGCGAAGGGGACCTTCCGGTTTGCGTTTCAATGTGCTTTGCAGATCTGCCATTTTGACAATATTTCTTGAAAATTAAACGTTTACAGTGGTTGGAAACTGCACAATAGATAACACATATAATGCATTGATTCTTGATTTCTATAGATTTTACCATCAAAAGGACCCGAAATGACGGCAGATTTGCCATTCAAATTGCCACAGTTCATTGCGGGGCATGTGTGGTTGGTGGGCGCTGGGCCGGGTGATCCCGGACTTCTTACGCTTCATTGTGTCAATGCACTCAAACAGGCAGACCACATCCTTTATGATGCGCTGGTCGATCATTCGTGCCTCAAGCTTGCAAAACAAGGCGCAATTTTAGAATTTGCCGGTAAACGCGGTGGCAAACCCTCGCTTAAACAGCAGGAAATTACCGACCGCATGATTTGCCTTGCCAGAGAAGGCAAGCGGGTTTTGCGTTTGAAAGGTGGCGATCCTTTTGTTTTCGGGCGTGGTGGTGAAGAAGCGCTTGCCTTGATAGAGGCGCATATTCCCTTTCGCGTTTTTCCCGGAATAACAGCAGGAATAGCAGGGCCTGCCTATGCAGGTGTTCCGGTAACGCATCGTTCGGTCAATCATAGTGTATTGTTTTTAACCGGTCATGATGCTGACGGAACAGTGCCCAAATCTTTTGACTGGAAAGCAATTTCGCGCGCTGCACCGGTTCTTGTGTTTTATATGGCGATGAAACATATTGATGAAATTGCCGATGACCTTATGAAAGGCGGGCGCAAAAGTGACGAGCCGGTTATGTTTATCACGCATGCGACCACCTCCAATCAGCGGATTTATAAAACCGAACTCGGCCATATAAAACAAACAATCAAAGAGCATAATATCGAACCACCGACAATTGTTGTCGTTGGTAAAGTTGTTTCTCTTTCCGATAAACTTGCTCCAAATATTGTTACAGACGAATTGGATAACAGATCATTATGAATGGCTTTATGGTGAGCGCTGCCAATTCGGGAGCCGGTAAAACTGTTATCACTCTGGCATTGATGCGCGCTTTGAAAGAAGTGGGGGTCGCCGTGGCGCCGCGAAAAGCAGGTCCCGACTTTATTGATCCCGCGTTTCATAAAGCGGCAACAGGCGAGGATAGTTACAATCTCGATTGTTGGGCAATGCGCGACGCGCTCATAAGAAATATCAATTTTACCGACACTTCGGAGCAGAAGTTTTTTGTGGTCGAAGGTATGATGGGGCTTTATGATGGCGCCATGAACGGCAAGGGGTCGTCTGCCGAACTTGCCCGATTGTTGGATTTGCCGGTATTTTTTGTTGTCGATGTGACAAGCCAATCACATTCGGTTGCGGCACTTGTCAAAGGCTTTGCCGAGTTTATGCCGGAATTGCGCTTTGCCGGAATTATTCTGAATAAAATTGGAAGTCCCCGACATGAAGCTATGCTTCGCGCGGCCTTGCAACCGCTTGATATACCGGTGGTTGGTGCGGTCTACAGGAATGAAGCGCTGACACTCCCCTCACGTCATTTGGGTTTGGTTCAAGCTTCGGAAAGAACCGATCTTTATCACTTTATCGGAAAAGCAGCAGAAATCATTAAGGCAAGCGTTGATCTCGAGGCGATGATCACATTATCGACTTCAAATCGGGTGAAAGTTACTAGTGCTACGATTGATCATATTCCGCCACTTGGACAACGTATTGCGGTGAGCCGTGATGATGCTTTCCGCTTTTCTTATCCACACCTGCTTGATGGTTGGAGAAAAGCCGGTGCCGAAATCACATTCTTTTCGCCTTTGGCGAATGAGGTGCCGGATAAAGAGTGTGACAGCATTTATTTATGTGGTGGTTATCCGGAACTTTTTGCCGGAAAACTGGCGGCAGCGGATAAATTCAAAAAAGCCATGGTTGATATGGCAACAGCCGGAAAAACCATTTATGGCGAATGCGGTGGTTATATGACCTTGGGGGAAACATTGGAAGATAGCGAAGGGGTTAAACACCTGATGCTTGGTCTTTTGCCATTGAATACCAGCTTCAAACAGAAGAAACTGCATTTAGGCTATCGCCGTCTGGTTCCGGAAGGGGCGTTTTTTGGAAAAAACCGCTTTCGAGGTCACGAATTCCATTATGCCTCCATTGTAGATGAAAAGGTCGATATACCGCTTTTTAAAGCCTATGATGCGCTCGACAATTCTTTAGGTACAAGGGGAATGAGAATAAACAGTGTTGCCGGTTCATTTATTCATTTGATAGATATTGAAGGTTGAAAAAAATCGGAAATTGTGGATGCAGTTAAAACTACATGCATTTATTGCAATTTCGCTAAAAGGTAAGCTATTCAGTTTTCTATCGGAAGAGCAGTTAAAGCAAAAGACTTCAATACAAACTGCCGTGAACATATTGAAATTGGAAGATATTTTCTTGCACTAATATGATGTGAAATGGCAAAACCGGATAATTGAAAAACTACCGCATTCAGGGATTCGTCCGTTAATTATGAAATATGAAATTGATAAGCTCAATGTTGCTTCCGCGGTTAACGCAAGAACACGCCGTATCAGCATACTTGCTCTTGCTGTCGGCGCCTTCGCAATCGGTACATCAGAATTTG
This sequence comes from Bartonella sp. M0192, assembly GCF_016102305.1. Lineage (NCBI taxonomy): Bacteria > Pseudomonadati > Pseudomonadota > Alphaproteobacteria > Hyphomicrobiales > Bartonellaceae > Bartonella > Bartonella sp. M0192. Next base: position 1,818,239 of record NZ_JACFOU010000001.1, on the reverse strand, counting down.
TTTCAATGGGGCTGCAACCGGAAATGGCCAAAAGTTCGGGAGTGGATATACCGACCGCCGGCCAATATATTTCGGCCTATGCAATGGGGGTTGTTGTTGGTGCGCCGGTTCTGGCTGTAGCAACTGCAAAATTTCCGCGGAAATATGTTCTGATTGCTCTGATGCTGTTTTATGCTTTTGCCAATATTGCGAGTGCCTGTGTGACGAGCTTTCACGCGCTGGTTGGCTTACGGTTCATGAGCGGTTTGCCGCACGGCATCTATTTCGGTGTTGCCTCTATTGCCGCTTCTTCTATGGTGGAGATGAAAAATCGTCCCAAGGCGATCGGTGCGGTGATGCTAGGGCTTACAATTGCGACTGTTGTTGGCGCACCTTTTGCAACCTGGCTCGGTCAGCAACTTGGTTGGCAAATGGCTTTTGTGCTGGTCGGCAGCATCGGTGCTCTTTGTGCTATTTTGGTATTTTTGTTTTTGCCCAGTTTGCCAACGGCATTGGGTACAAGTCCACTTACCGAACTTAGCGCTTTAAAAGAAAAGCAGGTCTGGTTCATGCTGGCAATGGTAGCCATTGGCACTGCAGGTCTCTTTACTGTATTCAGCTACATCAAATCGACTTTGACTGTCGTTTCCGGGGTTTCAATTGCCTGGGTACCGTTTATCATGCCGCTTATCGGCCTTGGCATGGTAACAGGAAACATCTTCGGACCAAAAATAGCGGTGAAAATTGGTCCGATGAAGATGATATTTTATGCAATGCTTTGGAGTACAATTACATTCTTTCTGTTTTTCTTCCTCTGTCACTCCGGCATTACGGCTGCGATCGGTTGTTTTTTGATTGGTACATCTTTTGCCAGTATGCCGTCAGTTCAGGCGCGCGTGATGGATGTTGCAGCCAACGCCCAGACACTCGCCGGAGCACTGATGCAATCGGCCTACAATGTTGCCAATGCTTTGGGTGCTGAATCGGGTGCAGAAATTTTGCGCCTAGGCTTCGGTTATCAGGATACGGCGATTTTGGGCGGGTGTCTTACATTTTGCGGTGTGTTGATCTTTGCAGCATCGTGGTACGTCGATAAGCGTGATCAGGCCAAAGCACAAAAACAGGTATGACACCGGTGGAGCGTCTCTGTTTTATCCTTTTATTGGCGCTCCTGATTGATCGTTCAATCGGCGACCCCGACTGGATATGGCGCAAGCTCCCTCATCCGGTAGCGGCTTTCGGGGCAGGGATAAAGTGGTTTGAAACAAGATATAACAGAAAGTCGATGTCGCCCCGTCTCAGGAAATGGTGTGGCCTCGATGCTCTTCTCGTCTTGTTAACCGCAAGCTTTTTTGTTGGCCTTTTTATTCATAAGTTTTTGTTCGGATTGGGGTTCGCAGGGATAGTCATTGAGGCGCTGGTTGCCTCCATATTTATTGCTCAAAAAAGCCTGGTTGATCACGTTGGTAAAGTGGAAAAAGCGTTCAAACAAGGTTCGCTTGTTGAAGCGAGAGATGCTGTTTCACTCATCGTCGGGCGGGAAACAAAAAATCTCGATGAAAGTGCGGTTTGCCGTGCAGCTATCGAAAGCCTCGCCGAAAATAGCTCTGATGGCGTTGTGGCACCTGTATTCTGGTATCTTGTTCTCGGTCTTCCCGGCCTTTTTTGTTATAAATTGGTGAACACTGCCGACTCGATGATCGGCTATAAGAATGAGCGCTTCAAGGATTTCGGCTGGGCTTCGGCACGACTTGACGATGTTGTCAATTTTATACCGGCAAGATTGACAGCGTTTATCGTTATCCTGACATCCGGACTTTTTATCAATTGGAAAGCTGCAGCAAAAGCACTCGAAGTGGTGAAAAAAGATGCGAGGCACCATCATTCGCCCAATGCCGGTTTTCCCGAATGCGCCTTTGCAGGCGCCCTTGATGTCAAGCTTTTGGGACCGAGAATCTATTCAGGCAAAGCCGTTGATGAACCTTTCCAGAATGATAGCGGGAAAATGGCCGGTCCCGCCGATATTTATCGTGCTATCCGGCTCTTCAAGCGTTTGATGGATGTGTTATTTTTAATTATTCTGGTGCTGTTTCTGATCGCTTTGGTTGTTTGAATGTTTTCCATCGGGACGGTTGAGCATATCGCGCGAAATAATAAAGGCGAGCGGTACAGCAAGTAGCAATATAATAATCAGAAAGATAAACAGCACTTTGGAAGCCGCAATCATACCGCTGACACCACCCGGATCAAATAATCCGGCAAGATTGGTAATGCTTCCGGCGAGTGCTGCGCTTAAAGCTGTTGAAAACAATTGGATTGTTGTGAGAGATGCACTGGCACGCGTGGCGTCTTTATCGGAAGCACATTGTAATACGCGGGTAAGCAAATGCGGCCACGATGTTCCAGCCCCGACACCGATCAGGAAAAGGGCAATACAAATCGAAATCAGAAATCCCGATGATTGCATTTCGGAGGGGATGAAATAAAACAATGTTGCCATTCCGAGCATATCAATCACGGGCGCGAGAATGATGATTTTGCGCACAATTTTTGGAGCGGCTCCGGCACTTGGCAATGAACCACAAGTCCAGCCGATGCTCATAAGCGCGGCAATATAGCCTGCAACAAGTGGTCCACGCCCGTGAAGTTCCTGAAGAAACAGGGGAAGATAAAGCTCCGCACCGTTTACAGCGACCGAAATAATAACCATCAGGCCGTAAAGCGGCAGGAATATCGATTGAATAGAAAATGAACCTTCGGGAAGCATTTTGTTTTCAGAATGATTGTCGATAATCCCAAGAACTAAAAGCAGGATAGCACCGATAATAATACCGGCAATTTTAATGTTGTTGTCGGCAACCGCACTGCTTGCGGAAATGGCAAGAACCATAACGGTCAAAACAGCAAGTTGGATAACAGGAAGCCGTTCCGAAGCATTCTTAAGTTTTGCCGAGGCAGGCAAAACTTTAAGTGCAACGCCGGAAAATAAAAGTGCCAGAATACCAACCGTCCAGAATGAAGCACGCCAAGTGCTGTATTCGGCAAAAATGCCGCCAATAGCGGGGCCAAGTAATGTTGAAATGCCCCACATGCCGGAAATGAGCCCCATGGCACGTGGCCATAAGGCAGGGTCGAATACAATTCTGACCATGGAATAGGACAATGACAACAAAAATCCGCCGCCGAAACCTTGAATGAGCCGACCAAACAGGAACGCCGCCATAGTCGGAGCAACACTACAGATGAGGGTGCCAACTGCAAACAGGAGAGCCGAAAGGACGTAAGCTGTTTTGGGCCCGAAACGGGCTAGTAATTTTGCTGCAAGCGATGCACCGATAAGTGATGCTGTCACAAAAATTGTTGCTGCCCACGAATAATATTGTTCACCGTGAATATCGGCAACAAGAGAAGGGAGAATAGTGACAACAATATAGACATTGACCGCATGCAGAGCAACCCCGCCTGCAAGTGTTACAGAGCGGACACCGTTTCTACCTGAAAGAAGTGTTGACCAGCCTTGTTCATTCATTGTTATCCCTATGTATTTTTAGAATCAGTGCCGGTCTTCTAAATAACGTCATAAGACCGTGGAGCCAAGAAACGAAACTTTGATCAGCAATTTTTGTTCCCGCCAAGAGAAAAAGCCCCGTGTGAAACGGGGCTTTCGGCTTTTTAAATTTGAAATATTCAAGCAAGTGCTTTGGCAAGATTTTCCGCAATCTTGTCAAGAAAACCTGTTGTTGAAAGCCATTTCTGGTTCGGTCCGATGAGCAGGGCAAGATCCTTGGTCATGAAACCGGATTCAACCGTGTCGACACATACTTTTTCAAGTGTATCGGCAAAGTGCTTCAACTGGTCATTGTTGTCGAGCTTTGCACGGTGTGCCAAACCGCGTGTCCACGCGAAAATTGAAGCAATCGAGTTGGTCGATGTTTCTTCGCCGCGCTGATATTGGCGATAGTGGCGGGTTACTGTTCCATGTGCAGCTTCGGCTTCAACTGTTTTGCCGTCAGGTGTCATAAGAACAGAGGTCATGAGCCCCAAAGAGCCGAACCCCTGAGCCACTGTATCGGATTGGACATCACCATCATAGTTCTTACATGCCCAGACATAACCACCGGACCATTTCAGTGATGAGGCCACCATGTCATCAATCAGACGGTGCTCGTAAGTGAGATGGTATTTATCAAATTCAGACTTGAATTCTTTATCGAAAACTTCCTGAAAGATATCTTTGAAACGGCCATCATAAGCCTTCAAAATGGTATTCTTTGTGGAAAGATAGACCGGAACTTTGCGTTGCAAACCATAATTGAACGATGCACGGGCAAAATCGCGGATTGATGCATCAAGGTTATACATGGCCAATGCAACGCCGGCCCCCGGTGCATCATAAACGTCATGTTCAATAACGGTTCCGTCTTCACCCACAAATTTGATTGTCAGCTTGCCTTTGCCGGGGAATTTGAAATCTGTTGCTTTATATTGGTCACCAAAAGCATGACGACCGATAATGATCGGCTTTGTCCAGTGCGGAACGAGTCGCGGAACGTTTTTGCAAATAATTGGCTCACGGAAAATAACGCCGCCAAGAATGTTACGGATTGTACCATTCGGCGACTTCCACATTTTTTTCAGGTTGAACTCTTTAACGCGCGCTTCGTCGGGTGTGATTGTCGCGCATTTAACGCCAACACCATATTTCTTGATGGCGTTTGCAGCGTCGGTTGTTACCTGATCGTTGGTCGCATCACGATTTTCTATCGAAAGATCATAATATTTCAGATCTACATCGAGATAGGGATGGATCAATTTTTCCTTGATATATTGCCAAATAATGCGTGTCATCTCATCGCCGTCGAGTTCGACGACGGGATTTGCGACCTTGATCTTTGCCATATGATAATCCTCTTCCATAATTTTGGTATTTTTGCCGTTATAACATTCGCAAACACGAACTGGAAAGCCCTAAACCGAGATTATAACGGACCTTTGAAGATGAAGTAGGCGCCGCTTACAATAAGCGCAAAGCCGACAAAATGGTTTATAGTCAGTTTTTCGCCAAGATAAAGAATGGAAAAACCGGAAAATATCAGAAGTGTGATCACTTCCTGAATCGTTTTGAGTTGGGCCGCACTATACACAGTGTGTCCCAATCGGTTTGCCGGAACTGCAAGGCAATATTCAAAAAATGCAATTCCCCAACTTGCAATAATGACGATCATTAACGGCTTGTTGGTGAATTTCAAATGCCCATACCAGGCAAAGGTCATGAAAACATTTGATAACAACAACAAGCCGATAGGCGCGATATAGGGTAAAATTTGCATTTGTCGTAAATTAAAAAAGTTTATAAAGCGCGATCGTAATAAAGTTGAACGCCGGTCAGAGCAGAAATATGTTTGACATAATTCTGGAGCTGCTGTGGCATTTTGATGTTTTTGACAATCGTCAGATTGCGTAATGTCGGAAAGATCATGACATCGTCCCAGCTCAAGTTTTCATTGGTATTATCCGGATGAAAAGACAAAGTTGCGAGTTTGTCTTCGACCTTCTTTTTATGTTCGGCTGTTTCAGCCATCGCCTGATCAAATGATTTGCCAAGGTTTTTTTCTTTTTTGCCTTGAAAATATTCAATGGCTGATTTTGTAGCAAATTCCGGAAGAGACGCTTTTACATTTCGCGGGAAAAGCAATGCATTAATATCCGAAGAGACCTCGGAAAGCTCGTCAGTGACTTTTTTTTGTATGTCTGTTGCCGGAGAAACAACCCGACTTTTTTCGCCAATTTCATCAAATTTATGCGCAATGTCCAAGCTTTCCACCATAGCGGAACCATCGTCGAATTCCAGAATTGGCACCTGTTTTTTGTGAACGAGCCGCATACATGTTTCAGAATCATCATTCAGTAAAACAATATATTCAACAGGAACCTGTTTATATCCGGCCACCATCTTGGCACGGACACAGAATGGGCAATGGTCGTAATAATAAAGTTTCATCGAATAATTCCTTACATCTATAGGAGTTCGCTCAGTGATATGGGCAGCATTGCAGGACTGAAGTTATCTTCTCCAACCTTAGCTCAAAACGACTGATTAGGAAAGAAAAGTAAAATTGAAGAGGAGCGATTTGATTTCGGGATAACGCGCCTGATTTCGCATTAATGTAATACTCCGGTCAATGTATCACTTCCGTCAATGCAACACTCCCGTCAATGCAACAATCAGAGCCGATTATGATCACGGCTGGTCGTTCGCCAATCGCGTCAATGGTTTAGGATAGCAGGAAATCCTTGTTTTCAAAAATGGCAAACATGGTGAGCTTACTATGATCCGTTTATAGAAAACTATAAGACGTGGATTTCATACAAAGAATGTATTGGGTAGAAATTCCTTAGTTTTAACCGATCTGTTTAAAACTGTGCGTTACGAGATCGTTTCCCTGCATTACTGTTTTTTGTTTGTCTTTGTTCAATTGGAATTGCCTCGACCAATAAAACATTTTTCTGGTAGGACAGTTATCTTTACAATTAATCCGGTTTCACAGCTTTTGTCGGTTTATTTGCATATTTCGGTTAATTGAACTATATTATTAACAAAGAATAATGCTGGACTGAATTGGCATTACACCGGAGGCGAAAATGGTATCAATCACATCAACCGACTTGAACTTGGTCAATCATGGTTTTGATGTTCCGGGGTTGCGGGCTGCCCAGAATATTCAGGAAATTGTTCAGGAAAAGAATGCGACACAGACCGTGCGTGTCGATGATCGTAATGTGATGTCGCCACGTATTTCCGACGCGTTATCGCGTATTCAGGAACTTGTTGAAAAAGGTATTAATGCATCCGGCATTATCAATCAGCAAGTCAATTTGAACATGACAAATCCGCAATATTTTACCGGCACTTTGAAGGATGCCGATGCGGCTAAATATGCCGGGTTCGAAGGTGTTCCAACGGGCAATTTTCAGGTGTTTACACCTCCTCAAATCAGTGACGATAAGCTGAAAGACCTTGTTAAATCGACCGCCCAGCTTGGTGGCCTTACAAAAGGTGATGATGCTTTGTTCAAAGCCCTGCAAAATGACACTGCAAAGATCTATAACCAGAAGGATGCCGAAAATCTTCTTGGTAAACCGGTTGACTGGAAGCAGGGGAGCATTGGCGGAACAATGTGGGATCGCAATGCAATTGACCAAAAGGCAGTGCAACAAGTTGCACAGGATGGCAAGCAAATTTTTGCAGGCGCTATCGGATCAATTCATTTTGCTGTTGTCTATTAACAGAAATATACTATTATATTTGTATAACGGTTCAATATAAAATGTATATTGAACCGTTTTTTATATGTTTATTTTTGTAGATTTACTTTTATTTTTCGCAATATGGACTAACTATCAGGCATTTTTATAATATTGTATTTCCGTATATCATTCAAAAATCTTTTTTTTAAAACTGTATAAAAGTTGTTTTTATCTGCCGACAGAGTCTTGAAAATAATCAACAAAAGCGGAAATAAGTCTGTAAGCGGGTGGTGCGTTCGTTATTCTGATTGATGCACCTTAACGTGACAGCTCGGCAAACCGTAATTGTCGAATAAAAGACGGTATTGGAACTTTTTTCGGCCTTATTTTATTATTTAAATTAACAATGGATGCGCTTAGACTGTTTCAAGTCTAGAAAGATGGTATGGAGTGTATAATGCGCTTTCTCATTTCAATTTTGCTTTGTGTGATGACATTGCCGGCCTTTGCTGAAAGCCGTACTGCAATAATCGGAGCTATCCAAGTTATTGATGGGGAAACACTCGAAATTCAAAATCAACGCATAAAATTGTGGGGAGTAGATGCTCCGGAACTTAACCAGACATGTAAAGATGGTCAGGATGCCGGCTATGATTGCGGAAAAGAAGCCGCATCTGCACTTTCGCAATGGCTGACAGAATTGCAACCTGTGCGCTGCGAACCGCGTGGCAATGATAATTCAGGCAATACGATTGCAATTTGCTATACCTCAACTGGGGATGACATAGCAGGCTGGATGGTTCGCAACGGCTATGCGATCGATTGGCCGAAATATTCCAATGGTTTTTACGGCGTTTCAGAAAAACAGGCACAATCAAACAAGAGCGGTGTTTGGCAACATAACGAAGCTGCGCCGTGGAAATTGACTGAAAAATAAAAAATTTAAAAGAGCTAAGCCTTTGTGTCTTCCTTCATCAAGGAGGGGGCGAAAACTGCCATATGTTATAATAGATTATTTGCGCAATTTTAGTCCCCGCAATAGCGAGACGCATATCGAGCCGTCACCTTATAGCTATTTCAGGTAGCCCCTTCGGGCGGAAAGTCATTCGCTCATATAGGAGGCAGGGGTATTGAACTATTAAGCTCGCATTGAAATAACCAGTATCAACCTTGATGCTGGTGAGCATAATTGCCTTTGCCGGTTCAAATATTCATCTTGTCAACGATGTTAACATGGGAGGCAGCAAAGTTTCCAACATAGGTGGCTAAGGCTGCCGATAATATGGCTAAGGGCGTCAAATATGCCTCCGACAAGATGGAGAAGGGGGCTACGACACCAGAATAAAGGACTTTATGGGCAGATAGCTTTGTAGTTAGAGCAGCGCTTCAAGCGATTGCCGGTGGTTTGCTTGGTGGTGTCAATGGAGTTGAGCGGGCAATTAAATCAGCCATTGCTGTTGGTGGACATGAAAAACAAAACCAGCACACACAAAAAAATTATTTTCTTACAATTGGGGGGAACGTCTTGGAAAAAGCCGATATTGAACGGGTGAAAACACTTGCAACCGGCTATTCTTGTCGCCCGCAGGTGGATCGCTTCAAGAAAATAAAACTCCGTCATCCAATCCAAGTCTTATTGAATGAACTTTTTTAAGCATTATCGAAAAAGAGGTTATTTATTAAAATTCGGAAAGTTGAAACCAATACTGAATCGTTTCAAGAAAAATATCTATAAATCCATCATGTAACCTATCTTCAATTTGGAGAAAGTTAACCGGCTATCACACATAAAATATGATCGCCAGACGGATGATTTATGAAAAAGCTTCAAAATATTTAAATGGAGCGTTCATGCTCATGGCGTGAAAATATCACGCCATGATAAAAACTCGAAGTTGACCTAAAAAAGCATTATGATGCCAAGGTAACAAATTTTAGATCCAAATAAGCATTAATAGCTTCAGAACCACCTTCTGTGCCATATCCTGAATCGCGAATACCGCCGAAAGGTACTTCAGGCAAAGCAAGACCGTTGTGGTTAATGGACGTCATACCGGCATCGATAAGTGAACTAAGGGCTTGAACACGTGCAGTTGATTTAGTGAAGGCAAAAGATGCCAAGCCATAACGTAAACGATTAGCCTCGTTGATCATATCATCATCGCTATTATATCGATTGATAATAGCGACTGGTCCGAATGGTTCTTCATTCATTATTTTGGCATCAACGGATACATTGGCAAGAATAGTTGGTTCGAAAAAATAGCCTTTATTGCCAATACGCTTACCACCACAAACCAATTTTGCGCCTTTAGAAATTGCATCAGCGATCATCTTTTCCATTGCTGGAATACGCCTTTCATTTGCTAATGGCCCCATTGAATTTTCTTCGTTTAAACCGTCTCCAACCTTGAGAGATCGAGCAACTTTGGTAAAACCATCAAGAAAGTTTTCATAAACTTTATCTTGTACTATAAAACGGGTCGGTGACGCACAAACTTGTCCGGCATTTCGGAATTTGGATGCCGCCATAATTGAAATCGCTTTATCAACATCGGCATCATCGAAAACAAGTACCGGCGCATGTCCACCTAATTCCATTGTGGCTTTTTTCATATGTTTTCCGGCGATTGCTGCCAAATGTTTACCAATGACAGTAGATCCCGTAAAAGAGATTTTTTCGATTACAGGATGTGGAATAAGAAACTCGGAAATTTCTGCAGGAACGCCAAAAACAAGCGCCATGACTCCGGAAGGTACACCGGCATCAATGAAACATTGTACAAGAGCTGCAGGAGAGGCCGGCGTCTCTTCTGGCGCTTTGATAACGATAGAACAACCGGCAGCTAGAGCGGCGGATAATTTACGAACAACCTGATTAATTGGAAAATTCCAAGGCGTAAAAGCCGCCACCGGTCCAACTGGCCGCTTAATCACCATTTGTGTTACGTTGTCAGCACGTGCAGGAATTATCTGTCCATAAGTACGACGTGCTTCCTCTGCAAACCAGTCAATCGTATCAGCGGCGCCTAATGTTTCAATCTTTGCCTCTTTTAGGATCTTACCCTGTTCACATGTCAATAACCATGCAATTTCATCTGCACGCTCACGTAATAATGTTGCGGCTTTATGCATAATTTTTGAACGATCAAAAACCGAAACGTTTTTCCAAATGTGAAATCCTTTGGCAATGGATTGTGCAGCTTGTTCCAATTGTGCAGTCGTCGCATGAGCAACATGCCCGACTACTTCTTCAGTGGCTGGATTAACAACCGCGATAGATTGATCTCCTCCGTCAACCCACTCACCATTGATCAACAACTTTGTGTCTGGATAGTTTTTTTTTGACATTAGTTTTCCCTTATAATCACATCTCTGTAGCTTAGATAAATTGGAATTAACCACTCTAAGAGAACAACGTTTTATTTTTTATTCTCTGTTGCAAATTTTAATTTAAATAAAATATTACAATAATCAAGTAAAAAAATATATTAAATAAAAAATATTTTTATAAAATTTATAAAATGATATAAGTTATATAGTTAATATATAATTACTATAAATAAATATATATAATCATATAAATAACAATCAAAATCGTACAATATTTTTCACAATTTATTTATAAAAGTAAGAGTTATTAAAACCCGCATCTAACAAAAAATATTTCTAAAATATTTGTATCTGTTGAATTAGGAAAATACTGGTCTTCGTGACAACTCAAACCTGATTTGACGACACTCCATCTCTCACTTCCAGAAAATCTGCATTCATTTCATCAAGATTATTTACTCCAAGCATGGCGATATTTCGCTCAACCTCATCACCAAGTAATTTTATGGCATGTTCAATTCCTTGTTCGCCATCTACGGCAGCTGCATAGAGGAAAGGGCGGCCGACGAATACAAAGTCAGCACCAAGTGCTAATGCCTTTAAAATATCACTACCTCGACGGAAACCACTATCAATAATAATTGGATAGTCGCCAACAACCTTACGAATTTTTGGTAATACGCTAACCGGAGAAACACTACCGTCCAATTGGCGCCCGCCATGATTAGAAATCCAAACAGCGTCTACACCACTTTCTTTTGCTTTGATCGCATCTTCAGCAGAAAGAATTCCTTTAACGATAAAATTACCTTTCCAATTTTTGCGAATAAGCTCGACGTGCTTCCAATTCAGCTGGTCTCTTGCCCCCCGGGCACGTTCGAAATTACGCGAGATAATAGGAGGCCCTCGAAAATAATCCATATTTTCGAAATGCGGAACTCCGTTACAAAAAGATCTTAAAAATGTTTGTATCGACCACACAGGATGCGTTATCCCATCCCAAGCAAGCCGGAAATTCGGTTTTAAAGGAGTTGAAAACCCGGTTTTTTCATTGTTTTCGCGATTGGCTGTAACTGGCAAATCAACCGTTAGAACGATATTTTCAAAACCGGAAGCTTTAACTCTTTCAAGCATTTGCAAAATTCTATTGTCTTCACCAGGCAGGTAAAGTTGAAACCATTTACAGTCTTCTTTTTTTCCAAGTTTTTCTAACTTTATAAGCGAGGTTGCACTCAAAACCATGGGGATATTTTGTTTGTTGGCAGCACGACAAAGTTGGATATCCCCTTGCCAAGTGGCTAAAGCTGAAAGCCCCATTGGAGCAATACCAAATGGATACTTATATTTTTTTCCAAATAAACTGTGTTGAGTAGACCGCTTCGATACATCGCGCAATATACGTGGAACAAAGAAATAATTTTGAAAAATATCACGATTATATTTCAACGATTGATTAGTTTCAGCTGCACCGGAATAATATCCATAAATTTGACGAGGCAATTTTTTGCGAGCAAATATCTCGAAGTCATCAAGACTATATATATTACATAATTTCTTTGGTATTTTTCTAGTTATTCGTTTTTGTTGAACAACGTTGTCTTGCAATATATCTTTTTTCATAATTAATAATACCTTTGTTTAAATAATTATTAATATTTTGGAAACTGATAAAGTTTGTGAGGATTTTCAACAAAAACCTTATGGCGATCTTTTACATCAGGTGCCCAGTCAGCCATTAAATTTAAGAGATCACCGACATTCATCATATGTTTCCAGTGTGATACATGTGGCCAATCAGAACCATAAACACATCGGTCTGGAGCTGCTTGATGAATTTGCCTAACGAATGGTATTGTATCGAGATAAGGAAATCCTTCTACGCTATTACGATACGCACCAGACAATTTAACCCAGCCGCCGTCTCTGAGCATAGATAACATAGTTTGAAAACTTGGATCGAGTAGACTACGATTAACCGGGAAGTGCTCCCAATGATCAATAACATAAGGGATAGAAATATTCTTAATTCGGGGTACTAAAGATGGTAAATCATCTACACCAATTAAAAACTCCAGGTGCCACCCCGTATCTTTAGCTAAATCAATATAGAATTCCACGTGTTCAAAACCAATTCCGCCGCCATAAAGTACATTCAGGCGTAAGCCAACAATTCCTGCATCTTTTAAAGCAACATATTGTTTTTCCGGTAACCCGAGTGGGACTACTGCTATACCGGCAAGCCTTTTTGGATAGGAATGTAAAGCTTCAAGAAGTAAGCGATTATCGCTACCATGTACAGACACCTGAACCAGAACACCGTATTGCATGCCTGTTGCGTCGAGCATTGCAATATATTTTTCAATTGTCGCTTCCGGTGGATCATAACTACGTGTTTCAACGAAAGGATATTGCGGGGGAAGTCCAATCACATGAGCATGACAATCCACAGCCCCTTCGGGTACAACAATTCGGGTTGGAGGCAATTGGACATCAGCAGGGCCCGGGCATGGTCTAATGAATTGCGACATTTTAATCCTCCAAAACACGACCACGGGTTTCCGGTAAAATAAATGCAGCAATAAAGAAAAGACTATATGCGCAAGTTGCAAAAATAGCGACAGCCGCTGCTAAGCCTATTTGTCCTGCCAAATACCCCACCAACGGCGGGAATAATGCACCCGAACCCCGCCCAAAATTATAGCAAAACCCCTGACCTGAACCACGTAATCGTGTTGGATAAAGTTCTGTAAGAAATGCTCCCATTCCTGAAAAGTATCCAGATGCAAAAAAAACTAAAGGAAAACCTAGAAACCACAACCAAGCATTAGAAAATGGTACAAGTGTATAAATTAATACAATCGCTATAGATCCAAGAGAAAATACTAAAAACAGCATACGCCTACCAATACGGTCAGCCAACCATGCACCAACTAAATAGCCTATAAAAGAACCAATAATGAGTGTAGCAAGATAACCGGTTGAAGATACAATTGATAAACCACGTTCACCGGTTAAATATCTTGGCACCCATGTCGTAATCGCATAATACCCCCCTTGACAACCAGCCGACGCGAGAGAAGCAAAAAGAGTTGTTTTCGCAATTGGTCGTTTAAAAATTTCCCATATTTTCGGTTTATTGCCGAGTTGTTTAGCGGCTAATCGTGCTTTTTCCGAAATAGCAGGCTCTTTAACATGCCGTCTTATATAAAAAATCAATAAAGCAGGCAAAGCACCAACAACAAACATATAACGCCATGCAATCTCATGAGGTATAAAAGAAAACAATATAGCTTGTGCCAATACAGCTCCGCCCCAACCAACGGCATAACCGGCTTGCACACAACCAACGGCATAACCGGCGTGCACACAACCAACTGCTCGTCCGCGGTATTGAGTTCTAACAGTTTCTCCTAATAGGACAGCACCGGTAGCCCATTCTCCACCAACCCCTAGTCCAAGCAGTGCACAAAAAATCATTAATTGTTCAAAATTTTGTGCTAAAGCACATAATAAAGAAAAAAAAGAAAACCAGACAATCGTTATTTGCAATGTGGTTACACGCCCGATATGATCAGCTAAATATCCAGCTAACCACCCCCCAACGGCTGAGGCCAGCAGTGTAATTGTAACAGCCATGCCTGCCATACCCTCATTGATTTGCCACATGGCAATTATAGTCCCAATGACTAACGGGTAAATCATGACATCCAGCCCATCAAGCGCCCAACCTGATGCACAAGCCCAGAATGTTTTACGTTCGGTTTGATTCATATCAAGATAGAAAGCAGCAAGACTAGAATCTTCAACTTCAATTGTTTTTATATTTTTCATTTATTCCCGCTTATAAAATTATTGAATTAATATTCACGATGCGATTTTGTTATAATTCTCCATTCTGTAACCGCTCCTGTTTGCAGCATTAATAAGATGCGAGCGCATGGCACTATAAGCAGCCGTTCCATTACCGGATTTTATTGCATCGTAAATTTGATAATGTTCTTTTAAGACGACCGGTATTTGATCAGGATGCTTGTTATTCGTATTGTAAACGGCTTTGTGAACCAGACTTCTTATTTGATCGTTGAGGAAAAAGACAAATTTTTCAAAATATTCATTTCCCGTTGCTTTAGCGATAAGAAGGTGAAATTCCGCATCTGCTTGCGCTCTTGTTTCAAGATTTTTCATGCGCATGAGCGTTTTTTCAATTGAAACAAGATGCTCATCATTACGCCTATACGCCGCGAGTTCAGCTGTTGATGCCTCCATAGCAATACGCAACTCATACAAAGCAGCAAAACTATTTTTGTTATCAATATCTGTTAGCCTAAACACCGGCTGCGGCTTAGGCGATATAACAAATACTCCAACGCCTTGTCGGCTTTCTATTAAACCTTCACTTTTTAATGTGGTGACAGCCTCGCGGACAGTCGTACGACTTACCCCCAAATCCTGTATCAGATCGTTTTCAGTGGGTAACTTCTCACCTATTTTTAATCTACTTATCATTGTTCGTATTTTATCTGTCACAACGTCAACTAAAGTGGAAGGTCGTCTAAATTGTTCTTTAATCATTATGTAACCATTAAAATGTTGTTATGCGTAGCCAGACTTAATACGTTAAGTCCAGCTGGTGCGCTTCAACCGGATCTACCTTTGCACCTTTTCTACGTCAATTTTGATCAATATAGATGTCATCATCAAATGTTTTATAACCTCGTTCAAAGTCAGCAAATTGGCACATTTTTCATTTTGAATTAAAAGGTCCCCCGTATTAAGAAACTAGTTTCTTACTTACACAAAATATATCTATAATTTAACCACCAAGAAAAAAGTTAATATGTTTTTTTATGATGTTTTTATTTACATTAAATTCTTTTAATCGGCTATATAAATAGCACTCTAGACATACTACATTTGTCATAAGCTCGTTATTGAAGCGTTTTTATTCACTTTATTCTGCCTGTAGTGAAGATAACTTGCGACGATCATAATAAGTATTGTAAACATTATAAATATAAAAGCTGCGGCAGCTATCGATGGACTAACGTTTTCTTTCACTGTAGAAAACATTTGTCTTGATATGGTTCTTTGCGCAGGACCTGCGACAAACATTGTTAAAATGACCTCGTCAAGTGAAGTTGCAAAAGCAAAAACAGCACCTGTTGCAATGCCGGGAAAAGCTAATGGTAATGTAATACGAAAAAACACCGATACAGGCGATGCATGAAGACTTGCAGCAGCAAACTCGAGCCTTCTATCTATTCCTTTAACAGACGAACTTACACATATTACAACGAACGGAATTGCAATGACGGTATGGGCAATAATCAAACCTCCATATGTATTGATGATATGAAAATTAGAAAATAAAATCTGCATTCCTACGCCTGTAACAACGGCAGGAACAATCATCGGTAACAGAAACAGCGTATTAAACAGATTTGGGAAGAACACTCTTTCGCGCAACCCGATTGCAGCAAGTGTCCCGAGAATGACTGCTAAAATAGTTGTACCAGTGCCAACTATTAAACTGTTGATGATGGCATTATACCAAACAGAGGTATAAAAAATATCATAAAACCATCGCAAGGAAAATCCGGGAATAGGGTAGGACAGTACTATGCTATTCGTAAATGCCAAGGGCAATATAGCTATTAGTGGAGCCAAAAGAAAAACTATCAAACAACCGGAAAATAATGCTTTTAAAAAATTCAACATGTATATACCTCTTATATCTAATATTTTTCTTTGGAAGCCATATTATAGAAAGTATAAAGCATTAACGTTGTAACTAATAAAACTGCTCCTAATGCGCTTGCCATGCCCCAATTTGCACTGTTTAAAGCGTAAAAAGCTATAATAGAACTAAGCATCTGATCACTTGGCCCCCCGATTAGTGCCGGAGTGATATAGTAGCCAATTGCTGAAATAAAAACCAGCAGTCCACCTGCTGCCACACCGCGTAAAGACAAAGGTAATAAGACACGTAAAAAAGCTCTAATAGGATGAGCGCCGAGGCTAGCAGCAGCCGGCATCAAGTTCTTGGGTATTGACAACAAAACACCATAGATAGGTAAAACCATCAATGGTAGTAAAACGTGAACCATAGCAATAACAACACCGGTTCTATTGAATAACAAGTGTAAAGGGCTATCAATTAAATTTAGATTCATCAAAATAGTATTTATCAATCCGCTATCTTGTAATATAACGTACCAGGCGGATGTTCTAACTAACAAAGATGTCCAGAGAGGCAATAAAACTGCCGCTAAAAGTATTTGCCGTTTCCATGTCGAAACCGACGCCATGATCATCGCATAAGGCAAGCCAATAATGATACATAACAAGGTTACAAGTAACGAAATTATGAGCGTACGAGCCATAATCGACATATTAGCGGATTGAGACGCGTCTACCATATGAATGGAACCATTTTTGTCGCGTTCCATATCAATTGCTGACAATAGATACTGATCAGTATAAACCGGCAATGCTCTAGCGACTGCATTCCAGTATAACGGTTGCGCCCATCTTTTATCAATTGCTGTCATTTCCGGATAGTCAGTTGATGCGGGATCTATTTTATCAACGGCATTGACTGTATTAGACATCAAAGTCCGAAACCCGGCTTGTTGACTGTTAAGTTTGCGGATTACTTCACCTCTGACCTGATTATCGGTTATTCTTTGTAGGTCTTTCATAAAGGCAATTTCAAGCGAGCGTGGCGGTTTGGAAACTTTATCCCACTTAACAATTTCTTCATTAGTCAAAGGGAAATTGATTGTCATTACTGGATCAGAAATAGCTTGCTTGAAAACAGTTGCCAAAGGCCATATAAAAAATATTGCAACAAATATTGCCAATGGAGCAACCAAAAAATAAGCTCTAAATCGAAATAATAGTTGATTAATCATTTAACAATCCAACAATTATTAGCGTTGAAATTAATTATTAAACGGTTATTACTTACAAAAGTAGAATTCATGCGATCGCTTCGCACTATTACTTTACCGATCTCTGTATCAACATCTATACGTGTATGTTCACCACGATATACTGTATCTCTGACTTTCCCCGGCAACATATTATCATTCGCTAAGGGGGATTTACTCAAGGTTATGCATTCGGGGCGAAGAGAAATTTCAATTTCCTCTCCTAATTTAACACTGTTTATTTTAGTAACTTTAAGTTCAGTGTCATTGATTTTCATTCTTATAAAATTATCATCGATTGATGCGATAATGCCTTTTATAAGATTTGTTTCACCAATAAACTGGGCAACAAAGTCAGTTTTTGGTTTTTCATATATTTCTAAAGGCGTCCCGATTTGCTCTATGTTTCCTTTATTAAAAACAGCTATCCGGTCTGACATTGTTAGTGCTTCTGATTGATCATGTGTAACAAAAACAACGGTAAGGCCAAGTCTCTTATGCATATCGCGTATATCTAATTGCATCTGCTCTCGCAGCTGCTTATCAAGCGCCCCGAAGGGTTCATCCATCAATATGACACGTGGTTCAAAAACAAGTGCCCGCGCGAGTGCGATACGCTGCTGTTGCCCACCCGACATTTCAGTGGGGCGCCGTTTGCCATAATCGGACAATTGCACCATATCCAATGCTTTTTGAACTTTCTGTTTAATAATTGATCTCGAATATCGCCGCATTTTCAAGGGGAAGGCGATATTTTCAGCCACCGTCATATGAGGAAATAAAGCATAATTTTGAAAAACCACTCCTAAGCCACGTTTATGAGGCGGTAGGTTTTCTATGTGTGTGCCATCGAGAGAGACCGAGCCGCTCGTAGCTTTTTCAAAACCTGCTAAAATCATTAATAAAGTGGTCTTTCCCGAACCGGATGGCCCCAACAGACTAATAAATTCTCCCTTTTTTATATCAAGATTAAGATCTTCTATAACAGTTAATGCGCCATACTTTTTCTTTAGTGATGACACAGCAATACGTGTTTCATCTTGTACCATGATGTTCCCTATAGTGTCTTGATTGGAGCAAGAGGCAAAGGTACGAATTTTGACTCTTGCTCATAGTAATTATTAAAAAAACTATTGTGCTAACCAAGCATTATAGCGTTCTGTTAAAGCTTCTAAATTGTCTGTCCAGAATTCTACATTTATAGGTATAGAAACTTTCATATTATCAGGATTTGTCGGCAAATCTTTATTACGTTCAGGATCTATATCCATTGCTGCTTTTTTATTAATGACACCATTTGCCAAGTATTGTGGAACACGAGATTGTTGTTCGTAAGCTTCTATGAAAGAGATTAATTTTGTAGCGTTATCAATGTTAGGGCTATTTTTCATAATAACCCAGGAATCGATTGAATAAATACTTTGATTCCAAACAATTTGAAGATGACGGTTTTCGAGCTTATCAACAGCATCAATGCGTGCACTATATGCAGCAGCCATAACAACATCACCTGAAATCAATAGTTGTACAGGCTGTGTCCCGGACTCCCACCATATGATATCTGATTTAATCTCATCAAGTTTTTTAAATGCACGATCTACGCCTTCCGGTGTAGATAACACATCGTAAACTTCAGTCGCTGGCACGCCATCTGCCATTAACGCATATTCTAGAGTAAATTTAGGACCTTTACGAAGCGTTCTTTTTCCCGGATATTTTTTCTTATCCCAAAAATCAACCCAATTTTTTGGACCGTTTTCAGGAAAGCGGTCTTTATCATAGGCTAATGTCGTTGACCAAACATAGGAGCCTGCACCACAATCCGATACTGAGCCATCTATAAAGTCATCTTTATTTCCAATTTTACTCCAGTCTAGTTTTTCAAACAAACCATCTTGGCAACCAAGCGATAGCTCTTCAGCTTCAACCATAACAACATCCCAATTAGGGACACCTGCTTGAACTTTGGATTGCAATATTCCATAACCACCACCCCATGTATCTTCAACGATAGGAATATTCGTTTTCTTGATAAAAGGCTCGAAGAAAGCCTTTCTATGGGCATCTTGTGTTGTGCCTCCCCAGCCAACAACAGTTAAATCACGTGCTTGAGCAACTCCCAAAGACGCTATTGAAAGCAAAACGATTGCTGTAGATTTTATAATTTTTTTCATTAGGTTCCCTCATGTTATTTTTTATGGTTTCAATTGCTTCGACACAACATCTAATGAACGACTAACAATATTAACGAGATCATCAATTTGCTGTTTAGTAATAATCATAGGTGGGCAAAATGCTAAGGCGTCACCCATATTTCTGGATATAACTCCATTTTCGACCAGCTCTTGGTTCATCATCGCACCAAGCGCACCAACTTTCCCATTAAGCGGTAGCTTCTTTGCTTTATCTGCCACCAATTCGATAGCTGCAATCAAGCCAACTCCACGCACTTCACCTACTAATGGATGATCAGAAAGCTCACGCAGTTTTTTCTGCATATAAGCACCAACATTACTTGCATTATCAACGAGTTTCCGCTCTTCAATTATTTTGATATTTTCTACCGCAACAGCTGCCGCGACCGGATGACCGCCAGCCGTAAATCCATGTCCGAAGGTACCTAATCTATTGGATTCATCGGCAATTGGATTATAAACTTTATCATTTATAAGAAATGCTGAAATTGGCATATAAGAAGATGATATCTGCTTTGACATAACCATAATATCTGGTTTAATCGAGTAGGTCTCACTACCAAACATTTTACCGGTACGACCAAATCCGCATATAACTTCATCAGCAATTAATAAAATATCGTATTTTTTTAAGACTGCTTGAATTTTCTCCCAATATGTCTTTGGGGG
Organism: Bartonella sp. M0192; assembly: GCF_016102305.1. Lineage (NCBI taxonomy): Bacteria > Pseudomonadati > Pseudomonadota > Alphaproteobacteria > Hyphomicrobiales > Bartonellaceae > Bartonella > Bartonella sp. M0192. Next base: position 1,797,883 of record NZ_JACFOU010000001.1, on the reverse strand, counting down.
AGTGATAACACCACCGGCTCCCATAACTGGTTCACCAATAAAAGCTGCAATTGTATCAGGACCTTGAGAAAGAATTAAAGTCTCTAATTCTTTTGCAAGTCTTGTTGCAAATTGTTCTTCACTTTCGCCTTCTGCTGCATCTCTCCAATAATGAGGAGATGAAGTGTGCATTATGTTGGCAATAGGTAAATCAAATGAAATTTGATTTGCAGGTAATCCGGTTAAACTACCTGAGGCAACTGTTACACCATGATACCCTTTGCGTCGTGCAATAATTTTTTTCTTCCTCGGCTGCCCCATGGCATTTGCCCGATACCAAACCATTTTTATGACTGTATCATTCGCCTCGGAACCTGAATTCGTAAAAAAAGCCTTGGACATAGGAACAGGAGCGAGATTGACGAGTTTCTCGGCTAATTCAATAGCAGGACTATGAGATTTATGCGTAAAGTTATGATAATAAGGCAATTTTTTCATCTGCTTTACAGCCGCGTCTACCAAGCGTTGCTCAGAAAAGCCTACGCCAACACTCCACAGGCCGGCTAAAGCTTCAATATATTTTTTTCCATTACTATCTTCGACATAAATACCTTCACCTTTTTCAATGATCATCGGACCAATTTCTTCATGACGTCTTGCATTGGTATTGCCGTGCATATGATAACTGATGTCACGTGCCTCAGGTGAATTAGGCTTAAAATGCATAATGAATTCCTTTCTGATTTATTTTGTAAATTTGCATGCTATTAAATTGTTCGAAATTTAAATTGTTGACACTCCCCCCCAAAAAAATAAATGTCATATCTAAAGTAAAAACTGTCACTAACGAAATTAGGCGGTAAAACTATACTCTCTGTCCACCGTCAATTGATAATTCTGCTCCATTGATATAGGAAGAATTCGACGAGCATAAAAAATATATACTGCTTGCCACCTCATGAGGTTTTCCGAGGCGACGCATAGGTACAACTTTATCAACAAGCTCATCTGTACCGGGAGACAATATCGACGTGTCAATTTCACCGGGAGAAACCGAATTTGCTCGCAAGCCAAGTGCCCCAAACTCATAAGCCATCTCACGCGTAAGCGCTGTTAGGCCGGCTTTAGAAACTGCATAAGCAACACCGGCATAAGGATGTACTCTTACGCCAGCTATTGAGGTAACATTTACAATAGAACCGCCTGCTGAAATCAACTCTGGCAAAACAGCGCGCGTAAGTAACGCAGCAGACACAAGATTAGTATTTAAAGTCTTACACCAAACGTCTTTGTCTGTTTCTAAAATACCTAAGCGTTTCTTATCGGGACTTTTAAGCGAAATCCCTGCATTATTTATCAATGCGTGCAATTTACCATCAGTTAAACGCTTGCGCACTTCTGACACTAATAAGTCAATTTTTGAAAGGTCTGAAAGGTCAATCTGTATATGATTATCTTCATGCAGTGCGCACAAATGGTTGTTTGAAAAATTACTTCGCGAAACACTTAAAACATGCCATCCCCGCTCGGCAAAGAGCTTACTTGTAGCATAACCTATCCCACGGCTAGCTCCAGTAACGAGAACAAAACGTTCCTCTTTTCCCATGTTCTGGTATCCCCCTCCAACTCATCAGGTCATAGTATGAGTTAACAAATCTTATGTCAATAGTATTTTTTCACGTAATTCTAGAGGTGTTGTCAGACTAAACTTGACTAAATGGTATTTATAAGTACATCTTCAGATAGGATTTCATGTTTTAATTTTCTGGGATTGCACGTCATTTTTTAACGAACAATAAATGGAATAAAAAATGATTGACAGTTTATAGGCAATATAAATTTGCAAATATAGAATATTATATATTCATATATAATATATGTTTTATGTGAATATTTGTTATGATATGGCGTCATATTGAATAGGATAATATGAATAAAATATACTACTATTTTTCGTATATAAGTTTTTAATATTATTTTATTTTTTGATAAAATTATTAAACCGGGAAGAGATGCTAAAAATTGCTAACAATTCGGCAGTGTGTCCCTGCATACCTCGATGCAAAATGTATGGCCTGCTACTTTTAAGTAAAGTGTTATCAGAGGGGTAGGACAAAATCTCCGTTGGTATCTTTAGTAGGGGAGGCTCACGTAAGGAAAAATAAGAAAATCTGGAAATAACATTGTTGTCTCAGTGTTATTCCGGCATTGAACCTGCAGGTACTCAATTTTAACGATGATATGTCGTTCTATCAAATCTCGAATTTTTTGAAGGCTGACGTTAAAACAAAATATGTTCACAATCATCAGTTGTTAAAACCAATTAACCTGGCAAAAACGTTCAATTGTCAGAAACACAGGAAAGTGCAATTGAGCAATTTATACATTTTGAAAAACATTAATTACGCTAACGGATAAATATTTATCGGTACCAGAAAGGGAAAATAGAAGAGATAGGTTTGTTTATAAGTTAGGTAGCCGTAGTTTGAAGGTTGAGACAACCAAAAATGCTTCGAAGGATTTTCCGGGTATTGGGTGGCGGTGCGGTGAAATTGTTTAACCTGTAGAATATAACTTGATGCGGATTGCGTATTTCTAAGATTGGAAATCGCAGACAGGAAAATTTTCTAGTTTGCTCTTGGCCAAATGACGGGCATTATTCTTCTGATAGAAGACGCGCCGGAGATTATGTCATTTCAGCCTTTATCGGCAAACAAATAGTCCGTGTTTGTTAACCGGTATAGACCTTTTGTAACGAAGGGTAGACTTACATAGCGCTGTAGATGGTGCTTGGTGTCCGTCTTCAAATGGTTCGAGATAATTTACGTATAAAACAAGAGAAGTTTCTGCCTGTTCTGGTTTGTTTTCAACTTGAGGGACGAACGTAAAGAAGGAGTGGACTTTCCTCCGTTTAGTGGAGCGTCAATTTTGTCATTTTTTGTTTTTTCACTTCGAATTGGATAGGTGATTTGTCTCCGAGAGCGGAATGTGTTTTTTCGGTTGAGCTTCAAACGCAAAACAAACTGCCGAACTCTCGAATAAATTGAGTGGAGACAAAAGTAATAGTGCGTGATGATAGAAAATCATAAAGTTGATTTTGTCGGATCATTTGTCGGTGGAAATCCAATAATCATGACGCGGATTCCGGGCCTCGGTATAACAACATGGAAATCCGGAATGTCTTACTTGGTAGGATTAACGCCTGTTGTTGTTATGGTAACTCCGGTCACGAATGTCGTAAGTCATTTGGTCCATCACAAGGTCTATAGGAGCGAGCTGGGAGATAGTTATGATTTCTAGAAAAATGACCACTATTCTTCTGATAACTATTTTGCCAGGTTGTAGTCTTGGCCACCTGGATCAGCCACCGGGGCCAATCCACGAAGTTTATGTTAAAAAAGGTGCTGATGAATTAGAGGTCAAAAAAGCCCTCATGGAATGTGGGTATCCTGCACCTTATTATGTCACATGGCAAGGTTATGACTTAACAGATAACCAGGCGGTAGAGTACACATCATGTATGGAAAAGTCTGGTTTTAGAGTCATAGAACGTGTAGGCAGAGATGCCGCCTGTTATACATACAGGAACCAAAACCTACCTGCTTGTAAACCAAATGCGGTTATTCCCTCCCGCAGTGTTTCGAGAAGAGTGAATAGTGCTTATTGCAAAGAATGGAAAGACGAGCATCTGCCAGTATGTGAGCCCTAATCAGGAGAAAACATGATGAAAATGAAGACAATCGGTATCGCATCAATCTCTATGGCGACTATCTTCATAAGTGGTTGTTTGACAATGAGCGGTGACTACAAAGTCACCGCAGTCGATCAAGCAGGTAAGCCGATTATGGAAAAGTCTGAAATTTATGCTGAAGGACGCATGATTTATACGATGAGAAATGCAATTTGCGCCAACAACCCTGGAGCCACCGTCCACATTACGGATATTCATAGCGGAAAAGAATTAAAGAGTGAAAGTCCTTATAAATGTAGATAACCCCACTATTTCAAATCCGAACTATAATGGGCGCAATTCAGTCCTTTATTATAAGTGACAAATCTTGTGATCTTGTCCTCGTTATCAACATATACACGCAATTCACATGATTTAGTAACATAGCCCCCGAGCGGACTGCCTGAACCAGTTACCAAGAAGTTGCCTTCTTTTTGTCGGTAATAATATTTTTCGCCCTTTTCATCCACGCTAAAACCACCACCTGGCCCGATGGCTTTTTGTAAATCACTGATTGGCCGACCTCGCCATGTTTCCCGTATTTTAGCAGGGATATTGGTTGAAAGCCAACAACCGCCCAAAAGTGTAACAAGTGGCAGAAAGAATAAAATCTAACGCATAAGTTTGCTTGCCTGATTGGATGAGGAAACAGCTATTCGTATAAAAATCATATTTATAAAACAACAAAAGTCGTGAAGACATTGTTATGAAAGACATCAAATGACAACCATAATAAATAGGTTTGCAGGCTCTCCGATAGCTACTATCTTGTCTCAAGATAAAAGAAAAATACGACCAAGAAAGACCGATCGCATGTGCTTCATTGGATGGTCTATTTGAATAACTTAGGTATTCTGTATCTCATAATAAAAATAGGTGTTATGTCGATCGAATCTGTGATCGTTAATAAAATGATCTGACCTATTGACTTGCTTTTCTACATGTCTATTATCCGGCCAAAAATGGGGTGAATAACTATAATAATTGTGTCAGACTTTGTATGTGCTGTTTCTGTATAGACTAAGTCAGGCCTAAGATTGGGATCAGGCTAAACTTGTGACCATACAATGATGCGGCATGTATGCTCTTCGTAGCAGTACACGCTATCACAAAGTATATCAGGTGTAGCAAAGGTTTCTCTGTCGGTTCACTACCTTTGGGAGGAAATGTTTGACTGAGAATGGTATATTGACGCAACCTTTGCTCAAGGTCGAGGACCTAAGCGTCCGGTTTGGAGCCACAGAGGCTGTCAAACATTTGAGTTTCAATGTTGAAAAAGGCAGAACTCTTGCTGTCGTGGGCGAATCCGGTTCCGGTAAGTCGGTCAGCGCCTTGTCTATACTCGGATTGATTGAAGCAGCAGGCGGTGTCATTGACAGTGGCGCGATCCACTTCCAATCGTCTGACGGCGACAAGAACATTGTCGCACTTTCCCAAAAGGCGATGCGGCGGATCCGCGGCAAGGAAATCGCAATGATTTTTCAAGAGCCGATGACGTCGCTCAATCCGGTCTATACGATTGGCAACCAGATTTGCGAAGTCCTTATGTTGCATGAAGGTATGGGGCATCAGCAAAGTATGGTTGAAGCCAAGCGTCTTCTGGAGCGTGTCCGTTTGCCTGATGCGGCCGCTATGCTTGGACGTTATCCGCATCAATTATCAGGCGGCATGCGCCAGCGCGTAATGATCACCATGGCATTGGCCTGTCGTCCATCGCTTTTGATAGCAGACGAGCCGACAACGGCATTGGATGTGACTATTCAGGCACAAATCCTTAAGTTGATCCGCGAGTTACAAAAAGAAACCGGTATGGGGCTTCTCTTTATCACTCATGATATGGGTGTCGTTGCGGAAATGGCGGATGATGTTGTTGTCATGCTCCGTGGCGACAAAGTTGAGGAGGGGCCAGTCGAACAGATTTTTGCCTCCCCACGTGAGGATTATACTAAAGCCCTGCTTTCGGCTGTACCACATCTTGGAAGCATGAAAGGACGGTCAAGGCCGTGTCGCATGCCGATCCTGACTATTGGCGAAGATGGCATAGCCCACCCTGAAGAAGAACATACTGTGGATACAGCGCGTTACGATTCTCCTCCATTGCTTTCAGTCAAAGATTTGAGTGTTCGTTTTGATATGCATGGCGGTCTTTTTTCGCGTGTCGTCGGTGGTGTCCATGCTGTCAATCGTGTCAGTTTTGATATTTATCCCGGCGAGACATTGGCCCTAGTTGGCGAATCCGGTTCCGGTAAGTCAACCATCGGGCGGGCTATCCAGCAATTGCAAGCCATAACTGGCGGAGATATCTCGTTTGACGGGGATTCCTATAACAGGATGACCCGACAACAAAAACAGCAATTGCGTTCTCGTGTCCAATATATATTTCAAGATCCTTTTGCTTCTCTAGATCCCCGCAAAACGATTGGATTTTCTATTGCAGAGCCTCTGCGCACCCATAGTATATATACGGATCAGAATCTAATACGTGATAGGGTCGTATCGCTGCTTGAGCGGGTTGGTTTAACTGCAGAGAGTGCTACGCGCTATCCGCACCAGTTTTCAGGTGGACAACGCCAACGCATCTGCATCGCTCGCGCGCTTTCTGTCATGCCTGAATTAATCATCGCCGATGAAGCGTTGTCGGCTTTGGACGTCTCTGTACAGGCACAGATAATCAATTTGATGATGGATCTACAGGAAAGCGAGAACTTGGCCTTTTTGTTTATAAGTCATGATATGGCGGTTGTTGAACGAATGAGCCATCGCGTTGCGGTACTGTACAAGGGGCAAATCGTAGAATTTGGTAAGCGGCAGCAGATTTTCGAAAATCCGCAGCACCCATATACAAAACGACTATTAGATGCTGTGCCGATTGCAGATCCGTTACGACACAAGGTTGCTATAGATGATAATGATCTGCCCGCAAGCCGAATTTTGCCGAAAGGTGCCGAACCCGAGAAATTGATATACCATGAGGTTGCTCCCGGTCATATCATCGGCCTGAACATAAATGAAGTGCGTCAGTTTATTAAGGAATAATTGATTGAGGAGTATAACATTGTTCAAACTAACAGCAGTTCTTTTAATGGGGGTGGTCTTTTTGTCCGGAAATGACGTTATGGCGGCCGGAAAATTGACAGTGTCTTCCCCCCAAGATCCGGGCAGTCTTGATCCGGTCGATACATTTCTTGTAAATTGGGCCTCTATCGGCACCAATGTGTTCGATGGACTAGCATGGCGAGGGCCTGACATGAAGATCGAGCCGGGCCTTTCCACATCATGGGAAGAGCTGGACAATGGTATGCGCATTCGTTTCCGGTTGCGTCAGGGGGTTACCTTCCATAATGGCGAGCCTTTCAACGCCGCCGCTGTCAAATTCACCTTTGATAGACTTTTGGGCCAAGAAGGCGGCAAAGGTCCGCAACAATCCAACTATATTTCAATCAAGTCGGTTGCGATCGTTGACGACTATACGGTGGATTTTATCCTCAAGGAACATGATCCTGTTTTGCTGACCAAACTGGCCGGTTATGGCGCAATGATTGTTCCGCCGAAATATATTGCCGAAAAGGGGGAAGAATACTTCAACATGCATCCAATTGGTACCGGTGCCTTTCAAGTTGTGGATTATCAGCCCCGCATCAAGGTAGCGCTTCAGGCAAATGAACATTACTGGCGCGGTGCTCCGAAACTGTCCGAACTTGAATATCGCTTTATCAGCGAGCCGGCGACGGCCGTCGCAGAATTACAGGCGGGGCGTGTTGATCTGGTTATACCGCCAACTATTCCCGTCGGCATGATTGATACAATCAGGAAATCAAACAATCTTGATGTGGTCACCGCCCAGAGCCCGACGGTCGTATCTTTACGCTTCAACACACGTGACGGCATTACCAAGGATTTGCGCGTTCGTAAGGCGCTTAATCTGGCAATCGACCGCGAAGCTATTATCCAGTCTATCCTTATGGGGCAGGCGGAAGCCATTTCCAGTTTTCAAAGCAGTCTGTCTTTCGGCAATGATCCGGCCATGAAGCCGGTTGCCTACGATCCTGAACAAGCGCGTGCGCTATTGAAAGAGGCGGGGGTGAAAGATGGAGCGGAAATCCAGATTGATATCCGGGGCAATGATGCAACATTCGGTGAAGTCGCACAAGCTATTGCATCCTACCTGCAGGTGGTTGGTATCAATGCCACTGTCAAGACTTATGAAACCAACGTGCTGTTGAACGATATCATTCCAAATGGCAAAACCGGCGCTATGTTCCAGCAATCTTGGGGTGGCTGGACATTTGATTTTGATAATACGGCCATTGCTTTGTATCACACGGGCGAAAAATGGAACCCTTACGAAAGAAACGAGGAACTGGATAAAATGCTTTTAGCCCAGCGTTCGTTACTCAATCGCTCCGAGCGCGAAAAGGCTCTACAGGATATTGCCCACTATACGGTTGATCATGCCTATGAAATGAACCTTTATAGCACCAGAGCGATCTACGGTATAAACAAGCGGGTTAAAAATTTTGTTCCCGCACCTGACAGCCGGATGCTACTCAACACAGTTGAAGTCCAATAACGATGCATTTGATCATCTGATATTAAAGCGACCTATCTTTCGGGATAGCAAACAGGGGACAAGTCATGGCAAGCTTCATCGCCAAGCGGGTTATTCAGGCAATTTTTGTATTTTTTATCGTAACTCTTCTGGTGTCATGGGCCATTCGTTTGACAGGTGATCCAGCAATTATGTTGGCACAGGGCGCTGGTAGTGTGACCGAAGAAGATCTTGAACGTATCCGCGAGGCTTTGGGACTAAATCAGCCCTTTCTATCACAGTACTTTGATTTCCTTCTGGGCTTTTTCCGGTTCGATTTCGGTAAAAGCTTTATCGGCGGCACCCCGATTTCCTTACTCATAAAGCAGTCGCTGCCGTGTACACTTGCCCTTGCTTTTACTTCAATGTTATTTTCCATTTTGCTTTCCATTCCGCTCGGAATAATGGCTGCAGTCCATAAGGGAAAATGGATTGACCAGTTGATCCGCATTTTGTCATTGGTAGGCTTGTCTTTTCCGAACTTCTGGCTTGGCACTATGCTAGTGCTATTTTTTGCCATCGTGCTACAACTTTTGCCGCCAAGTGGAATGGGCGGACCAGAAAGTTATATTCTGCCTACTGTCACTATGGGAATTATCCTGACTGCGATTAATGTTCGCCTCGTACGTACCTCCATGCTGGAAGTGTTGAACTCGCAATATATTATGGTAGCCCGTGCAAAAGGGCTGAGTGAAACGCGCGTTCTCTACAAGCACGCTTTACGAAATTGTGCAATTCCGCTTGTCACTTATATCGGACTTCAATTTGGCGGCCTGATTGGCGGTATTGTTGTTATAGAGAAAGTTTTCAACTGGCCGGGGCTTGGCACAATTGCTTTCGAAGCTGTGTTTTCGCGGGATTATCCTTCTCTTCAAGCTGTCATCGCCATAATGGCGGTGGCCATTATCGTGATTAATCTTGTTGTCGATATTGCCTATGGATTAATCGACCCCAGAATTCGTGTGAGATAGACCATGGAACTTGTTGAAACCGCAAATCCCAAACGGGCGTGGAAATCACTGGAATTTATTCTGGGGGTGTTTCTGGTAGGCGGAATTATTTTGGGTGTCATCTATGCCCTAATCTTTATGCAGGCCAGTGCCAGCCGGTTAGATCTGGCTCACAGGTTGTTGCCCCCATTTCGGGATTATGCCCATATTTTTGGAACAGATCCAATCGGCCGTGATGTGTTATCGCGAGTGATGACAGGCGGGGCTATTTCCCTGCAAATCGGATTTTATTCTGTAATTGTGTCTCTCGTAATCGGCGTATTTTTTGGATTAATTGCCGGTTATTACCGCGGGATTACGGATATGCTGGTCATGCGTTTTGCCGATGTCCAATTGGCTCTGCCTTTCATTCTGCTGGCAATTACTTTTATGGCGATTATAGGTGGCGGTTTTTGGCAAACGATAATTTTGCTCGTCGTGTCACAATGGGTGCAATATGCACGTCTGGTTCGCGGCTCTGTTTTAGGGCTGAATGATCAAGAATTCATCCTGTCGGCACGCGCTATAGGAGTCTCTAATCCTCGCATCATTTTCCAACATATGTTGCCCAATTTGTTAGGTCCGGTAATAGTGTTGATGACGCTGAATGTGGCTAATAATATACTGCTAGAGAGTAGTCTGACCTTCCTCGGTATGGGGGTTGATCTGAAAACGCCAAGTTGGGGTGGCATGTTGGCCGATGGTCGCACCTATTTGCAAAGTGCATGGTGGGTCAGTTTCTTTCCTGGTCTGGCAATCCTGTCAACTGTTCTGGGTTTAAACCTGCTTGGAGATTGGCTGCGCGATATTCTTGATCCTCGAGGGAGAACACGTTGATGAGTATAATCTATCAAAATTCCGTTTCGCGCTCGCTCACACAGTGGTGCGCGCGTATTGAGCAAGAATACAAATCAACCGACCGGATATCGTTATGGTTGTTTGATGATCTTGATAGTCTTCAAATTGCTCAAAAAAACTTGCAGAATAAAGGCTATCAACTATCTTTTCATTGCGCACTAAAACCATTGGTGCACTTTTTTATGTCTCTCGAAAATACTGAAAATCTGCGTCAGATAAAGGTGACCTATCCGGTTTCGCCTGATGCGAAAGAAAATCGCTTCAGACTTGAAGCCTATCCGCTAGCAGGCATGTTTCCACATGCAGATGTGGCTTTTGAAGCCGGATCTGACTGTGATAATTATTACGTCAATCTTTTTTTTGCTGATGGCACAATGCGACAAGAGAAGGTATTTGCCCCAAATCAGCTGGCGAAAGACTGCTTCGGGCGAGATATGTTGCGCCCTTGCGGATGGCTGCGCATCTATCGCAATGGAGAATGCATTCGTAACGAGCAGGTTGTGACGGATCTCGACGAGGTTTTTGATGGCGCTATGCAAGCCATCCGCACAATGCCGCTGCCGCCAACGATGCCCTATTTTGAAGAATTATCGATCCGTGTTAGCCTGCCGCAGAACGAAAAACCGGTCGGCTATGGCCAAGAGATTATAAGTTATCAGGAAATTCTGCACGAGGAATTATATTTCTCGACACTTGAATATTACCAGTCAATCAACGGGCTTCCTCCGGAAGACCGTACTGTTAGACCGGGCCAGATTGCGCCCTTGATTACCCGCTCCAAGGACGACAATTGTCATATGGCCATTGAACTTGTCCCCTTGTCGACAAAAAATACGGCTTTTGCTGCTCAAGAACCAGAGCTAGCCGATCGGCCAATGTGCCATAGCGCTATAGCCGCAGCCCTTGATAATATTGGCGGAGCATTGCTACAAGCGAAGAGCCGCAGCGGCCGTGGGGTATGTGCGCGTTATAATAAAGGAAGCGATAATGCTGTTATGATCAGTGGTTGCCAGCATGGCAACGAAACGACCGGCACAGTAGGAGCGTTGCGTGCCGCGCATATGTTGTCATTCAGAAAAAATGCCCATTTTGTTATATCGCCGTTGGAAAATCCCGATGGCAACGCATTATTTCTCAGGTCAATTCTCGAAAATCCTCATCATATGCATCACGCAGCCCGCTATACTGCCTTTGGTAATGACTTGCAGAATACACCGGATTCCGCACCGATGGAGCGCGGGATACGAATTGAAGGACGGAAATGTTCGGGTGCAAAATTGCATGTCAATCTCCATGGTTACCCAAGCCATGAATGGATCAGGCCGCTTTCAGGCTATATTCCGCATAATTTTGCAATGTGGACATTGCCCAAAGGGTTCTTTCTGGTCTTCCGCTATCGGGAAGGCTGGGAAAAAACAACACGTCAATTGGCTGAAAAAGTTACAGCATGTCTTGCCTTGAATAATGCCGGCTTGGCAATGAATGACTTACAAGTCAAATTATATCGACAGCATGCCGGTGAACCGGGGTTTGAAACAATCAATGGCATTCCCTGTTCTTTTGCGCTTTATCCCAATGCCACTTTCGAGGTAGAACTCGTAACAGAATATCCCGACGAGACTGTTTATGGGGATGATTTTAAGCTTGGGCACCAAATGCAGATGGAGACCGTGTTGGCGGCCTACGAAGCTTGGCAAGGATTGATGCAAGAACAGAGTTAAACGAAAGACAGGTTTGCTGATGAGAGAACTTTATCCGGCTATTGAACCATTCGAGCATGATATGCTTGATGTTGGTGATGGCCATGAGCTTTATTGGGAACGGGTAGGTACCAAAGGAGCCGAGCCGGCAGTTTTCTTGCATGGCGGGCCGGGCAGTGGCATTTCAGAAAATCATCGTCGGTTGTTTGATCCGAATAAGTATGATGTTCTGCTGTTTGATCAGCGTGGTTGCGGTCGTTCCACGCCTCATGCTTCGATAACTGCGAACACTACATGGCATCTGGTTGAGGATATGGAAAAGCTTCGTCAGATGGTGGGAATGGATCAATGGTTGGTTTTTGGAGGCTCATGGGGGTCGACGCTGGCTCTCGCCTATGCCGAGACTCATCCGGATCATGTTAGTGGTTTGGTCCTTCGCGGAATTTTTACCGGAAGTAGGGATGAAATGAATTGGTTGAACCAATATGGAGCTTCGGAAATATCACCCGATTATTGGGAGAATTACATTAAGCCCGTACCGGTTGCGGAAAGGAATGACCTGATCGGCGCCTATCACCGCCTTCTCAATCATGAGCAAAAGGATATTGCTATCAATGCTGCCCGCGCCTGGAGTGATTGGGAAGCGAAAAATGTATCGATCATACCGCCGAAGCCCTCTCCCAGAACGCCGCAATCCGATCAGGCGGCGTTGGACATAGCGCGGCTTGAAAATCATTATTTTGTTAATGACTGCTGGCTTGAAGAGGAACAGCTTTTTCATAACCTTGATAAAATCCGGCATCTGCCTTGTGTGATTATACATGGCCGGCATGACCTTATCTGTCGTTTATCCTATGCGTGGAAGTTACATAAATCCTGGCCCGGGTCGAAGCTTCATATTGTCGAGGGAGCCGGGCACAGTTACTCCGAGCCGGGTATCCTTGATTGTCTCATAAAAGCTACTGATCAATTTGTTGAAGGCCGAAATTTTTTATGATGTTTAGAAAGGAGCGTCGTTTAATCAGTCCTGATCTATTCGAATGGCTAAATTAATGAATGAATAATATCTCGTATATTCGTTTTGATATCGCTGCCAAAAGCATCACATGTCGCTGATATTGAAAGAAAAAATAACATAAAATCAAACAGTTGACATTTATGTAATATTTTTGGCAATGATAATTCCAACATATCTGGCACGAATAACTACATTCGGATTTCTGGCTATCTCCGCAGTGTTGTAACTGCTGGCGACAATGTTTATCTCGCCGAAAAACCGGTTTTCGGAATGATAGATGGAAATGGTTTTCTTGTACGACTTTACACTTCCATCCCGCTTCGCAAACCGAACCGAGATGTTTAAAAACATATGTAGAACTTTGTTCGGAAAAGTATGATGGCTCAAAGTTCTCTTCGACGAGTGTGCGTTATGCCTATATCCCGTTAGGCGGACGTCGGTTAGGTGTTGATGAGCCAATTGTCACAAGCTATTCAAGCTATTTCGGTTATGTTTATAACGGCAATGTCAATGCGGCCTCTAGTAGGTCTAGTTCTCGTTCAAAAACACACGACAACCTCATGACCGAAGAGCTTTTTAATTGTGATAATTTCGATGCGGCTGCTATTCTATCGGTATTGTAGCAAGGTTAAAAAACAAAGCCATCAGAGTACGAAAGTTAAACACAATTGAGCTGTAGGCTTACGGAACATTGTTTTGTGTTTTTGTTTCATAAAATGGTAATGTTGGATTATTGGTAACTTTTTTAGTTTTATTAAAACCGGGCCAAAACTCTTCAATTTCCCATAAATGACCTTTGGTTACATCTTTGATATGTCGTATAACATCTTCATAATCGTCAGATGAAAAATTGGACCACCCTATAAATACATTCCACTGCCAAAAATTTCTGAGGCCGCCAACATTTTTTTCTGCTAATTTTTGCAATAAGAGGCGGTCTATCGGCGGATGCAAAGCGTTTATTTTGTTCTCGTAGTCAGAGTGTTCTGCTGGAACATCATTTAGGAACATAGCTTTAAAATAAATATTTATAAATTTTGCAGCTACACCGTGTGTGAACTGCATTGTTTTGTTTTTGATAGTATTTTCGGCCGCTAGACAAATTTTTTGCCGCAACTTTTTATGTAAATTATCGAATTCAAGCGGGTCAGGTAAATCGTCTAAAGTCTGATAGTCCAAAAGTGAGCTATTAAGAGCAATCTCTGCACCTTGTTCACCCGTAAATCGACAATTCCTTGAAGCCCGGGCTGCGGTTGATGCACACCAAACAGAAAACCTTTGCTTAACATCAATTAATTTATCTTTATCCACTTGAACCGGTCTCCATTTACTGCGTGATATTTACTATGCAATCGAACGAAAAGCACCACAATGCTATTTATAAATTTCAACAATAAATTTTTGTATGGAATTTACGGTAATTGTAGCGGTCGCTTATGGAAAGGTTGATGGGATTTTCGGCGGATTTGCCAATAATCTCGGTATTAAAGAGCGTGATTTCCAAATCTCTGACAAAGGAATTGACCAAAACAATTCTGACAGAACACGGGTATCAGTCGGTACCGACTTTGGCGGATATGGCAGTGACCTTTATAGGAAAAATGGCAATGATTTTGCTCCACAAAAGAAGGAAAAGATAAAACACCAGATGCTGACAACAGAAGACTAATTAGGTGTTGAAAGCAAAAAAAGCTCGGATATTCTTTATTATCAGAGGCTGTAACAATGACATGAAGAGCCGACGTTGAACAACAAGCTCGTTGATTCACACCTCAGTTCTGACATGCCGATTGGTGATATCGATAATGATATGTCTAATGTATTGAAAGGCACTATTTACGATTACCGGAACAAGGCAAAAAAACGAAGTGGCCGTTGTGCGACTCGGTTGCAAGAATGAACAAAAAGAGCACATAAATTGTCAAACTCTTCAAAAAAAGGGTCAAACTTTAACATGTGAATTTTTGTGTTTCGGAAATTAGGCTTGTAAATCAAAGACTTAAGTGGTGCCCCCAGAGAGACTCGAACTCCCGACCCCCTGATTACAAATCAGGTGCTCTACCAACTGAGCTATAAGGGCGCCGCACTGCAACTAGCATAAACTTCGCCAAAGGCAAACAGAAAAATTGCCAAAACAACAATCTTTTTTGCATGCCAAAAATTTTTGAAAAACAAGTGGGAATTTAGCCGGCAATTTGGTGAGAAAATATAAAGATTTTAAAACTCGGCGTGGCCGGATAGGGCTTTTTTCAGGCGCATTTCATAATCTTGTCTCGTAATTTCTATTGCGCCAAAATGCTCGAGATGCGGTGTTGTAAATTGTGTGTCAAGAAGAGCGAAGTGGTGGCTTTTCAAATGGTCTACAAGCGCAACAAGACATATCTTGGAAGCATCAGTGACGCGCGAGAACATGCTTTCACCGAAAAAGGCTTGTCCCAAAGCCAAACCGTATAAACCACCGACAAGCTTTTCGTTTTGCCAAGCTTCAACTGTATGGCAAAAACCGAGTTCGAATAGCTCACCATAAGCTTTGCGAATGGGGTGATTGATCCACGTTGTTTCACGTCCGGGCTTTGATTCGGCACAGCCGGAAATAACGCCTTCGAAATCGGAATCAATGACGATTTTGAACGGCTCTTTCTTCATAGTTTTCTTCAGACTTTTCGGAATGTGAAAATTGTCCAAAGGAATAATTCCACGCCGTTCCGGACGTATCCAATAAATGTCGGGATCTTCTGCATCATCCGACATAGGAAAAATACCCTGCGCATAGGCGCTTAGAAGTAGCGCAGGGGTTAATTTATCTTTTTCTTTTTCAGACAAAGCTATCAGCTATTCGAAGCCGACTTATTGGCAAGATATTTTTCCAGCCAGTGGATGTCATAATTTCCCTTGGCTATATCTTCATTGCCGATAAGATCGCGGAAAAGCGGCAGTGTCGTTTTGATACCGTCGACAACGAACTCGTCAAGAGCGCGTCTTAACCGCATCATGCATTCAAGCCGTGTTCTTCCATGAACAATCAATTTGCCGATCAGGCTGTCATAATAAGGCGGTATCCGGTAACCGGAATAAACGCCGGAATCAACACGCACGCCCAGACCACCCGGTGTATGGAAGTGGGTAATCAATCCGGGGGAAGGGGTGAAGTTGACCGGATCCTCGGCATTGATACGACATTCAATCGCATGGCCTGAAAAGTGGATATCACTTTGTTTTGCCGAAAGCCCTTCGCCTGCTGCAACTTGAATCTGTTCGTGAACAAGGTCGATGCCGGTTACAGCTTCCGTTACCGGATGTTCAACCTGAAGGCGGGTATTCATTTCAATGAAATAAAATTCACCATTTTCATAGAGAAATTCGATAGTACCGGCACCGCGATAGCCTAATTCGGCACAAGCATTCGCCACGATCATGCCGATTTTCTGTCTTGCCTCATCATCAAGAACGGTGGAATTGGCTTCTTCCCAGACTTTCTGGTTACGTCTCTGCAAAGAGCAATCCCGTTCACCGAGATGAATGGCATTTCCGGCGCCATCACCCATAACCTGAACTTCGATGTGACGCGGTTTCTCAAGATATTTTTCAATATAGACAGCGTCATCCCCGAAGGCGGCAGCAGCTTCGCTACGAGCGGTATTCAATGCAACCGACAATTCGTCACGTGAACGGGCAACTTTCATACCACGTCCACCGCCACCGGCCGACGCTTTAATGATAACCGGATAACCGATTTTATCTGCTACCTTATAAGCTTCTTCGTCCTCGGTCACACCGCCATCGGAACCCGGAACAACGGGAATACCCAACCGTTTTGCGGTTTTCTTGGCTTCGATTTTATCGCCCATAATACGAATATGGGCAGCAGTCGGGCCAATAAAGGTAATAGAATGAGCTTCCAGAATTTCAGCAAATTTGGCATTTTCCGAAAGAAAACCGTAACCGGGATGGATGGCATCGGCACCGGTAATCTCGCAAGCCGCAACAATTTGTTGAATATTGAGATATGAATCGCGAGAAGGGGGAGGTCCGATACAAACACTCTCGTCGGCCAGTCTTACATGCATGGCATCAGCGTCGGCTGTCGAGTGGACAGCTACGGTTTTAATACCAAGCTCTTTACAAGCACGCAGAACCCTGAGTGCGATTTCACCACGATTGGCGATCAGGATTTTCTGAAACATTTAGCGATCCTGTCTTATTCAACAACGACCAGAGGCTCACCGAATTCAACAGGTTGCGCATCTTCCACCAAAATAGCTTTAACCGTGCCTGCACGGGGTGAAGATATCTGGTTCATCGTTTTCATTGCTTCGATAATAATCAAGGTTTGACCTTCCGAAACTTTTTGCCCGACTTCAACAAATGGACGAGCCCCAGGTGCAGGTGCCAAATAAGCGGTGCCAACCATAGGGGAAGTTACGGCATTTTTGGTCAAATCTTCTTTTGCCGATTCTGCGGGAGCAGGAGCAGCTGGTGCAGCCGGTGCTGCCGGAGATGGAGCGTAGACAGTTTGTACAGGCGCACCTGCATTTAACTGACGCGAAACACGGATGCGCAAGTCTCCTTGTTCAACCTCGATATCCGAAAGGTTGGTATCATTGAGTATTTCGGCGAGATCGCGGATGAGATCTTTGTTAACACCTGTGCTTTTGACGGTACTTGTTGTTTTTGTAGCCATCTCTTTCTTTACTCCTCGATCGTCGTGACCGCTTTCAAACTTCTATGGCCGGACCAAATTTCAATCCGGTTGCCTTCCGCTGGTGCAATAGCCATGTCAGGCAGATAAAACTTTCTATCATGAAGCTGTAGCATTTTTAGCAACAGCTTGACACATAAAACGCTTATAAGCATGTTGAGAAAAAAGCGAAAGTGCAAATTCCTCAACTCAAACACAGCGTCAACAAAAGTTTAATCTTGCGTGACATTACAGAAAAAATTATTGTTCTAGCAATGTAATTTTCTTTTTCAGAATGTTTTCTCCTACGGCACCGACAAGAACTTCATTTCCCAAAATATAGCTTGGTGTGCCATTGATATCGAGCAAGTAAGCAAGTTTGCCGTTTTTCATAAAGACTTGCTGTATATCCGGATCCTTCATGGTTTGACGTAATTGTTTCTCATCAACGCCAAGTTTTACAGCAATTTTTATGGCCTTTTCCTCATTGGCACGTCCCTCGCTTGTCATCATTTGACTATGAAAAGCCGCAAATTTCATAGGCATCAGTTTCATAAAGGCACGTGCAACAATATGCGCTTTAACCGAATCATCACCTAAAACAGGAAAATCCTTGAGCACGACACGTAAATCGGTGTCACCCTTTATAAGAGCCTGAATATCGGGATAGGACTTTTTACAGTAACCGCAATTATAATCGAAGAATTCTACTAATGATATTTTCCCGTTCGGGTTTCCCAAGATACCATCATCCGAAGAATTGAATATCTCGTCTTTCATCTCGGTTATTGTCGAAGAACGATTTTGAGTGGTCTTTTGCTCGATTTTGTTATTGAGAGCTTCCTGTACTTCAAGCATGACTTCCGGATTCTTTACGAGATAGTCCTTAACAACCTCGCGAATATGATCGTCTGAAGTCTGTTTTTTAACCGCGTCCGCCAATGCAGTGATAAAATTCGGATCGGTAAGAAGTGCATTTTTTATTTGATCGGTTGTATTGCTATTTGCTTCAACAGCCAAAGCCCCTTTATCCAGAGAGGCCGTTGATAAGAAAATCCCCATCATGCCTGCGAACAAAAAATGTTTGTTTATGAATGAGGGCATAAAATATTGCATTGATTGGCTCGCTTTATTCAAAACTCAGGTAATTGCGTGTTATTTTTTTAGTTGCCGTGTTATTTTTTTAGTTGCGTTGTATTGAGAATATCTTGGGCGCGCAACCACTCGGCCGACCCGCGTGCAAGCTTCTGTTGGGCTCGCGTTGCAAAAATGCGTGCCTGCATACGATTGCCACTATAATAATGCATGTCGGCTGTTGCAAGATCGGCAAGTGCGACTTGTCCGCTTCTTCCGTAAGCGAGTGCAAGATAGCCATAGCCGGCAGCAAATTCCGGCTCTTTGGCGATTCCGGCACGTATTTCAGTTATAGCGAGCGGAACGTTTTTGGGGTCATTTGTTAATAGTAATGCATGGCCATAGCTTACACGCAAAAGACTGGAGCCGCGCGGGTCAAGCTCTGCCGAACGTTTATAAGCATTGGCAGCACCGGCAGGGTCATTCGCTTTAATGAGAGCGTCTCCCAACAATTCGAGAAAATAGGGGTTTTTCGGTTCGTCTTTTATAAGGTCTTTTACTTTTTCAACCGCATTTTTCGGGGAACCGCTCTCGACAGCCAATATTGCTTCGCCGTAACGGGCAGGAAGCCCGCGCGGATTATCTTTGAACATGCGGCGGAGTTCCGTGAAATGATCGGTATATGCCGCTATTTTTGCCCGAGCCATATCATGACGCAGTTGTAACTCGGGCGGGTCTTTCTTGTCATAGTAAGGGCTCTGTTTGGCTAATGTTTCCAAAGCGGCAATACGTTCGCGGGGTAACGGGTGGCTCACTCTATAGGGGTCAACTTTCGCACCGGAAAGAGCGAGTGCACTGGAAAAACGCTCGAATGTTATCAACATTCCTTTCGTCGACTGGCCCGTTGCGTTAAGGTAATTGACTGCCGCTCTATCGGCAGCGGCCTCTTCACTGCGTTGATAATTGAGAAGAGTACGCATTGCTATTTCGTTACTTCCGGCAGCTATTCCCCCGCCAGCTCCGGCAGCGGCCGAATTACCGGTGGTGGCGCCGGCAACGCCAGCTCCAATTCCTAACAGCATACCAATAACAGCCATGGTTTGAGCGCGTTTTATTTGTTCGCGCAAACGTTGCTGGTGCCCATTTGCCAAGTGTCCTGTTTCGTGTGCTATAACGCCGATAATTTCGTTAGGAGTTTCGGCTTGCATTAACGCACCTATGTTGACGAACATACGCTGACCATCAACAAAGGCGTTGAAACTTTGGTCATTGACGATAATAATTTGTATCTTGTTCTTTATGCCCGCGGCTTTAAAAATCGGCGTTGTATAATCGTATAATAATTGTTCAATTTCGGCATCACGGATAATTGGAACAGACTGGGATTGAGCTTGCGCAACATTCATAGATGGTGCAAGAACCAATATGGCAGCCAGACCGAAATGGACCAAGAGAGTTATTGATCGTTTTATAAAAGACAACAATTTTTGTCTTGAAGTCTGCAACTCTATCTTCATAGATACTCCCCGGAGTGCTTCGAGCAGAGATACATGGTTTTTCATCGTTTTAGCCATGGCTTTCAGGCTTTTGTGCGGCACATGATTTGAATTTATACGTTTTTTTATGTGGAGACCAGTATGATTTGTCTATCGAAAAGAAGTGATGTCGATCCCTTTTTTGCAATGGACGTGCTTGCCGCCGCCAATAAAAAGCTGAAAGACGGTGATCCGGTTATTTCCATGGCAATAGGTCAGCCCGCTGCATCTTGTCCGATGATCGTCAGAGAAGCTGCCAAACGCGCGCTCGAAGATGGTCATATCGGATATACTGATTCGTTAGGGCTTGCACGTTTACGTGAAAAAATTGCCGCCTATTACGATGAACATCATCACCTTTCCATATCGCCTGAGCGGATAGCTGTTACAACCGGGTCATCTGCCGCATTCAATCTGGCCTTTTTAACATTTTTCGATGTTGGAGAGCGAGTCGCAATCACGCGGCCGGGTTATCCGGCCTATCGTCATATTATGAAGGCACTCGGGCTTCAGGTCGTCGAGATCGACACAAATGGAAACGGTTTGATCGACGTAGAAAAACTTGAAGAGGTGCATGCACATACGCCTCTTAAAGGTATTTTGTTCGCCTCTCCGAGCAATCCAACGGGGGCATCTATGAAACCGGATGACCTCAAAAACATCATACAATTTTGTAAAACGCACAATATTACAGTGATTGCCGATGAAATTTATCATCGGCTGAACTTTACCGGTCCCGATGTTACAGCATTGTCTTTCAGTGACGAGGTAACCGTTATTAACTCGTTTTCCAAATATTATTGTATGACAGGTTGGCGTATTGGCTGGATGGTATTACCCGAAAATGCAGTAAGAACAGTCGAGCGGATTTCCCAAAATCTCTATATATCGGCTCCCGAACTTTCTCAAATAGCTGCCATTTCAGCCTTCGATGCAACAGCCGATCTCGAAAAGATAAAAGATAGCTATCGTATTAATCGGGAACATTTGAAAAATGGACTACCTTTATTAGGGCTCAAATTACTGGCGCCCATGGACGGAGCATTTTATGCTTATTGTGATGTATCAAAATATAGCAATGATAGTACAGAATTTGCCCGGAAAATGCTTGATGAAACTAATGTAGCGGCAACTCCCGGAGTGGACTTCGATACTGTGGAAGGAAAACGCACAATGCGCTTTTCCTATGCCGGTTCGCCTGCCGAAATTGACGAAGCATTGAAGCGCCTCAAAAACTGGCTGCTTTAATAAATATCGAAAAAATCAAAGCGGAACGTTGGGTAATATGTCGATTTATGACGGAGCAGAAAAACCGAAATTCGCGATTGCGCCGATGCTTGATTGGACCGACCGGCATTGCCGCTATTTCCACCGCTTGTTGACGAAGCACTCATTGCTTTATACGGAAATGGTGGTCGCAGACGCTGCAATTTTCGGTGATAGAGAGCGGCTTTTGAAGTTTGATGCATGTGAACATCCGGTGGCCTTGCAATTGGGTGGCTCCTCGCCGGACAAACTCGCTGAAGCTTCGAAAATTGGTGAAGATTTCGGTTATGATGAAATAAATCTCAATGTTGGTTGCCCGTCGGATAGGGTGCAATCGGGTGCGTTCGGTGCTTGTCTTATGGTACAACCCGATCTCGTCGGAAACATTGTTGAAAAGATGAAATCTGCTGTTTCTATTCCGGTGACAGTCAAATGTCGTATCGGTGTCGACGAACAGGATGTCCTTTCGGCACTTGATGATTTGAGTAAAGCTGTGTGGCAGAGTGGAGCCGATGCCTTGTGGGTGCACGCGCGAAAGGCGTGGCTTAAAGGTTTAAGTCCGAAAGAAAATCGTGATGTTCCCCCGCTCGATTATCAGCGTGTCTATGATCTGAAGAGGGAAAACCAGAGTCATTTCATAGGGATAAATGGCGGTATTCAATCAATAGATGAAGCTGTAGGTCATTTGAACCATGTCGACGGAGCAATGCTCGGGCGTTCTATCTATCACAATCCTTCTATTCTTTGCGAGGTTGACAACAAAATCTATCATGACGATCGGGCACCATTGGTGGAAAGTTCAATCATTGAGGCAATGTGCGAATATGCTGACCGCCACGTTAAAGGCGGTGGCAGGCTTTCACATGTTACGCGTCATATGATAGGCCTCTTTTCCGGTCGTAAAGGTGCAAAAAAATGGCGTCAAATCTTATCGACTGAAGCTACTGGTCAGGACGCGAATTCCTCGATTTTGCGTAAGGCTTTTTCCTATATCGAGTAGATTGCTAGAGGAACACCCCATTAAGAGTTATGGATGTTGTTGGCTCATCATGGTCGGTTCTTCGTAATTATCAATCAGCAAGAATGAGCCGGTCGCCACGCACTGAATAGCCCGATAGGCGGTTAAGAAAGCTCATTCCCAGCAAACTTTCGGACAGGGCGCCAGGTTGGCTGACAAGAGCGCGAACGTTATCACGCTCGATATCACCGATTTTCATATGATCAATAATGACAGCGGCGGCATTTGTACTCCCGTTTGCTGTTGCGACAGAATAATTAAATCCCAGTTTGTTGACATCGATATTGGCTGCAAGGGCATCGTCATAGGTAAGAACCACCGCGGAAGCGCCGGTATCGATCGTAAAGTTCAAATTTGTTCCGTTAATCGAAGCACGTGTCTGGAAGTGACCGTTTGCCGAGCGTTCAAGAGTTACCGTTTTGCCATTTTCATTGTAACGTGTAAGAGGGCTTCCCGGAATGATTCCGGCTGTTAGCCGATGTGCTATATCCTGCAATTCGTACCGTACACTGTAAACGCTCATAAGTGCAAAAATGATAACACACCAAATTGCGATATTTCGCAATGCATCGCTCAATTTGATCTTTGAACCGAGTAATGCCGACGTTGCTGCAAGCCCCCAAATTCCGTAATAACCCAAATAGGCAATCTTGTCGGTTGCGGCAGTTTGTAAATCGGCGAATGCCAATATTAAAATGACAATCAAGGCAGCAGCAGAGATAATAAACCAGAATGGTTTCATGACCTGTTCTCTCTCGTCAATAATGAATAGTGACAGTCGTTAGAAAAGATTTACTGTGGCCAATAAAATAATGGCAAGACATTGTTCGATTGCTCCGAGCGTGTCACCGGTATAACCACCAATACGCTTGAGACACTGTAAGGAAAAAACGTAAACAAACAAGCATAGAACGACAATAGAGACGATCATCCAAATAAGCCCGAACGAAAATAGACCAGCGACAAGAAAAATGATTGCTGTAATCGTCAATGTTTTACGCAAAGTAACAGGCGAAGGTTCTCCGGCAGCGGCTGCAGTACCATTCTTGCGGGCAAGAGGAAGTCTTGTCCAGAACCACACCATTCCTCCACGGCTTACCGCTTCGCTGACCATAAGTGCAATGAATGCCGCATAAAGGCCAAGATTGACCAAAATTGACGAAATAAGCTCTATTCTCAACAGGATTGAAAACAATAAAGCCACAGTTCCGTAAGTTCCGATACGTGAATCCTTCATTATTTTCAGACGTTCTTCTCTCCCTTTTGCTACGAAAAAGGCATCAGCCACATCTGCAAGCCCGTCTTCATGGAGTGCGCCGGTTATGATAATTGTGAGTAGCACGGATAATGTCGCAGAAATCCATTCATTAAACCCCGCCAAGTGGACCAAAGCGAGACACAATGAAGAAATGAAGCCGATAATCAGGCCCGCAATGGGGAAAAAATGGGCATCTTCAGAAATCTTGTGATCGGGCGAAAACCAATGGCTATTTATAGGCAAGCGGGTAAGAAAGCCTAATGAACGCATTAATGGGCCAAGAAAATCGCACAAGTTTTCTGTTACTCCTGTTAAAGTGATTTCAAATTGCTTATAGAACAGTCGTTAATGAGATTCTATTTGTTCTTTTTTGTTTGACAGGTGTTTTTGTGACAGCTTCCAGTCCTTTTGATGATTTTCGCGCTTTATTGAACAGTTTGCCTGACCCCGATGAAAACGCCATTAGGTTGGCCAGAAAGCGTCAGTCGGAGCTTACAAAGCCGGAAGGTTCTTTGGGAAGGCTCGAGGATATTGCGCTTTGGTACGCGGGTTGGAGAGGCAAGGAAAAGCCGCTTGTTACCCGGCCTCTGGTTGCGGTATTTGCCGGAAACCATGGTGTGACAGATGAAAATGTTACGCCTGTGCCACGTGCTGTTACCCAGCAGATGGTTGAAAATTTTGCTGCTGGTGGCGCGGCTATTAACCAGATATGTATCGCCTACGATCTTGGGCTGAAGATCTTCGACCTTGCTCTGGACTATCCGACGATGGATATTACCAAAGATGCTGCGATGGATATGCGCGGCGCTGCTGCAACAATGGCTTTCGGCATGGAATCAATTGCCGGTGGTACCGATTTGTTGTGTTTGGGCGAAATGGGAATTGGCAATACAACAATTGCTTCGGCAATTTCTCTGGCTCTCTTTGGCGGAAAGGCGGAAGAGTGGACAGGGCCGGGTACGGGTTCCAAGGGCGATTATTATCGGCGCAAGATTGCGGCGGTGAAGAAGGCAGTCGAACTTCATAAAGATCATCTCGACGATCCGTTTGAGGTTATGCGTCGTCTTGGCGGTCGTGAAATAGCCGCCATGATGGGTGCTATTCTTGCCGCGCGCATGGAAAAAATTCCCGTCATACTTGATGGCTTTGTTGTCACATCGGCGGCGGCAATTTTGCATAAGATCAACCCGCATGCTCTTGATCACTGCATTGCAGGGCATGTTTCAGCAGAACCGGCGCATCGCCGCCTGTTAGATAAAATAGGTAAAAAACCGCTCCTTGATCTCGGAATGAGATTGGGAGAGGGAACAGGTGCTGCAATTGCAGCGGGTGTTGTCAAGGCGGCCGTTCTCACACATTCGCAAATGGCAACCTTTGATGAGGCCGGAATTAAAATCTGATACTAATCTTCTGCTATCCCGTCATTTTGCCAAGGACGGATTGAAACAGATCTATCAACCATTTGGTCATCCATTTCGGCAAGTGCATCAATGAAAAGGGGCACAAAACTACCCGGGCCTTTCGCCTGATGACCGGCAATTGCTCCGGCTGCCGAGAAGGCTGCAAATGCTTTCACTGTGGCTTTTAGTGCCTGGTCAGGCGCGAGCGCGATAAATGCACCTGTTACGCAGGTAAGGGCACATCCACAAGCCGAAACCTTGGACATCAAACTGTGTCCACCTTCGACTAATATGTGCTTTTTACCATCGGTTATAAAGTCGGTTTTGCCAGACATGGCAATGACTGCTTTTGTTTGTTTTGCAGCTTCTATTGCTGCATTGAAGCGACTTTCCCCTTCTGCATGGCTATCGACACCGTGTGCGCTGGTTTTTGCAGTGAAGGCGATAATTTCCGAAGCATTGCCTCTTATCACTTTCGGGGACAATTCAAGAAGATGTTTTGTGGCATTTCTCCTGAAGGACGTTGCAAAATGAGCTACGGGGTCGAACACAACAGGCTTACCCAGTACTTTTGCGCGTTCCATAACCAGTCGTATGCCGGCATATTTTTCACGTGTCAATGTGCCGATATTTGTGGTTATCGCATCAGCGTTATCCACAAATTCGGCCGCTTCGTCAGGTGAAAATGACATGACCGGAGAGGCACCCAATGCGTTAAGTACATTAGCGCAGAAATTCATTGCCACTTCATTGGTCAGACATTGAACAAGAGGGCGTTTTGCCCTCAAATTATCAAGGCTAAGCCGCTTATCTATTTCAATGGACATTTCTAAAGATGGTTTACTTCTTTCTCTAATACCATGTAATCAAGCGGTAGTTCTGTTGTATATTTTATCTGTTCCATGGCAAAGGCAGAGGATACATCTCTGATGTCGATTTTTGCGATTAGTTTTTTGTAAAAAACATCATAGGCTGCAATGTCCGGTACCACAACACGCAAAAGGTAATCGACATCGCCACTCATACGATAAAACTCAACAACTTCGGGAAATGCGTGAACAACTTCCGAAAATCTTTTTAACCATTCATGGTTATGAGCACCGGTTCTTACCGATACAAACACCGTGACCCGCGTATTGACCTTCTCTGGCGAAAGAATAGCAACACGGCGCTGAATAACGCCATCTTCTTCCAATTTCTGAATGCGCCGCCAACAAGGTGTTGTCGAAAGGCCCACTTTTTTTGCGATATCAGCGACCGCAAGTGTTGCGTCCTCCTGTAAAAGACGAAGAATTTTCCTATCAAGACGATCCATTGTGATATCCAAAAAAATTAATACATTGAGCATCAAGCACTTTATATAAAAAACAAAACCTTTTTAATAGTAGTAAATAAAATTATTATACAATTTATCATATGTAACTTACGACCAGTTTTTTGAGTGTTGGTAGTAATTCACTTTCGAACCAAGGATTGTTTTTTATCCAATGAGTATTTCGCCACGAAGGGTGGGGAAGAGGAAGAACGTGATACCCTTTAGCTTGTTGAATTGTTAGAATATTTTTCCAATCTTTTACGGTTTCCGTTACAGATTTTTTATCGAGATTGTGAATGTGATATTTTTGGGCATAACCGCCAATTGCGATAACAAGTTCGATTTGTGGCATTGCCGCAAAAATCCGGTCATGCCAAGTCAAACGACATTCTTTGCGGGGAGGCAGATCGCTTTTCGTTTTGCTGTAACCCGGAAAACAGAATCCCATGGGGATAATGGCGAATTTGCTTTTATCATAAAAGCATTCCCGATTAACCCCAAGCCATTCACGCAAACGCTCGCCGGAGGGATCATTAAATGGTATGCCCGTGTTATGGACACGCATTCCGGGCGCCTGACCGGCTATCACAATGCGGGCAGTTGACGAGAGATAGGCCACAGGACGAGGTTCGTGCGGCAGAGGCGGCATGAATAACGGCTTGTCATAACATATCCGGCAATCAGCGATTTCTCTGTCGAGTTTTTCTATTTCGTTTAAATTTGCTTTGCGTGATCTGTTCATCATGAAACCAATATATCCGGTCCAAATAGTCCTGCAACGGTCTATTAGATATGTGGTTTGAAAGAACTTCATTGAAGTTTCTTAAATGCAATCGGAAAGCATGAGCGCTCTACGTTCCGTTCTAGAGATAAAAGACAGAAGGGATTTTTGGGTAGAGCCGATGAAACAGCTCGGGTCCAAGAAAGATCTGAAATTTTAAGAAAATTTTGTTAAAAAAGTCGAAAGGCTTAAGCCTCTGCGAAAAAAAGTCGGGAGGCGAAAATATGCAATTGGATTTGAGATAGATATAATTCGTTCATCGATTACGGGAGGTTCCAGTTGATATTTTTATATGACAGAAGCTTTTCCCAACTCTACTATTTGTCCAAATAAACGAACCTTTAATAAAGCGTCTATCTGTTAGAAACGGAAAATCATAAATCGGAATTGTAACAGTCAGTATGCGGTTTTCTTTAAAACAAAACTTCGTTCGCACGAAGTGAAAAATTTACGTCAATTCAAGCCATATCAACACTTTGTGCAGTTTTCGAAAGTAACGAAGAAGATAGGGAGCCTACGCCTAAAATCGGGATGATTAAAATCGGGAGGAGCCGCCAAATATTTTAAAAATCAAGAACGAACTTTGCGAGATTAGTGTGACCAATAGACTTTCTGTTTGAAGGGAAAGTTTCCATAAAACGGGCGGATTTGTCTGATCAATATTTACACGACAATCGACAAATACCGGCAAAGCCAAATTCGGTAAAGATTGAGAAAAACACGTGTCGGTTAATTAAAATCAGCGTGGATGAGCACGGCGCCATGTGTGTGGCCATTCGAAAGTGCCTGACCAGATACCAAGCTTTTGTTTTCGCGCCTCCGCTTCTTCTTGTTTATAGTCGTAATAGCTAACCGCCCAGCCATCTTTTACCATTTCACGATTGAGCTCACGGTCTCCCGAATAGCATTTCGCCAATAAGCGGTCGTATTTATCTGTTTTTGTCGATGTACAACTTATTTCATTTCCGTTTATCAAGCTTTCGAGATGCTGTTTGGCCAATTCACCACAGGAGTAAGAGGCACCATCTTTATTACAAAATTGGTGGAGTTCGGGCGCATCAATCCCTAAAAGCCGGACTTTAATGCCTTGGAGATGCAACGAATCGCCGTCCGAGAGCCGCGGAATGCCATGAACGATTTTGACTTCTTCGGGGGCGAAAGACTGGTCTTCATCGACAGAAGTCTTTTTGACGCCCGAAAAATAGAGATAGAGTGCCGTGGCCACAACAACCACTGCCACAACAATATCCAATAGGTTGATATTTCTGCGGATCATAGGTCTATTATTCAAGTCCTCAGCAAGATGAACCGACCAAGGCGATTCAATCTTTAGCTGATTGGAATCATGACATGTTTTTTATATCCGGGGCGTGTTTGTAATTTTTGATACCAGGATTCGACATGGGCAAACTTGTTTTTACGCGGCAAATCCATCTCATAATAATAATAAACAAAAACGCCGGGGATGATGTCACCGATCCCCAAATTCTCTCCTGAAAGGAAAGGCTGCTTTTTCAGCTCGCCATCCATAATCGCAAGTCCTTTTTCGAACTTGTCTACAGCCTCGACAACTTTTCGGGAGTCACGCTTTTCGGGAGCAAAGCGAACAACATTCATCAAGAGATCTACAAATGGCGTAAACAATGTCCCCATTGTCCAATCCATCCATTTTTCGGCAGCTGCACGTTTCCCGCAGTCTTCAATCCACAATACCCCTTTGCCATAACGAGCGGCAAGGTAGCGCACAATTGTGTTGGATTCCCAAAGAATCAGGTCGTCATCCTTGATTGTGGGAACCAATCCATTCGGATTAAGTGCTAAAAACTCCGGTGTATCCAATCCACCATATGCGCCGCCAGCTTTGATATATTGATAATCGAGCCCGACTTCTTCGAGAGTCCAAAGAACTTTTTTTACATTGCTAGACGTAGGGCGCCCCCAAAGTACGAGCATTCTATGCCTCTTGCTTTTGTTCCAGTTTCATATGTTTAACAATAAAATCGGCAATTGCTGCTACATCATCAATATTGAAATAAGGCAAATGCTTTTCCGCGACAGGCTCATCCGATGCAATAGCGACAATATGCGGGTCCGATTTATTGAGAGGTTCGCCAATTTTGCCACCTTTGCGGCGAACTTCGAGCTTATCATGCTTATCACGTTTATATCCTTCGACTATAACAAGATCGCAGGGGGATAGAAGATCCAGAATGGTAGAAAGTGGCGTTTCTTCTTCTGTTTTGTTTTCGTGGATAAGTGCAAAACGACGCGATGATACGACCGCAACCTCTTGAGCGCCGGATTTGCGATGACGCCATGAATCTGTATTTTCATGATCAATATCAAAATCATGATGAGCGTGTTTAACCGTGGAAATTTTGTAGCCGCGTGAAGTCAATTCTTCAACAAGGCGCACCACCATGGTGGTTTTTCCATTGTTTTTCCAGCCGGTTACACCGAAAACTTTAAGATTGTTTTTCATCTTTTATCCCGAAATTTTCCTGTAGATATTGATAATCCTCAGGCGTGTTAACGTTAAAGAATGCACCTTCGCTATAAACATTGTCAAACCGCACTATAGACACATTGTGAGCAAAAGCGAATGAGCGGATGCTTTTGTTTTCGGAACCTATCAAAAAATTGAAAAGGTCGGATTTAAGCTTTGTTGCCCACAGGGCAAAAGTCGGTTGCAACCCCGATGGTGTGGAGGCAATCCTCAGACAAGTCGTAGTGTCGATTGCCGAAGTCATTTTAACAAAAAATTCATCCGGTATAATCGGGCAATCAACCGGCATTGTAAGTACAAATTGGTAGTTATTTGTAGAAGCATATTGAAGTCCGGCATATATACCCGCTAGCGGACCTGCATATTTAACCTCGGGTGGATCGGGAAGAACAGGTATGGCAATATCGGTTTTTACACTTGTATTGGAGCTTATTGCGACGGGAAAATGGTGCTTTACCAATATCTCACGCTGATTGTCCGCAAGGGTCTTCCCGCCAAATTTTAAACCTGCTTTATCCTGTCCCATTCGGGAGGAATGACCACCAGCCAATATCAAACCCAAAATTCTCATTGATTTAACTCTGCGTCCTCGTTCCTATCACATTGTGATAAACACCTGACAAAACATTCTATGGCCTTTTTGATCCAATGCATTGCTTCATTCGGACATTTCGACTGCAGGATAGGAAGCATTAAATTGTCGACAGATTTTAATGGATGCATTCTTCAAAGTCGACATAAATGCCATAACAAGTTTTTGTTTTCTTTTATTCCTGTTTGAAGACCACCTCGCTGCAAAAGCATAAAAATTACTCTAACATACTGGAAAGGTTAGAAAAAATCGACGATTAACGCATTCGGAGACAAGGGAATGAAATATTCCGGAAGGTTTCGTGAGAGGAGAAGTGATTTCTTATCCAATATGCTGCTTCAATTCGCGACATTTTTTTTGACGTGTCGTGACAAAGGCGAAGCTCGATAGAAATCCTGCAGCCTTTTAAGGAGGATCAAAAAGTTGTCGGAAGGCAATAACAATTGGCAGCGAGCATTTCAGGTTTAACAGCTTGGTTACGAAAATCTTGTAAAAGGTTGTTGTAATTTCTCGGAAAAGCTGGACAATGTTGAAAAAACCAATCTCTCGCCTTGTTTTTACATTTTTCGCCGGTTCTGTACTTTATGCTTCGCCACTTTGCGTGGAACAAGCTTTCGCCATCAACAATCTGATGGAATTGTTCAGCAAAAGATCGAAGCCTGCACCGGTGTATGAAGCACCGGTGGACGGAAACAACCAGCTCAAGGTGCAAGACCCTTCATTGTCTGACAAGTCGCAAAATAAAGCGATCAAGAAGCCGAATATCGAACAAAACAAGCGTGCGACTATCGCTAGTCCCCAGCCATTTGATTATAAGCCTGAACGTCTCGTGCCAATCAAATTTCCGGCGATCGATCTTATCGAGACGAATTCGACCGTAAAATCATCTTCTCCCTTCAACCTGCCATTATCTGCCCGCTATAATGTTATACTGGAAGGCAGCGCTTCAAAAGAAGAACAAGCAACGACAGATTTTCGCTTAGACGATTTGTCCGCTATTGATGCTAAGGCTGAACAGTCAATAGCCGGGATAGTCATTCACTATTACGAACAAAACCCGAAACTTTTATGGTCGCAGGACGGGGAAGTTGTTACAAAAGCAAAAGATATTTTGCTTTTCTTTAGCCATCTTGATGATGACGGGTTGGAACCACAAGATTATCTGGTGAAAATGCCGGATGAAAATTTATTTGGTGAAGAAAGACAACGTGCGCTCGCCAATTTCGATGTCACTTTGACAAGCCGGATTTTGCGCTACATTCAAGACGCTTCAAACGGAAGGATTATTGCCGACCGCTTGTCTCCTTTTCATGATTTACCACGAAAAGAGATAGACTTTGGCGGTGAGCTAAACCGGATTGCTAAGAGCGAAAACACGATTGCCATTTTAAAATCCTATCTTCCACAATCTGACTATTACCTAACATTGAAGAAAGCTTTGGCAGAACTTCCCGAAGCCCGTCATAATGATAATATTAAAATTGCAGCCCAAACCGTAATCAAACCGGGCGAGACGAATGACAATTTGCCCAAATTTACAGCACTCCTTTTAAGTCGGGCGCCATCGGGCTATCTCAGTGAGCACAAAACGATATTGCAAAATCTCGCTGGTGAGAAAAATTATAACAGTCAACTGGTGGATGCTGTCAAAGATTATCAAAAATTCGTCAATAAAACGGCCGATGGTATTATCGGGCCTTCAACTATCGGAACATTGGTAAATAATAATGTTGATGTGAAGCGACAAAAAATCATCAATTCGATGGAGCGCTTCAGGTGGCTTCCGCATGATTTTGGTGCACGCTATGTATTGATCAATCAGGCAGCATATAGAGCGCAATATGTCGAGAATAATGAAATCAGGCTCGACATGAAGGTTGTTGTGGGCAGTCCACAAAGACAAACTTATTTTTTCTATGACCGGATAAGGCTTGTTACTTTCAATCCGTCCTGGGGTGTTCCAAATTCGATTGTTGTAAACGAAATGTTGCCTCGTATCCTGCAGGATTCGGGTTACCTCCAGCGCAATAATTACCAGCTTTTCGACAGTTCTGGTAAACCGGTTTCGGCGTCTGCGGTCAATTGGCAAAAAGTTGCTTCAAACGGCCGCGGAATCAGCATTCGCCAAACGCCAGGGAAAACAAATGCCTTGGGTGAACTCAAGATACTTTTTCCCAACAAACATGATATCTATCTGCATGATACCCCCAATAAAGCGGCATTTTCACGTGATATGCGCGCGCTCAGCCATGGTTGTGTGCGGCTTGAATATCCTCGCGAAATGGCGGCAGCGGTGCTGGGCAAAAATGTTGATGATCTGAAACCTTATTTTGCAAAAGGTGAAAGAAGCGTATCGCTCGGTCAACCGGTTCCGGTCTATCTTACTTATTTTACTGCCTGGCCGGACCTTAAAACCGGTAAGATCAACTATTATGATGATGTTTATAGTCGCGACGCGTTGATGGCCGGAGCAACAGAAAAAACCGATTCCGTCAGACAGCAAAATATGTAAAACCGGAATAGCGAGACAAAAACATTCGGCGGTCATTTCATGACAGAGGTGATCTCAATTTGTTTTCTGAGGGTAGAGTTGCAGATGGCAGCTATCTTCCAAAAATTTGTTAACCGAGCGGCATTGGCTGTTGGCTTGCCGATATTGTTTTGTGAATTCCCGTCTTGATGACAAGATCAGTGGGGCTTCCGGTAAATTTGGCTCGACAGTGGCCGTTCAAATTGTGCCATCACCTGAAGATAAGCAAATACATGCGGACAAGCAGAAACAGTTCAGCTCTTTAAAATATTGATGATCAATAATGTCCGGATAAAATATTGATTATAATATCAATAGTGCTCCGACAGTTTCAAAACAATTGTGCCTTTTGTCGTGTGAAAAGGGCTCTGTAAAAAATTGATGTTATGGAATGATGTCCATTCAATTGTAGTCAACTAAATCCAAAAAAGAATCGGGATTTTATGAAAGCAGTTGAAGCGTTCTGTAGGCGAAAAAACAGACGAGTTTTGAATGTGCACAATCGCAGTCATTGATCAGCTGGATAATCAAATCGTCAATTATTGATAAAAGGTGTGGGCAAATCGATAAAAGGTGAGGAAAATTACCGAAATAATAAAGGCAATTTGGCTTGTTGATTAGAAATCGGCTAATTTTGTCCTGATGATTAAAAATCAGCTAATAAAAAAGCCGTTCTTCCGGAGAAAAGCGGCTCTTTCAATTGAAAAAAATCAATTACTTGATTTTTGTTTCTTTAAACTCGACATGCTTTTTTGCAATCGGGTCATATTTACGTTTTGTCATTTTTTCTGTCATTGTGCGGCTATTTTTCTTTGTAACATAGAAAAAACCGGTATCTGCAGTCGACAAAAGCTTGATTTTAATGGATGCTGCTTTAGCCATAATAAGGATCCTGTTCCTAAAAATAAAACGACCACCTTCAAACCGGATATATCGTTCCGGTTCACGTGGATTTTGCCGCGACACTAAGGATGTTGTACAAAAAGTCAAGAGCGGATTAGCTTTAACACAACTCTTGAGACCACTAAAATGATATAAAGTCCGAAAAATGTGGCCATTGTGTTCGAAAAACCGAAAGGTGGAAACAGATCCATCGCTTTTCCGATTGCCGTTGGTCCGACAAGCATTCCGATGCCATAGCAAAAAATAAAGGCTGAATTGGCTGCAGCAAGTTCGAATCCCTTGAGACGTGCTCCAAGTTGCGCCAGACCTATTGTATAGAGGCCAGCCGAAACTCCCCCCAAAATAAAAAGATCAAGGGTAAGCAGCCATTTGACCTCTGCAATCCAGGGAATCAATATTGTCCCGATCAAGCCGATGATTGCACAGCCCATCAAAGGATAGCGTCTGTCCGTAACAAAATCGCTGATAATGCCTATCGGAATAAGCAGCAGAACATTTCCCAACGCAAGTATGGACATGAATTTGGCAGCTTCACCCTCGCTATAGCCGAGATTCAGACTGAAGGGGGTAATAAGCGTCAATGCGCCCATTTGTATTGCACCGTAAACCAGTACGGCCATAGTTGAACTTGGCACAGCAAAAATATAACGGATAAAAGCAACGTGGTCGCTATCCTTGAATGTCGGGCTTAAGTTCCAGGCAATAACAATCGGGATTGCTGCCAGAGCAATCAGAATACAGGCCGTGCCGAATGGAGTAAAACCCTGACTTCCTACATGGGCAAGAAGGGTAGGGCCAATAGTAAAACCTAGACCGAGTGTAATCGCATATATCGCAAGAATCGTGCCGCGTTTAGCTGGAGGAGCCGAGCTGTTTACCCAAAATTCGGAAAGGATAAACATCACCGTAATGGCAAAATGTAAGGTGAAGCGCAAAACGAACCAGATAAAAATCGACTCGAAATAATAAAATCCTAAAAAGCTTGCGCATCCGACGCACATCATCGTCAATATGGAACGTGCGACACCGAGTTTTTTAGCAATTCGTGCTGTAAAAACGGCAGCAATAATTGTAGCGATGCCGCCCACAGTTCCGCTGTAACCTATTACGCTACTGGAAAAACCACGGGCAGCCATGAGAATAGAAATGAGTTGGGTCCCGAGCCCCAATGCCATACCCACTGCACCAATCGTAGCAGTGGCGGCAAATATTGCGCGCCATGGCTTCAAATTCTGTGAGGGATGATCAGGCTGCATGATAGAATAACTGGTTATCTCTTATAATAATCGGGAAAAGGAAAGCGTTATCTTTCAAAATCGCTTGGGAGGTTAGAATAAGGCTGATCAATCCTTCTTTGTTTTTTATGCGTTTCTTTGCATAATTATAGTTACGGTCAAATTTACCTATTCTGTTTGTTCAAGTCAATTTTCGGGATGTTTGATAATTATTTGTTGCCGCAATGATCACGCTCTAATCTTTGTTAATTGACTTGATAATTTCGGTTCATTAACAAAACCGGAAATCACTGAACAAACCCCTCATTGGTTTACGCTCTGCTTTTTCGTGCTGAACGGTTAAAACGGCGTGCACCTGTTTTGGCTTTATGATGAGATACGGGCGAAAATGCCATGGGTCTTGGAGAGCTCAACATCTCGAAGCGTAACGCGCCGGCAATTGGCTGGGCTTCGACAAGACGCACATGGACGCTGTCACCCAATTGGTAGCCTTTATGGCTCTTTTGGCCGATCAAAGCGTGTCTGGCTTCATCAAAAATATAATAGTCTGTTGCCAGAGTTGAAATGGGCGTGAAGCCGTCGGCCCCGAGGCGGTCAAGCGATATGAATAAACCGGATTTTGTTACACCGGCGATACGACCTGTAAATTCAGCTCCTATCTTATCGGCAAGAAAGTGAGCAACAAGGCGATCTATCGTTTCCCGTTCTGCGGCCATTGCACGGCGTTCGGTGAGAGAAATTGCAACAGCAATTTCATCAAGATTTTTTTCTTCTTCATCCGTTAAACCATCATTGCCGAACTTCAATGAACGAATGAGAGCACGGTGGACAGTCAAGTCCGCATAACGGCGAATGGGAGACGTAAAATGTGCATAATTACGTAAATTGAGCCCGAAATGACCTATGTTTTCGGGAGCATATTCCGCTTGCGATTGTGTACGCAAAACCACTTGATTGACGAGCTCTTGCTGGTCTGTATCTTTTACACGCTCGAGGATTTTGTTGAAGCGTTCGGGTGTCAGTTCGGCGCTTCGTGAGAGCGATAAACCAAGCGAATGCAAAAATTCGCGCAATCCTTCCTGTTTTGCAAGCGAAGGCTGGTCGTGAATACGATAAATCAGAGGCTGGTGCTTAGATTTGAGAGTTTCGGCGGCCGAGACATTGGCTTGAATCATAAATTCTTCAATAAGCTTATGGGCATCAAGCCGCGGCGGGACAACCACATCTTTGATGCGGCCGCTTTCGTCAAGAATAATTTTCCGTTCAGGAAGATCGAGTTCCAGCGGCTGTCGTTTGTCGCGCGCCTTTTTTAATGCATCATAGGCTGCCCAAAGAGGCTTTAAAACATTTTCAACTATCGGAGACGTCTTTTCATCCGGCTTTCCGTCTATTGCTTTTTGTGTCTGCACATAAGAGAGTTTTGCGGCAGAACGCATCATGACGCGGTGAAAACTATGGTTTCGTTTTTTCCCCTGATCATCAAAAATCATTCGCACCGCGATAGCCGGACGGTCTTCTCCTTCTCGTAGAGAACATAGATTGTTGGAAATGCGTTCCGGCAACATCGGCACAACGCGATCGGGAAAATAAACCGAATTGCCGCGTTTCAGTGCTTCTTTATCAAGTGCACTATCGGGCCGGACGTAATAACCGACATCGGCAATCGCGACTACGACAATAAAGCCACCTTTATTGTCCTCGCTAGTATCCATTTCGGCGTAAACCGCATCATCGTGATCTTTTGCATCTTCCGGATCAATAGTAACGAGCGGAAGATCGCGCCAATCTTCACGATTGTCCATCGTAGCGGGTTTTGCAGCTTCTGCCTCTGCAAGTACACGTTCAGGGAAAACATAAGGGATATCATGCGAGATAATCGCAATCATTGACAATGCTTTTTCGCTATCGATACTGCCGAGAATTGCAGTTACTTTTCCGCGCTTTAAACCGTAATGCTTGTCGCGCCCGATTTCGACTTCCACGAGATCGCCGGATTTTGCTTCACTATCCGGTGGCAAATCGACAGCAATTTCGGAAGCTTTCCGGTCGATCGGCTCCAAACGCCATTTACCTTTGCCGATATCACGAAGAACTCCCATTGTAGTGAGTTCCTGTTTATCGATTTTTTTGATTGCGCGCGCGGTATAAGCGGGGCCATCTTTTCTTTTGTTACGAAAAATTTTGGCTAGAACTCTATCCCCTACGCCAATTGCAGGTCCTTTCGTGTGTTTTGCCGGATGGAGCGAGACAATGGGCGCATCTTCGCCATCCCAGTCGCTCGGAAAGGCAATAAAACCGCCGTCGCGATCGCGACCTTTAATATCGATAAGCGTAACAGGAGGCAGAGTGTGTTTGGGAACTATTTTGTTACGCTGTTTGGCAACAACGCCTTCGGCTTTGAGTTCACGTAGAAGGTCTTTTAGCCAAATTCGCGCATTGCCCTTGAGGTTGAAAGCTTTGGCAAGTTCCCGCTTTCCCGACAAATTCGGGTTTTCCCGAATGAAAGAGAGAATATCATCCTTTGTGGGGAGATGGGAACTTTTCCGGTTAACGTCGGGATGTTGTTTCATAGCTTGTTTTCCATCCCGCCGTTTGACGGGTTATTCACCTTTTTTGGAGGTTGTCTTTTTGCTTGCGGCAGTTTTTGCCGTCGTTTTTTTTGTGGCACTTTTTTTTGTGGCAGTTTTTTTTGTCGTTCCGGCTTTCGCTTGTGATTTTTTTACAGCAGCTTTACGGCCATTTTTGGGAGAGGCTGCTTTTTGTGCAATAAGTTCCAAAGCTTCAGCCAAGGTCACAGATGCCGGATCTTTGCCCTTTGGTAACGTCGCATTGATTTTTCCCCAATTGACATATGGTCCATAGCGCCCATCACGTACAGTTACCTCTCCACCTTCCGGATGTTCTCCAAGTGTTGCCAGAGCTTTCGGTATGGAACCACGGCGAGAGCCACCACGTGCCTGTTTTTCTGCCAGAACAGTAACAGCCCGATTGATGCCGATGTCAAACACTTCTTCGGGTGTTTCAAGGTTGGCATATTGCCCGTCACAGGAGACGTAAGGTCCATATCGACCAATTGCGGCCATAATCGGCTTACCATTTTCGGGGTGGATACCAACTTCTCTTGGCAAGGATAAGAGTGCCAGAGCTTTTTCCAGATTGACTTCGTTCGGTGTCCAGCTTTTTGGCAAACCGGCGCGTTTCAATTCCTCGCCATGTTTACACTCAACATAGGGGCCGAAGCGACCGATTTTGAGTGTCACATCTTCGCCCGTATCGGGATCTTTTCCAAGTATTGTCGGTCCATCGATTTGCGCGTTTTCGCCGTTGGAAGTGTCGTCACTCCCCAATTGCCTTGTATATTTGCATTCGGGATAATTCGAGCAGCCGACAAATGCGCCGTAACGACCGAGTTTGAGTGACAAGCGACCTTCATGGCAAAGCGGACAGGAGCGTGGATCACTGCCATCTTCCCGGGGCGGAAATGCAAGTGGAGCAAGTGCATCATTCAATACATCAAGGACATTGCTTACCCGCAATTCTTTAATGTCGGCGACCGAGGCATTAAAAGCGTCCCAAAATTCGCGCAAAACGTCTTTCCATGAAAGTTTGCCATCGGAAATCAAATCCAGCTTTTCTTCAAGATCGGCAGTAAAATCATATTCCACATAGCGGTTGAAGAAATTTTCAAGGAAAGCTGTAACAATACGCCCTTTGGCTTGCGGAATAAGTTTACGTTTTTCAATCGTGACATAATCACGGTCGCGCAATGTTCCGAGCGTAGACGCGTATGTTGACGGACGACCAATTCCCAGTTCTTCCAACTTTTTAATAAGCGTTGCTTCGGTGTAGCGGGCAGGGGGCTCGGTTGTGTGTTTCAGAGATTCAATGGAAACTTTTTTCAGCTTTTCGTCTGCTGCCATTTCCGGAAGTCGTACGGAATCGTCCCCATCAGCCGCGTCATCGTCTTTTTGATCAAGATAAGCGGCGATGAAACCGTCGAATTTTATCACAGACCCGACGGCTCTCAAATTTGCACGATCAGAACCTTTGATAGCTTCGATTTCGACAGTTGTCCTTTCGATATCGGCGGGCTTCATCTGGCTTGCAATAGCTCTTTTCCAGACGAGTTCATAAAGCTTGAATTGATCGTTATCGAGATATTTCCTGATATCGTCAGGTTTTCTTTTGAAATCTGTCGGGCGAATGGCTTCGTGAGCTTCTTGGGCGTTTTTCGCCTTGGTAGAATAAAAACGTGGCTTTTCGGGCACATATTTTTCGCCGAATGTGTCTTGAATTGCATTTCTTGCCGCATCAATTGCTTCCGGTGCGATTTGAACACCATCGGTACGCATATAGGTGATAAGGCCAGTTGTCTCTCCGCCTATATCAATTCCTTCATAGAGCTTTTGGGCAATCTGCATTGTGCGTGAAGCTGAAAAACCAAGCTTCGAGGAAGCAGCTTGTTGCAATGTTGACGTTGTAAAAGGGGGAACCGGATTACGCTTGGTCGGCTTTGATTCGACACTTGTGGTGCGATAATCGGCGCCATCCAGCATGCTGCGAATGGTTTCAGCTTGTTGTTCGCTCTTTATATCAAGTTTCGCGAGCTTTTTCTGGTTGAATGCAGTTAATCTTGCCATGAAACTTTCATCAGCTTGAGTGGCTAGTTTAGCTTCTATTGACCAATAATCTTCGCGCTTGAAATGTTCAATTTCCGACTCACGGTCGCAAACAAGACGCAATGCAACAGACTGTACACGACCGGCAGAACGCGCTCCCGGCAGTTTTCGCCAAAGCACAGGCGATAACGTGAAACCTACGAGATAATCGAGTGCACGTCTTGCCATATATGCATCAACCAGCGGAATATCTATATCACGCGGGTGCTTCATTGCTTCCAGAATGGCATGTTTTGTAATGGCGTTAAAGACGACCCGTTTAACGGGTTTGCCCTTTAATAACTTTTTATGCTGCAAAACATCGAGAACATGCCAGGAAATGGCCTCACCTTCACGGTCAGGGTCGGTTGCCAGAATAAGGCCATCGGCGTCTTTCAAAGCTTTCGATATTTCAGCGAGACGTTTTGCACCGGTAGAGCTGGTGTCCCACTTCATCGCAAAATCCTGATCCGGCAATACCGACCCGTCTTTTGCCGGTAGATCACGCACATGCCCGAAAGACGCCAGCACTTTATAATTGGGTCCTAGATATTTATTGATCGTTTTAGCTTTTGCCGGTGATTCGACTACGACAACATCCATAATGATATCCGTTTCCCTGAACCAATGATTTTTATCCCCTCTCAATTGACCGGCTTGATAGCTTTGGTCAAGGCTAAATGAAAAAAAAACGTATATGCAACTAATGATTGCACTATGAAAAAGTACACGTTATTATAATAAATCTCACTAACAATCATTAAAAATGACGCGTTGACCATGAAAATTTTTACGTTGGCTCCAGATCAATAAAACATAAGGAGAATTAACGTAACGAGGAGAAGTTACATGTCTATAGAACGCTTGAAAATCATAGGCTATATAACTGATATGTCTAAACAAATGAACGAGATGGCAATAAATGTCGATTCGCCGTTTTTGGCATTTTTGTTGGACATGGTCGCCAAAGAAGGACAAAATATTCTAAAAAATAGCGAGTCTAGTCAGAAAAATCAGTGACAGCAATTGAAACCATGCCGCCACTGTGGCGGACAAGTTTTCCCGCCAGATCCAATTCGACCAGAATGAGATAGATTTGGTCAATCGGGACTTCGGATGCAAGGCTGAGCGTCTCCAGGTCAATCGGTGCTGTAGAAAGAGCATTTAACACAGCGTCACGGTCTTTATCTATTCTGTCAATTGCATTTTTATCTAAAACCGGTGTTTGTGGAAGCTCTGTATAGTTTTCGTCGGTATCACCGAATATCGCTAATTGCCTATTATCTTGTGATGGAGATAAAGGTGTGAGTGTTTCTGTGATGTCTTCCGGACGGGTGACAAGCAGTGCACCTTCTTTAATTAGATTATTTGTGCCCTGTGCACGTGGATCTAACGGAGAACCCGGTATTGCAAAAACGATGCGCCCCATTTCAGCAGCCAATCGGGCAGTAATCAGGGAGCCTGAACGGGTTGCTGCTTCACATACCAGAAGTCCAAGTGACATTCCGGCAATAATTCTGTTGCGTCGGGGAAAATCCTGAGCTCTGGGTTGAGTTCCAATGGGCATTTCGCTGACGATCGCCCCGCCTTTATCCAATATGGTGAAATACAACTCTTTATTTTCCGGCGGATATATATGGTCAATTCCACCGGCCATCACTGCAATTGTTCCGGTATCAATGCTCGCATAATGAGCGGCTGTATCAATTCCACGGGCTAAACCGGAAATTGTTGTGAAACCCGTTTTCCCCAACTGATTGGCAAACAGTGTTGTCAGTTTTTTCCCGCCGGCCGATGCATTTCGCGAGCCTACGATACCCACAGAGGGAGAAAAAAAACAATCACAATTTCCTTTTAACAAAATGAGAGGGGGAGGTGCTTCGATTGCCCGCAAATAGGGAGGATAATCGGGCTCACCCAAGCCGATAAAACGTGCGCCGATTTTTTCCGCAAGTTCGAGTTCGCGCTCTGCATCTTCACGACTGGCGATCCTGATAGGCTTTCCTCTGCCCCCTTTGGAACTCAGTTCCGGAAGTGCAATAAGGGCTTCACCTGCCGAACCGAAATGTTCGATAAGATCAATGAACGTAACAGCTCCCACATTTTCACTACGTATCAATTGCAGCCAATGGAGGCGCTGCATATCGGTAAGGGGTATCCCTTTACGTTTTTCCATCTGAATTGCAACTTCCCGCTATTTTTTCCCGCTATGTTTTTGTCCTACTATGATTTTTTAGAACCGATTTTGCTTTCTGTCCCAGTCATTAAACGTCGTATATTGGTATGATGTTTCAAAATAACGATTAAACTCATTACCGAAAGAACAATAGCAAAGAGTTTCTGGGATGGGTTATCCATGAAAAGTATGATGAAAACCGGAACAAGAATGACTGCAAAAAGCGCAGAAAGTGAAGAATAACGGGTAATAAATGCGGTAAGCAGCCAAACACAGATAAACACCAGTGCAGCGGGTGGAAAAAATCCCAGACAAACGCCGAGATAGGTTGCAACACCTTTACCACCCTTGAATTTGAGCCAGATCGGATAGATATGACCTATAAAGGCCGCAAAACCACCCAACGCAACAACGACAATATTGTTATAATCCAATGACGATAAGAAAGCGGCAATATAAACCGCAAGAGTGCCTTTAAACATGTCGCATAAAAGCGTCAGCAGTGCGATTTTCTTGTTACCGGTGCGTAAAACATTCGTAGCACCAATATTACCCGAACCGATTTTACGGACATCTCCAAGGCCAGCCAATCGGGTGAATAGCAGTCCGAAGGGAATAGAGCCGACGAGATAGCATATAATCAATGTCAACCATGAGACCATTTTGGGAGATAAACCGATGTCGGCCATGGAGTTACCCTTTTTTAGTTTTGCCGTTCAATTCAAGAGTTCTGATATTGGTATACCATTTTTCCCGACACGTAGGTTTTTAGCACATGTCCTTGAAAACGTGCATTCTCGAACGGGGTATTTTTTGAACGAGAATGCAGCATATCAAGAGTTAAAACCCAAGGGTCGTCGAGATCAACCAATATGAAATCGGCAGCTTTTCCGGGTTTTAGACTGCCCGCGTCGATTTCCAGAATCTTTGCCGGATTGGTAGAGAGCAAAGCGGCAATTTTTATAAGTGATAACGATTGATCGTGATAGAGTCGCAAAGCGGCAGCAAGTAACGTCTCCATACCCACAGCACCGGCTTCTGCATCTTCGAAAGGTAAACGTTTTGTATCAGCACCTTGAGGATCATGGCTTGATACAATCATATCGATCGTTCCATCGCGGACAGCTTCAATCATAGCATGGCGATCATCTTCTGATCTGAGCGGCGGCGAAAGGCGGAAAAATGTCCGATATTCGCCAATGTCATTTTCATTCAATGTCAGATTATTGATTGATACTCCGGCTGTTACATTATTCAATTTCTGTTTTGCCTGACGCATGGCATCTGCCGACATTGCAGTGGACAATTCGGCTGCATGATAACGACACCCCGTCAAAGCGGCCAAACGCAAATCTCTTTCCAGCGGAATCACTTCCGCCTCTTTGGGAATACCCGCAAGGCCAAGCCAGCTTGAAAGCAGCCCTTCATTCATAACGCCTGTACCTGTCAGCCACTTGTCCTGCGTTTCGTGGATAATGAGCGCATCAAAGTCATGAGCGTAAGTCATGGCACGCCTGAGAACCAAAGAATTTTCGATTGTTTGATGACCGTCGGTAAAAGCGATGGCGCCGGATTCTTTTAGCAGCCCGAATTCGGTCATTTCCTGACCGGCCAGTTGCTTTGTAATTGCCGCCGAAGGATAAA
This sequence comes from Bartonella sp. M0192, assembly GCF_016102305.1. NCBI lineage: Bacteria > Pseudomonadati > Pseudomonadota > Alphaproteobacteria > Hyphomicrobiales > Bartonellaceae > Bartonella > Bartonella sp. M0192. The sequence continues at coordinate 1,754,452 of NZ_JACFOU010000001.1, read as the reverse complement.
CATGAACACAGGCATTATCGCGAGCGGTCTGTTTTACAAATTCGACAAGCGCGACATCGTCAATGACCGGATGGGTGTCTGGCATCATAACAAAAGACGTAACGCCGCCCGCAGCCGCGGAATTGCTTGCCGAGCGGATCGTCTCGCGATGTTCGTTACCGGGTTCACCGACGTAAACGCGGGCATCAACCAGTCCTGGCAGGATTGCCTTTCCTTGGGCATCAAAAACCTCTGCCCCTTCAGGCGTTCCCTGATTTTGAGCCGCAGCACCACAAGCTTTTATAATACCATCAACGACGATGAGCGTTCCTATTTCGTCTTTGTCACATGACGGATCAACGATACGGGCATTTTGGTAAACGATCGACTGCGTCATTGATTTTCTCCTTCGCTGCGACGCGGATCCAAAAGAGCCTCGATAACAGCCATTCTGACAGCAACTCCCATTTCAACTTGTGTGTGGATAACACTTTGCGGACCATCAGCAATGTCGGATGCAATTTCTACTCCCCGATTAATCGGTCCGGGATGCATAACAATACAATCTTTTTTTGCCAGTCCGAGTTTTTGTTTATCAAGCCCGAAAAAGCGGAAATATTCTCTAACGGAAGGAATAAACGCCCCCGACATGCGTTCGCGCTGCAGACGAAGCATCATAACAACATCTGCATCTTTTATCCCCTCCTGCATGTTTGTAAAAACATCCACACTCATATTGTCTATTTCATTGGGAAGAAGCGTTGTGGGGGCAACAGCACGCACACGAGCTCCTAGTGCATTGAGACTGAGGATATTGGAGCGGGCCACACGCGAATGCAAAATGTCGCCACAGATAGCCACAGTCAAACCATCGATTCGTCCTTTTGCACGCCGGATTGTCAAAGCGTCAAGCAACGCCTGTGTGGGGTGTTCATGGGCGCCGTCACCGGCATTGACTACCGAGCAACTCACTTTCTGTGCAAGCAATGCGGCCGCACCGCCGGATTTGTGCCGAATGACGAGAATATCGGGATGCATGGCATTTAACGTCATTGCTGTATCAATAAGCGTTTCGCCCTTTTTTACCGACGAATGGCTTACCGCCATATTCATCACGTCGGCTCCGAGCCTTTTTCCTGCAAGTTCGAACGAGGATTGTGTCCGGGTCGAATTTTCAAAAAAAAGATTAATTTGTGTTCGCCCGCGCATGGACGTTTTTTTCTTGTCAAGTTGTCGCGATATTGCGACATTGGCATCAGCACGGTCGATCAATGTTGTCAGGTCGTGCGCAGTTAAGCCTTTAATGCCTAAAAGATGCCGGTGGGGAAAAATGGGGAAAGATGTTGTTTGTGTCATGATGAAAATTTCCTGAAGAAACTGACTGACACTACAACAAGGCTTGCTTTTTATGCAATGTCTGATTTAACCGCACGAGAACTAAATGTGTTTATATGGTTTGATCTATATATTTGACTTGAAATGAAATTCGGGAAAAAATTGTGAGCACTTTGCCTAACCAGAATATAATGCGAAAAAATGCGTTTTTGGACGATGCGGTTTTGTTCCGTTTTTCGTCGCTCTTGCCGACGCCGTTGCTCGCGGGATTCGAGGAAATCGGCGCATTTGTTGCCAGTCGTGAGGCGCAAGATCTTGCAAGGTTGGCCAATATCCATCGCCCGATATTGAGACGGGAGAACGAATGGGGTGATGGCATACAACAATTGGAAACGCATCCTGCCTATCATGCGCTGCTACGTCGCTCACGTCAGGCAGGGCTTTGTTCTTCGTTGTGGGAGAATGGACCGGCTGAAAATGGTGTTCGCTACCAATCACGAGCCATCAGACTTTTTCTGATGGCCGGTCTTGAAACCGGACACTTAAATGAAATCACATCAACAAGCGCAGGTATTTCCGCTTTAATTGGCGAATCCGATCTATTTGCCAAATGGCAAAATGCTTTATTATCACGTCAACACGATTATTCTTCTCGTCCTGTTTCCGCAAAACGGTCGGCAATACTGACTTTCGCATGTGACGATATAAAGAATAACTTGCAAAATATCCCCCATGTTTCAACGGCAACGCGTATCTCCTTCGACGCGGCAAATGGACGTGATCTTTATCGCATCGACGCAGTGAAACAGTCGGTTTTAAATCCGATGTCGGACGGCTATTTCGTAACGGCGGAAGTAGGCGGCCAGAAATGTTGCTTTTTTATTTCCCGTTTTCTCGAAAATGGCACTTTGAACGGAGATCTTTCAGTAGATTTTCTTATCCATCGCGCCGGTGAATGTTCTGCCCCCGAAGGCCAAGTTACTTTCCACGACAGCCTTGGCTGGCTCATCGGTAAAATCGGTGAAGGAGATAAGGTCATAAGAGATGTCGAAACCATGACACGTTTTGACCAGGCGGTTATTTCGGCTGGTGTACTAAGAGCGGCGTTGCAAAGTGGCATATTGTTTTTCCGGCGCTTCAATCCAAGGCAGGTTTTGCCGCCTTTGACAGAACGGGTTTTTGCCGATTTGGCACTCGATGTCGTCGCTTCGCAATGTTTGGTGATGAGGCTTGCTCGTGCTTTTGATAACGCTGCTTCAAATAGGGCGGAAGCTGCGTTTGCCCGTATCATGACGCCGATTGTAGCAATTCATATCAACGAATTGGTCGTTCCGGTTATCGGAGAAATTATAGCGCAAATGGGTGCACAGGCATTTATGTTTGATAGCCGCTTGGCGAGAATGCTTGTTGACGCTCCAATGCGCACGATAAAAGGAAACGGCGGAAATGACATTGTGGTTGATACCATCCGTTTAGGTGAAAGGGCGCCGGGACTTTTCCAAGGGCTACTTGACCAGATCGGCCGTGATATTGGCGCCGCCGGTCCCAAAACTGTTGAAATATTACATGCAGCAGCTCAAGTTGCCATCAGCGACATTGGTGCCGGACGGCTATTTATCGAACAAATGGCTTATGCGGGTGCTGCTGCTGCCTTGCAACAGGCAGATATGCCCCATATCACAGCCGCCTATATTGAAAGTCGCCTTGGTGGGCAATGGCGTTCGTCTTACGGGATGTTGAGTGCGCGTCATCACGCCGGACATATATTGGATACGCTTTATCCCGCAGTTTGAGATAAACCTTTATTTTAAAGTTCGAGCCAAACTTTGAAGCCTGTCGAGTGCTCCTTGTAAAATAAAAGCGGCTGCCGCTGAATCAATTCTGACGGCACGTTTTGCACGCGAAACATCCATTTCGAGAAGGCCGCGTTCCGCCGCCACTGTTGATAGCCGCTCATCCCAGAACACAAAAGGAATCGGCGTCAAGCTGTTCATATTATGGACAAAAGCACGCGTTGCCTGAACGCGTGGGCCACTCGTGCCATCCATGTTTTTTGGAAGGCCGATAATTGCAACGCCAATGTTTTCTTCAAGAAAAATTTTCAGAAGCTCTTGAGCGTCAATAGAGAATTTTTTGCGTTTCAAGACGGGGCGAGGGGTGGCAAAACGCCAACCAAGATCGGATATAGCGATGCCTATCGTTTTTGTCCCCAAATCAAGGCCTATAATATTTTTGTCCTTAAGACCGAGATCAGGAATTTCAGTAATATCTATAACCGGCATTGAGGCTCGCCTTTATGAAATATCCCGCTCACATAAGCAGGTACTTGGCATTTTAGGATTTTGCGTTCAATATACGTTAAAAGATGGAACTTCCAATAAAAAACAAGGGTAGTGGCATGAAAATTACATGGCTCGGGCACGCAGCCTTTCGCGTCGAAGTTGGTAAAGCGGTTATTCTTATAGATCCTTTTTTGACCGGTAATCCGGCGGCAAAAGACCTCAATATCAAAAAGGCTGTCGAAGGTGTAACCCATATAGCCCTCACGCATGGTCATAGTGATCATGTCGGAGATACAATTGCCATTGCAAAGGAAAAAAATGTACCGGTGACAGCAAATGCCGATCTTGCTGCATGGCTTCAATCGCAAGGTGTGAAAAACGTTGTTCCCGGTAATGCCGGCGGTACACAGGCTCATGACGGCTATAGCATTACTTTTGTCAATGCCATTCATTCTTCTGCCATGCTCACCGAAAACGGTGTTTCGCAATGCCTTGGCAATCCGAACGGGCTGGTGTTCCATTTTAATGATGCTCCGACACTCTATCACATGGGCGACACAGATATTTTTTCCGATATGCAGTTGATTAACGAATTGCATCAACCGGAAATCGGCATTGTGCCGGTTGGCGATTTCTTCACAATGGGGGGAGCTGTTGCAGCGCTCGCATGTCAACGCTATTTCCATTTCAAGACAGCGATACCTTGTCACTGGGGCACTTTTCCGGTTCTTGATCAGACGCCGGAACGTTTTGTTAGAGGCATGAAAGGAACAGAAACGACCGTTGCATTGCCAAAAGTCGGTGGGACGCTCAATTTCTGAGCGTCTTTTTTTGCTCTTGAGTGCTTCGACCTCTTTAGCTTCATTATCATACCCCGGATCAGACGGTCGAATTTTTACTGGCGCTTTATGACAGTGAATATTCTTTAGGTGAGATCAGCACAAATGACTTTCTATTTTCTCTAAAAAACAATGCATTACCCTATTCTGGCAATATTTCAGAAAACCGATTATCCACGTAATATTTTTTGGGAGAAAACCACGATGAAAAAAAGCTTCGTAAAACTAGCTTTTTTACTTATTTTTCTAACTTATGGAACATCTGGAATGGCTCAAACAAAGGTCGTTGCTAAATCATTAAACGCGCCGACAGGCATTGCATTTAACAATCAAGGTGAAATGTTGGTTACCAACTGGTCCGGAAATTCCGTCGTTAAGATAACGACAGAAGGAAAGCAACAAGTTGTTTATTCAGGCATAAGCGCTCCAGCCGGCATTGTTGTTGATCGTCGCGATAATATCTATGTTGCTTCTTATCAGGATAATTATCTTTTAAAGATAGATAACATCGGTAATGCATCAAAAATCGCAAGCGGTTTTCATACGCCTACGGGGATTGCTTGGTCAAATACAGGTGAGTTATTAGTCACCAATCGTTCATCAGGCGAAATAGTCTCCGTCAATGTTGAAACCGGTGCAAAAAAGATAGTAGCATCAAAACTTGGTTTACCCGTTGGTGTGACACAATTGCCTAATGGCGATTTGGTCGTTTCGCAGTATAGCGGGAATTTGACGCATATTAATGCAGAAGGCATCCATAAGCAGCTAGGTTCCGACTTTAATCGACCTGGCGTGGGTATTGTGACGGTTTCTGACCGTTTGGTTGCTGTTATTGATAATGGTGCAGGTGCGGTTCGACTGGTGAATGTTGATACAGGTGAAACAAAACTGCTCGCTAGCAATTTAGATGGGGCTGTAGCTTTAGCCTATTTCAAGGGGCGTTATTATGTTGGTACCTGGAATGATGGCCAAATACGTGTTTTCGATTGATATCAAATTCTTAAAAATTAAGATTTTATGGTCACCAGCAAGATTAATACGATAAGGGTAATGATCCCGTCTTAATAACTCAATCGACACTCTCATTGCTGGCGTTTTTTGCTTGGGCTTTGAATGCTAGAGATACACGAGGACTAAGTAACATTTAACTTGGCAAGGTTTTGGGCCATTGCCCCGTTTGCCACACAATTGGCCTGCGCATACGGGGCGTAAGTTACCCAACCCTAAACCATCAATTACCGCTTGGTTTGGAAGCTCTAGAGAGAAGAATTTGATAATGGATTCTACGCACCAAAAATAGGAATAATTCCCATTCGTAACGTTTATATTGTGCGGAAGCCATCGTCGACTTTAGGTGGAATATGTTTCTATTTTAAGACCGCGATTCCATGCTATTCGAGCGTTTTTCCTGCTTGTGATCAAACAACCGAACACTTCGTTCCTGGCATTGAAGATAGAAAAACAGTTGCAGAAACACCAAAAGTCGGTGAAACGCTCAATTTCTGAACGTCTTTTCTTGCTCTTGGAGGCTTCGACCTGTATAGCTTCATTAGAGAAAAATGTCTTTCATACGGGATTTACCTAATGTCTGTAGATATTAAAACGGTCAAACGTGTTGCCCGTCTTTCGCGCATTGCTGTGAAAGATGACGAAGCAGAGCGTATGGCAAATGAGTTGAACGCAATTTTAGGATTTGTCGAGCAGCTCGACGAAGTCAATGTAGACAATGTCGAGCCGCTAACATCCGTCATTCCTATGACTTTGCGTACACGTGAAGATGTTGTCACTGACGGAAACAAAGCATCTGACATTGTCGCCAATGCACCTTTGAGTGAAGACAATTTCTTCCTCGTTCCAAAAGTTATCGAATAGCAATTTGAATATTTATTTTTGAGGCATGATATGACCGATTTGACGAAGCTGACAATTGCCGAGGCTCGTGACGCGCTCAAGAAGGGCGAATTCAAGGCAACAGAACTGGCGGATGCGTATATTCATGCCATTGAAGCATCCAATCCCGCTATTAATGCCTATGTATCGGTAACTGCCGATCATGCGCGAAAGATGGCCAAAGCCTCTGATGAAAAAATAGCCCAAAAAAAGGCGGGTGCGCTTGAAGGCATTCCTCTTGGCGTGAAAGATCTTTACGCAACTTATGATATCCACACCCAAGCGTGTTCCCATATTCTTGACAACTTTAAACCGAAATATGAGTCGACTGTAACCAGCAATCTGTGGGCTGATGGTGCGGTTATGCTCGGCAAACTCAATATGGACGAGTTCGCAATGGGGTCGTCCAACGAAACATCCTATTATGGTCCTGTTGTCAATCCGTGGCGCGCCAAAGGTTCTGAGGAAAAGCTGGTGCCCGGTGGTTCTTCCGGTGGGTCGGCTGCTGCCGTTGCTGCTCATTTGTGCGCGGGTGCAACAGCCACCGATACTGGCGGTTCCATTCGTCAACCTGCGGCATTTACCGGCACTGTCGGCATCAAGCCCACCTATGGGCGTTGCTCGCGTTGGGGAATCATTGCTTTTGCCTCCTCGCTTGATCAAGCGGGACCCATTGGCCGCGACGTGCGCGATTGCGCCATTTTGTTGAAATCTATGGCTTCCTTCGACGAGAAGGATTCAACTTCCGTCAACGTGCCTGTCCCCGACTATGAAGCGTCTATCGGAAAATCGGTCAAGGGCATGAAAATCGGTATTCCGAAGGAATATCAGGTTGACGGTATGTCGGAAGAGATAACGGCACTCTGGCAAAAAGGTATAGACTGGTTGAAAGAGGCGGGGGCTGAAATCGTCAATATTTCACTTCCTCACACCAAATATGCATTGCCGGCCTATTATATTGTTGCGCCAGCAGAAGCATCATCGAACCTTGCTCGTTATGATGGTGTGCGTTACGGACTTCGGGTGCCGGGCAAAGACATTATCGAAATGTATGAAAATACCCGTTCCGAAGGTTTCGGACACGAAGTCAAACGGCGTATACTCATCGGCACCTATGTTTTGTCGGCCGGTTACTATGATGCCTATTATCTTAAGGCACAAAAAGTGCGTACACTCATCAAACAGGATTTTGATAAATGTTTTGACGCCGGCGTTGATGCCATTTTGACTCCGGCCACACCAACTGCCGCGTTCGGAATTGCCGATAAAAAATTGAAAAACGATCCTGTAGCCATGTATCTCAATGACATTTTTACAGTTACTGTGAATATGGCAGGGCTCCCCGGAATTTCATTACCGGCCGGTTTATCAAAGGATGGTTTACCGTTAGGTTTGCAGCTCATTGGCAAGCCTTTCGGCGAGGAACAATTATTCCAGACAGCCAATATTATCGAACAGGCGGCTGGCAAGTTTTCTCCGCAAAAATGGTGGTAAACGATCGTTGATATCTGCCGATATCGGCATTCACTATGAATTCCTCTTAACACGGCAAAAAATTTTGCCGTGTTTTTTGTTTACTCAAGCATTACTCATGGAACAATGAATTTCTAAGCCGAGAGAATAAACGTGTAGCTGCATGGCGTTTCAAAGTTTATATCTGACGGACGTGATAAATTTTGGGATAACATAAATTTTAAAAAATACAAAAAACAATAGCTTAATATGAATTATTAAAATATTAGATTAATGAATTGAGACTCACGATTAAAGGGTCAGAAGACGATTTCAAGATCGTCGAATAAGGCCGGTAAAAAGGGGGTAGTTCGGGATTTTATAAACCGGATTGCGCACTTTAGAGCTTGTCGGCGTTTTACGAGCGATATAATCTTCTTATATTTTATCGCTCAATATGGGGCTTAGGATATTTCACTTTGAGATCAAAGCTAATGCTTTAAAAAAATCACTTACACAACCGGTGAATGGCTTTCTGATATGGATAGTAAGCCGGATGAATAAAAGCGATAGGTAATTTATCCCTCAACATTGTCTCCGGATATTTCACAGTGCGAATTAAAACGTATGCTTTAAAAAATCATCTACACGATCATTGATCGACGTTTTTATACGGATAAAACAAACCGGATGACTAATACCATAGGCGAATTATCTCTCGCAAAATATCGGACCAATTGCGAGCAGAGAGTCATTGCAAAATAAGCGGGATAAACCGACGGGATTGTTATCCCCCGAGATAGGCTGCTTTCACGCGCGGGTCTTTGAGCATGGTTTTGCCTTCACCTTCCAGAATGATTTTACCAACTTCCAGAATATAGGCATAATTAGCGACCGATAGTGCAGCAAACGCATTCTGTTCAATAAGCAGGACTGTTTTGCCCATCTCGTTGATTTTCCGGATAATAGAGAAAATTTCCTGAACGAGAATGGGGGCAAGACCCAATGACGGCTCGTCGAGCATGACAAGTTCGGGATTGCTCATAAGCGCTCTTCCGACTGCGAGCATTTGCTGCTCACCACCCGACATGGTTCCGCCCAATTGTTTTGACCTTTCTCTAAGCCTCGGGAAAAGATCAAAAATCCATTCGATATCCCGCTTGATACCGTCTTTATCCTTGCGAATATAGGCACCGAGTTCGAGATTTTCCAAAACGGTCAAATGCGGCATGATACGTCGCCCCTCAGGGCTTAAGGCAATTCCTTTTTTTAAAATTTCCTCCGGCTGTTTTCCGAGGATATTTTCACCTTTATAGAGGATTTCACCTGATACCGATTTGTTCAGTCCTGCTATCGAGCGAACCGTACTGCTTTTTCCGGCGCCATTTGCTCCGATCAATGTGACAATCGAGCCTGCCTTGATAGACATGGACAAGCCTTGCACAGCTTTGATTGCTCCATAATTTACACGAAGATCGTTAATCTCAAGAATGTTCATCAACTTCTCCGCCTAGATAGGCCTCGATAACTTTCGGATTATTGCGGATTTCTTCCGGTGTACCATTCGCAATAAGGGCACCATATTCCAATACCCAAATGTGGTTGCACAGACCCATAACAACACGCATATCATGCTCAATCAGCAAAATAGTGAGCTTGAACTCTTTTCTTATTCGTGAAATGAAATCGCGCAATTCTTCACTTTCTTGAGGATTCATACCTGCAGCCGGTTCATCAAGAAGTAACAATTCCGGTTCGGTAGCCAAAGCCCGGGCAATTTCCAGACGCCTTTGAGCGCCGTAGGGGAGTGCTGTTGCAGGCTGGTTGGCAAGATCAGCAAGGTGAACGCGATCCAAAAGGTCAAGTGCTTGTTCACGAATGTGCTTTTCTTCCCTTACTGCCGAAGGGATGAATAAGGCACTTGCAAACCACGGGCTTTTTTGGCGCACATGTGCGCCAACCATGACATTTTGTAAAACGGTTAATCCTGTAAACAAGCGGATGTTTTGAAAAGTGCGGGCGATATGACGTTTACAAACCACATTGGGGTGAAGGCCGGAGACTTTTTCCCCGTCAAAGGTAATTGTGCCGGTTGTCGGGGTATAAAAGCCAGAAATCATATTGAAAACAGTGGTCTTCCCCGCACCGTTGGGGCCAATAAGGCCGGCAATGCTGCCCCGTTCGATAGCAATGTTGATATCGTTAACAGCCGTTAGTCCGCCGAAGCGCATAGTGACATGATCAAGTTTTAATATCGCGTCAGTCATGAACGGTCTCCGCTTCGTGCTTCAGAGTTTTTCTTGAAAAAGCGGTAAATACCGTTCCATGAAAATTCACGTGTTCCAAGCAAGCCGCTTCTCCAAAACAGAATAATTCCCATCAACAATATCGAGAAAATAACCATTCTAAGCCCCGGAATTCCGGGAATATGAATGAAACCGAAATCGATTGGCTGCTCGACAATACGTAACCATTCCAGCATTACAGTAATGATAACACTACCAATAATGCTACCGGTAATAGACCCGAGACCACCGGCCACGACAATCATCAAAATATTGAAAGTCAGAAGAAAGTTGAACATTTTGGGATCGATTGTCGAAATAAGTGCAGCAGTCAGCGCACCTCCGACACCGGCGAAAAACGCGCCGATTGTGAAAGATAATGTACGGTAGAAAAATGTGTTAACGCCCATAGTTTTGGCCGCAATTTCGTCATCACGGATGGCGCAAAGTGCATTTCCTGTATTGCTTTTTAAAAGGAGCACAATAAAGGCGACGGTGAAGGCGAGCCAACCGTAGTTCCACCATAAATTGGCATATTGCGGTATTCCTTTAATACCGAGCGAACCGTTTGTAATCGGTGTGGCATTGGTAATGACAACGCGTATAATTTCGGCAAATCCAAGTGTTGCAATGCCAAGGTAATCACCGCCTAGTCTCAAAACAGGTATCGCAATGACGAGACCAAGAATCGCAGCGCAAATGCCGCCTAAAATCACAGCAAAGAAAAATGGTACTTGTAAATTTTGAAGTGGACCAAACATCGGCTGCAAAATCCACATCATCTGCTTTTGTTCAGGCGACAAAAGCAAGATAGCGCAAACATAAGCACCGATGGCCATAAAACCGGCATGTCCCAATGAGAACATTCCGGTAAAACCATAAATAAGGTTGAGTGACACCGCCAGAATTGCATTGATCGCGATAAGGTTCAAAATACGCACAGTGTAAGCATCAAAATTACTCTGCGCATAAAACAAAAACGCTATAAGGCACGCAATCGAAATTAGTGAAAGTATGATTTGCGAGGATTTTGACATCAGATTTTTTCCTCACTTTTCTTACCCATAAGTCCTGTCGGCATAACAAGTAGGATCATGATGAGCATGATAAAGGCAAATGCATCACGGTAGCCCGAAAGCGACGGGAAAAATGCAATAATCATGATTTCTATGAAGCCCAAAAGCAGCCCGCCCAACATTGCTCCTTCAACCGAACCGATACCGCCAATAACCGCTGCAATGAAAGCCTTAAGCCCGGGGATTACCCCCATGTAAGGGTTTATTTGCGGGTAACGTAGCGCCCACATAATACCGGCAATTGCTGCAAGTGCCGACCCCAGACCGAATGTAAAAGCGATAATTTTATCGACGGATACACCCATTAACCGCGTTGTTTCAATGTCACGTGAAATAGCGCGCATAGCCAGACCCGGTTTGGTTTTATTGATAATCCATAAAAGAAGAACAACAAGCACTAGCGAAACAATGGGTACGATGAGAGCCATTGGAACAATGCGGATGACCCCTTGGGCACCCTCGCCAAGATGCCATTGAATGGGCGTTACAAGGAGTTCCGGTTGTTTTACGCTTTTTGGCACACCGGTAAATAGCACAGTTGCAAGGTTTTCGATAAGGAATGACATGCCGATTGCACTGATAAGCGCTGAAATACGGGGTGCATCACGCAAAGGACGGTAAGCGATACGATCGACCGCGATACCACCCGCACTGGTTACAAAGACAGCAAAACAGACAGCGAGTAGCCAGACAGGCGTAAAGTTCTGTGGACTTATGAACGCATAATAAGCGAGCGCCAAAACCAGAATGATGAACAAAGCAGCCCAATAGGATTTTATCGGTTTTTTGAAACCGATAAAGACAGAATAATAAACGACAATTGCCAAAAGGAGGAGGAGTACCGCCGCCCATGCCGGCATAAAGCTGATTGTCGAGAAAAAAACAAAATAGGCACCAAGCATAAAAATATCGCCATGAGCGAAATTGATGAGTCGCAAAATGCCATAAACCATTGTGTATCCAATGGCTATTAATCCGTATAGTGCCCCTAACGCCAAAGCATTAAAGAAATGTTGAATGAACATTTCCGTGCTCATGTTTTAGCCTTCCTGATACTCTGACCCGTATTATTGAGAAAGCACATACACAACCAAATTGCTCCGGTCGAGTTTAATTCGACCGGATCGTTCATTAAAATGGATTTATCCCCTTATAATGCAGGTTTTACCTCACCGAGATAAACACGCTTTCCATCCTTGATTTCGATAACGCCGATCGGAATTTCTGGATTATGGTTTTCATCCATTGTCATAGCACCGAACGGCGTCTCGAAGTCTTTCAGTTTTGCAAGTTCGGCTGTAATTGCTTCGCGGTCGCTGCTTCCGGCTTTTTCGATCGCATTCATAAACATCATATAGGAGGTATAGCCTAGAACCGCGTTAACATTCGGTTCTTTGTTAGGATAGGTCGCTCTCCATTCTTTGGTGAAGTTTGCAGCCGCCTCGGGCATATTCGGCATATTGGCGTCATAAGGGAAGGTCGTATGGAGGAAACCTTCGGCAGCGCTTCCGCCGATTGTCACTGTTTCGGGGTTGTCCATGGCGTCACCACCCATAATACGGAATGTCGCGCCAAGTTCGCGTGCCTGTTTCAGGATAATGGCCCCTTCGGCGAAATAGGCTGGAATGAATAATACATCCGGTTGTTCAGAAATAATCTGGGTGAGGGCAGCTGAAAAATCCTGATCACCCGAGTTATAATTGAGGTTTGCTACGACTTCGCCGCCAAGTTTTTTGAAGGAGCTGTCGAAAAAGTTTGCTAGCCCGATTGCGTAATCGTTAGAAACATCCTTCAGGATAGCTGCTTTTTTCGCATGTAACGTATTAAAGGCATATGTAGCCGCTCCGGCGCCCTGATAAGGGTCAATGAAACAGGCACGGAAATAATATTTTTTCCCTTGGGTGACGAGCGGGTTTGTAGCCGATGTTGCAATTGCCGGAGTTTTCGCAGGCTCTGAAACCTCGCCACCGGCAAGTGCGAGCGACGAACCATAAGTTCCGATAATCCCGTTGACTTTATCGGAAGCTGTAAGTCTCATGACCGCATTGGCTGCCTCGACTTTGTCGGATTTGTTATCGACAACGACAAGTTCTACTTTGCGTCCGAGCACTTCGGGCTTGATTTTGTTGGCAAGTTGAACACCTTCAAGCTCGAGTTGGCCGCCAAAAGCGTTTTGTCCGGTCAGCGGAAGAAACACTCCTATTTTAATTGGTTCGTCGGCAACAGCACTAAAATTCAGTGCTGTGACAGCGATCGCGGTCGCAATTAATTGTTTGAAAGCCATAATGATTTATCCCTCTCTTTTTTCAGAATGAATTTATTATAATAAAACTTCATAATATGAACCGATTTCCTGCACAAGTTACGAAGCCAAAATCCATCTATATTAAAAAAACACAAGAATAGCTTTACCAGGTTCCAGTATTGTTCATCGAAGCCCACGGTTCTTGGGGCGCGAGTTTTTCGCCTTTTTGCAATAATTCGATGGATATGCCGTCAGGGGATTTTATAAAAGCCATATGTCCGTCGCGAGGTGGCCGATTGATAACGATTCCCTGTTCCGATAAATGTTTGCAAGTTTCGTAGATATTGTCCACTTCATAAGCCAGATGGCCGAAATTGCGCCCGCCGTGATAGTCTTCCTTATCCCAGTTATAGGTAAGCTCGAGTTCCGGAGAATGCTTATTTTTGGCCGAATCCATGTCATCGGGCGCAGCCAGATAGACAAGGGTAAAACGCCCTTTTTCATTTTCGATGCGGCGGGTTTCCGTTAGTCCGAATACGGTGCAATAGAAATGGAGTGATTGTTCGAGGTCTTTAACCCGAACCATAGTGTGTAGGTAACGCATTTTGTTTCTCACTTTCTCTGGTCAAAAAATTTTAACGGTTTTTGAAGTCGATGTGAATATCGCAATCGATGTAAAAATGGTTGAAAAAGATTTCTTGCGATTGCGCTTCTACTATTTGGGGAAATCTTGTTAAGGGGACTTGCGCCACTAGGACCGAGCTATATTAACTGGTCGTAAAGAGAATCATACGTGATTAATGACTATTAATAGGACTGTAAGAATTATGGCGAGTGACGAAATATTGGAAGGCTTTCTTCCATCTCAAGATAGTTCTGAAACAGCAGCAACGGATGTTGTCGAAATAAGTGGCAGCATCAAATGGTTCGATGTAAGCAAAGGTTATGGTTTCATCGTTCCGGATATTGCCGGTGTTCCGGATATCCTTCTTCATGTGACTGTAATGAGACGTGACGGTTTCCATACAGCGCTCGAAGGTGCGCGTGTTGTTTGCATGGTCAAGAAAGGCGAACGTGGATTACAGTGCATTCAGGTTAAATCGATAGACCTTTCTACTGCTGTCCACCCTTCGGAATTGCCTGCACGTACCCATGTCGTGGTGTCACCGGAAAGCGGCTTGGAACGCGCAATTGTGAAATGGTTCAATCGGGAGAAGGGATTTGGCTTTCTGACGCGGGGTGAAGGGACAGAAGATATTTTCATCCATATGGAAACCTTGCGGCGTTTTGGCCTTGCCGAATTACGTCCCGGTCAGGTTGTTCTGGTACGTTATGGACGGGGTGAAAAAGGCCTTATGGCTGCGGAAATCCATCCGGATATTGCTATACCATTCCCTACACATTAGAATTTTATTTTTCTGGTAACATATTTCTTCAAAATTATAGCTTTTAAAAGACTCGCAAGTTTTTTGGGGAGTTTCCTTTCATGAAGAGTTTGATTGCGGGTTTTATCTTTTTGTTATTTACGATGGGGCAAGGTGTCTATGCTCAGGAACCAATGCGTTTACCTGTTGACAGAGCGCCCCTCGTTATCATCACAGACAGTGGTAAAATCTCTTATAATGTCGAAGTTGCCAAGACACCGGAAGAGAATGAAGCCGGACTAATGTATAGGGCGGATTTTCCTTCCGATAGAGCTATGTTATTTGTTTTTCCGGGCATTCGCATTGTGACAATGTGGATGGCAAATACACCGTTACCGCTCGATATGGTGTTCCTCGATGACAAGGGAATCATTGTATCGATTGCAGAAAATGCGGTACCATACTCAACAAAAATTGTTTCATCACATGTGGCGGCTGCCTTTACAATCGAACTTAATGCTGGTGAAGTCCGAAAAAACGACATAAAGATTGGTCAAAAAGTCGTTCATCCGGCTATATGTGGTGAATGTAAAGTGGATTAGACATGAGTGCAGAAGACGTACAATATTTCCATCATGACGGATTCAAACTTGCTTATCGGGAAGAGGGGGTCGGTGAACCGGTTTTATTAATCCACGGTTTTGCCTCGTCTTCATATGTTAATTGGTATGCACCGGGGTGGTTTCGTGTACTGAATGAGGCCGGCTATCGGGTTATAGCGATTGATAACCGTGGACACGGTTTTTCCGATAAGAGCCATGATCCTGCTGTTTATACGCCACAAGCAATGGCAGGAGATGCTGTAGCACTTCTTGATCATCTAAAAATCAAAAAGGCTCAAATCATGGGCTATTCCATGGGGGCAAGAATCACAGCTTACATGTCTATTCTCTATCCCGATTATGTTAATAGCGCTATTTTCGGTGGGCTCGGTATTGGCATGGTGACCGGTGCAGGAAACTGGGAGCCGGTGGCTGAAGCACTTTTGGCAGAAGATATTTCGACGATTACCAATAAACGGGGACTGATGTTCAGAAAGTTCGCCGACAGGACGAAAAGCGACAGGAAAGCACTTGCAGCTTGTGTTATTACTTCAAAACAGGAATTGACAGCAGCCGAAGTCCACTCGATAAAACAACCGGCATTGGTAGCTGTTGGAACTCTGGACGAAATATCGGGCGAAGCTGAACCTCTTGTGGCTTTGCTGCCCCATGGAGAAGCTTTAATAATTCCGAACAGAGATCACATGTTGGCAGTTGGTGATCCTGTCTATAAAAAGGGTGTCATTAATTTTTTGACACGCTATCCCGTTGCTTGACAATGAGCATAGACAGGGCAAACATTTTGCCCGCAAAAGAGAAGGGTAAGAAAATTGCCTTGCTGTGAACAAAAGGGTGAAGCTATCGACCCCGCCTTACTTTTAAAAAATATCAAACAAGAAGCAATGGAAGCATCGGAACAGGATCCTGCTTTAGGTGAATTTTTCCAACATGCCATCCTTGATCGCGCCAATTTATCGGAAATGATCGCCGGAAGGGTTGCTGCACGGCTTTGGACTCGCGAACTCAATGAAGAATTGTTGTCGCAAATATTTGTCGAACAGATTGATACGATGGATCATCTGGAAGATATTATCACCAGTGATATATCCGCAGTGTTTCATCGTGATCCGGCATGCAACCGCTTTATGGAGCCGGTACTTTATCTAAAAGGGTTTTTGGCTATAGAGGCTCATCGTTTTGCTCATAGTCTATGGCTCAAAGGCAGAAAAGATCTCGCACTATTTTTGCAGGGGCGGTCGTCATCGGTGTTCCAGACAGATATTCATCCGGCAGCCCGTATAGGCAAGGGGATTTTTCTGGACCACGCAACAGGTCTTGTTGTTGGAGAAACAGCAATCATTGGCGACAATGTTTCCATGTTGCAGGATGTGACGTTGGGCGGAACAGGCAAAGAGTCCGGCGATCGGCATCCTAAAATCGGTCACGGTGTTCTGATTGGTGCAGGTGCAAAAATTCTTGGCAATATTACGGTGGGAGATTGCGCAAAGATTGCAGCTTGTTCTGTTGTTCTAAAACCAGTTGCGGCCTATAGTACCGTGGCTGGTGTGCCGGCAAAAGTGGTTGGAAAAATAGCTGATAACGAACCGGCACTAAGCATGGATCAGTCAATTAATGAGTGAAATGAAAGACCCGCGCCTTTACAGAAACGAAGTTGTACCTTATCTGGCATTTTGTTTAACGATGGCAATTTTTAGGAGATCGCTGTGAAGCCTGATGAAATCAAGAAACTTGACGGCTACTTTAAGCGCAAATTTCAAAACCGGTCACTGCAAGTAAAACCCAGACCCCGTAAAGATGATTCTTGTGAGCTTTATCTTGACGACGAGTTTCTCGGGGTGATTTACCGCGACGAGGATGAAGGCGAATTGTCTTACAATTTTTCGATGGCAATTCTTGATATCGATCTCGACGAATAGTCGAGATATTGATCATTAAAATCCTCGCAAGCCGATAATTTTTTGCATAAAGCCGCTGACATTCGTTAGCGGCTTGTTTTATTTTTGTTCAGAGAAGTTTCTTTGCACGAAAGCTCACATAACCATTGCGTGCGATGATGATATGATCATGGACTGTTATGCCCAAGGCATTTGCAACATCTTTGATCATATGCGTCATCGAGATGTCGTCGCGAGAAGGCGACGGGTCGCCTGAGGGATGATTGTGAACAAGAATAAGTGCCGATGCAGAAAGTTGTAACGCACGTTTGACCACTTCCCTTGGGTAGACAGGTGTGTGATCTATAGTGCCAATTTGCTGGATTTCATCAGCAATCAATCCATTTTTCTTGTCGAGAAAAAGGACACGGAATTGCTCTCTCGTTTCATGGGCCATAGCTGCTTTGCAATAGCCAAGAACCTTATCCCACGATGAAAAAATATCCCGTTTACGTAATTCCGCACGGTTTACACGTTCGGCTATACCCGAAAGGATTTTTAAATCGCGAGCTACAGAAGGACCACATCCGGGAACTTCCTGCAAAAGTGAAATATCGGCACCGAGTACATCGGCGAGACTGCCAAACCGGTTCAACAGGGCCTTGGCTAATGGCTTCGTATCTGCGCGCGGAATCGAACGAAATAACAAGAGTTCCAGATATTCATAATCAGGAAAACCGACACCGTGGGTTTCGAAATAACGATGGCGCAATCGTTCACGGTGTCCTTTATTCTCTGCAATGAGGTTATCTTTCGATAGATCCGGCTTTCGACCGGAGAGTCCGGGCGTTAACGCAAAGGACGCTTCTTCGGAAAACGCATTTTCATCCGGATTCTTGGCCATGATATGAGGTTCCCGCTCATGAATGTGTTACGGGAACGTAGTAAGTATTATTTTGTGAAAGAGTGAAAATTTCAACACCGTCTTTTGTGACTGCCATTGTGTGCTCGTATTGTGCGGAAAGTGATCTGTCACGAGTGACAGCGGTCCAGCCATCATTAAGGATTTTCACACCAGGCTTTCCAAGATTGATCATTGGTTCAATCGTGAAAATCATTCCCTCGCGTAGTTCTGGTCCTTCACCGGGATTTCCGTAATGAAGGATATTCGGTGCATCATGGAATATAAGTCCTACACCATGGCCGCAAAAATCACGTACGACAGAACAACGCTCCGACTCGGCGTAACGCTGGATTGCAGCGCCAATGTCACCGACAGTAGCGCCCGGTTTAACTGCCGCAATCCCGCGCATGAGCGATTCGTGCGTGACTTCGAGTAAACGTTCTGAAGCTCTTTTTATCGGACCAACAGGATACATACGGCTGGTGTCACCATGCCAACCGTCTTTGATAAATGTTACGTCGACATTAACAATATCACCGGCATGAAGTTGTTTGTTTTCCGGAATTCCATGGCAAACAACATGATTGATCGATGTACAGCAGGATTTTGTGTAACCACGATAATTCAGATCGGCAGGCAGAGCATCACGATCGGCACCAAATGCGAATACAAAATCATCAATTTCCTGAGTGGTTACTCCCGGTTTGACGATGTCGACAAGTGCATCTAGACATTCTGCTGCAATCCGGCCAATTTTACGCATTCCAATGAAGGCTTCTTCATCGTAAATGCGGATTTGTCCGGTGTATTTTACAGGTGCATTTTTATAATTGACGTAACTAACCATTTGCCTAACTATTTCTATCTTTTGATACGACCGGCATATTGAACAACTTCAATTGCATGCCATATCCCAAGCGATATTCCGATCTTCTATTTCAAACGAGCCTTCGTGAGATTGGTAGATACTAATCTTATCGAAGGTGAATTCAAAGCAGCATGTTACCACTAAATCGAGACAAGCATAATCTGTGATCGATATGATTGCACGTTATTTATCGGAATAATTAAGCCGAGGGCCGCTAAGATAACGTCTTTTTTACCGATGAAAAATTTACGTCAATTCCGGCGGCTCCCTGCAAAACCGGTTAAAATCAATTAAGACGACGTGGGGGCGGGATGATGGACACAAACCCTAAAAAAATATTATTGATTCATTCAAGGTCTGTTCATCAAGTTATTTGACAGGTTGAACAAATGGAAACAGGGACGGTCATCGGGATTGAAAAATATTTATAGGACATCAAAAACGGAATTAGAAAATCAAAAATGGTACCGAGACAACGTTTGCGGGAAGAAATCATCCGTCGGGCAAAACTCTATTATCGGTAGTGTGAAACGATATTGATAATAAGACACGGAATATTTTAACCGGATATGAATATCCAGACAGGCAATTGTCCTGAAAAAAGTTAGAGAATTGCCAGAACGTCGCTAATGGTCATATTGGCGCAAAGAACCATGATCGTTGTGATAATAGCAACTGCTGTTAGTGTGATTGTTGTTTTAATTTCAATGTTCATTTTCTCGTCCCCCATAGCCACAGGTTCAATAAAAATTTATATCATCTGCAAAAATGACCGGATTTAGGCATGAAAAAGGCAATTTGTCGTTCTTTTCGAGATCAAGGTTAATGTTTGGTTGAGGTTATGTGAAAGACGCATTAAAACGCTTCAAAAATAAAAGAAGAAATGAAATGGCTGGAACAGATAGGAAAAGAGAAAATATGACGGGTGGTCCCGTTATTGTACTTGTCGAACCACAATTGCCGGAAAATATTGGTATGGTGGCACGCGCTATGGCGAATTTTGGTCTTTCCGAATTGCGGCTTGTCAACCCACGGGAAGAGTTTCCAAACGAGAAAGCTATAGCCACTGCCAGCAAAGCAGATCACATCATCAACGGTGCTCAAGTATTCGATAGTTTGCGGGAGGCAATTTCTGACATAAATTTTGTCTTTGCTACGACCGCCCGCGAGCGTGATGGTTTCAAACCGGTAAGGAGTGCAGTAGAAGCGGCAGATGCTATGCGGATAAAGGAAAAATCGGGACAACGCACTGCCATTTTATTCGGTCGGGAAAGATGGGGGTTGAATAATGAGGAAATCAGTCTGGCTGATGAAATTGTAACTTTCCCTGTCAATCCTGCATTTGCTTCTCTGAATATTGCTCAGGCCGTTTTGCTCATGTCATATGAATGGATGAAATCCGGTTTGGAACGGAAAACTGACACCGCATTTCGTAACAAGGAAATGGAACCGGCGCATAAAGCCACGCTCTACGGCCTTTTCGAACAATTGGAAGAAGCGTTGGATGTTCGCGGGTATTTCCGACCGAAAGAGCGCAAAGAGATCATGGTGGAGAACTTACGTTCGGTTCTCACTCGTGCAGCATTCAGCGAGCCGGAAATACGCCTGTTAAGGGGGGTTGTTTCTTCTCTCGATCATTTTTCACCCAAACAGCCGCGCGGGGCGGGGGCGCCGGACCATCGTAAACGGACAAAGGAAAATAGTAATTAAAATGACAGAACGGCCTATACTGTTTTTCGACAGTGGCATCGGCGGGCTTACAGTATTGCGCGAGACGCGTATTTTTATTCCCGATCGAAAATTTATCTATATCGCAGACGATGCTGCTTTTCCGTATGGGAATTGGGAAGAAGATGAGCTCAAATCCCATATTATTGACCTGTTTGCAAAGTTATTGAATCTTTATAATCCGATTCTTTGCATTGTCGCCTGCAACACCGCATCCACTCTGGTTTTAAAGGATTTGCGTCGAGCCCATCCTGATGTTCCTTTTATCGGAACAGTCCCTGCGATAAAACCTGCTGCCGAGCAAACACGTTCAGGTTTGATATCGGTTCTTGCAACACCGGGAACTGTCAAACGTGCCTATACACATGAACTCATTTCCTCTTTTGCTTCCAAGTGTCACGTGAGACTCGTGGGAAGCGCCAAATTAGCCGGTTTTGCGGAAGATTATTTAAGAAGGAAGCCGGTTGATCGCGCATCTCTGAAACAAGAGATAGCGCCGTGCTTTGTCGAGAAAGACGGCCATCACACCGACATTGTTGTACTTGCTTGTACACATTATCCATTTCTGGTCAATCTGTTTCGCAAAAATGCAAAGTGGCCGGTTGACTGGATTGATCCTGCAGAAGCAGTAGCAAAACGTGCATTATCTTTGCTTCCGGATGCCGACCAAGTCCAGACTCTGACGGAACATCTTGATCTTGCCCATTTTACTTCCGGCAGGACCGACTATGCGACAAACAGATTGCTTCATGGATTCGGTTTGCGTTTGACTCCACTTGGTCAAGAATGAAGATTTAATTTCAAAATCGGGATACCACATAATTTCAGTGTTTAATCAAGGACCAAGATACAAGATCGTATCCTTTAGGACTGGCTTCGATAAATTGTAGAAAGGGCAAGCGTAGGGCTCTAACGGATTGCAGCTAATTTACGTGGGCAACCGAACCGGTTTAAACTTTTTAACCTGCATTCAGGCGCATTTTTCGACCCTAAAATTGTTTTTGGAACGAAATTTACAAACTTCGTTTTGTATCGTGCCAAAAATCGCAGAAAATAGGCGCTGTTTTTCAACCTATATAGGTCTGTCCGCTTGACTTCGGATGTTAATTTCATTAAAGAACCTCACAAGTTTTTTCGGTAGACGATAAAGCTTTAACCGACGTGTCCCGTGGACATTTGCGCAAAGCTTGCGCGATTTGTCCTGTCAGTTCATGATTTTTCATGGGCAGAGGAGGGCGCGTTTCCCGGAAACAAAAAATATTGTTTCGATATTGAATTTTAAGGAAATGCGATGAGCAAGCGCGAAACTACGAAATATAAAATTGACCGCCGCATGGGCGAAAACATTTGGGGGCGTCCGAAGTCTCCGGTTAACCGTCGTGAATATGGTCCGGGTCAACATGGTCAACGCCGTAAAGGCAAGCTTTCCGATTATGGCACCCAATTGCGCGCCAAGCAGAAACTGAAAGGTTTCTATGGTGATATTTCGGAAAAACAATTCCACCGCATTTACGAAGAAGCTGGCCGTCGTCGTGGTGACACAGGCGAAAACTTGATCGGTCTTCTCGAATCACGCCTTGATGCAATTGTTTATCGTGCAAAATTTGTTCCGACAATCTTTGCTGCCCGTCAGTTCATCAATCATGGTCATGTGAATGTGAATGGTCGTCGCACCAACATTCAATCTTATCGTTGCAAGCCCGGTGATGTAATTGAAGTTCGCGAAAAGTCGAAACAATTGGCACTTGTTCTTGAAGCAACCCAGTTGCCGGAACGCGATGTTCCCGATTACATTGAAGCCGATCACACCAAGATGAAGGCAACCTACACACGCATTCCGGCTTTTGCCGATGTTCCATATGCTGTCCAGATGGAACCAAATCTGGTTGTCGAATTTTATTCACGTTAATCGTGAAGCAAATTTTCGGTTTATGCAGGGAGCCCATCGGCTCCCTGTTTTTGTTTTAGGACATTTTTGAAGGAAGGTGAAATGGTTGCACTGAATGATATCGACGATAATGTTGATGGTTGTCATCCGCTATTTCGTGATGCTCCTTCAACTGTTGAATTCAATAAGCTCAGAAAACGTTTGTTGCGGCATATGCGTCAGGCGTTGGATGACTTTTCGATGATTAAACCGGGGCAGAAATGGCTCGTCGCTTTGTCTGGTGGCAAAGATTCTTATGGATTGCTTGCCCTTCTCCTTGATCTGAAATGGCGCGGCCTATTGCCGGTTGATATTTTGGCTTGCAATCTCGATCAGGGGCAACCCGGATTTCCAAAAAATGTTTTACCGGACTTTTTGAAACACTATGGAATTCCCTTCAGGATTGAATATCAGGACACTTATTCCATAGTCACTGAAAAATTGGATAATACGCAAACCTACTGCTCGCTCTGCTCAAGATTAAGGCGGGGCAATCTTTACAGGATTGCGCGTGAAGAGGGGTGCTCTGCTTTGGTTCTCGGGCACCATCGTGACGATGTGCTGGAAACGTTTTTCATGAATCTTTTTCACGGCGGACGTTTGGCTGCCATGCCGGGCAAGCTGGTAAATGACGAGGGAGATATGCTGGTTTTGCGGCCGCTTGTCTATGCAGCTGAAGAAGATCTTGCAAAATTTGCCGAAGCTATGCAGTTTCCTATTATCCCATGCAATCTTTGTGGCAGTCAGGACGGTCTTCAGCGCAATGCAATGAAACATATGCTGAATGATATTGAAAAGAAAATGCCCGGTCGAAAAGACACGATGATACGTGCATTGACAAATGTTCGTCCAAGCCACTTGTTGGACAAGAAGCTTTTCGATTTCAGTGGTCTTTAAGTATGTTTTTATTCCACTCCTTAACACTTATCTTTCGGTTATGGAGCCGGCGGAAAATAAAGATCGAATAGGTCTTTTTCCGACATAAGACAATAAAACGATCCGGCTTTAATATGTTGGAACAGGGATAGTTTTATTTGCTTTTAAGAAACAACTGAAAGCCAATTCTGAAACAGCAGAAGACAAGCGGTTCTATCGTAAGTTTGTGATGTTGTCCGGTATAGCGGGCTCAATCTTTGTCTGAATTCATGAGCGTAACATGAGATCTATGACGGGCTCCGGAAAATAGCCTTCCTTTTTCGGCTATCAGTATCAATATGATTGCGCCACATGAAAGCAGAAAAAAACCTCCTGCAATCGGAATTGTCGTACCGTCAAATTTTTGCGCAATAACAAATCCCAGCCCTGCACCGATAATCGTTTGCAGAAAGCCGAATACCGAGGAAGCAGTTCCTGCAACCTTTCCGAGTGGTTCCATGGCAAGCGAGTTGAAATTGGCACCTAATCCACCATAGGAAAACATGATGGTGATAAGCAGCACCATGAAATATAGGAATGGTGTGGAACCTCCTGCAGAGATCGAGCCGATAAACCAGATCAATGATGCGAAACAAAAAATCAACAACAGAGAATGGGAAATTTTTCGCATTCCGAAGCGGCCCACAAATAGCGAATTCAGAAAAGCGGAAAGGGCCTGAAAGGCGGCGACAAGAGCAAAAGCCGCAGGAAACCACGGACCAAGATGATAAATTCCATCATAAATCTGTTGTGAGGTGTTAAGGGTGCAAAATAACCCCCCGAGCGCCATCGAAAATGCTAAAGTATAGCAAAGTGAAATCCGATTTGAGAGGACCATCACAAGGCTTTCTCCAACAGACGAAAAGGTCAGAGGGCGTTCTTCATATAAGGTTTCGGGCAAGCGAAAATAAACCCAGAAAGCGATAAGGGTACCGGCCAATGCCATAAAGAGAAAGATAAATTGCCAATGACCAAAAATCATAATTGCTTGACCGATTGCCGGTGCAACAACTGGGACGATCATGAAGACCATCATGACAATGGACATAACTTCAGCCATTTGGCGACCGCCATATATGTCACGCACAACGGAAACTGTGAGAACGCGGGTTGCCGCCGCGCCGATTCCCTGAATAGCCCGCAATATCAATAACCATGCAAAACTTGGAGCAAAGGCACAGGCTGCAGATGAAAGTGAATAAAATATCAAACCGGCTATAATAGGTTTGCGCCTACCGAACCGGTCGCTGATCGGCCCGAATAACAATTGCGATAATCCGAAGCCGACGAGATAAGAAAAAATAATATAATGTTGGTCATTTTCCCCCGACATCCGAAGACTATGGGACATGTCAGTCATTGCCGGCAACATAATGTCAATGGCTATTGCATTGGTCGCCATAAGTGTTGCGATCATGACTATAAATTCTTTATAGCCAAGATTTGCCTTTACCTCATCTATGTGATGTTGTTCGCTCGAATGATGTGACATGGGGTCCCTATAACAAAAGTGCCGATCATAAGACCGGCACAATGATTAAAATGGCAATAGTCCTGATATGATTTAGGCAGTTTTAACAGCTATGCCTTTCTCTTCAAGCAAATTCTGCAATTCACCGTTCTGGAACATTTCACGGATGATATCACAGCCGCCAACGAATTCTCCCTTTACATAAAGTTGCGGGATGGTTGGCCAATTTGAATAGTCTTTAATTGCTTGACGTAATTCGTCCGAAGTCAATACATTGACACCTTTATAGTCAAGTCCGAGATAATCCAGAATTTGTACCACTTGTCCAGAAAAGCCACACTGGGGAAAACCGGGCGTGCCTTTCATAAACAGTACAATGTCATTGGATTTGACTTCGTTATCAATAAAATCGCGGGCAGCGGTCATTTCTTTTCCTTCCGTTTAAGCCACTTAAGGCTATCGAAAAATCGAGTTATATGTATGGTTAAAAAGGGAATGAAACAAGCCCTTTCGCAATAAAGTCCGCGTCAATCCGGTACACTGGTTTGTAGGGCAAGTGCATGAAGCACACCACCCATAGTGCCTTTCAAAGCGTTATAAACCATTTGATGCTGCTGTACACGGTTCTTGCCGCGAAAGCTTTCGGCAACGACTTCGGCTGCATAATGTTCACCGTCACCGGCCAAATCGCGGATTGTCACTTTGGCATCGGGAATGCCATCACGAATGAGTTTCTCAATCTCATGTGCGTCCATTGCCATAATGCATCTCCTATATTTTATTCGGTCAGAATAGCATAATCTGAATAGCTAATCGACGGTTGGTTATTTATTTTCCATAAAGTCCGGAAACCAGCTTTCATAGGCATTTTCAAGTTGTTTGGCAGAGAGTTTGATCTGTCCTTCAATGACCAAATCTTGGCCGGTCACTTTACCCAGATTGGTAAGTTTTACGCCGGCTTTTTTGGCTTGTTCTTGAACAGCAGCATATTTATCAGCATTGACAGATATCAGGTAACGAGCCTGATCTTCGCCAAACAGTTCTGCATGGGCAGGCGTCTTTCCGGTTAATTTCGCACTTACACCATGATGCGATTTCATAACCATTTCCGCCAGAGCAATTGCCAAGCCGCCATCAGAAAGGTCATGACAAGCGGTGATCATTCCGGCTGTTATCAATTTTCTGATGAAACAACCATTTTTCTTTTCTTTGTCAAGATCAACGTGGGGAGGGGTACCTTCTGCCTTGCCCAAAATATCGCGTAAATAAACTGATTGTCCTAAATGGGAGCCACAATCACCAACGAGAATGATAAGATCTCCGTCTTTCATTCCATCAATTTTTGCCATCTTATGCCAATCCTCGATCAGACCGACACCTGCCATTGTGGGGGTAGGCAATATGCCCTCGCCATTGGTTTCATTGTAAAGTGAAACATTTCCGGATACGATCGGAAAATCAAGCTTTTTACATGCTTCACCAATACCTTTGATTGCATAGACAAGCTGGCCCATAATTTCAGGCTTTTCAGGGTTGCCGAAATTCAAATTGTCGCTACAGGCAAGCGGTTTGGCACCGGTTGCACAGAGATTACGCCAACATTCGGCAACAGCTTGTTTACCGCCCTCGAATGGATCAGCCTGACAGTATCTCGGTGTAACATCGGAAGAAAAAGCAAGTGCCTTATGGGTATTTCCCTCGACACGGATAACACCGGCATCGCCGCCCGGGCGCACCAGACTATTTCCCTGAATAAGGGTATCATATTGCTCATAGACCCAACGCTTCGAACTCTGGTCAGCGGAACAGAGAAGTTTCAATAATGCATCCTGCAGATTTACCTGTCGGATATTAGCAATATCTATTTCTTTAGCCTCTACAGGTTTTACCCATGGCCGATCATATTCCGGCGCTTCATCACCCAATTTTTTAATGGGAAGATTGGCGACTTCTTCACCGTGATGAAGAACGCGGAAGCGTAAATCATCAGTCGTTTTCCCGACGATAGCAAAATCAAGACCCCATTTTTTGAAGATTGCAGCGGCTTCTTTTTCGAGTTCCGGTTTCAAAATCATCAGCATGCGTTCCTGACTTTCGGAAAGCATCATCTCGTAAGCTGACATATTGATTTCACGAACCGGTACACGATCCAGATCAAGTTCGATACCGAGATCGCCCTTTGCTCCCATTTCAACGGCAGAGCAGGTGAGGCCGGCTGCCCCCATATCCTGAATGGCAATGACGGCACCTGATGCCATGAGTTCCAGGCACGCTTCCAACAGGCATTTTTCGGTAAAGGGATCGCCTACCTGAACAGTAGGCCGTTTTTCACCAATTGTTTCATCAAATTCGGCGGAAGCCATGGTCGCTCCGCCGACACCGTCACGACCGGTTTTGGCGCCGAGATAAACAACAGGAAGCCCGACACCTTCGGCTTTGGAATAAAAAAGTGCATTGGTTTTAGCGATTCCCGCAGCAAATGCATTGACGAGGATATTTCCGTTATAGCTCTTGTCAAAATTCACTTCGCCGCCAACGGTTGGTACACCGAATGCATTTCCATATCCGCCGACACCGGAAACCACGCCGGAGACGAGATGTCTCGTGCGTGGATGATCCGGTGAACCAAAACGAAGCGCATTCATGGCCGCAACCGGTCTTGCTCCCATTGTGAACACATCACGCAAAATTCCGCCAACACCGGTGGCCGCGCCCTGATATGGCTCGATATAGGAAGGGTGGTTGTGGCTTTCCATTTTGAAGACAACGCATTCGCCATCACCGATGTCTACAACGCCGGCATTTTCACCAGGCCCCTGAATCACGCAATCGCCTTTTGTAGGAAGCGTTCTGAGCCATTTCTTCGATGATTTATATGAGCAATGTTCGTTCCACATTGCCGAAAAGATTCCGAGTTCTGTGAACGATGGTTCACGACCGACAAGCTCGAGAATACGCGCATATTCGTCGGGCTTTAACCCGTGTGCAGCAATGAGTTCAGGTGTAATGGCAATGTCGTTCTTCACGCTCATTGATTGGCTCCATCAAACAAGTTTATTTTCAGCATCGCTAAAAAATTTTCAATCAGCACTGGTTATCGCCTTTGACCCAGCGGTCGATGTCCTCGGCTATAGCATTGCCATGAGTGGTTGCCATAAGCGGACCATAAACGGAAACCCTTGCAGGATTACCCTCAGCTTCAACGACTAAAATCGGCTTGCCACCGGGTGTGTTTTTGGGAACGATCAGCATGCGCGGGCGACCTGAATATGATTGCAATTCCGGTTCAAAACCATAGCGCCTGAATTCCGATTTATTCGATTTGAACCAGCAGCGATTGGCCGTTAGCGCTACACGTTCCATGGTCTTTAATGCAGGTTCGCCGCTAGCAAGTTCGATATTTCCCGGACCAACTTTTTCGGTGCAGGCTACGAGCGCTAACATAACGGATAAAAACGAACAACTCGCTAGATATTTAATTTTCATGCTGCAAGTCCTAATGCGCTAGTAAACAGTCTTTTTCCGTCCATTCCGCCATGGGCGGGTTCGATCAAATCTTCCGGATGTGGCATCAAACCCAGGACGTTGCCCTTTTCATTGATGATACCGGCAATATCATTGATTGATCCATTCGGATTTGTCCCTTCGGCATAGCGAAATACAACCTGTCCGTTCCCCTCCAGTTGCTCGATAGTATCTTTATCGGCATAATAGTTACCGTCATGGTGGGCGACAGGACAACGTATGATTTCGCCTTTATGATAGGCGTTTGAAAATGCTGTGTTCTCGTTGACAATTTGGAGTTTGACTTCGCGGCAAGCAAATCGCAAAGAGGCATTACGCATCAACGCACCGGGAAGCAATCCGGCTTCAACCAGAATTTGGAAACCATTGCAGACACCGATAATCTTTGTCCCTTTTTCCGCATGTTCGAACACCGCTTTCATAACCGGCATGCGCGCGGCAATTGCGCCACAACGAAGATAATCTCCGTAAGAAAAGCCACCGGGGATAACGATAAGATCGACATCGGGAATTGTCGTCTCTGTCTGCCAGATCTTTAAAGGCTCTACGCCGGTAATCAAACGGAGAGCGTCAATCATATCGCGGTCGCGATTTAGTCCGGGTAACTGGATAACAGCCGTTTTCATTACAATATCCGTTTCCGATTAGAGAAGTTCTATCCGATAATTCTCGATGACTGTATTGGCGAGCAGTTGTTCACACATTGCTGTCAGCTGTTTTTTTGCCTCGTCTTCGGTGAGATCGTTAAGCACAATATCAAAAATTTTGCCCTGCCTGACGGACTCGATGCCTTTGAAATCAAGGCTATCCAAAGCGCCGACAATGGCTTTACCTTGTGGATCAAGAACGCCTGTCTTTAAGGTGACGGTTACGCGCGCTTTCATCATTTATTCCTGCATTTCTTTTGCCAAAAAGGTAAGGCGGCCCAGAAAGCCGCCCGATGAACTATTTTACAAGAACAGGACCATTTGGTCGGGGTTGTTCATTCTCATTCATGATTCCCAACCGTTTTGCAACTTCCTGATAGGCTTCGATCAGCCCGCCCATATCGCGACGGAAGCGGTCTTTGTCCATTTTTTCCTTGGTATTGATGTCCCAAAGGCGTGAAGAATCAGGTGAAATTTCGTCTGCCAATACAATATGCATAACGTCACCTTCCCACAACCGGCCAAACTCCATTTTGAAGTCCACAAGCTCAATACCGACACCGACGAATAAGCCGGTCAAAAAGTCGTTTATCCTTATGGAAAGTTGCATAATGTCCTCAAGTTCGGCAGGAGTAGCCCAGCCGAAGGCAGTAATATGTTCTTCCGACACCATCGGATCGTCAAGCTTGTCTTTTTTATAGTAAAATTCGATGATTGATTGGGGGAGGGGGGTGCCTTCTTCGATGTCGAGCCGTTTCGACAAAGAGCCGGCGGCAACATTTCTAACAACAACTTCGAGTGGCACCATATCAACAGCTTTGATGAGCTGTTCGCGCATGTTGAGGCGTTTGATAAAGTGTGTCGGAATACCGATACGTGCAAGCTGAGTGAAAATATATTCCGATATGCGGTTGTTCAAAACTCCTTTACCGTCAATAATTTCATGCTTTTTCGCATTGAACGCGGTAGCATCATCCTTAAAAAACTGGATGTAAGTGCCCGGCTCGGGCCCTTCATATAAAATTTTTGCTTTGCCTTCATAGACGCGATTACGACGGTTCATGGCTTTTTCCTTAAATTAACCGGATAAATTAGCTTGATGTTTCCCTAACTCAATTCCGCGTATTTCACAATCATCTCTTGTCGATAGACACCAAAATTTCCCGCTTTGATACAAGTTAATTTACAGTATACTATTGCTAACGGGATTTAAATGTTGCAAGAACATCCCGACAAGCCGGATCATGGCAAAAATTAGGAGAGATTCTCATGGACGGGATGAAAGAACGTGCGGATGCTTTCGAGCATAAATATATGATCGATGAGGAGCTTCGTTTCAAAGCGAATGCACAGCGCAACCGCATGATCGGCCTTTGGGCTGCTGACCGTCTTGGTAAAACCGGCGAAGCTGCCGATGAATACGCCAAAGAAGTCGTCAGAACCTCATTCCAGCGTGGGAACGAGGAAGCGGTTATCGAGAAAATTGTCCATGATTTTCAAGCTACCAATGTTGCAATTAGCGAAACCGACCTACGCAAGAAAATGGCGCAACTTCTAGAAGAATCTTTGGAGCGTGTTCGAAACGCTTGAGTGGAATTGTCAATCTCATCCATCTATTCAGCTGCCGGGCTTTTGACCCGGCAAATTTTTTTCATCTCAAAGCTTTCCCAGAAACTGGGAAAAGACCATAAGGCCTTCCGGCCACGGACCGTAACCCGAAGCAGAATTTATGTGACCGGCTTCACCAGCATCAATAAATAAAGAGCCCCAGTCTTTCGCAATATCTTCGGCAACGGCGAAATCGCAATATTCGTCATTGCGACTGGCTATAACGATTGATGGAAACGGCAAGCGGTCACGCGGGTAGGGTCCAAATGTCATAAGGTGCTTTGGACGAATATCGGGATTTGCCACGTCAGGTGGAGCAACGAGAAAAGCACCCCGCACTTTTTTACCAAGAAAAGGAACCGAAAGGATAGATGTGGGGACGCCGAGTGAATGGGCGACAATGACAACAGGTTTTTGAGCTGCTTCAACTTCCTTGATTAATTCCCGAGTCCAGTCTTCACGAACGGGTTTCGACCATTCGGCCTGCTCGACACGATGGGCGGTTG
Source organism: Bartonella sp. M0192 (assembly GCF_016102305.1). NCBI lineage: Bacteria > Pseudomonadati > Pseudomonadota > Alphaproteobacteria > Hyphomicrobiales > Bartonellaceae > Bartonella > Bartonella sp. M0192. The sequence continues at coordinate 1,723,109 of NZ_JACFOU010000001.1, read as the reverse complement.
AAAGCTTTTGCTCCCACCGTGTTTGCCAATGATCAGGACCGGAGCCCTGATAACCGGGAACAATTAGGATATCGACCTCATTTACCCTCATCCAAAGACCTCTTGATAAAATCGCGACTGATCAACCGTAACCATTAAATAGGCAATTGGACGATCAGACAGATCAGATCATACAACTTTGCCGATTTCTGATTGGCGACAGCCACGTATTATGTGAATAAATACCATAAAATCTATCCGAAAACCCGGTGGAAAATCGTATCAACATGTTTTGTATGGTATCCGAGATCGAATTTTTCGCGAATTTCTTCCTCGCTCAAAACGCGACGGACATCAGGATCAGCGAGAAGTTCCTGAAGAAAATCTTTCCCGTGTTCCCAGACCTGCATGGCATTACGCTGAACAATCCGGTACGCATCCTCGCGACTAACGCCTTTTTGTGTCAGAGCCAGAAGTACGCGTTGCGAATTCACCAAACCATGAAATTTGTTAAGGTTTTTCATCATATTTTCAGGATAGACGAGCAGCTTATCAATAACCGAAGTAAGCCGTGCCAATGCGAAATCAAGAGTTATAGTGGCATCCGGACCGATAAATCTCTCCACGGAGGAATGGGAAATGTCGCGTTCATGCCAAAGAGCAACATCTTCCATGGCAGGAAAAGCGAAAGAACGTATCATGCGGGAAAGCCCGGTGAGATTTTCTGAAAGAACCGGATTGCGTTTATGGGGCATTGCAGATGACCCTTTTTGGCCGGGGGAGAAATATTCCTCGGCTTCAAGAACTTCTGTTCTTTGCAAGTGACGAATTTCAATTGCCAGACGTTCTATAGATGAAGCAATAACACCGAGTGTTGCAAAAAACATAGCATGTCTGTCACGCGGGATAATTTGCGTCGAGATCGGTTCGGGACGCATACCCAATTGATCGGCGACATAGGCTTCAACACGCGGGTCGATATTAGCAAATGTCCCTACAGCACCGGAAATGGCACAGGTAGAAATTTCTTCTTTTGCAGCGACAAGCCGCGCGCGGCAGCGTGAAAATTCAGCATAGGCAAATGCCAATTTAAGCCCGAAAGTTGTCGGTTCTGCATGAATGCCGTGGCTGCGACCGATCATGACCGTGTCTTTATATTCAAAGGCACGTTTTTTAAGAGCTTTAAGCAACTCGTCCATGTCTTTGATCAAAATATCGGAGGCGCGCATCAGTTGAACATTGAGCGTGGTGTCGAGCACATCGGAAGAAGTCATGCCCTGATGGACAAAACGCGAATCAGGTCCAATAAATTCGGCAAGATGCGTCAAAAAAGCGATAACATCATGTTTTGTTACAGCTTCAATCTCCTCAATACGGGAGACATCGAATTTTGCGTTGCTACCTTTTTCCCAGATATTTTTTGCAGCTTCTTCCGGAATAACACCGAGTTTGGCTAATGCCGTGCAAGCGTGTGCCTCAATCTCGAACCAGATGCGGTATTTTGTTTCTGGCGACCAGATGGAGACCATTTCAGGACGGGAATAACGCGGTATCATGATCGAGTTCCTTCTGTTTCAGCGTCTTGCTGCTTTGCGCAAGGCGTCAATGCGTGTTTTGTAAATTTCTTTATTACCATTTTTAAATATTGCAGATCCTGCAACAAAAGCGTTTGCACCAGCCGAAGCCGCGCTCCCGATTGTTTCGGCTGTAATTCCGCCATCAACTTCGAGGGTAATTGGCCGATTTCCAATCATTGCATGTATTTTTTTGATTTTCTCGACCATCGCCGGAATAAAACTCTGGCCGCCAAACCCCGGATTGACTGTCATAACAAGAATGAGATCAATTTGATCAAGAAGATATTCAATGATGTGTTCCGGTGTACCCGGATTAAGCGAAATGCCGGCTTTCTTGCCCAATGCTCTTATGGCCTGCAAAGAACGGTGCGGATGAGGAGTCGATTCGGCGTGGACTGTTATAATGTCTGCTCCGGCTTTGGCGAAACTTTCCAGATAGGAATCAACAGGAGAGATCATCAGATGGACATCGAAGACGGCGCTCGTTACCGGTCTTATAGCTTTTACAACATCCGGACCGAAGGTGATATTGGGCACAAAATGACCATCCATCACGTCAACATGAATCCAGTCAGCACCAGCGGCGACGACATCTGTAATTTCCTGACCAAGACAAGAAAAGTCTGAAGCCAGAATTGAAGGGGCAATTATTTGTTGCAAAGACATTCCAATCTCCTCGGCTGCTGCTTCCTATCACGTAGTTTTCCAGTATAAAACCCGTTTTTCGGCCGATCCACACCTGAACGCATTCATTATCAAAGTTATTTTAACCGAGATTGCTAGCATTTTAGGAAAATTTTGCGTACTAATGCACTGTAAATTTTACTAAAAATGGAAAAAGAACCAACCGGCAGATTTGAAAATTGAATTATGACTGAACATTCAACACATTTAATTTCGTCAGACAAGCCGATTGTAACGGTTTCCTCGGTCGACTATCGTAATGCGATGAGCCATTTTGCCGGAGCAGTTCATATTGTCACAACCGATGGCTCCAAAAATAAACGGGGTGTTACAATTTCGGCCTGTTGTTCTCTTTCCGATAACCCTCCGACTGTTCTTGTTTGTCTGATGAGACAACATGAAGAAAACAGAATTTTTATTGAAAATGAAAAGTTCTGTGTGAACACTTTGGCAGGGCATCACAAAAACCTGTCGGATATTTTTGCGGGTCGCGGCGGACTTTCCCAGGAACAACGATTTTTGCAAGCAGAATGGGGCACATTGAGAACAGGAGCACCGGTTCTCTCAGATGCGCTTGTTGCACTCGATTGCCAGTTGGTTGGTTGGCACATTCATGCCACCCATTATGTTTTGATTGGCGAAGTGGTGGCGGTTAAAACCCATCCCGGAATTGATGCCCTGATGTATCTTGACCGCAATTACCGGACATTGCCACTCATCTAGGTTTACACTGCTGCTCTAGGTTTATTTTTTAGCAAAATCGCGCGGCACATCACCGGTCCGCTTGAGTTTCATTCCGACAACAGGAATAAGGTCATCCTGAATTTTTACTGAAACGGTGATATTCATCGAGTTTTTATCTTCAAGACGCGCCATCATAGCGCCATTGAGTTGCTTGCGGTTCAATCCGAAAACCATCCGGTCGGCGCCGACTTTACCGGAGACGACATCAAGTCCATCACCTTTTGCACCGTCATTGAATTCGCCGGAAAAGCCAGAGGGACCTCTCTGAACAGTTGCTTTCATCGGCTGTGAAAAAACGCCGACGCGACAATTGCCATCAAGTGTCATGCCAACTTGAGACACTTCAGTTGTGCCGGCAAAAGTACAAGTGAATTTTGTTCCTTTATATTTTCCGGCAACGACTTCTCCGGGACCCGCCCAGCTCCCTTCTATCGAGCGAAAGAAGTCAACATCGCTGTCAGCTGCGAAGCTTGTTGTCACCATTGATGATGATGCTATAGTCAACCCAATAAAAGCCGAAAAGATTTTTTTCATAATGGCGTTACTCTGCCTTTTACACAAATTACGCAAAACCGTACGAAACGATGTGACCTGTTAAGACAAATCCGCATCGCCAGCTATTATCGGAAAAAATGGTTAATTCTTTATTCGTTATTTTCCCGTTCGAGTGTTTTTTTTAGTTTTTCTTTGTCTTTATTTCGGTTGAAACCAATCAGGTCTCCGGTAAAATCACTTATGCCGGGTCTTTTTTCTCCGTCAAACGGGAAAGGGCGGAGTGCATCCATTGTTGCTATGCCGATGCGCGTTGTCATCAAACCATTGACTACGCCTTCACCCAAACGTGCAGACAAGCGGGTTGCAAGTCCCTGTCCAATAAATTGTTCGACAAGACCATCGCCGACGGCAAGAGTACCGGTGACGGCAAGATGGGAAATGACACGCTTTACGAGGGAAATCAGACCGAAACGTTCAGGACGTGCTCCATAAAGCGTTGCCAGACGACGAATGAGCCCGACAACTTCATAAAGAACATAGCCAAGATCAATAATAGCGCGGGGGCTCACGGCTGTCACAACCGAAACACGTTTTGCAGAATTGAGAATCATTTTTCGCGCTTCAAGATCGAGTGGGCGTAGAATTTCATATTCGGCGAGATGGATCAGTGCTTTGCCATCTATAATATCTCCGTTGTGCGATAACATAGCCTGTCTCCCCTCGGATATATAAGGGCTTCGGGCCGTGTAGCGTATCAATTCTTCAACCGATTTCCTCGCAAGATTGATGTTGTCCGTTAGCGCGGCTTCTTCCGCATTTTTCCTTATTTTATCAACTGACGCCAGACGCAATAATGCGCGCACTTCACCGATGATGAAGCAAAGGAGAGCGATACCACCTACAATAGTAATAATCAGGGCAATAAAGCCTAAAAATTGGTATTCGGCAAAGAGCGAGCGTATGAGGCCATCTGCCGATAAACCGAGTGCCAAAATCAATAATAGCAAGACGGATGATAAAAATATTCTACCGCTTGTAAAAGTGCGTTTGGTTTCGGATGTGTTATTATTCTCAAGCTCGTTCAGTTCGCTTAATGCCTCGTCCAGAAAAGGATCGCTCTGGTCCTCTTCAATTGACTTCAGGTCGTTTATTGCCTGTGGTTTGCGACTGGTCATATCAAATAATCTCCGAATAGAAATTCCAATGCACGGTCGAGACGGATTTGCGGAAAGGGCTGATTCATTTTTAATTGCGGCGGTAAAAAACGGACAAATTGTAACTTTTCAGGCAAATTTTCTTTTAACAGTTGAGATAATGATTGAGGCAAATCACCGGGGAAAATAGCTGTTTCGGTTTTTCCATCAAATACCATATCGCCAATTGTTTCACCTTTCATCGGTGTTCCTATGACAACGGCCAAGCTTTCGCCGTTTTTTTCGCTCGTTCCTTCTTTTGTAGAACGTAGTGAAGCCACTGCCAATGTATCGGTTAAAACGCCTTTCAACTCAGCTTTATCCATGGCAGTCCGGACAATTTCCGAGGTGATATTTTCGAGACGAGCATGGTTGATATGATGGAGATAGTCGGCTTTCGTGGAAGCTACCAAAATACGATCGATCTTGTGCTGAACGAGTGCACTGAGAAGATGGTTTTTGCCAGCCTTAAAGCAGTCGAGAATTTCGCATAACGCATTTTGCATTTCGAGAATTGAAGCGGTTCCCCCATTTATGGCGTCGAGAGAATCAACCAGAATGACCTGACGATCAAGACGAGCAATATATTCTCGAAAAAATGGTTTAATAACCAGATTTTTATAGGCCTCATATCGCTGTTCCATAATCTTTGCTATAGAGTTATCGGGAAATTCGGCAATTCCCAAATCGGGTAGGGGTGAAAAGCTAAGAACAGGCGCGCCTTCAAAACTGCCAGGTATGAGAAACCGTCCCGGAGGAAGCGCGGATATCATGGTACCGGAATTTTTTGCCGAGCGTAAATAGCTTTTGAAACTTTCAGCCAGAACTTCAATATCGCGCTCGTTTGCCTCATTGAGGAAGTTAACACTCCGGATCGCACCAAGCCAGGCTTTCGCATGTGCTTTGTGTTCAGGTGAATTGGCTCTTGCAATTGATTGGGCACTGAATTCACGGTAATTTTTTTGAAGTAATGGCAAATCAAGGAGCCATTCGCCAGGATAATCAATAATATCAATCGAAAGCTTTTTCTGTTTGGAACCTGAAAACTTTTGCGAACGCGTTAGAAATTCGAGTTTCAGGCGAAGTTGGGAAAGTGAACGCGTGGATTGCGGCCAAAGTTTTTCATTAACCAAACGATCGATATGTTTTTCAAATTCAAATCGAGCTATTTTACTATCCGGTTGTTCGGCAAGCCGTGCGTTCAGCAGCCTTCCTTCGCGTGCGACTTCGAATATCGGCAAACGACCGGAATAAAGCAGATTTTGAATTAACGATGTGATGAAGACCGTCTTTCCGGCTCCGGAAAGTCCCGTCACCCCCAGTCGCAACGTGGGATTGAAGGTACTTTTCGTCCGGTCTCTCAAAGCATCGAATGCAATGACCGCTTCGTCTTTTAATGATGTTAAAGAAGGCAAATAAACTCAATCCTCAATTAATTTCTACAAAACCAGCTTGTCAATCAAGCATATGGTGCACACGAATAACGTGCGCAAGACAAGCAATGTGCGCAAGCCTAGACCTGTTCATGGTTTGAGAAGCGCGATAAAGTTGCCCTTGCCAAGCGATATCCGGTTTTTGGCTATAGGAAAATCGAATAAGGCAAGATTTGCCGGTTGTAAAAAACGGGGAAGAGAAGCAACCGGAAGGCAATTATTGTTCAACTGTGTGACGACCTGACTTATGGCCGGATTATGACCGATTACGAGCAAAGGCACACCGTCTTGCGAAATTGTTGTGATGAGCGAAATATAATCATCAAAATTTCCATAATATAATTTGTCGATAAATTTCAGGCTTATACTTGATTTCAGGCAAAGCGCATCAAGAGTTTGTCGTGTTCTCTGTGCCGGAGAACATATTATTGTTAACGGACCAGAGACATAATCGGGAAGTATTGTTCCTATTATTTTTGCGTCAAAGCGGCCTTTTTCAGATAATGGACGATCAATATCTTTTTCTAATTTTTTGCCGATTTCCGCCTCTCCATGGCGCATAAGCCCTAAAGTTATTCGTTGGTGATCAGTCATCTCTCAATCACAAAATGAACTAAGCTGAAATCTAAATTGAAGAATGTCTATTCTATTGCGTTCTATACTGTTTGTGAGGTTGATATATTAGTAATGTGTTGAAAAATGGATCAAAAATATATTTTTTGTCTTGTGTTGGAATTTTTTGCACAATATATAGAGCCGCACATACAACATGTGGAGGCTTGACTATGAGCGAAACATTGGACGCCGAGTATCATCCCAGCGAAGATGAGCCTTTCATGAGCGAAAGGCAAAAAGTTTATTTTCGTGCTAAACTTATAGCTTGGAAAAACGATATTTTACGCGAAGCACGCGAAACGCTCGAAAACTTGCAAGAAGAAAATGCTAATCAACCTGATTTGGCAGATCGCGCTTCATCCGAAACGGATCGAGCAATCGAGCTGCGCGCCCGAGATCGGCAACGCAAGTTGATCGCTAAAATCGATGCAGCATTGGAACGGCTGAACGATGGTACCTACGGTTATTGCGAGGAGACCGGGGAACCGATCAGCATAAAACGCCTTGATGCCCGTCCAATTGCAACCCTTTCTATTGAAGCTCAGGAACGTCACGAAAAGCGTGAAAAGGTTTATAAGGACGAATAAACCGGATTTTAGCTTACTGAAAATGAAAATAGTCTGTGTTGAGTGTATATTTGACACAGACTTTTTTATTTCTGGCTTTTGTATTTTCTGGCGCTTCTATTTTTGGCGCTTGACGAAGGCTTTGCTTTTATGATGGGGCAGAAAATTTAGCCCTTGAGCAACGCATGTCATGGTTTGAAAACTGCTTTTTGGGGCCTGATTGGACAAGTACGAACAAGTTATAATCAGGCGAATGAGAAATACGCGATTTATTGTTGTGAACGATAGCTGTTTTCTGTCATTGGGCGCATATGTGGTGAAAATTTTAGTTATTTTTCAATCAAAAAAAGAGTAAATTATTAAAATCGGAAATCGGGAAACTCCCTCCTATAAAAGCTATGCAAGACAATTGCATCTTTAGCAAAATGTGGACTTTTGTTTCTTGGAACTTTTCTTTCAGTCGAAATATGTGTCCAAAGTGGATCCGCTTTAATTGAGACAAGTAGATTTTGTCACCAATCCAAGCGTTTTGCGAGACCGGAACAACAATCGAATATGAAAACTCTTGGACTTTGCGCATAATTAAGAACTTTGCGCATAATTACAATCTGTGTTCTGTTACAGATCCCCTTCCAGACATATCCAAAAATGATCAAACTGAACGATTGATAACCAAATAACTGCAGTTCTTAACTGTTTTCAGCTCTTTTCGTTTTTGATTGCGTTTTTCAGCTCGTTTTCGAACATATGATCGAAATCGTCATCAAGATTAACAGCCGGATCGATTGTTTTTGGCGGTACTCGTAAAGATGGTTCACGACGTCCCTCGATTTCCGCGCTAATTGTTTCATCCTTCACTGACGGGGTGAAACGAGGTGCAGGTTCCTCTTTCAGCGTAGTTTGTCGAGGTGATGGAGCAACGGGAAAATCTGTCAAGGTTGGTTCCCTTGGGACAGCATTACGCGATGGTCTGTTGGCAAATTCGTTGTTATCGGCAAGCACACCTACGTTCAGCTCGGCAGGGTTGTTTAACGTTTTCGCTGGTATCGCTTTATTAAAGTCGTTGGGTGAAGGAGTCGAATTGACATCACGACGGTTCTCAAATGCTACAGAAGGTTCTCTTGGAGATTGGCCAACAGGATTGATGTTAGTATTTTCGATAGACGGATCTACATTTGGTTCAGGCACATGCCGACGGGGTGAAAAAGCCGACTCTCTTGATGAAAATGTGGGTTTGAAATCCTCCTGCAAGGTAGACAGATCAGCTTCCAGCCGTTCGTCACTTGCCCGTATGGCAGGCGAAGCAGCAGCTTGTTGCGTATCGGATAAAGATGTACGCAACTCCGGTTCACGATAATTCGGAATCGATGAAGAGTCTTTTGCAACCTCATTCATCGGCTCAACATGAATTTCACGTTTGGTTGAATTTTCATCCAATTTTATGTTGGTTTCGATAACAAGATCCGTTGGACCACCAATCATCAGCAGATGTTCCACATTGTCACGGCGCACAAGAACAAGGCGGCGAGTACGATCGACTGCAGCCGCGTCACGAACAGATAGCCGGGGTGTACGTGACTTTCCACCTACGACGAAGGTACCATTATTGAATTTACGCAGTAACTTGATCGTAATCGCAATTGCAGCAATAACGATAATAAGCACAACAAGGCTGCTAATAATATTCGCTGCAGATTGTCCAATCTGATTTTCTAACCCAAAATGCATGCCTTATTTCTCTCCTGCTGGAAAAGCGTGATCATATCCGTCTGTCTATCTATATGCCAGAGCACCTCTTGATGGAAAGTAGCAATATAGGGGAATGGACAGATCTTTGCAGTTATATATACAGTGGTTTTTTATTTTAACAAAATTAACGCTGTCAATTTTCTGTTTTCCACCATTAACACTTCATGCCAAGCACAATTTGAGGCAAAATGTGATCGAGAATCAACTGTGATGGTAAGAGGCAGACCTAGTATCATGAAAAAGCCGGAAACACTGACGCATATTTGGGCTTTTTCGAATAAACATATACAATTATTGCGGTATGTCGTTGCTATAATTGTGAGCTTTAGTGTTCTGGTAGCAATTGCCGATTGCTTTATAAGAGAAGAACAGTTGAATGTTCTTTCCTTGTTGTTGTTTTTATTTTTTGCAATAACGGGATTTGCTTTTCTTATATTGTTTTTGACCGGTGCTTTTTCCAACGCAAAAGCTTTGGAAAACGATAGTAAAACATTGCTCATCGACACGCTTGACGACGCAATCATACTTTCGGATGCTTCCGGAAATATTATTTCTACCAATGCTTCATGCGCAAAACTTACAGGTTTTGATAAAGCAAAAACAGTGTTTTCTCTTTTTTCGTCGCTTGAGGATATCGAGCCGGCGTTTTATCGACTGACCACGAAAGCACTTGCGGGTCAAACAGCGCGCGAAGAATTGCGCGGAAATTCGCTATATCTGGCAGATGCGAACGAAACACAAACCTGGTACAGTCTTTCGGTCAAACCGGTAAAGCTGAACGGGCGCGCCTTTTTGGTATGGCGTCTTGAAGATACAGACTTCGCTCGCAATATGTATGAGCCGCTTTTCCGGAATCTTCAGGAAGCTATTAATCATCTTGATCGGGCACCGGCCGGTTTTCTTTCAACTGATGTCAATGGCAGATTTCTTTATGTCAATGCGCCATTGGCAAATTTGCTTCATATTGATCTCCAAAATTTCAAAATGTCAGGGATTTCATTTGATAAAGTCTTCGAGACATTCGGGCAAACGTCAAACTGGAAAGAAATCAGGAACAATATAGATCGTGCAGATGGAAGCTATGAGTTTTTTGTCGATTGGCATGGCGAGACCCAAGATTATTTGAAGCTTATCGTTTGCGCAACCAAAGAGACTGCCGAACAAAAGGAAGATATTATCTATCGATTTGTTCTGTTACCCTTGTCGAGACAAGCCGATATTGCACCTACTCTGGACAGCCTGTCAGATAATTTCCATTATTATTTTGACAACGCGCCGATAGCACTCGCAATGGTTGACCAACGAGGCGAATTAGCGAATATGAATCGGCCGTTTCAACTCCTTTTCGATATAAAAACAGGTAAAGACGAAAAAATAGTTCTTGGTGATTTATTCACGCTCGAAGGGAAGCGTAGCTTAGACGACTTCTTCAAAAAAATATCGGAAAACCCACAGGCGAAATTTTCAACCGAAGTTGGTCTTGCCGGCGATGAAAATAGACATTTCCGTTTATTTTTTCTGGGAATTTCGCGAGAAACGCATGAGCAGAGTGGAGAAGTGGCAATATTGTCCGTTGTAGAGACGACAGCTCAAAAAACTCTGGAAGACAAAATGGCGCAAGGACAAAAGCTGCAGGCAATCGGGCAGCTCGCCGGTGGTATTGCTCACGACTTCAATAATGTTTTGACAGCAATTATCATGTCATGTGATCTTCTTCTCGCTAGTCATCGCAGTTCTGATCCGGCTCATGCCGATCTTATCAATATCAAAAATAATGCCAATCGTGCCGCTTCGCTCGTTCAACAATTATTGGCTTTTTCTCGTCGCCAAACATTGCGACCGGAGGTGGTGGATCTGACTGAATTGCTTTCCGACGTGCGAAATCTTTTGACGCCGCTTTTGGGAAGCAACATCCATTTGAAGTTCAATCACGGCCGCGATTTGTGGAGTGTCAAAGTCGATCAGGCATCTTTTCAGCGCGTTTTGATGAATCTCGTCATCAATGCACGCGATGCGATGCCCAAGGGCGGGAATATTACGATTACGACTACCAATTTGGCAAAACAAAAGGCTGCAGATCTCGGCTTTGAAGGGTTGATAGCTGATGATTATGTGGAGCTTGATGTGGAGGACAATGGCACAGGTATACCAAAAGCGGTTCAGGAAAAAATGTTCGAGCCGTTTTTTACCACCAAAGAGGTAGGCAAGGGGACGGGGCTTGGTCTGTCGATGGTCTACGGGATTGTCAAACAGACCGGTGGTTTTATTTACTGTGAGAGCGAAGAGGGGAAAGGTACGAAATTCCGTATCTTCCTGCCAAGATTCATTGCCGATCCTGTCAAAAATGAACAAAAAGCAGTTGAACCGGTAAAATCATTAAGTGAAAAAAATGCCGATCTGTCGGGGAATGCAACCGTCCTTCTTGTTGAAGATGAAGCTGCAGTGAGAATGGGTGGTGTGCGCGCTCTCCAATCACGCGGCTATAAAGTGCTGGAGGCCGAAAACGGTATCGAGGCACTTGATATCATAGCAGAACATAATGGTGCCGTCGATCTGGTGGTATCCGATGTTGTTATGCCGGAGATGGATGGACCAACATTGCTTGGCGAAATGCGAAAAAAATATCCGGATATAAAATTTGTCTTTGTTTCAGGATATGCGAAAGATGCTTTTGCGAAAAATTTGCCGCCTGACGCGGTTTTCGGATTTTTGTCAAAACCTTTCACGTTGAAGCAGTTAGCTATGAAAGTGAAAGAAATGCTTTCCGACGAGGGTACAACCGATTCATAATTTTTGCGTTTTTCATCAAAACAATTCGTTAAAATGATTGAAATCCCCGCTATCTAATGCAAGATAAGCACCGTAAAATACGCTAAAGAGGGTGAACCATGCGCAAAATACTGATTTCCACAGTTTCAGCCTTGGCTTTGACTGGTAGTTTTTTCACGTCGTCAGCTTATGCCGATATTGTTATCGGTTTCATTGGGCCGATTACGGGACCTGTTGCAGCTTACGGCATACAGGCTAATAACGGTGTGAAAGTGGCCATTGAGGAATTGAATAAAAATGGCGGTATCAATGGCGAAAAAGTTGTTTTGAAAGTTTTTGACGACGGAGCAGAACCCAAGCAGGGGGTTTCGGCGGCTAATCAGTTGATTGGTGAAGGCATCCAATATGTCATCGGACCGGTTACCTCGAATATCGCGTTGCCTGTTTCCAATATTTTGGAAGAAAATGATGTTTTGATGATAACACCTTCGTCGACAACGCCTGAACTTTCAAGTCGTGGACTATGGAACGTCCTGCGTACTATAGGACGGGATGACCAGCAGGGCGATTACGCAGCAGACTATTACATCAAACATTTGAAAGATAAACGCATTGCTATCATTCATGACCGTGCAACTTACGGCAAAGGTCTAGCTGATGCATTCAAAACGGCGCTCAATAAAGGTGGCGTAACAGAAGTCTTTTACGGTAATATTACACCGGGAGAGAAGGATTATTCTGTTATGGTCAGTCGGCTGAAACAGGAAAAAGTCGACTATGTCTACTTTGGCGGGTATCATCCAGAGGCCGGGTTACTTTTGAAGCAAATGCGTGAACAAGGTCTTGAAGCCCCGCTTATTGGTGGCGATGGATACAATACATCGGAATTGTGGTCGATTGCGGGAAATGCAGCCGAGGGATCACTGTTCACCAATTCTGTGGATGTCAAGACAAACCCGGAAGCACAAGAGACGATCAAGGCATTGAAAGCACAGAATATTCCTCCAGAGACTTTTGCAATCAACGGTTATGCGGCTATACAGGTCTTGACTTTTGGCATCGAAAAAGCCGGTTCCGCTTCAGACCCCGAAGCGGTGGCAAAGGCAATCAAATCGGGAGAGCCCATTAAAACGACTTTGGGCGAGATTACATATGGCGATCGCGGCGATATAACATCGAAAGTCTTTTCGATGTATAAATGGCATAATGGCGAGATTGTTTCTGCAGAGTAACCGGTTTCAAAACAAAAGGCGGTGTTATACCGCCTTTTGATTTTTATGAATTGCTTTCAACTCGGGCAAAATTGTTTTTTAATTGCGAGCAAGTGTTGTCGACTGATAAATACGGTTCAGCATTTGCGCGCCATCTTTTTGCATATTCGCTTCCATTTTACTTTCTGTCGCGTCAAGTAAGGCGGCAACCGTATTGTTGCGAATGGCTACGGGATTTCTTTCGTAACCTGGACGCAAAAAGAAATTGGCAGTGGGGACTTTGGCACGATATTGGGATGGCATTGTCACCATGTCGTAGCCGTTGCCATCACCGGTGAGGTTGAGCATCTCGAGTTCAGCTCCCGATAGGGGGCGCGAGACACCTTTGCGTCGCAAAAATGTCAAGGAAGTTCTCAGCTTGTGGATTTGTAAAAGCGGCCCCACATCTTTATCCATGGTCATCGCATGCATTCCAAGTCCGGCATCGGTTTTGGCGAGCTCGCTTTGAGCTCCCCAATTATGCGGAACTGTTTTTGCTTTTGCGGTCATGCGTTCAACAACATTTGCTTTTTCGAGAAGTTTTGTTCTTTCTGTTCCTGACGCCTGCTGCGCTTTTTGTCGTAGTTCTTTGGCAATGTCGTTACCATATTCCCACATCAGGCTCACACTTGCTGTCGCAACAAGCTGATTATATCCTATAGCGGTAGAGATCGGTCGGGCATTTGCTTTGCCCTTTATCATGCCAGATTGCAGGTCGTGTGTGCCATCGCCGCCTGTTTCAAAAGCGTAGATAGACACAAGTTGTTCACGTGTAAGACCAATTTCTTGGGCGGCATTGACGTAACTGCGCATAAATTCGCTTTCGTTAGATGGTCTTTCCGGTCGAAAACCATAAACGCGTTTTGAAGCTGCAACAAAATCATCGACACCTGGAATTGAACGTGAAGGTCCCGTTGTTTTGCCGGTGGAAGGCTTGGCTGGTCCAGAATAGAGAGGTGGCTGTGACAAAACATAATCGGTGAGTTCAATTGTTTGTCCACGTGCCCGCTTTTCATTGCGCAGTTTTCTTTTCGCGCTGATTTGATCCCAATAGGCAGTAGCTTGTTTGTTATACGCATTATAGGCGTTCCGCCAAGCCTCGTAATCTTTGCTGTTGATAGTACCGAGGGGGCTTGCAGGTCGGATGCTCGATGTTGTCTCGTTTGAAGTTTTTGATGGCGATTGGAAATATTGCAGTGAATCCGACATACAACCGCTGATAACGACACTACAACTTATCAAAAAAATGGTTTTTGTACGCAACACGACAGCTCGATCCTGTAAGAGGTTTCAAAGCTATTATGTGGTGAATTGGTTGATAAGTCGTGAAGAGGAAAATGGTGTCGCACCAAGGTTTGTTCGGAGACGGAATCACATTTGACGCAACGTTTTTTGAATAGAACAATAATTTTGTTTTAATCAAATTGCCAATGCGGTTCATCAATCTATTCAATCAGAATAGAGCTGAATTGGGGTATGCAAATAAGTTTATGTTCGTGAATCGAAATAGTTTTTTACCCGAAAAGATTTCGAGACAAACGGTTGCAGCTATATCGTTCAAAAGAAGCCTTCGAATGCTTGAGGATTTTAATATTCCGATTGATCAGAATGAAATAATTTGTTGCTCGGCATTGGTGTTTTTATAATCACTCTCTATAAATGCCCGTAAAGTTGCCGGATAAAGCTTGTGTTCAACTTTAAGAACTCGTGCAGCCAAAGTTTCCGCGGTGTCGTCGTCCAAAACGGGTACGGCAGCCTGACCTAATATAGAACCTTCATCCATGCCTTCTGTTACAAGATGTACGGTGCAACCGCTTATTTTTACGCCGGCATCCAATGCTCGCTGATGCGTGTTCAGACCTCTGAAAAGCGGGAGAAGAGCAGGGTGGATATTTAAAATCCGACCTTCATAGGGTGTAATAATACGTCGCGAGATTAATCTCATAAAACCGGCGAGACAAATAATATCGGGTTTGAACCTATCAATCCGGTCAAGAAGAGCAGTTTCGAATGAATCTTTGTCAGTAAAACTTTTGCGGCGTACGATATCGGCAGGAATTCGAAGAGCTCTTGCACGCTCGATACCCTTTGCGTCGTCGTTGTCACTTAAAACGCCGACAATCTCGGCCGGAAAATTATCTTTTCTTGTTGCTTCGACAAGAGATACCATATTGGTACCACTTCCGGAAATGAGGATAACTATTCTTTTTTTCATAGCGCGAGGTGACCTTTGTAAACAACGCCTTTGTCTTTTCTCACCGTAATACGTCCGAGACGAACCGGTTTTTCACCTTCGGCCTGAAATGCAGAAAAAACATCGTCAGCTTTTTTGCTGTCGACGACAACAATCATCCCGATACCACAATTATAAGTCCGCAGCATTTCCCGTTCTGTAATGTTTCCCTGTTTTGCAAGCCAGGAGAACACCGGCGGAACTTTTATTGCGTCGAGATTGATTTCAACAGCCAATGTTTTTGGCAATACGCGCGGGATATTTTCCGGAAAGCCACCACCGGTAATGTGTGCCAAGGCTTTAATGCCAAGATCTTTGCGCAACACTGAAAGAAGAGACCGGACATAAATACGTGTCGGTACCAATAAAGCTTCGGCAAGTGAAACGGTCTTATCGAATGGAGCAGGGGCGTTAAAATCAAGGCCACTTTCCTCAACAATGCGGCGAACAAGAGAAAAACCGTTAGAATGGAGACCCGAAGACAATAGCCCTAAGACCACGTCTCCTTCATTTATATCTTTCGAGGGAAGAAGCTTTCCACGCTCTGCCGCGCCGACAGCAAAACCGGCCAAATCATAGTCACCTTTAATATACATGCCAGGCATTTCGGCCGTTTCGCCCCCTATAAGGGCAGCTCCAGCCTGCCTACAGCCCTCGGCAATGCCGGAAACCACTGCGGCCCCCTGATTGGGGTCAAGTTTGCCGGTTGCATAATAATCAAGGAAAAAAAGCGGTTCGGCTCCCTGAACGACGAGATCATTGACACACATGGCCACAAGATCAATCCCGACAGTGTCATGAATGCCGGTGTCGATAGCAATTTTTAATTTGGTTCCTACACCGTCATTTGCGGCTACAAGAACAGGGTCTTTAAAACCGGCGGCTTTCAGATCGAACAATCCGCCGAACCCACCCAATTCTGTATCGGAACCGGCGCGTTGTGTCGTTCGCACGATCGGTTTGATTTTTTCCACCATAAGGTTACCGGCGTCGATATCAACTCCGGCGTCCGCATAAGTCAGATTGTTTTTTAGGGGGTGTGTGTCGCCCATCGGATTTATCCTCGATCATGATCATGAACACATGAGACCAATGCCACGTTCAAAGTCCACTCGCAAGTTTTATCAAGCTTTTAAAAAAAGATATAAACGATTGTTTCTTGACGTTGTTACAGGAAGCTGCATATCCTTTCAAAACAACAAACTCAGTGGACGTCTATGAGTGATAGAGATTTTGATACCTCTTCCGAGGGGCCGTTGGTAGAAAAAGGCAAAAAAGGCTTGCGATTCAAACGGAATAAAAAAACTGTTTATATCCCGGCCTACGCCAATATTGCTTTCCGCGGGAATGTTAAGAAGCAAGCTATTTTTTGGCTTCTTACGCTTCTTTTCTTTGTCATTTTCATGTTTGTTTTCAGTTCGATTCTCTTGCCGTTTGTTGCAGGAATTGTGCTTGCCTATTTTCTCAACCCGATTGTTGAAATGCTTGAAAGAATCGGAATTTCAAGAATGTGGGGAACGGTTCTGATAACAATAGCTATTGTGCTTGTGCTTGTTATCGCATTAACAATCCTTATTCCGGTTATTACGTCACAGTTACAACAATTCATCAGGGACGGGCTGCCGGTTTATGTAAATCGTATTCAGGCTTTTTTTGCCAATCATAGTTTTGAATGGATCAAGCGTTATATTGGCAGTGATGCCAACGAGATTCAGTCGAATATACAAGCATTACTCGGCCAAAGTTCCGATCTCATCAAATCTGTGCTGAATTCGGTCCTCGATTCAGGAAAATCTCTTGTCAATCTTGTAAGCCTTTTTGTTGTTGCTCCGGTTGTTGCTTTTTACATGTTGCTTGATTGGGAACGTATGGTAACGACGATTGATTCGTGGATACCTCGTAATCATCTGGAAACGGTGCGTGGAATTTTTCATGAGATGGATCGCGCTGTTGCAGGGTTTATTCGTGGTCAAACGTCTGTTTGTCTTGCGCTTGGCGTTTATTATGCCGCCGGTCTCACAATTTCGGGTTTGAATTTCGGATTATTAATCGGTTTATTTGTAGGATTGATCAGCTTTATTCCCTATGTGGGCTCGATGACCGGATTTGTTCTTTCTGTGGGTGTTGCGTGGGTTCAATTCTATCCAGAACATTGGGAACGGATTATCGTTGTTATGGGGGTATTTTTTGTAGGCCAATTTCTTGAGGGGTATATTTTGCAACCAAAATTGGTCGGGCAGTCGGTTGGTCTCCATCCTGTGTGGCTCATGTTTGCTCTTTTTGCTTTTGGTTCGCTATTCGGCTTTACCGGCATGTTGATTGCAGTTCCTGCAGCAGCGGCAGTCGGGGTTCTTGTACGGTTTGCACTTCATACCTATCTTGAGTCCCCGCTCTATTCGCCAAGCGGGTCATCAACAAGCGGGGATGTCGGAGAACACGAATGAATAAAAGGTTGGAGCAATTACCGCTCTCACTTTCACATCCAACAGATTTCTACAAAGATGATCTTGTCGTAACAGAAAGCAACAAGGCCGCCTATGAGCTTATCGAGCACTGGCCGAACTGGCCAATGCCTATTGCTGTGCTTGTAGGCCCCGGTGGTTCGGGCAAAACCCATTTTTCGACCGTATGGCTAAATATAGCTGATGGAATTCGGATTCCTGCCGGCAAGTTGGACGAAGCAATAACTGCAATAAGAAGCAGAAAACCGGTTCTCATAGAAGATATCAATAATGCGGCATTTGACGAAGTCGCATTTTTCCATCTTATAAATTCGGTCAAGCAAACCCGCTTGGCTGACGAGCGCGTTACGCTGTTAATAACAGCCGATACTGTTCCGTCAGGTTGGGATGTTAAGCTCGAGGATTTAAAAAGCAGACTTAAGTCGGTAACGTTAGCGGTTCTGGAACAGCCGGATGATCAATTATTGAATTCCGTTGCGTATAAACTTTTTGCAGATCGGCAAATAAGTGTCGATCCGGCGGTGATAGACTATCTGATCAGCCGTTGCGAACGATCGCTCTTTGCTTTAGGAAAAGCAATCGAGGCAATTGATCGTTTGGCACTTCAAAGGAAGAGCAAAGTTACCAAGGCCATTGTAGCTGAAATTATTAACAGCGAATCCAAAGCGTCTTGATTTTTCTAAGGCGAGTATCAGTGTTTAACCGAGCTTGTGATAGCGTTATCAATCAAGCCTGATATTGTTGGACTTTTTGCACTCAAGCTTTTGTCATTTGCCCAACCGATAATGTCGGTTGATGGCACAACGACGCGATGCCATGATCCTTGACGATCATAAGAACGCATTTCTTGACCAATTTTGACGGTCGCAATTATTTTCGAATGCGAATCGGCGTTCATAAAAATAGGCGTGGGAGCTGTTGCAAAGATAGCATTGGCGGCGTTGTTAGCAGCAAATCTCGCTTTGGGAGGCAGGTTTTTATCAGCTTTATAAGGAACCAGAGGCGTTGCCTCTTTTGGCGTGACCACGGCAGTTGTCGGGTTTGCCAATTGGGAAGCTGATGGAACAGGAACATTCACTGGATGCGGATCGACTGGTTTGGGTGCGACTGCAACCGTCGTACCAGCTTTATTGGATGGCGTTACACGATTTGATGGTGATACAAGAGATTTCGGAGCTTGAGCCTCAATGTGCTCACCTGTTTCGACTTCATAGTTTGTATGATACCAGCCGGCTCCACCCATGAGAACGAGTCCACCCAGAATCAGATAACTTATAAAAGGCGACCTGGTTTTTTGTGCCGCGCGCCTGTGAGGCTTTCTCACTTTAGTTTGCTTCACTGCCATGATTGATCCTTTCAGTGGGATCAATTTTGTCATGGAATTATTTTGAAAAAGTTATTGAATATAAAAATATTGTCATAAACGACGAAAAAAATGCGATTTGCGCTTGCACTTCCACATAGAAAAATTTAGGGAGAGTGCGTAAAACGTTAATAATACGTCGGAGCGTAGCGCAGTCTGGTAGCGCACCTGATTTGGGATCAGGGGGTCGTAGGTTCGAATCCTATCGCTCCGACCATGGCTTGATTTGACAAAAAGATGATGCGACATAATAGTCATAAAAGGTTATAAATTCTTTGATCGCATGATCCGAAGGGAAAAAATCATGGTAGCGCGAATTTTCAGTCCGGCTAAAACAGCCATGCAATCCGGAAAGGCAAATACCGGTTTTTGGGTTCTTCAATATGAACCGAATGAAGCGAAGATGATTGACTCGTTAATGGGCTATACTTCTTCGGCTGATATGAAGAGTCAGGTCAAATTGACGTTTGAAACGCAGGAAGAAGCCATCGCCTTTGCTACAAAGAACGGCATTGCTTATCGTGTAGAAGAACCACATGCTATAACGCGCAAAAAAGTCTCTTACTCAGATAATTTCAGGAATGACCGTCAGGTTCCTTGGACTCATTGAGGCTGGTTGTTTTCTCCAATATTTTTTGGTCCCGTAGCTCAGCTGGATAGAGCAACGGCCTTCTAAGCCGTGGGTCACAGGTTCGAATCCTGTCGGGATCGCCATTTGTCTATGAAATATCGGTATTATGACCGGTTTGGTATGGACAGTTGTATTCCATGAGTTAGAACTGTTACTCTCCTTTTTAGTAAAAATATCCGATTTTAGGACGGCATATTTAGATAAATTCGGGCATTATGATCTTCGGCTATGTATAAAATTGCCAGACATTTTTCCGGAATTCGGCAGAAAATTACTATTTTGGGAAGAAAAATTCTTCATAGAATATTGGCTGCGAATTAATGATAAAATCGTTTCGATAGCTTGCAAACCAAATTCCGGCTAAAACCGATCGTCAAAAAAACAGTTCAAGTTTTGGATGAAGTGTTACGACTAATATTCTGAATTTTTTAAAAAATTTTATATGAGAAATGATAAAATTAAATTTTATCTAAAAACGATTAAAATTTTAATTTGGTAAATGGAAAAAATGGCAACCTGATAAATCAGCCGGTGGTTGTCAGCGATTATTTTTTCAATACGTCTCTTTCCGTTTCATTATTGTGATGACAAGAATAATGAAAATTCATTTGCAGACCAATAGCTTTACATCACGAGGTTCCGGACAATTTTACCTATAGAAGGATATATGAGACCTGATTGCTTTTTAGGGTTTAAAAATATGATAAAATGAGTAAAGAATATTGCCAATATCTTTTATGCTGAATAAAGAAGCGGGCATATTTTGTTAAAAGGAGCAGTCAAGATGTACATTGCGATGAATCGTTTCACCGTTTTTAAGACAAAAGAGGAAGACTTCAGAAGAAGGTGGAAAGATCGTCAGTCCCGGTTGGCCGAGTTGCCCGGGTTTGTGGAATTCCAATTATTACGTTGCGATACGGATACATCTGACGATTCTATATTATACGCATCTCATACGGTTTGGAAATCGAAAGAAGATTTTGTCCGTTGGACCAAATCCGAACAGTTCAGAGATGCACATAAAAATGCGGGCGAGTCTAGCGGATTTTATGCTCATGGGCCAAAGTTTGAAGGTTTTGAATCTGTAATCTGAAATATATTTATCAAAAACACATGAAAAAGAGCCTTTTGTAAATTTTTACAAAAGGCTCTCTTGTGTTTCTCGAAATTACAAGATCAGCTCGAAAAAATGCTCGTCACTTTAAAAGAGATGGCAGAATATTTTCGGAAAAATCCTGGTAGCAAATAGGACGCAAGAAACGATAAATTGCGGCTGTGCCGACGGATGTTGACCTTCCATCCGAAGTTGACGGGAACGGGCCGCCATGAACCATAGCTGGCGATACTTCGACACCGGTTCCAAATCCATTGATCAAAAGTCGTCCGGCCATAATTTCGAGCAGCGGCATCAACTCATTGGCGAGAGCATTATCGGAGTTGGTCAGATGAATGGCGATTGTCAATTGACCTTCAAGAGCTTCCAGAACCTTAATAAGATCATGTTTGTCATTACATTTGACAATGAGACTGGACGAACCGAAAACTTCCTCTTCCAAACGATGATCTTTGATGAAGTCCGATGCAGACACTTCGAAAAGTGCGGCTTGGCACTCAAATTCACTGCCCGGTTTCCCGCGGGCAATTGTCGTTACTTTAGAATTGTTTTCCAGTCGTTCTACGCCGTCGCGATAAGCTTTTGCTATGTTTGGTGTAGGCATTGTTTGCGGAACGGCTGCCTTTGTAGCCTCTCTGGCACTATTTAAAAATGCATCATATCCTTTGCCGTTAATAGCCAAAACCAAACCAGGATTTGTACAAAACTGGCCTGCTCCCATGCACAGCGAATTGATAAAAGAACTACCGATTTCGCTTCCACGTTCTTCCAGCGCTCCTGGCAACAACAATACCGGATTGATGCTGCTCATTTCCGCGTAAACAGGAATTGGTTGTTTGCGTTTTGCAGCAATATCCATAAAAACAAGGCCGCCTTTACGTGAACCGGTGAAACCGACAGCACAGATATGAGGGTCTGCAACGAGTTTTTGCGCAATTTCCGGTTCTGTTGTTTGTAGTAATGCAAAAGTACCTGCTGGCATATGACAGGCCGCAACGGCTTGTTGCACGCAACGTCCGATAACTTCTGAAGTGCCCGGATGGGCAGGGTGGGCTTTGACAATAACCGGACAGCCGGCGGCTAGAGCAGCAGCAGTATCGCCGCCAGCGACAGAAAATGCGTAAGGAAAATTTGAGGCTCCAAAAACAGCAACCGGTCCAATTCCGATATTACGGAATATCAAACCTGGTTTTGGTTGGGGTTTTCGGTTTAAATCCGCCGGATCATCACGACGGTCAATAAAATGAGCTGAGCGTACTTCCCGTGCGAACATTTTCAATTGATTGACAGTACGCATACGTTCCCCTTCGAGACGGGCTTTTGGCAGGCCGGTTTCTGCCATTGTGCGCGCAATCAATTCGTCGCCGGTTGCTGCAATAAGCTCGGCAATTTTTTCCAAAAAAGCAGCACGTTTCTCAAGATTTGTTTCGCGATAGATGGGAAATGCTTTCCATGCGGCTTCTGTGGCTTGTGCGAGGTCTTCAACGGTTGCACCACCGAATGTTCCGGGCAAATGTTTTCCGGTTGCGGCTTCGATAGCCTGAAAATGGCCATCTTTGCCCATATGCGACGATCCATTGATGAGTAATTCACCGGTAATATTCATTGTGGCGACTCCTTATCTGTGTTTTGCCATGTCCCGACCACGCCAAACGAGGTACTCGGGAATAATGATTGAAGGGTTATGGTGCCTTTCACCATCAGGATTTTTGTAACGGCAATCCGGATTGACACAGTCGCCAAAAATCACTTCTCCCTCCGGTAATATATTATAGATATTTTAAATTCGAAATATATGAGTTACCTTTCGCTTTTACAAACTAATGTGATGCGAGAAAACGATATGGAATTAACGCGCCCAACGGAGTGCTAAAACATCAAGCTGTTTTGCCATTTCCAATATTTCAGAGCGAATTTCTGCAGAGACTGGAGGTAGGGGTGCCCGCAATCCATCATGATGGATTATTCCACCTTCTCTCATCAATATTTTTGCAGTTGCGAAACTTCCTTGGCGGTTCTCGAGATTTATAAGCGGTAACCAACGCATATAAGCGTTTTTTGCTTCTTCAAGATTTCCTTCCATAAAGGGATCGAATACCTGTCTTATGCCATCAACATAGCCGCCACCCGTCATAGCCCCCTTTGCACCGGCTCTAAGATCGGAAAGAAGAGTAATTCCTTCTTCGCCATCAAAGGGGCCTTCAATGTACTTCCCTCCTTCTGCAATTAGCTGACGCAATTTATTGGCTGCTTGTGGCGTTTCGATTTTGAAATAGGATATATTTTCAAGTTCTTTTGCCATTCGCACCAGAAGCGGAACCGGAAGGAAAGTTCCGCTCATCGGCGCATCCTGTATCATAATCGGAATGGATATAGCATCCGAGACAGTTTTATAAAATTCGAAAATCTGTTCTGGAGAAACGAGCAATATTAAACTATGGTAGGTTCGCTTGTATTACATCATATTATTAATCTGTACATCTATGTTTTTTATGCATTTTCGACTATGTTTACTTATTCAGTTTAGATGATTCGGAGATGTTTAATTCATGTATATTTCAGGTGAAACAATTGATGATATACTGTTTAAACTGTATCCAAAAATAATTAAGAGCCAAAATGTTGTGGAATCAACTAAAGGGCGTAACAGGGAGCTTACAGGAGTTCTCTTAAAACTTAAAAATCCGAGAGCTCGTTTGTGTCGAGCAGAGATACGGCAGATTTTATACAGCGGCCTGGGTGAAACACTATGGTATTTTTCAGGACGAAATGACTTGGCCTTTATTAAATATTATATCCCACGCTATAGAGAAACGTCGGGTTTACCAGAAAATGCCATAACAGTAAGGGGTGCTTATGGTCCTAAACTATTTGGTTCAGGAGGACAGGTTAAAAAAGTAATTACAATATTAAAAGAGAAAAAAAGTTCACGGCAAGCAGTCATTCAAATTTTTGATAAATCAGATTTAAGGAAAATAATAAAAGAGTTAAGAAGCGAAAAAAAAGATATAGGGAAAAAAATTGTCGATGTACCGTGTACGTGCACAATACAGTTTTTATGCCGGAATAATAGACTAAATATGGTTGTATCAATGCGGTCAAATGATGCATATATAGGACTTGTTCATGATATATTTGCTTTTACGTTTCTTCAAGAATACGTAGCGACGTGTTTAGCAATGAAACTAGGTGAATACTATCATTTTGTTGGAAGTTTACATATTTACGAGAATAAAATTAAAGAAGCTAAAAAATACATTGATCTTGGAGTACAGAGAAAAATCGCAATGCCGCCAATGCCGAATGGCGATCCACGCAAACCAATGAAATGGCTTTTAGAGACTGAAAAAAAAATAAGGTCGGGTGAAACATTTCTGCCGAAGAATTCACATGTAACGCCTTATTGGCAAGATATTGCTTTGATATTACTTATAAAAAAATTGCAAGACAAAGAGGACACGGAAGCAAGTAATTTAGCTAAGAAAAGCTTGAGTACAGAATTTTACGATGAGTATATAAGAGAAAAGATAAAATAAATAAAAATATATTTTTCCAATAAAATAAGGCGCTGATATGTCGAAAAATAAACTGGAACAAGTTCAAGAGATAAAAGAAAGTTTAAATGATTTTTCTGAAAAAATATTCAAACTTGTTGGCTTAGACTCTGAAACAAAAATAGAGGTATTGTCAAAACAAATTAATGATAGCATCAGAAGAGTCAAGTATGTGAAGTATTTGACAAATGCAAAAATTGTTCACGAGAGAATGGAACCGTCATCGGAATTATTCGATCCCTTGAAAGCTGCAGTTCTGATGACGAGGCAGGGGAATATAGATGAAGCTTGCTGGTTAGTTTTCCTAGCTGTGCACTTTGGAAAACATTCAAAAAACAAGTGGCGTCTAGTCCGAAAGATATATGGAAAGTTAGGTTCGTCGGACCATTGGTGTTGGAATTCTATTAAAGGCGATCTTAAGGCTTTTAGTAATTGGTTCAATGATAATATTCGTCATTTTGATAATGAAAGGTTTAGTAATCATCGTAAATATGAGAGCCTAAAAGATACGGTAAAAGTGCTGGCGAGCTATGTTAATTGGGTGCAATCGTGTGGCGGACATGATAATATGATCCGTGATATTCATAGGCAGGTTGGACAAAATCCGCGGGAAGTTTTTGATCAGCTTTATAAAAATATGAATAAAGTCACGAGGTTTGGGAGACTGGCTAAGTTTGACTATCTAACAATGTTAGGAAAGTTAGGAATTTTTCCTATAGAACCGGGATCAGCCTATTTGAAGGATAATGCAACTGGTCCAATTCGCGGTGCAAGGTTATTATTTGAAGGAGATGTAAACGCACAAATTTCCCCAGCGAAACTGGAGGAGCTTTTAAAAAAAATTGACGACCATTTGCATGTAGGCATGCAAGTGTTAGAAGATTCATTATGCAACTGGCAAAAAAGTCCTGAGGTCTATACCTTGTTTAGAGGATAAGCTTCAAAGGAATTCACTCCATTTGTACCGCCGTTTCAGGTGATTCAGTTGGTTGGCTTTGATACGGCCAGAATGTTGAAGTTGCCCAACTACAATACCGCTTGAAATGCCTATTTGACTAGCCAGACGTAATATATCCTTCGTTTTTACGTTGACCGTTCTAAGCCGATCTTTAAAACGTTCTGGAATTAAAGTCTGTTCTGAAAATAAATTTGCCTCTATTTCTTCGTTGGATGATACATCGCTATTGTCTTCTAAAAAAAGTGGAGTTTCTCTATGTAGGATCAAGTGTCCAATTTCATGAAAAAAAGTAAACCAAAAATGATCGTCAGACTTATATCTCATACTGAGTACAATTTGAGCTTTCTTTTCCGATAAAAATCGTGTTGCTCCGCTGGCCTTACAACCTTTAGGAGCACTTATGATTGTCAATACAATCCCGCAGTTTGCACAAATTCGTTTCAAGTCAGGTATGAATAGCGCTGGATCCTTGCGCCTTGTTAGTTTCCTCATATTTTGAATATTAGATTTTAAAATATCGACATCCCAGTCAGAACATACAACATTTTCTGCTTTTATTTCAGCCCACCTCAGCCATGCAGTCACAGCTGCAGGATTAGATATATATGTGGGCGAGGTTCTGAAGGCTGCGACAGCATTAAATTTTAAATATCTATTATTCCAATCTTTTGCCGATTTTATGTTAAAGAAAGATTTCATTTTTTCGATGACATTTTTGGTATTGGTTGTTGTCGGTAACCAACCCAATTTTTTCATTTCATTTATAGGAAATGTAGATGCCCAAGAAAAATTTAATTCATCTATCAATTTGGGAGTTTTCTTCAGTCGAACAACTTCGTCTCTATATTTTTTTTCCCGATTTAGCCAAAAGTTAGGTGTCGAGCCAAAAAAACTGCTTAATTGAAGTGCTATATCTTGAGTTATAACTTCGTCACCACTTATGATTTTAAGTAGTACATTATCAGGAATATCTATTTCATTGGCTAATTCTTTATAATCGTATCCGGCTTTAACCATTAAGCGTTGAATGGTAGCCCCAGGCGGCGATACCCAATCTGGCAAAAAAGTATCAAGGCTTTTCATGATTAACACCTGTTATTTTAATATGTCGAATTTTACTGGGATCAAGAATAACATTTGATTTTGTCCGATTTATCAGATCATTAATCTTGAACTGAACACTTAAATTTGGACGAAGCTTTAATAAAATTTCGTCTGTAGCTATAAATAAAGCTTCATATCCAAATTTTATAATTTCATCCAGGGATTCTGCTGCCTCAAAATCACGAAAAACTGACATCAAATCATTAGCTAATTCGTCACCATACAAGTTTTTCAATTTTTTTGATGATTCAATTAAATCTCGCAATTGAAAAGTAGCGAAAGCAATTTCCATCCCCAGCCTTCATTTTGAATCAGCTAATGTTGGGAATTGAACATAGAACGCGAGTTTGTGCAATATCCATATATAACACGATGGCTAATTAATTCAGCATTCCTGAATTAAACCAACTATAAGTAACGTTTGATGATGGGGGTAACTTCTTTATTTCCATAAAACGCAGCTAATTTGAAAGAGTTATTGGCATTCCGTTTTGCGTTTGTTTTCTTCAATGTCAATGACTGTTCACACGAGTGCTACATATTCGAAGCGCATTACGAATTGTCAAAGGTTGTTCAGTGATATTTCCGGTTGTGGTGATGTCTAGATAAGAATTCAGATAAGGTAATGCTTGCACCTGCTTTTGCAGATTAATTGTGCAGAAACAGACTTGGTACTTGTCCATCAACAGTTGAAGATCACTTACCAACGCAAGATTTTAGAAAGCTGCGGAGGATTTCGTTGATAATTTCTAGTTTTTTCAAGAATTGGCGCCTTCTTGGACATCCATATGAATAACCGGCAACTAGTCAATTATATCGGCTAGTGGGCTTTTTACGGCCGGTCAACTGATGCAGCGTTCAATAGCTGTTGCTTGTCATGCATTGTCGGCGAGAGCCGTGTCGCATTGCTTTTGCGTAAAAATAATATTCGAAAGCATAGTTATAACATCTATCTTAAGCTACCTGATTGCCATAACTCATGTGATGATAAAACATGTACTAATGGTATAAATGTAGTTGATGGACCATCATGCGAATGTAACTGTAAGAATATTGCAAAATTGAATCGCATTGGCGCAACCTGCCTTGACAATCGACTTGTTGCCAAGAATTACCATAATGGTTTGGAATGCAGATTACTTCTTTTTCTACTCTTGACGTTTGTCGCGCAGCTCCAAGATGAAAGTCTTGCCTATCTGTAGATCAAATGACCTCTTGAACTATTGTCTTCGGCTTGTTGATATTAGCCAAGAAGAGCCGTGGTGATTGCCTCGTTGGCTTTTCTGAGCAATTCGGTAGCTACGCGCCCAAGCGCGTCTAGCCGTTTCAGAATTTAGTCTTTCGGCGCTGTCATGAGGCTTATGTAGTCGAAAAGGCTTTTCCGGAGTTGTGTTTGACTCATGCCAGATAGCATTGTCGAAACAAGATAGGCAGAAGGTTGGTCTTGGATGAAATTGTTATGAGCGAGGTGCCACTGTTGAGTGTGGCAAAAATAACCGAGTTCGCATCCATAATGGTGAAAAACTTTACCGCAAATCGATAAGAAGTGTTCGTTTTCAATGGATTTGAATGACAAGTTTGTGTCCGACAAACATCAAGATAGGCTGTGACCGTTTAATAAAAATAGCGAAAAGTAAAAATCGCTTAACTTCGCTTTGAAAAATAATACAACTCAATGATTTGAATATACAAAGGTGGTACGCCCAAGGGGATTTGAACCCCTGTTTCCGCCGTGAAAGGGCGGCGTCCTAACCACTAGACGATGGGCGCGTATCAGTGAGACGGCTTATAGAGAGGATATTTTTTAATCGCAAGCCCCCTTAAGCATTTTTTTTTAATTTTTTGCTGAACATGTCCAATTCCAATCGCGTTTTGGCCCCACATCGACATGGATTGATTGGTGACAATAGGTGCCTACACCACCTCGGTTGGGCAAAGCGCGTACAAATTTGGCAACTTCCCATTTGTTTGTGTCGGGAACCTGAATATCCGCCGCTGCACAGGACATATGCATGGAGCGTTTTGCGCCATTTACTTTTTGGTTATATGACGGACTACGATAGCCGGATGTTATAATAACCGGCTTGTTGAAGCGTCGTTCTATAGTTTTCAAGATAGCTACGAGTTGAGGTCTCAGGCATGAAACTTCAACATCTTTACGGGCTACTTTCAATCCATTTGGCAATGAACGGCCATAGATACTGACCGACGCGAGCGTGTAAAGCGAAGGCGAATCAATTTCGTTTGCATCAATGTCGGTATCATCATAGAGACTCGTACGATGTTTAATAACAATGCCACCATTGGGCCGAACCCCGGGTAAGTCGTCATTATATTCATGCGGATCTTTCTTCGGCAGCGGTACAAGTGCTGTTTTGGTTTCGCTATCAACCGGCTTATTACTCTTTTGGTTATCCGAACGACCGAATAGACGCATTAAACTTCCTTGTTTTTGGCTTTTAGCGTCGCGTTCAGGTGGTTGTCGTCTGTTGGAAGCGTCTTGTGAATCCTCCTCTGTAGAAGAATCACGAGAAACTGTTGTTTGGCCCGAGGGAGAAGTGGCACCATTATTATGTTGGGCTTCCGGTGCTGCTGTTGGTGTGTTTTGAGTGGGAGAAGATGCATCGGGCTGTGACGACTGTTCACTCGTCTTAGAGTCGGTTGTCGGCGGGGTATCGTTAGACGCAGCCGGTTTGGTCTTTTTTCCAAGAAATGAAAAAAGCGCGGTCTTTTTAGGTTTCGGCTCGTCGCCTGAAGCTGTTTCAGTTGCGGAACCGACAATAGCAACCCCTGAATTTCCCGTGGACGAGGAATGATTGTCCGCCGTTTTATTATCTGTCAGAGGTGTTTGTTGCGAAGATTCTCCCCCCTTATTATCGTGCGAGGGCGGTTGTGTCGGAAGCGGCACTTGTGCCGGTTGAGCACGACTTTGATCTGCGGCTATTTGATTGTTGTCGATTTCTTGAGCAGATTGAGGATTCACACCATTTGTAGCGGCAGGGTTACCCGAACCATTGTCTATTTGCGAGTTTTGAGTGCCGACTGCCTTTTCTATTCCGCCCATTCCCCCGTTATTGGCTGTACAGGCTGACAATGACAAAGCCGCCACCATGACCAGACCGGAACATAAAGAGCTGCCGTGAAAAAGATATGAGTGCTTTTTCTTCGGAAAAATGTCGGTATTTGCTAACAATCAGCAACCTTTCATTGCGGCCGAAGGCCTAACGCTTTTTCACTATCCTAAATAAACACTTCCAGTTGAAGTATCCGATCTCGCAAAAAAATGCGTCGAATTTATATTGAAAATAAAAAATTTTTATCACGTTGCGAGTCAAAATTGTAATCTATGACACTTTAACCACACAATTGCAGGAAAACAACAAAACTGCTCGAATATCTCCTATCCTCTCTTGACCTTGGCGTTGTGATAATCTCATGATAAAGAAAACATTTATGCAAGTGATGGGAAAATAGAATTAAGATGCACAGGCCTTTTAAAAGAAAGCACAGTATTGTTCTTACTATGATAGCAGTTGCCGTAATGGGCTGTGCTCGTGGCGCAGAATTTACCGCTCCGGAACAAGCAGGTGCCTCCCATCAAGAATCATATCCGCGATTTTCGGATAAACCCCGCGCTGCAACCGAACAATTTTCTGAAGTCGATAAACAATCTTTGACCGACCGGTTGGATTCGGAAGCGGCACGTCTGAAAAAAGTGCCGGGGCCATCCGCGAATAGTGCATCCAATTTGGCAAAAGCCAAGGACGATGCGCGTCGTGAGGCGGAAGAAACAGTCCGCCAGATCGAACAGAGTGGTAAACAGGATTAATCGTTCTTGGACCATATATGTTTGATCATTAAACTTTTAACATCAACTTTTTGACCGGATTAAAAAATGTCGGAAGAATTCCATAAAATTCGTCGTTTGCCGCCTTACGTATTCGAACAGGTTAACCGCCTGAAGGCAGCGGCGCGAGCGAAGGGGGCCGATATTATTGACCTCGGAATGGGGAATCCGGATTTGCCGACGCCGCAAAATATCGTCGATAAACTTTGCGAGGTTGTACAGGATCCCAGAACACACCGTTATTCCGCATCACGCGGCATTCCCGGATTGAGACGGGCACAAGCAAAATATTATGAACGCCGTTTCGGCGTAAAATTGGATCCTGATACGCAAGTCATCGCCACACTGGGTTCAAAAGAAGGGTTTGCAAATATGGCACAGGCAATTACTGCCCCCGGCGACGTTGTCTTGTGTCCGAACCCGACATATCCCATCCATTCGTTCGGTTTTATTATGTCTGGTGGGGTTATCCGCTCTATGCCTGCTTATCCGGGTGAAGAATTGCTCCGTGCGCTTGATCGCGCGGTCAAGCATTCGATCCCAAAGCCGATTGCTGTCATTCTGAATTACCCATCCAATCCCACTGCCTATATTGCGGATCTCGATTTTTATAAGGAAGTCGTTGATTTTGCCAAAAAGAATGAAATCATTCTGCTTTCTGACCTCGCTTATGCCGAGATCTATTTTGGAGACAAAGAGCCACCTTCAGTTTTACAAGTACCAGGTGCGATTGATGTTGCTGTCGAATTTACGTCAATGTCGAAAACTTTTTCAATGCCGGGTTGGCGCATGGGCTTTGCAGTGGGTAATGAACGATTGATTGCCGCTTTGACGCGCGTTAAATCCTATCTCGATTACGGGGCATTTACGCCAATTCAGGTTGCTGCGGCTTATGCATTGAACGGTGACGGATCGGATATTGCTTATGTGCGGTCGGTCTATAAAAAACGTCGTGATGTGATGGTCGAAAGTTTTCACCGTGCCGGATGGGACGTTCCTTCGCCTGAGGCGACTATGTTTGCATGGGCTCCGATACCGGAGCAATACAAGCATCTGGGTTCACTTGAATTTTCAAAATTGCTCATCGAAAAAGCCGATGTTGCGGTTTCTCCCGGAATTGGATTTGGTGAGCAGGGAGATGATTATGTCCGCATTGCACTTGTCGAGAACGAGCACCGTTTAAGACAGGCTGCGCGCAATATAAAGCGCTTCTTTTCTGACGAAAAAAACAAGGCAGCCTAACCAATGGTAAATGCGTTGAGGATCGGCATAGTCGGGCTTGGAACGGTCGGAAGTTCTGTTGTTCGTATATTGAAAGAGAAACAGGACTTGCTGACAAAACAATGTGGCAGGCCCATTGAAGTCGTGGCTGTGAGTGCACGTGACAGAACAAGAGAGCGTGGCATTGATCTTCAACACATTGAATGGGTCGATGACCCGTTGGTTCTGGCTGCAAGCGACAATATTGACGTTTTTGTCGAACTCATTGGCGGCGAGGAGGGGATTGCACGTTTTTGTGTCGAAGAAGCATTGAAACACGGTCACCATGTTGTAACAGCCAACAAGGCCTTGCTCGCTCGCCACGGGGTGGCGTTAGCAAAAATTGCCGAGAAAAAAGGCGTTCTTTTAAACTTCGAGGCAGCGGTTGCAGGGGGTATTCCCGTTATCAAGGCAATGCGCGAGTCGCTCTCGGGAAACAATGTTTCCAGAGTTTACGGTATTCTGAATGGTACATGTAATTACATTTTGACCCGGATGCTCGCAGAAGGAATTTCTTTTGAAGAATGTTTGAAGGAAGCTCAAAAACTGGGCTATGCCGAAGCTGATCCTACTTTCGATATCGAAGGCTTTGATACGGCGCACAAACTTGCTCTGCTGACAAGTTTGGCATTTGGTTGCGTCATTTCCGTCGACGACATCTATGTTGAAGGAATAAGCAATATATCACTTGCCGATATTCATGCGGCGGATGAGCTCGGTTACCGGATCAAGCTTCTTGGCGTAGCTGTAAAAACCGACACCGGTATTGAACAACGTGTGCACCCTACAATGGTGCCCACTTCTTCCGTTATTGCGCAAGTGCAAGGTGTCACAAATGCGGTTTCTATACAAACCGATCTTCTTGGTGAATTGCTGCTGTCGGGGCCCGGAGCCGGAGGGAACGCAACAGCATCGGCTGTCATCGGCGATATTGCCGATATTGCGAAATCTCATCCGGGTTTTCAACACGGACCTGTTTTCGGCACACCGGCTCAAGCTCTTGCACCTTATAAACGTGCACGGATGCGTGCCCATGCTGGGGGATATTTCATCCGTTTGACAGTCAATGACAAGATCGGTGTTTTTGCGACTGTCGCAAAACGTATGGCTGAAAATTCCATTTCACTGGAATCTATTGTCCAACGGCCACTTGCAGAAAATATACAACCGAATACGAAGAATATTGTTCTTGTGACACACGAAACAACCGAGTCGTCAGTGCGTAAAGCTTTGTCGTCCATTATGGAAGACGGGCACCTTATTGATAAGCCGCAAATGATACGCATAGAACGTCCGAACTAAAAATCGGGCGTTTTGACATTGGTTTGTGTAATGATCACTAATGTTATCAATTATAAGTCTTGAATTGATCATAATTCCTCTTGCGATAAACGTTAGTCTTTGCCAAAAGGCTATTATATAATGTTGCGCAACAACTTTAGCTTTTTTAACAATTACCCGATGGGATCAATCATATGTCGAACTCGGCTGACCGTACATTACATGGACTCAATCGTATTTTAACACTTGAGCTCGCTCGCGTTACCGAACGCGCGGCAGTGGCCGCCGCACGCATTCGTGGATGTGGAGATGAAAAGGCAGCCGATCAGGCAGCCGTTGATGCGATGCGCAAAGAATTGAACCGTCTACCGATAGATGGTACGGTTGTTATCGGTGAAGGAGAACGCGATGAAGCTCCTATGCTCTATATCGGTGAAAAGGTAGGTACCAAGGAAGGTCCGTCTGTCGATATAGCGCTCGATCCTCTGGAAGGAACAACCATATGCGCGAAGAACTTGCCTAATTCGTTAGCTGTTATTGCTATGGCGGAAAAAGGCAATTTGCTCTATGCACCGGATGTTTACATGGAGAAGATCGCTATAGGCCCAGGATATCCCAAAGGCCTTGTTGACATAGATGCAAGCCCTGTTGACAATATCAATGCACTAGCCAAGGCAAAAGGCGTCAAGCCGAATATGATTACAGCTTGTATCATGGATAGGCCTCGGCACGCCAAACTTATTGAAGCAGTACGCACAACCGGTGCATCAATCCGCTTGATTGGTGACGGCGATGTCGCAGGCATTATTCATACAACCGATCCCGATGAAACCGGTATTGATATTTATATGGGGATAGGTGGCGCACCGGAAGGTGTGCTGGCTGCAGCGGCTTTGCGATGCATTGGTGGGCAGATGCAAGGTCGTTTACAATTGAACACGCAAGAAAAAATCGACCGTGCTGCCAAAATGGGCGTAAAAGACCCGAACAAAGTTTACACCATGGAAGAAATGGCAAAGGGTGATGTACTGTTTGCAGCGACCGGCGTTACGGACGGAAACCTGCTTTCCGGCGTAAAATTTGCCAAAAATTATATTCAAACAGATACAATTGTAATGCGTTCACATACGGGCACAATTCGTAATATCATTGCCCGCCATCAGGACATGAAAAAGTTCGACTGATCCGGATGAATTGAACCGGCATTGCCGGTGAATGATGCACTTACATTATTCCGAAGGCGTATTTCGATTGTGAAATACGCCTTTTTTTGCATATCGGTTCCATCAAGAAACGGGAACACGTTTTGCCACTATTTTACGAGGTAACAGCGGCGGTTTTTTAAATATCGACGATGTTCTCTGAATATACCGGACGCTTTGTTTGATTATTTGACAGATAACAAACTGCATTTTGGCAAAACAACAACTTGCGTAATCGCTTTATATTTTTCAGTAATTAGTGAGGCAAACGAATAAGGAGAAGCGTTCACACCTCATAAATTACCGGAAAGTTATTTTTCAAATTAAATAGTTTGGCGTTGTGTATATTAATATAGGGCTCAAAAGTAGAGTTATTCTATAATGCTATTTTCGACAAATTCATGATAACGTTTTTAACAAATTAAATATAATTACTAACGTAATTTCCAAGTAAATAATTTTTTATATAAATATATTCATAAATGTGTGTCCGATAATAACTAATTAGTAAAAATATATTTATTTATGAAAATAATTGCCTAATTTTAAAGTTGATAAAAGGCTTTCCATCGTGGCAAGGATATTAAATCGAATTCGTTTCAGCAATATCACATGAATGAAGACAGTTAAACGCAAAAAAGTGCAGCCTATTCAGGCTGCACTTTCAATATGCTACAAACAATACGCAAGAAAATCAGTCGACTTTTACAGTCTTAACCCAACCATAGGGATCTTTTGCTTCACCTTTTTGAATATGAATGAGTTGCTCACGTAATTTCTGGGTTATTTCGCCGCCATTCCCGTTACCAATGACGGTTTCTCCATCTTCATATTTGAATACACCGATTGGCGTTATCACAGCGGCGGTACCACATGCGAATACTTCTTTGAGGTGACCGCTTTTTGCGTCTTTTTTGAGTTCGTCGAAGGAATAGCTGCGTTCTTCGACTTTCATGCCATTATCCTTGGCGAGCTGCAAAATCGACATCCTCGTTACGCCGTGCAGAATTGTTCCATCAAGTTTAGGGGTAATCAAGCGATTATCATCCATAACAAAACAGACATTCATACCACCCAGTTCTTCAATCCATTTGCGTTCAACAACATCAAGGAACAGAACCTGATCGCAACCATTTTTTTCGGCGTTGATTTGGGCAAGAAGACTGGAGGCATAATTGCCGCCGCATTTTGCTTCACCTGTGCCGCCGGGGCCAGCACGACTGAACTCGGTATCGAGCCAAACACTGACCGGTTTCGTCGAACCGCTTTTGAAATAAGACCCGACTGGTGACGCAATAACACTAAAAATATATTCATTGGCCGGATGAACACCTAAAAAGGCTTCATTGGCGAACATAAAAGGACGAAGATACAAACTGGAGTCAGGTGTTTCCGGAATCCAATTACGATCAATTTTTACAAGTTCACTGATTGCTGCAAGGAATACATCTTTGCCGATTGGTGGCATGGCCAGTCGTATTGCCGAATTATGAAAACGTTCTGCATTTGCTTCCGGACGAAAAAGGAGGATGCGACCATCATGAGCGCGATAGGCTTTTAATCCCTCAAAAATTTCCTGCCCATAGTGAAGAATTGCACTTGCCGGGTCAATCTGAAAAGGTTTGCGTGCAGTTATAACTGCGTCGTGCCAACCTTTGTCAGTCGACCATTGCACCACTGCCATGTGGTCGCTGAACACGCGACCAAATCCAGGATTCTTCAATAGTTCCGCACGCTTTTCAGCGCTAACGGGATTGGGATTTTTTTTTATTTTAAATGGAAG
Source organism: Bartonella sp. M0192 (assembly GCF_016102305.1). Classification (NCBI taxonomy): domain Bacteria; kingdom Pseudomonadati; phylum Pseudomonadota; class Alphaproteobacteria; order Hyphomicrobiales; family Bartonellaceae; genus Bartonella; species Bartonella sp. M0192. The sequence goes on along the minus strand of NZ_JACFOU010000001.1, from coordinate 1,687,263 downwards.
AACAGTACTGGAACCTGTCATGACAATAACCTTTTGAAATCTATCTTTCCTTATTGCACACCTTTAACAATTAACAATTTTGGTCGTGCAATAAGGTTTGAACATTAAAATTTGTTTGGCATCTGTGTCAACGATTTTAGATCTTTTCGAGGCTGGAAGAACAACATTGTGAAATCTTTTTCGCATTTGAAGAACGAAGATTTTCAAGTTGTTATCTGCAAACAAAGAAAATTGTTTAGTCCTAATATAACCGACGGATTATCGGCTTTAACGGATTTTTCAAAAATAACGAAAATGGTAAAATTACAGAAACGGTAACTTATTAATTAATTCGTGATTTCTCGATATTGAACTTGAATTATCAATTTACGAGTCGTGATTGAGACAACCACATCCTGATGTTTTATGATCGGATTTTTCAATTCCATTGACATGCTGAGTAGTCGTTATTGTCGACGATGTCGAAAATAACTTTTCCGGAGAAATAGTGGTAATAGTAAATAACCGGTTACAAGACTTTTTTTAGAGAAATAATAAAAAATATAGAAAATAATAAAATATTTTATATTTTAAATTATAAAGAAATTTTCAATAAGAATAGAATTCTTAAACAAACGATTTTTCAAATTTTCAGGTTTCTTAATTATTTATTTCTGCTTTTTTAACTTTGCGACTACAAAAAATCGGACAAAGATTAAATTCCGTTCAGGGCAGGATGCGTTTTGAATTGTCAATGATAGTCGCTTTATTAGGAAAAAGGAAAATTTGCCTGACAAGAAGCGGAAATTTCCCAAACAAATAACCCATTAGTTCATCAACATTGGAAAATGGCTATTTCCTAAAGCTATTTTCCAACGAAGCAATTTCCTTTTTGGCTTTTGATGCGCTCGCAAATACTGATTGCATTCTCGCGCGGTCCTACCTGTACTCTTACCCGATAATAGGTACCTTTACCCGGTATCGAAGCTGGCTCTATGCTCAATGGAAGCGAGCCGATTAAAGCGCCGAATGAATTTTTCGCGTTATTCAATGATGCGACAGCCGATTCCTTTGTTGGTTGGGAAGCTATCTGGACATAATATCCGCCTGATCCGACGCTCGCCATTGGTGTGACGTTCGCACTTTTCGCTGGTGCAACCGGCTTGGACGCAGCTGAAGATTCCTCTGACAAATCGGCTGTTTGTACTGGTTGTGCCTGCTTTTTCGTTTGCGGTGTCTTTACCGAATTAAAAATATCACTTTCGTTTTCTGAATTATTCACATTGGCAGACGCATTATTTTTTTCATTAGATTTTGCGTCATCGTTGATGATTTTTGCAAGTTCCGAATCCGTTGTTGACGTTTCGGTATTGGATTGCGAGTTGGTTGTTGATGAAGTCGGATTAACCGCATTCGGAGATTTCGTCGCGCCAATTGCTGCCTCGGCGTGTGAATTTTCAGTATCCGAATTATCAGCATTCTTTTCAGCATTGTCCGCCGAATTACTTGGAGAAATTGTTCCGTCCGGATTTACGACGACAGATTGCACTTCTCGAGTGGGAACAGTTTGATCCGAAGCGGCTGTGATTGCATCCTCGACATTGGAAGGGTCAGAAAAAGAGTCAACACTATCAGGCACATTATTCAAGGCCGTTATATCTTCCGGAGTTTCCGAATGGTCAACGAGTTTGTCCTGATTTTCTTTCGAAGTATCGTCTGCTCCGTTTGCATGGTTATAAACGTCCTGATTATTCGATGTATCGTGATTGTTGGAAGTCTGTTCTGCCTGTATCTTATATGGAGCCTCGTCGGCATGGATAACGGTTGACTGACCATCACTATTATAAGGGAGAAAATACTTCGATGCAGCATAACCGCCACCGACAGCAATAAACAAAACAACGCCGCCAATGGTCAATTTTCTTACAAAAGAGCTTGACCGTTTTTGATTTTGCAGACTCTCTAAAGGTAGATTTTCATCCGGCTGAGTAGGGGCTTCTGTCGGGTAATTCGTGTATGAACCGGCATTATCATAATTTGCTTGTTCTAAATCAGCTTCTTCAAAAGATTGCTGTTTTTTTAAATTATAACCTGATTGTGCATAGGCATCGGCAAAAAAATCGTCCTGCTCGGCCGCTTTATTTGCGCTTTCCTGCTTATTTCCAACGCTGAATACATCAGCAAATTCGTTTTCAAGAGCATCGCCTTGTTGTGCCGTCTCTTCTTCAGCATAGGGAATGTCGGGAACATCAACCGGCTCGGTTGTTTCGACGACGTTTTCAGCAAAATTGTATGTATCTACATCTGGCGGAAGGTCGCCATTTTTGTCATTTCCATATTGTAAATTTTCATCGTTTCCAGAGACCGGGCTAGATTGATATGAATAGTCGTCTTGTCCATGCTCCTCTAAAACCGGTTGAGAAATTTGCGCCTGTTGATTTTGTACATATTGCGGCTGAAAATCATTATTTTGATTTTTGGACGGTTCCGGCTCCTGCTGGTTTAAAGATTGCGCATATTGATCTTGTTCAGGTGCAAAATTTCCTTCTTGTTGCTGCTCGTCGGTGGACATTTGAGGTGCGGGAGGATTGACAATAACATTTTCGCCCGTTGACAAATCTTCAAGATCAAATGCAGCAATGTTATGTTGTTCACCTACGGATGCCGAAGGTGACTGGTTGCGGTCTAATAATTGCGTATCCGAATTCTGATTATATGAATTCGCATAATCTGTGTCGCGGCCATAAACATTATCTTCCAACGGATCATGATTATCAAAAAAACTTTCGTCCGCTGCTGTTACATCGGCGGCTGGCGGCGTATAAGGCAAGGGCGATTGGGTATTTCCAACATTTTGCGGAGCAGTATTGTTCGCTCCCATTGCCTCTCCGGAGTGCAAAGGCGGCTGCATTTGCTGTGGATTATAGTTTTGCGTAACGGTACTTCCAAACGGTTCCGGATCGTTTGCAGCTGGATTGTTTACTTCCGCATTGTTAACTGCCGCATATTGATTGGAATATCCGTATTGATCGTTATTTGATTGAACCGGATTAGTCTCTTGTTGAGATACATAAGCCGAAAAACTATTGCCTGTATCAGCCGGATTAGCGTTATTGTCAAAGCTTTCAAGGGGCGCATTCACAAGGAGATTTTCCAGCTCCTTGTCAAATTTCATTTCATCGAAAGCGGGATATTGTTGCGTCGTTTGTTGTTCTTGAACGGGTGCCGTCGTCGGCTGTGGGGAATACCGGGGTGAGCTATCCGGTGAAGTAAATTGCCCCGCAGCGTTCGGTGCGTATTGATGTGGATATTCACCCGCAACTTGTCTCACAGCCGAAGCTGTATCGGGTGCTAGCGCCGATGGTTGATTATAGTTGTTTTGAGGAGGTGTCGGCAAAACAGGATCAGGTTCGCTTCTATTCTGGAATGTGGGCGAGTCTGCATTCCGCTCAGGCACAAAATCGAAGTCTTCCGGTAGAGTGCTATTTAGCGGCGCACCAGGGGATTGATTAAAACCTTGCCTGGGTAAAATAGGTTCGTCACCAATCGGAAGATCAGGTGGCATGTCGAGCTGATCATCGTTGTACGTGTTCGGCGCACCCGCAACATTCTCTGGTGTGCGTGCTTGTGGAGTGAACGAGGGAGCATCATAAAGTTCATTAAACGGCAAACCTGCTCCGCCTGCCGTTGAAGGTGACTGTTGTTGGTCGGCTCCGGGCAGAAAATCCAGATCGTCATTCACATTTTGCTGCGTCGAACCGATATCGTCCTGAGGATAGGGAGAGTTTTGCGCCTGCGGGGCTTCTGGCGCCGCACCAGTGTCCAAAAATGATAAATCGGCGTCATCGGGATTATTTGTCTCAGGTGCAGGTGTTACATTTGCACTGGTTTCCGGGTTAGACGGCCGATTAGATTCATTGTTCCCATTGGGATTGAAATCCAGATTGAATAAACGTGTCAGCTCAAGCAGCGGATCGTTGCTTTGTTGAGCCTGCCCTTCGGGACGAAAGGCATTACGATTATTATCTGTCATAGCTTTTCCTACGTGGTCGGTTACGCAATCAATTGTTTATTGCATTCTGCCGTATATTAAGCGGATTCTTTTTAAAAACCAATATTCTGCTTTAATATCATATATATGAAATGAATATATTACACGCAAGACGGGTGTTACCAGATGGCATTAAAGTGTTGTTCGTCACCGCATCTCAACTGGCGCGTCAACACCGATTATTCCCAAGCCCGATGATAGTACACTGGAGACCGCACGAATCAGTCCCAATCTTGCCAATGACAAATTCATATCGTTTAGCGCGACAAATCGCAACTGTTCATTCTCTGCCCCTTTATTCCAATGCCCATGGAAGCTTGATGCCAAATCGTATAGATAAAATGCCAAACGGTGCGGTTCATAATTCTTTGTCGCCTGTTCGACAATACGGGGATATTCAGCCAGCTTCTTTATAAGTGCGATTTCGCCGGAATCACTAAGCATATCGAGGTGACCCGTCAGATCGTCGACCGACGGATTCTTGATATTCAGTTGTTCTTCGGCTTTGTGAAAAGCCGAGTGGCAGCGGGCACTTGCATATTGGACATAAAATACCGGGTTGTCTTTTGATTGTTCGGTTACTTTGGCAAAATCAAAGTCCAATGGCGCATCGCTTTTACGGAAAATCATCATAAAACGTACTGGATCGCGTCCCACTTCGTCGACCACATCTCTCAAGGTCACAAAAGAACCCGCACGCTTGGACATAACAACCGGTTGCCCGTCGCGAAACAACTTTACGAGTTGGCAGAGCAATGCTGTCAACTTGGCCTTGCCGCCGGAAATAGCTTTTGCAACAGCTTGCAAGCGCTTGACATATCCTCCGTGATCGGCACCGAGAACATAAATCATTTCATTGAACTGGCGTTCGAATTTGTTGCGGAAATAGGCAACATCCGCCGCAAAATAGGTATATGACCCATCCGATTTGATTAATGGTCTGTCCTGATCATCACCGACTTCGGTGGAACGGAACAGAGTCTGTTCACGGTCTTCCCAATCTTCCGAAGCTTGTCCTTTCGGAGGAGGGAGGGTTCCCTTATAAACATAGCCTTTCAACGTAAGATCGTTGATGGTACTGCGTATCGCTTTTGCATTGTCTGCATGCAACGTCTTTTCGGAAAAAAAGACGTCATGGTGAATGTTGAGAGCAGCAAGATCGTCGCGGATCATCCGCATCATGGCATCAACCGATCTCTCTTTTATAAGAGGCCACCTTTCATCTTCCGGCATTTCAAGAAGCTTGTTACCAAATTCTTTGGCTAAAGCCTGTCCCAAAGGCACCAGATAATCGCCAGGATATAATCCCTCGGGTATTTTTGCGATATTTTCACCCAGCGCTTCGCGATAACGCAAGAAAACGGATTTTGCCAATACATCAATTTGGCCACCCGCATCATTAATGTAATATTCTTTTACGACATCATGACCGGTAAACGAGAGAAGATTGGCAAGCACATCACCTACCACGGCTCCTCTGCAATGACCGACATGCATCGGACCCGTCGGATTGGCTGAAACATATTCAACATTGACTTTTTTACCGACACCGATATCCGAGCGACCAAATGTAGGACCCGATTTTATTATGGTTTTCAGCATGTTGCGCCAAAAATCATCCGTAAGGCGCAGATTGATGAAACCGGGGCCCGCAACGTTGACAGATTCAATATCGTTGTCGGATTCGAGAAGATTTACGAGCTTTTCGGCCAAAACACGAGGATTACAGCCGACAGCTTTCGAAAGAACCATAGCGGCATTTGTCGCAAGATCACCATGTGACGGGTCACGTGGTGCTTCAACGCTTATTCGATTTAAATCAAGTGGTTGGCCATCTTTTGATTTAATATCAGACTGTTGCAGCAGTTCCTTAATCTTCTGTTCGAATGTGTTGAAAATATTCATCATGAAAATCCGTATTGTTGTCACCTTCGTTTAAGACAAATAGGTCTCGCGGTCAAACAATCGTCGATATTCTCTTTGTGCATAATTGTCTGTCATACCGGAAAGAAAATCGGAAATTACGCGCGCGCGCCTAGTAACGTCTCCATCACCGGTTGCCTGATACCAATCATCGGGCATTGCTTGCGGCGTTTTGAAATAAAAATCGAAAAGGTTGGCAACAATTTTTTCTGCTTCGCGCCTTCGTTCCCATACATATTCATGATGATAGAGGTTTTTGTATAAAAACTTTTTCAAGTGTTTTTCCTTCGTAGCCATAGAGGAGGAAAAATTTACCAGTTGTCGTCCTGCAGCGTGAACATCATCGACGTTCGTTGGCGCGGCTTCGGCAATAAGTTCAAACGAGTGTTGAATGACATCTTCGACCATTAACGTGATCTGGCGTCTAACGACTTCATAACCGGTTCTTGTCTTATCAAGATCGGGATATTCACTTTTTATCGACCCGAGGATACCGGCTGTTAGTTCGACGTCTTCCAGTTGCTTCAAACTTAAAAGGCGGGCACGTAGCCCGTCATCAATGTCATGAGCGTTATAGGCAATATCGTCGGCAATGGCGGCACATTGGGCCTCAAGACTGGCAAAACGGTCAAGTTCCAGATCCTGATGTTCATTATATTCTGCGACTGCAAGCGGTATTGACGAATTGGTGGCCGCCGACCCCGCAAGCGGGCCATTATGTTTGGCCAGTCCCTCAAGAGTTTCCCAAGTGAGATTTAGACCATTGAATTTCGGATAGCGGTGTTCGAGAGATGTAACAATCCGTAAGCCTTGGGCATTATGGTCAAAACCACCGTAAAGTTTCATCCTTTCATTCAAAGCATCTTCGCCGGCATGACCGAATGGCGTATGGCCAAAATCATGAACCAGCGCGATAGCTTCTGCCAAATCTTCATCAAGACGTAATGCCCGTGCCAATGCACGGGCTATTTGCGAAACTTCGATTGTATGCGTCAAACGTGTCCGATAAAGGTCACCTTCATCAGCTATAAAGACCTGTGTTTTGTGGTTCAGACGCCGAAAAGCATTTGAATGGATTATTCTGTCGCGATCCCGCTGGAAAGGTGTGCGCGTAGGGCTTTCAGGTTCATAAAACAAACGTCCACGGCTTTTTGCCGGATCGCTGGCATAGGGCGCTCGCGGCCGATAACCAAAGCCTATATTTTTTATATCCATTGCAACTTTTCCGATCGAGACCTAGATTCATCAGAAAATATCTCTTATCTGATATTCAAGTTTACGAAAACAGTTTAACGCAAGGAAATTTTGATTATGGGCGTTGAAGTTACAAATTCGGCGATCAAGCGCATAGCGCGGATTTTGGCGGGAGAACCTGACAAGACAGCTTTGCGCATTTCCGTTGAAGGTGGCGGGTGTTCCGGTTTTTCTTATAAATATGATCTGGTAAACGAAGCCCCAGCCGACGACGATCTGGTCATAGAAAAAGATGGCGCAAAGATATTTATTGATTCGGTGTCATTGCCTTTAATGGATGGTTCTGAAATAGATTTCGTCGATGACCTGATGGGGCAGGCATTTAAAATAAACAACCCCAATGCCGTATCTTCGTGTGGCTGTGGAGCCAGTTTTTCGATATAGTCCGGTTAACAATGAAAAGCACCTGATATGCTTTTCAGTCTATTTTGCTAAAACTCTTGAATCCCATCATAATGCTGACAGTTAAAATGAGATGACAGTAACTTCCAATTCGAAAAACATAGAAAAGATAATCTTTCCAGCGATTATCCTCATTTATTCGTGGATGTTCTGCGCCTTTAATAGCTATGCAGAGGAAAAAAAGCCGGAATTAAATCTGGTTGCTCCGGGACAACATCATCAAGATAATCAATTCAAGCAAAAACCGGCGCCCAAAACCTCAAATCCACCTCCGGCAAGCCCGAATTCTCCTCAGGCTCACCCCTCCACAGTTCCATTAGACCATGCGACGTCGTCACAAAAAGCCGATCTCGCACTGAGCGCCAGATTGACAGACAAAGGTACAGATATCACACGCGGTCTCATTTGGCGTATTTACGAACCGATTTATGGTGTCGATAACAAATTACCACTGGTCGCTTCTTCAGAGGGGGGAGACGCACATTTTACGCTCGATCCGGGTAGTTACATTGTGCATGTGTCTTTCGGACATGCCAGCGCTATGAGACGGGTAACTGTAACTACAGACCAAAAAATGTCTGAAATTCTGGTATTGAATGCTGGTGGACTAAAACTCAATGCGACGATGCCGGAAGGTAAGATCAACCCGCAATATTTACGTTTTTCGATTTATTCGGACGACAGCGAGAACGACGATACTGCATTGATTTTGGCTGATGTAAAACCCGGCAAAGTCATACGTTTGAAAGCCGGAGATTATCATATTGTTTCCAATTACGGATCGGCAAATGCGATTTCGCGCTCCGATATCAAAGTTGATGCCGGTAAAATTACCGAAGCAACGATGCAACATCATGCAGCCTTGATCACTTTGAAGCTTGTACGCCAGCAAGGGGGAGAAGCTTTGGCAGACACCAGTTGGTCAATCACCAACGATTCTGGTGATATTATCCGTGAGACGGTTGGCGCTTATGCTACACTGGTTCTTGCTGAAGGCGATTATATTGCTATCGCGAAAAATAAAGATCAAATCTATCAGAAAGAATTTTCCGTCACGTCCGGCCACGATCAGGATGTCGATGTGTTGACAACTGCACAACCTGTTGCACCTGTTGATGATTCAATGGATTGACAATTTTTAAATAACAGCAGTTTTCACGAAGCGGTTTGAATAACTAAAACCATCCGGGAATGGCTTTTCTTACTTATTTTCAGATGAAAAATATTATTGGATAGCATGTACTTGTTAAGTGCGTGGTCCATTTTTGTTTTTAAATTCAATATTGAAATTAATCGGTTCTCAGCAAAGCCAAGGCTTTCATTAATATTCTTGATCACTCGCGATCAATGTCTGAAAAATCTGGCAGATAAGCAGACTTATCTGCCAGACAACGGGTTAATTTCTATTCTTCTACGTTAGCCCGGCGAAGATCGGGAGGCGTTGCTTCCTCTTTCAGATCGGCGATAACTTTTGAAAGGGGCAGGGATATTTGTTCCTGACTTCCCAGTCGACGCATGTTGACTGAACCGTCTTCCGCCTCTCTTTTACCGCAAACCAGAATAACCGGTACTTTTTGTAATGAATGTTCACGAACTTTATAGTTGATTTTCTCGTTCCTGAGATCGGTTGTTGCTAACAAGCCGGCAGCTTTGAGCTTTTTGACGACCTGTTTTGCATAATCATCGGCTTCCGATGTGATCGTGGCAACCACGACCTGAAGAGGTGCGAACCATAAAGGCAAGTGGCCGGCATAGTTTTCAAGAAGAATACCGAGAAAGCGTTCCATAGATCCGCAAATAGCACGGTGTATCATGACCGGCTGGCGTTTCTCTGAATCTTTATCAATATAGAATGCGCCGAAACGTTCGGGAAGATTGAAGTCGACCTGCGTTGTTCCGCACTGCCATTCTCTGCCAATTGCATCCCTCAGAGTATATTCGAATTTTGGACCGTAAAATGCACCTTCACCAGGAAGAATGCCGGTTTTGATGCGGCCATTCGATTTTTCTTCGATCGTGCGCAAAACCTCTGACATGACGCTTTCGGCGTGATCCCATAATTCGTCGGAACCAACGCGTTTTTCAGGACGTGTGGACAACTTGACAGTGATCTCGTTAAAACCGAAATCGGCATAGGTACTTAAAATCAGATCGTTGATTTTCAAGCATTCGTCGGCAAGTTGTTCATCTGTACAAAAAATATGCGCGTCATCCTGAGTAAAACCACGAACGCGCATCAAACCATGTAATGAACCTGATGGTTCATAACGGTGAACAACGCCGAATTCGGCAAGTCTGATTGGCAATTCGCGATAAGATTTCAGCCCATGCTTGAAAATTTGCACGTGTCCTGGGCAATTCATGGGTTTCAAGGCATAAACGCGGTCGTCATCGGCATCATCGCCTGCCGGTGTAACCTTAAACATGTTTTCTTTGTACCAGCCCCAATGCCCCGATATTTCCCACAAGGATTTATCAAGTACCTGTGGAGCATTGACTTCCGAATATCCCTGATCATCAAGACGCCGACGCATATAACTTACGAGATTCTGGAACATTTTCCAGCCCTTGGCGTGCCAGAAAACGACGCCTGGACCCTCTTCCTGAAAATGGAAAAGATCCATCTCGCGTCCCAACCGACGATGATCACGCTTTTCGGCTTCCTCAAGCATGTGAAGATAGGCAGCAAGATCTTTTTCGTTGGCAAAGGCAGTTCCATAAATACGCGTCAACATCGGGTTATTGGAATCGCCTCTCCAATAAGCACCGGCGACTTTCATCAGTTTGAACGCGTTTCCGATCTGCCCTGTAGACTGCATATGTGGTCCGCGACAGAGATCAAACCATTCCCCCTGATGATAAATTTTTACGTCTTCATTTTCCGGAATTGCATCAACCAATTCAACTTTATAAAGCTCGCCTTTATCGGCAAAAATCTTCTTTGCCTTTTCACGCGGCAACACTTCTTTCGTGAATTTTGCGTTGCGCTTGATGATTTCATGCATCTTCTTTTCGATGACCGGCAAATCTTCAGGCGTAAAAGGTTGATTGCGGGCAAAGTCGTAGTAAAAGCCATTTTCGATAACCGGTCCAATGGTTACCTGAGTTCCCGGAAATAATTCCTGCACGGCTTCTGCCAGAACATGAGCACAATCATGGCGGATCAGCGCAAGCGCACGTGGATCGTCACGTGTGATAATTTCGATCGAGCCGGACTGGCCAAGCGGATCGGACATGTCGCGTAGAACATTGTCAAAGCTATAAGCAACAGCATTCTTTGCCAATGACTTTGAAATGGATTGAGCAAGCTCCAATCCGGTCATCTCTTCAGGATAATCGCGCTTCGAGCCATCAGGAAATGAGATAGAAACAGTGGAAGACATAAAATTACTCCTAGTCCAGTCCCGCCAACGAATGCGGGTGGGGGTGTCAATTGCTTTTGTCGGTTATAACAAAGCGGTTCAATGCCTGTCCTTTTAAGTTTTCTTTTTCTAAAAAGAAAGTCTATTCATGTCTCTTTGCAGCAATTTTCCAATAACGCCAAGGCATATACCAATGGCAAGCCGGGTCGAGACAAGTTGGTACCGGATCAAATCCGTGCGTGCCGAACGGGCCACAACGCATAATGCGGAATAGCCCCATCCACGATCCTGTCCATAATCCGTAACGAGCAATCGCCTCATAAGTATATTCCGAACATGTCGGTAGATGTCGACATTGGTTGCCAATAAAGCCCGAAAGGGTGAGTTGATAAAAGCGCACGAGACCGGTGCCGAGAAGCCTTCCCGGGGTTTTGCGCCAAGGCCCATCGTAATTACGGCTTCGAGACATTATCATTATGCCCATCTTTTTGGCGGGATTCGATCTGGTCTATACAGTCTACCACCGCATCAAATGTGAGCATAGTGGACGGTTGGCGGGCTTTATAATTCTTGATCGGTTCGAGGCAGGCGAAATCTGCAAATTTGCCTGTTGGAACCGGCCCGTTTTTAGTCAACATCTGCCAGACAGTCTCTCTGAGCGAACGCAGTTCATCAGCTTTGAGGCCGATAATGTGGCTTGCCATCAATGAGGAGGAGGCTTGCCCCAGAGCACATGCCCGCACGATATGCGCGAATCCCGTTACAACCCCGTTTTCCATATTGAGGTCAACAGTGACAGTTGATCCACAGATTCGGGAGTGTTTTTGTGCCGTAGCATCAGGCTGTGGGAGACGACCGATTTTGTCGATATGTGCCGCATAGCCGAGGATTTTGTCGTTATAAATTTCGTCAATCATATTTTGTTGCTCGAAAAAACAACCTGTTTTTTATGAACTTACTTTGATTCTCGATATATGTGTCTATATAGGAGTAGTCATGAAAACTACCAAGTTTTCTCTGCTGGTAAATTGGAGTTGAATAATGCAATCCGCTCAAAAAAACGCTACTGGTGCGGCTCATCAAACAAAAAACAAACGGCCTGGCCGTGAAGAGGCGGAAGCAGCTGTACGCACGTTGCTTCTTTGGGCGGGTGAAAATCCGGATAGGGAAGGTCTGGTCAATACTCCCAAGCGTGTTGTTAAAGCTTATGAAGAAATGTTTGCCGGTTATAACCAGTCGGCAGAAGAAATTCTTGGCACGGTGTTTGACGAAGTATCAGGCTATAATGATCCCGTTCTTATAAAGGATATTCCTTTCTATTCGCATTGTGAACATCACATGGTTCCGATCATCGGTAAAGCCCATATTGCTTATATGCCGGACGGCAGAGTGGTCGGATTATCAAAGATTCCCAGAGTCGTTGATGTCTATGCCAAACGTTTGCAAACTCAGGAAAGCATAACGGCAGAGGTAGCTGATGCGCTTTATCGTTACCTCAAACCGCGTGGAGTTGCTGTCCTTATCGAAGCTGAACATATGTGCATGGCAATGCGCGGAGTGAAAAAACAGGGATCAACAACTGTCACAGCGACTTATCGCGGTTTTTATAAAGATAATGTCGAAGCGCAGGTTAATTTTTTAAAAATGATACGCGGATTGTGATGACGGCGAGGGATGGAATTGTCTGAAGCGAAAAATAATCTGGAAGAGGGGGCAGAATTTTTACCCAAATTCGATTCAAAAGGTCTCGTTACCGCAGTCGTAACCGATGCGGAGAGTGACGGTTTGTTGATGGTCGCTTTTATGAATCAAGAAGCGCTGAAGCTCACACTTGAAACGGGAATTGCGCATTATTGGTCACGGTCCCGTCAAAAAATATGGAAAAAAGGCGAGAGCTCGGGAAACATACAGAAAATTGAAGAGATTCGTGTCGACTGTGATCAGGATGCATTGTGGTTGAAAGTTCGTGTTCTGGGAGCGGGTGCAACTTGTCATACAGGCCGTAAGAGTTGCTTTTATCGGCGTCTAAAGGTGAAAAATGGCGTTGCCCGCCTTGAAGTGGATTCGGAAAAGCCGCTTTTTAATCCGGCAGACGTATATCGGAGCTGAACTTATTTAAAGACCGAATGCGATAGAGACAAAGCGTTAAAACCGCTTTTCTTAACCGTGTTGTAACATAAATATTCACGTTTTTTGAAAAAAGGTCTTGTTTTGCTGCCGTCGATTTGTTAAATGCCGCCAGCCGGTTAATTACAGGCTTCTACCACGTGCGGTCGTGGCGGAATTGGTAGACGCGCAGCGTTGAGGTCGCTGTGGGGAAACCCGTGGAAGTTCGAGTCTTCTCGACCGCACCATTCTTGTTCCGATTGCGCTATTCATCTCCCGATTGAAACCTGTATTCGTCGGTGGACGGGGTATGAATTAATTTTTGTTAGAAACTCACTGTAAATGCTTTTAAAAGGGGCGAAATCCACCCCTTAGAAAGCCGTTGTTTTATTCTCCTACCCGAAATAGCGCTCAGGCATGATAAATACGGCTGATAACCAAGTGGGGATGGAATGAGTGGATTTGATACTTTCTTAATAATATTTGCCAATAAAAAATTCTGTCATAGATAAAGTTGAATAATCAGGAATATGAAATAGTCAGTAACAACGTTTTAGAAGCCATTGTGATCATTAGAAAAATTTTATTCGTTTTCCGGTTTAATAGAACAGATTGGTAGTGAACGGACTATCTACGGAACGACAGGACAATCCGATTTTTATTTTTTGTTCGCCCGTTAATCAATGAAGTTTGGTCGGCTTTTCTTTTATAAAAGGTAACTTTTCAAATGCAACTATGGATGATAATGTGACGCGCCAAACTTGGTTAGAAACGCATTCCTTTTTATCGGAATTAGAATGGAGACTGTTTGATGGCTGCAAAAGGTAAGGCAAAATGGGGTTGGATAGCGATCGCTGTGATTGCCATAGTTGCTGTCTATAGTGGCTTGAAAACCTACCTTCATCCGGGGTTGCCCGAAGGTATAGCTATGGGAAATGGTCGCATAGAGGCTACCGAAATTGATATTGCCTCGAAGCTTGCCGGGCGCATTCAGGATATTACCGTGAGAGAGGGCGATTTTGTCAATATTGGTGATGTTGTTGCCCATATGGATACTGAAAACTTGCAAGCGCAGTTACGTGAGGCGCAGGCACAGTTGAAACGGGCTGTTATCAATGTTGATACGGCTAAAATGGAAGTCGAGCAGCGCCAAGCCGAACAAGAGGCGGCCGAGGCAACAGTTGCGCAAAATGAAGTACAACGCGATAACTCCAATAGACGGTACCAACGTTCGGCTACATTGCAGCAAAAAGGTACTGTCTCTACCCAGGTTAGAGATGATGATCAGGCAACCTATGACGGCGCTCTTGCAGCCGTTGCGGCATCAAAAGCACAATTTGCTGCTGCAAAAGTAGCGGTTTCTACAGCCAAAGCAAATGTTGTGAATGCCGAAGCGGCTGTTGAAGCTGCCAAAGCAACGATTGAACGTATCCAATCCGACATTAACGATAGCGAATTGAAAGCAACAAGATCGGGGCGAATCCAATACCGTATTGCTCAGCCCGGCGAAGTTGTTGCAGCCGGAGGTCGGGTGCTTAATCTGGTAGATCTTGGCGATGTATATATGACGTTCTTTTTGCCTACAAAGACGGTAGGTAAGATTGCAATCGGTACGGAAGTGAGAATAGTGCTGGATGCCGCTCCGCAATATGTTATTCCTGCAAATATTTCGTTTGTTTCGGATGTTGCACAATTTACGCCGAAAACTGTCGAAACTGCCGAAGAGCGCGCAAAACTTATGTTCCGTGTTCGTGCGCAAATCCCACAAAATTTGTTGGAAAAATATATTAAACAGGTCAAAACTGGTTTGCCCGGCGTGGCTTATGTTAAAACTGACCCTAATGCAAAATGGCCGTCGATTGTTAGCACTCCTGTAGTTCAATGACAGAATCTTCCAAACTCTCAAAACCGGAAACAGATAGACCAGTCGTAAAATTATCTGGTGTCCGTCTGGTTTACGGTGAAAAGATAGCGCTAGACGGTATCGATCTTGAAGTGCCGACAGGAAAAATGATCGGCATGATAGGTCCGGACGGTGTCGGCAAGTCAAGTCTGTTGTCGCTGATTACCGGAGCACGCGAGATTCAGGACGGCACTGTTAACGTATTGGGCGGTGATATGCGTGATAAGCAGCACCGTCTTGATGTGTGTCCCGACATCGCCTACATGCCTCAAGGTTTGGGAAAAAATTTGTATCCGACTTTGTCGGTTCAGGAAAATGCCGATTTCTTTGCTCGACTTTTTGGACAAGAAAAAGAAGAACGGCAAGCACGTATTTCGGAATTGTGCCAAAGAACCGGACTTAACGGTTTCGAAGATCGTCCAGCCGGCAAGCTTTCGGGGGGTATGAAGCAAAAGCTTGGTCTTATTTGTTCACTTATTCATGACCCGAAACTTCTTGTTCTTGATGAACCGACAACAGGTGTTGACCCTCTTTCAAGACGTCAATTCTGGGACCTGATCGACGATATCCGCAAAGAACGGTCCGATATGAGCGTTATGGTCGCGACGGCTTACATGGAAGAAGCTGCGCGGTTTGATTGGCTGATTGCCATGTATGATGGCAAAATACTCGCCACAGGTACGCCGGATCAATTGCTTGAACAGACAAAGACCAAAAACCTTGATGAAGCTTTTATCGCTCTCATGCCGACGGAAGAACAGAAAGGCCACGTGGAAGTTGTTATTCCGCCTCGTCAAGAAACCGGAAATGAAGAAATAGCGATAGAAGCTGACGGCCTTACACAGCGTTTTGGCGATTTTACCGCAGTTGATCATGTAAGTTTCCGCATTAAAAAAGGCGAAATTTTCGGATTTCTAGGCTCTAATGGATGCGGCAAAAGCACGACAATGAAGATGTTGACGGGACTGCTTCCGGCAACAGAAGGCACCGCCAAATTGTTTGGACGACAAATCAATGCCAATGATATGGAGACGCGTCGTCACGTTGGATATATGAGTCAGGCGTTTTCACTTTACGCTGAATTGACGGTTCTTGAAAATCTGCAACTTCATGCAAAACTGTTTGAAATTCCGGAGGAAAAAGTCAAGGCACGTATGCAGGCAATGATTGACCGCTTCGAGCTTAAGGATGTACTCGATGCGATGCCGGATTCGTTGCCGCTTGGCATCAGACAACGTATGTCTCTGGCCGTTGCGTTGTTGCACGAGCCGGAAATTCTTATACTTGATGAACCGACCTCCGGTGTCGATCCTATTGCTCGTGACCAGTTGTGGCAGCAACTTGGCGAATTGTCGCGTAATGATAATGTTACCATTTTTATTACGACACACTTCATGAATGAAGCCGAGCGCTGTGACCGTATTTCTCTTATGCATGCCGGCAAAGTTTTGATTACCGATAAACCTTCGGAAATTGTAAAATCGAAAAATGCCGATACACTTGAGGAAGCTTTCATAGAATATCTGCAAGATGCTATAGATAAGCAGAATGCCGAGAAAAAAGCCAAAGTCGATGTATCTTCGAGTGTCAAAAACGAGGCAAGTGAAAAATCATCAGAAACGGACGTTAACAAACAAAAATCCGATGATAATGGAAATCCGGAGATTAAACGGTCGCATGGAAGCCGTTTTAAACGACGTTTCGATTTTATGCGGATGATGAGCTATGCCAACCGTGAAGCATTGGAATTGCGTCGCGATCCTATCCGCGCAACGATGGCTTTACTTGGCAGTGTCATTTTGATGTTCGTTATCGGCTATGGAATCAATACCGAAGTTGAAAATTTGACTTTTGCAGTGCTTGATCACGACCAATCGGTTATCAGTCGCGATTATGTCCAGCAGATTTCGGGATCCCGATATTTTATCCAGAAGAAAGATATTGTCGATTATGACGACCTTGATGCGCGTATGCGCTCGGGCGAAATAAGTCTCGCTATCGAAATACCACCCGAGTTCGGGAAAGATATGGAAAGGGGCCGCAATGTCGAGGTCGGTGCCTGGATTGACGGCGCAATGCCGCTACGTGCCGAAACAGTACGCGGTTATGTTCAAGGTATGCACGCCTTGTGGCTCCAGAATAAAGCTAAAACGCTACAGGGAAAAGCGGCCACTATGGGGGATTATCGCCTGGAAGTCAGATTCCTCTATAACCCCGGCATTGAAAGTCTTACTGCAATGGTGCCCGCTGTTATACCGATTTTGCTTTTAATTATTCCGGCCATGCTTGCAGCTTTATCCGTGGTGCGTGAAAAGGAAATGGGCTCCATCATCAATCTTTACGTTACACCGGTCACAAGGCTCGAATTCCTGGTTGGTAAACAACTGCCTTATATTGGGCTCGGACTTATCAATTGTATTTTACTGTGGCTGTTCGCCATTTTTATATTCAGGGTGCATTTTACGGGCGGCATTTTGACATTCATGTTGGCGGGTTTGCTTTATGTGGCATTTTCAACGGCTTTCGGATTGTTGATTTCAACCTTTATGAATAGCCAGATTGCCGCAATTTTTGGCGCTGCAGTCCTCACTATACTACCCGCAACACAATTTTGCGGATTGATGGATCCGGTGAGCTCCCTTCAAGGAGCCGGTCGATTGATCGGCGATATCTATCCGACGACATATTTTATTCTGATTTCACGTGGCACTTTTGCTAAAGCACTCCAGTTCCATGACCTTGTCGGTTCATTTATTCCGCTGATACTGGCAGGTCCGATTTTGGTCATCATAGCCTCGTGGCTTACTAAAAAACAGGCGAAGTAAAGTCATGAAGTTAAATCATATTCTGGATTTGGGAATTAAAGAATTGCTCGGCGTTTTCCGTGACCCGATGCTATTGGTCCTGATTGTCTACGCATTCACAATATCCATTTATATATCGGCTAATGCGACGCCTGAAACTTTGAACAAGACACCTATAGCAATTGTTGATGAAGATAGTTCACCTTTGTCAACACGCATTGCCACGGCATTTCTTCCGCCTTATTTCATTACGCCCGAAGATATAAACCAATCCGAACTTGATTCCCGCATGGATCAGGGGATTGATACATTCGCTGTTGATATTCCACCAAATTTTCAGCGTGATGTTCTTGCCGGCCGGTCTCCCGCAATACAGCTTGACGTTGATGCGACACGTACAACGCAGGCTCTCACCGGTTCACAATACATTCAGCAGATTGTCGACGCCGAAGTGAAAGAGTTCGTTTCGCACTACCGCACGAAAGAACCACAACAGGTTTCGCTTACCCTACGCGCACGTTTCAATCCCGAATTGGAAAAATCATGGTTCGGTTCGATTATCAATGTGATTGATAATGTGACAATGCTCTCCATCATTTTGACGGGGACTGCGCTTATCCGTGAACGCGAACATGGAACTGTCGAGCATCTTCTTGTTATGCCGGTCACACCGACCGAAATTATGATTTCGAAGGTATGGTCAATGGGGGCAATCGTTCTCGTTGCGGCAACGTTTTCGTTGGTCGTTATTGTGCAAGGCCTGCTAAAAGTACCGATCGAAGGGTCGGTTACGTTATTCCTTGCGGGAACCTGCCTACATCTGTTCGCCACCACGTCAATGGGCATTGCACTGGCAACGGTTGCTGGATCCATGCCACAATTCGGCCTTTTGCTTATGCTTGTTCTGATGCCATTACAAATCCTGTCAGGCGGCGTTACACCGCGTGAAAGTATGCCGGAATTTATACAGAATATCATGCTTGCAGCGCCGAATACGCATTTCATTATGATGGCTCAATCAATTCTTTATCGTGGAGCCGGTTTTTCGGTTGTTTGGGTAAATTTTGCTGCTTTGGCAGTGATAGGTTCTGTACTATTTGTCTTCTCGCTCAATCGTTTCAGGGCTACACTTAAATGAGAATAAAACTACTGGGTCGATATATAGCGTTTTGCGTTTGTCTGATCGCCCTTACAAATTGTGGTGGCCCCCGTGCTGTTTTATGGCACGGAAAAAATGCTACACCGGCAACTGTTGCAGCTCAAAATGCCGCTATTCACAAACCTGGCCAACCCAAGGCAGTGGTTCCTGTCTATGTTGCAACGAGCAGACAAGCACAAGATGATTATTCCGAACCTTTTGGCACAAAGAGGTCGAAAAACCTGAATTACGCACGTGTTGATGTGGGTATACCACAAGAACACAAAAAAGGATTGGTTGAAACAAACGGTTATAAGCCCGATTTGAAAAAGTATTTTTCTGCGGTTAATATGGTTAAATATAATGGCCGCGAGGAATTCAAGAAAGAGCTCAATAAAGCGCTTGATCAGAAACCTAAAGGAAAGCGCGAGATATTTCTTTTTATCCATGGCTACAACAACAATTTTGCCGATAGTACCTTTAGAGCAGCGCAATTCTCTTACGACTATTCATTAAAAGCGGTTACCGTGCATTATTCATGGCCTTCGGGCGGCTCTATCCCGCTTTATGTCTATGACCGTGACAGTGCGGATTTTGCACGTGACGGGCTTGCCGATCTTCTGACATTGCTCAGTGAAACGGATGCCAACGAGATTACTGTTGTCGCTCATTCCATGGGAAATTACGTAACAATGGAGGCGTTACGTAGCCTTTCGCTTCAAGGTAAACGTTATCCGATCGACAGAATATCAAGTTTCCTTATGGCCGCGCCGGACATTGATGTCGACGTTTTCGAGCGTCAGCTCAAGGATGTTAAAAAAATGCCACAACCCACAGCAGTGCTTGTTTCGCGTAAAGACAAGGCGTTAGCAGTGTCCGGTCGTCTGGTTGGTGGGCACGCTCGTGTCGGAGATGGTTCAAGTATACCGTTATTACAAAAAAACGGTATTGCGGTTCTGGATTTGTCCGATGTTGACGGTGGTGCACATAATGTGTTTGCTTCTTCTCCAACGCTCATGGCTCTTGCCCATGATGGTTCGCTTTCGACGTCTATGATGAAAGAAACGAGCGAGACAAACGGGCAGCGCATGATGGACGATAGTGGAAACATCTTGCGCGGCACAACCAATCTTATTTTCTACACTCCGGCGAGAATAATTTCGGCTGTAAGTCAGGATTAAGGTCGTGCAGGGTTGAAAACCCGGCACAATGATCAAAAATAGATGCTAGAGGTTTCGTTGGAGTGCAATCTTGCAGGTTGATTAAGGTGTTTTTAAAAATATACCGGTTGCTTTCACTTGCTTTCGTTCTAACAATCGCCACCTCTCTTGTAGCGCATTCAGCTTATGCGATTGATAGAGATGCTTTCGTTAATCGTTTTTCGGAAGCTTTCGGAAAATCTGTGACGGTTTCCTATGGCGCAGTCCTTGGTGATGGCGATCATGTTATACTTGATAATGTGCGGGTAACGGGTACGCCGATTTCACCGGCTTCATCACTGGGTAAAGTCGAATTTTCAGGTATCAAGCAAGAAGACCATGGTGGTTTTTCAGTAGATAAAGTGGCGATACCGCAAATTTCATACGTTTACGAAGGTAACACAATCAAAGTTGCCGATGTAAGCTTTAACAATGTAATACTGCCCCCGAACAAGGGCATTTATAACCAGAACATCGGTTTCCGGTACCAGAACGGGCGATTCAGCAAGTTAGAGTTGCAAGACAATTCCAAAAAACGTTTGGCGTTGCTCGAAAAAGGCTCTGTTTCTCTTCGCCCCTCTATTCGTGAAAATCCTGTTGATTTTACAATCAATATTCAGAAAATAACCGTTTTTGTTGACAATTTTCCGGATGGCTCGACCAGAAAAGACTTTATTGCGATGGGCTATAAAAATGCGACCGGACGATTGGACATCTCCGGAGCATATGGCGGTTATCTTGCTATGATGGATTTGAAACATTTCCATCTTGTGCTTGATAAAGGTGGGGTGCTCGACGTCAGCCTGAAAATGGATGGTATGACACTTGACTCACTGTTAACCGTTGTGACACTTCAACGCGAAAATGAACGCGGCCATATCAAGTCTAGCCAAATGTGGCTTGGTATGCTTGCTCAGGTTCAGCGTTATAATTTTTATGGTGGTAAATTAAAGTTTGAAGACCGCTCCATTACCCAAAAGCTTGTTAATACCGAAGCAAAGAGAATGGGAATAAGTGCTGATGCGCTTAAAGCAAAATGGAAAACGGGTCTTCCTGGCTGGCTTTCATTTGCAAAGGACACCAATTTTGAAAATGAAGCCCAAAAAGCCGTAACAGCTTATCTGGACATGCCTCGTTCATTGAAAATTTCATCCACTCCGATGGATAAATTACCCGTCATTATGCTTGCCATATCAGGAAAGCTTAGTCCGAAAGAATTCGTGCGCGAGCTTAACCTTGCAATTTCGGCAAATAAATAGCCCGAAATTGGCACATAGACCATCATACTATTGACGGTCTAAGGCTTAGGTAATTCGTGTTTTTCTCTTTTGACACCAAGCCGGAGCCAATTTTATATCACAAAGTGTGTCAGCTTTCTTCATTGAAATAGACGGTTGTTGACTGAAGACGTAAATGAATCCGAGAAAATTTCTATCGTTATTGAACGTCGGCTGTTTTTGATCACGAATATTTTTTGAAAATAAATAGCGCGATAATTCAACAGTGAGCGAGCAATTCAAGCATGCAAATTTTTTGAACAATGAAAATTCAAAACCTTTACAGAAGATGGATTTTATTGATTACGTGCTCAACTTATGTTTTTCGCTAACAATGCATTTGCCGAGTTATTCTTAAACCGGAAACCATTAATGATTTAGATTCCGGCAGAAACGCTCAATCCTATCTGATCAATATAGTTGTAAGAGGAAAATTGGTGGAGCTAAGCGGAATCGAACCGCTGGCCTCTTGCGTGCGATGCAAGCGCTCTCCCAGCTGAGCTATAGCCCCTTGGCGAATGGAACGTCCATTACATTGTAGGCGGTATTAAAGTGCAACGCCTAGAAGATCAAGAGCGTTTTTCAATTCAGTTAAATTATCGCCTTAATTCTTTAAAAACAAACAAAAAAGGAGGCGAAATTCGCCTCCTTTTACTTTTATTGCATTCAGCCTGCTTTACGTGGCTCAACGAAGACTTCAACCGGGGGAAGTGTACCGGTGAATTTTTCGATTTCTACCACGGCAGTTTGACCGCAGTTCGCCTGAGCCAATTTTGAAGTCGATACACTGGTTGTCAAGTTATTAACGTCGCCATATCGACAGAGCGAATGAGGCTCTCTCGGATTTACCGGATCATACCAGCCGCCTTCATTGATACGGATAACACCGGGGCGGATAACATCGGTTACTTTGATGCCGACCAAAATCTGTCCACGATCATTATAGGCACGAGCAATGTCACCATCTTTCAAACCACGTGCTTCTGCATCTTTCGGGTTGATCCAGCATGGTTCGCGTCCACCGATTGCATATTTCTCTCTCAATTTGGTGCCGCACAATTGTGAGTGCAAGCGATAAATCGGGTGATTGGATGCAATGTGCAGCGGATATTTGGTTGTCGGTCCGTCAAGACGTTCAATCGGCTCCATCCAGGTGGGGTGGGGCGGGCAATCGTCATAATGCATCTTCTCGATGTTGAGCGAGTAGATTTCGATTTTTCCGGAAGGTGTGCCCAAAGCATTGAGCAGCGGATCTTCACGGAAATCGGCATAACGGACAAACTGTTTTTGTGCTTCCTTTACAGGAAAACCGAGTGCTTCTTCACTTTGCCAAAAAGTGTCGAATACGGGCATTTCCATTCCCTTGGCACGAGATTCCAGACGGGCTGATTCATAGAAGCTCTTGATCCAGTCCATTTCGTTCATGCCTTCAGTGTATTCTTCACGTTTACCAAGACGTTCACAGATATCGCTAAAAATATCGAAGTCGGAACGTGCTTCATACATCGGTTCGACAAGTTTCTTCATCGGAACAATATGGCTTAACGCATAGTCACCCAATTGTTCGATGTCGTTGCGTTCATAGGAAGTTGTTACCGGCAAAACGATGTCGGCGTGACGTGCCGAGGCAGTCCATTGGAAATCATGAACAACAAATGTATCCAGTTTTTTCCAAGCCTCGACCATTTCATTGCGGTCCTGCTGGTGCGAGAACGGATTGCCACCAGCCCAATAGACCATATGAATTTCCGGCAGAACAATGTCCGACCCGTTATACTTTATGGTTCTGCCAGGGTGAAGCAGCGCTTCCACAAGGCGACAAACCGGAATGGAATTGGATTTAGGTTGGCAAGCAGATTCGGTAGAGCCGGGGTGACAACCGGCAGGCAAATCTGTTACGGGAGCTGCAGGTCCATCGGTAATACCACCGAGAATTGGACTCGTAGCCGTTGGTGAACCACCACTGCAGTAGTGGTAGGAAAAGCCGAATCCGCCTCCAGGTAAACCAATTTGTCCAAGCATCGAGCAGAGGGTGACCAACATCCAGTGGGATTGTTCACCATGGTGTTGACGCTGGATAGACCAACCGGCGGCAATCATTGTGCGGTTCTTAGCAAAATCCCGAGCAAGCTGTTTAATTATGTCGGCATCAATGCCGCAAATTTTCGAAGCCCATTCGGCGGTTTTCGGAGTTCCATCTTCCTTTCCAATTAGATAGGCAAGGAACTTGTCAAAACCGACGGTATACTTTTTCAGAAACTCTTCATCGTGAAGTTTTTCCGCATAAAGTGTGTGGGCAATACCGAGCATCATGGCAACATCGGTTTGCGGGCGGGGAGCTAGCCACTCGCCGTCAAGATATTGACAGGTTTCCGTTTTGATCGGATCAATACAGATAACGCGAATGCCAGCTTTCTTGACCTCTTCGAGACCAACAAATGCGCCATGGTCAGCAATCAACCAACCAATCTGGTCTGTATTCACAGGATTACATCCCCAGAATACAAGTGTCTTTGTGTTGTCACGTACAACGTCCCATGATGTACATTGTTCATAGACTTCCAAAGATCCGACAACATGGGGCAAAATAACCTGAGCAGCACCGGTTGAATAATCGCCGAGCGAGTTTACAAAACCGCCAGTTGTCTTCAACATTCTGCGCAACAATGTTCGGCAATTGTGGAACTTGCCAACACTTTTCCAGCCGTATGAACCGCCGAAAATTCCGTTTGAGCCATATTTCTTACGAACGCGGGTTAATTCGCCGGCAACAAGATCAATGGCCTTATCCCAGCTTACACGGACAAAGTCACCGGTTCCACGCCCTTCAGGGTCGGCGCCGGGACCTTTTTCCAACCAGGCACGACGGACCATCGGATATTTAATGCGCGAAGGTGAATAGATCGAATCCATCATACCTTCCAACATCGGCGTCGGATGAGGGTCATGTTCCCATGGTGTCACTTCAACCAGGCGTCCGTGGTCAACACGTCCCCGGAAAACGCCCCAGTGACTGCCGGACATAGTCAATTTGGAGGCTGATTGAGCCTGTGCACCGCGGCTGAGAAGCGAACCGCTCGCGGCACCGACCATGGTCAACATAGCACTACTTTTGAGAAATGAACGGCGGTTCATTTCCGGTAGGGTAATTTTTGTTTTGTCGAATGACATAGCATTCTCCTAGTGTTTAATGTTGTCTTGGTTGCCAAAGAGGCGACTGAAAGACGAAAGATAAATAATAAGCAACTCGACCAAATGGGTATAAAGGCTATGACTAGCCACTTTACCCAATGCAGCATGCATTTCGGGAAGCCATGAAGCCAGACGAGATGTCATGTTGCGAATGGCGTCTTGATCATGTTGACGGAAAGCTTCAGCCAAAGCGGCCAATTCCAGAGCAATATGATCGGCCGGTTCTTTGCAAGATGCAGCAACCGAAACATCAAGTCTCGTCAATACATCCAGCATTTCGACATATGGGGCCTGGAATAATCTTCCGTTTTCATCCCGATAGTAACTTTCATAGGGAGGAACAGAGAGCGGTCCAAGAGCTCCGTCAAACAAACTTATATATTGTTGCGAAATCAAATGATTGAGCTCTTCCGGAGAATGATTGCGGAAATAATCCGCAATCATTGTGGTTAACTCCGTAGCTTTGAGCTCTTCACCGAATTCTTCCAGAAAAGTCATAACGGGAAGCGAACTACATTCTTCAAGCAATTCGATCTTCGGCGGGGCGATGAATAAACGGGCGAACCAATCGATTATTGTCGCTTGAGCCTGATCTTCCCGAGAATTCGGTTGCTTGTTTCCGCTATATGACGTTTCTGATTGAACAACAGCCATCAGTGTACCTCTTGACCGTCATTGACATCTTTCGAATGGTTCTGGAGATAGCTCAAGAGCAAACGATATTGGTCAGGTGTCAAAGACGTATAACGTTTCATTGCATTCAGGTTACCGATCCACTGATTGGCCAGCAAATGGCCGGATTCAGGGAGTGAATGGCAAACGCTACAGGTTGCACTGAAGAGATCGGATGTGTATGACCACATGTCGCCGATTGAAACATTGACATCCTTATCGCTTGTCCACAATTCGAGACTTACAGGATACCAGGTTTGTTTGGTTTCCTCATCAACAACTGCTTTGCCAAGTTTATAGGAGGCCATGGCCTTGTCGCCCAACACGGCATACATAATGCGTTGACCTTTCAGCGCATAGACTACCGAGGGAGCACCATCCATTTGCCAACCGTCGAGACGAACTTTCAACTTATCGCCTTTGTGGTCAAGAACTGCGAGCTTGGCTGCTGCCAGTAACTTGCCATCCTCGTCACCTGAACCGTTTTCATCGATGTAAAACGGTTTTGTATAGACAGTATAAACTGTGTCTGCACCTTTAACCGCATTATCCGATGACGTTGGCAAAGTAACGTCGAGTTTGTTTGTTGTGGGCAACATTACAAGCTTCGAAGTATGGTTTGACTTCGGCTGTCCGGGAGCGGGCAGATCGACGCCTGGCAAGGTTTTGATATAGGCGGCCATCGCACGAAGATCTTCGTCAGGAAGTTGCTTCGTATTTTTGATGACTTCCGCCATATCGCCGCCAGCGACCTTGTTAATCGGGCTTTTGCCGGTCTTCAAATAATTGAAGATAGAATTTTCAGCCCAGAATTTGATGCCGGTATCGTCCTGACTGATATTCGGGAAATGACCGTTGCCATCCGGAGTAGCACCACCGCCATAACGCAGATTGCTTTTTATCACGCCTATAAAATTTCGTGTGGAGTGACATTCGGCACAGTGACCGGCTCCTTCAACAAGGTAACGTCCGCGTTCAAGCAGTGCTTCTTCATCTTTGGTGTCTTTTGTGTCTGTCGTCGGTGTGACGGCCATGGGTGACAGTGCTTTACCGTCAAGAAATGCCAAACGCCACACACCAATGCCGCGACGCATATTGAACGGGAATTTCAAATCATGATCAGGTGCAACACCTGATACCGGTTCGAGCGATTTGATGTAGGCAAAAAGATCACGAACATCATTTGCTGTCAAACGCTGATATGATGTGTAAGGGAAGGCCGGATAAAGGTTTTGTCCATCGGGCATGATACCATTCGGCCCTACACCTTCGCGTACTGCTTTAGTGAACTCGGCAAGTGTCCAATTACCAATGCCGTCCTTTTTATCCGACGAAATATTAGGCATATAAAAACGCCCGAATTCTGTGTCCAATGCACGCCCACCACCAAGCTTTAGCGGGTTATCCTGATTGGGCGAAGCATGACAGGTCGAGCAATCACTGGCAACAAATACAACGCGACCATTTTCCAGATCAGGCGCGGTATTATCAGCAACGTCTCGAGTGGGATGAGTAAGTGACCAAGTGATCGGGGAGGTAAGAACAAAAAAACCTACGATCCCTATAACAACAAGGACCAAAAACCATCGGGTTAGCCGTTTCATATTTTTGGCATCCTTCTATGCAATTTTATTCCAATTTTCTTTGTCGACATTTTTCTCCTGTTTCTACCTCCGCAACAGGAATGCCTTCGGGTTGAAGTTAAAATTAAACGCGACAAACCATTTATAGTTGCGAAATATCACTATTTCGTGACAGAAAAAATATTTTTGGAAAAACCGAAAAAAAGGAAAATCTACTGGAAAAACAGCAAGTTGAAGGTTGATATTTATCAAATAGTGATAAATAGGCCACTTTCTGTTCCTATTTTGAAACAGCCTCCGTTAAAAAACTAGCCAAATAAATAACATGATAGATTAAGACAGGTTTTAAAAAACAGTAATCGAGAAGAAGCGATTCCGTTTAAATTTCAGTGATGGTTGCCTCTGCCGTTTCAAGATATTGGTTGCGGCCATTCACGATGACACTTTGGAAGCACCGCCATGCTGTCAAAAAATTGACCGGTTTTTTGTATTTTAGATTAAGGAAATACAGGTTAATCGATTTGGTGGCCGAATAATCGCATTGGTTTTTCGCTCGTTAGGCTCATATCGTCTCAAAAGAAAAAACGGCATCATACACCGGATATTCTGTGATTGAACTTTCCACTCCTCATCAGACTTAAGTGATCGCACATGTAAGAGATGTAACTATTGATTGGACATTCTGTGATTTTCGCAAACCGGAAAGCAGAGTTGTTCCGAACATGGATAAAATTATGGCAATGATTTTGTTGGAAATGTCCGTTCTCGTTTTTTATTGGCAAAAAAACGGTATTTTACTGAAATTTCCAATACGGTGAAAATAGATAAGGATATAATAATTTAATTATTTTAACAGATATTATGAGTTTAATTAAGATAAAACTATAATAAATGACAAGTAAATATTTTTAATTTCTGATTTTTATTTATATGAAAGCTGTCGAACGTTTTTCGTTATCAATACTAAAAATAAAACAACTTCGAAACTATGCAGAGTCATTCAATAAAATATGTCATAATGTTTTCATCATGTTTAATTCGACGGACGTAAAAAGTTATATTCTTTAACAAACATATATCAATTCATCGAGACAAAAATTCCGACAACATATCGTAAAATTAGCTTGTTATTTGTCATATGATGTGAAAAATGGGCTCACTCGACTATATTTATATGTGCTAATATGAAACAGTAGAGTGCATAAATAAATATAGTAGTATTTTGATCATTCTTGATTGATATAGCAATAACAAATATTAACTTCGAGAAGCGAGAAAAAATCAAAAACGAGCTTGTTGAAAAAGAAAAATTTTCCATATTTCAAAAGGCGTGCGGTTACCGCACCAATTTAGAATTCGTCAAATACAAATACAGAATATGTGAATTACCGGACTAATCCGTAAAAGCTCATATATTCCTAGCCAATGAAGGAGACCATCATGGCAAAGACGATGCAAGCCGCAGTAGTGCGTGAATTTGGAAAGCCGCTTACCATCGATGAGGTACCTATTCCCGAACCGGGAGAAGGAATGATTCAGGTAAGTGTGCAAGCATGTGGTGTTTGCCATACAGATCTACATGCTGCACATGGCGATTGGCCGGTGAAACCGAACCCGCCCTTTATTCCCGGACATGAAGGTGTGGGCTATGTCTCAGCTGTGGGGCGTGGCGTAAAACATGTGAAAGAAGGCGATCGGGTGGGCGTTCCGTGGCTATATACGGCCTGCGGATGTTGCTCGCATTGTCTGGCCGGATGGGAAACGCTTTGTGAAAATCAGTTGAACACAGGTTATTCTGTCAATGGTGCATTTGCCGATTATGTTGTGGCTGATCCGAATTATGTTGGACATCTACCAAAAAATATCGGGTTTAACGAGATAGCACCCGTTCTGTGTGCCGGTGTCACAGTTTATAAAGGTTTGAAAGTAACAGACGCAAAACCGGGCAACTGGGTTGGTATTTCCGGCATTGGTGGCCTTGGTCATCTCGCCGTACAATATGCAAAAGCAATGGGCTACAATGTTGCGGCAATCGATGTTGCCGATGACAAAATCGAACTGGCAAAACAATTAGGGGCAGATGTCGGAATCAATGTAACAAAATACACTGATGCGACTGCCGAATTGCGTAAGCTTACCGATGGTGGCGTGCATGGCATGCTCGTTACGGCTGCGTCTCCAAAAGCGTTTGAACAGGCGCTCGGTATGGTTCGTCGTGGCGGCACTTTGTCCATGAACGGACTACCGGCGGGCAGTTTTCCGGTATCGATCTTTAATATGGTGTTGAATGGAATAACACTGCGTGGCTCCATTGTCGGCACAAGGTTGGATCTTCAAGAGGCATTGGATTTTGCCGCTGCCGGAAAGGTCAAATCACATATTTCCACCGATAAGCTGTCTGACATCAATCATATTTTTGATAATATGATAGCAGGCAAGATTGAAGGCCGGGTTGTCCTTGATATGACTAAATAAACATATGCCAAGCAAACGTTTTTCGGGCCTGATTATTCAGGCCCGATTATTTTAAGCGCTATATTTTTGACGAATTTGGAACCGCATTCGGATGTTTTTCTGGAGCCATGTGTTCTCTAAATTTATGCCGTATTGTCTGAAGGGGGCAATCACCAGATCAAGCGTTTATCAGCTCTTTCTGATTGTTCGATATGTTCAGAAAAATGGGCGTTAAATGATCTTGAAGTGACATTAGGAAGCTCGATCAATTCCGCTTCCTGCCATATGTAAGCGCTGTGAATCTTGTCGGACAATGATCTTCGGTAACCTACTGCTTTTATAAAACTGCTTTACTGTGGCTAAACGTTTAACGCATGAATCATTATAATCTTGTCTGGTGGAAACCCGTTCGTTTTTTGCCATCAGCGCAGATTTCATAAGAAAAAACGTACCTGTTTTTTGGCAATCAATTTCAATTTTCTTTTGTATAATCGTAATTACTCAAAAACCACCCATATAGCTTCGATTGAAGTCAAATTCGTCTTGGTCGGGCACAAATTGGTATTAATCGATTTTTGTTCGAAGTTTGCACAAAAAAGAGTTTGGCTAAACAAGATTGAAAGACAATTATCGATCAAAATCGGAATTTTATGACTTTTTGCTAAACCCGCATTTGCAGTGGGCACTCTATTTATAAAATACGGTTTGAACCCGGGGATTTCATTTTCGTGAATCGAAAAAGTTGTAAATTTACGTTCCTAAATGTGGGGGGGGAAAAAGCTTTCGTAAACTGGAAACCACTTTTCTTTTCTGATGCCAGCGGTGCTGTTTGGCGGTGTCAGATTGTAAGACATAAGTACTTTTAACCAAATGTCCGGGTAAAGTACTGGTGCGTCAGATATTCACAGGTAATTTTATTGTGTTGATTAATGCAGTAGACAAAACTTTATAAATAATAATAGAAATTTGAAGGAGGGCTTTTGTTGGCGGTGGAGGCCACAAAGCAAGTATTTTTCATTGTGAGGATTTTCAGGAGGAGGGGCATATGGCGACCATAAGAAAACCCTTAACCACAACTCAAATCATAATTTTGATCATCTTGGCGGTACTGGGAGCCTTTTCATTGGGCTATATCGCGCTTCAACGGGGTGAAGCAATCAACGCCATGTGGATTGTTGTGGCGGCAGTTTGTGTCTATCTGGTTGCCTACCGGATTTACGGGATTTTTATATCCAGTGTTGTTTTAAAAGCGGACAGCACGCGTATGACACCAGCCTATCGGCGTAATGACGGGCTTGATTACGTTCCAACAGACGAAAAAATTCTTTTTGGGCATCATTTTGCAGCAATAGCGGGAGCAGGGCCCCTTGTGGGGCCGGTACTAGCTGCGCAAATGGGGTATCTACCGGGACTCTTGTGGATTCTGGCGGGATGTGTTCTGGCGGGAGCCGTTCAGGATTTTATGGTATTATTTATATCCACGCGGCGCGATGGACGTTCACTCGGCGAGCTGGTTCGTGAAGAAATGGGGGATGTTGCCGGTGTAATAGCCTTGATTGCCTGTTTCATGATTATGATTATCATCCTCGGCGTGTTGGCAATGGTGGTCGTAAAGGCTTTGGCGGGAAGTCCATGGGGAACATATACAGTCGCTTTCACTATCCCTCTTGCCTTTTTTATGGGGATATATCTGCGCTTTATCCGGCCTGGCAGAATAGGTGAAGTTTCCGTTATCGGTCTTGTCCTGCTTCTATTCGGCATTGTTTCAGGCGGCTGGATAAAAGACAGTTCTTATGCGTCCTGGTTCAATTATGAAGCAACAACATTGACGTTGATGATCATCATCTACGGATTTATTGCAGCGGTTTTACCTGTGTGGTTACTGCTTGCACCACGCGATTATCTGTCTACTTTCTTGAAAATCGGTACGATTGTTGCTCTTGCAATTGGTATTGTTGTGGTTCGGCCGATGCTCGAAATGCCGGCTTTAACCAAATATGTGGACGGCTCCGGACCGGTTTGGGGCGGTAACCTCTTTCCATTTCTTTTTATTACAATTGCCTGTGGGGCAGTCTCGGGTTTCCATGCTCTCATTTCATCGGGAACGACACCGAAAATGTTGGCTAATGAAGACCAAGCCTGTTTCATTGGTTATGGTGGCATGTTGATGGAATCTTTTGTTGCCATCATGGCTCTGATTGCTGCGAGCGTCATCAATCCCGGTGTCTATTTTTCAATGAACGCACCATTGAGTGTGCTTCTTCCATCTGGAACCGGCGATCTTGTGCAATCGGCTGCAACAGTTGTTTCAGGATGGGGATTTCAGGTGACACCTGAAATGTTGACAAATATCGCTAACGAAGTGGGCGAAAAATCCATCATTGCCAAAACAGGCGGTGCACCTACCCTTGCCGTGGGGATGGCTCATATTTTGCATAATGCTTTAGGCGGCTGGATGGGCATGTCCTTCTGGTATCATTTTGCAATTTTGTTTGAAGCATTGTTTATCTTGACGGCGGTTGATGCCGGTACACGTTCGGCTCGTTTTATGCTTCAGGATCTCCTTGGTATTGTGGTTCCGCATATGCGAAAAACAGATAATCTTTTCGCCAATTTGGTTGCTACCGCACTGGTTGTGCTGATGTGGGGATATTTTGTTTACCAAGGTGCGGTCGATCCCAAAGGCGGTATATATTCGCTTTGGCCGTTATTCGGTATTGCAAATCAAATGCTTGCAGCCGTTGCGCTCCTGCTATGTGCTGTTGTGTTGTTTAAAATGAAACAGCAACGTTATGCCTGGGTGGCGATTGTTCCGGCGGCATGGTTGTTCATCTGTACAATGACGGCCGGTTGGCAGAAAGTGTTTGATGCCAAGCTTAGCTTTTTTGTTGCTGCCGGAAAAGCGGCTAATAAACAATTGGCAGTTGGTAATTATATCAACGGTATCTTGACGGCATTATTTATGGTTGTCGTTGTTACGTTAACCTTATTCACGATCAGATCGGCCTTAAAGTCACTGAAAAGCGATAAACCCACTGTCCATGAAACGCCTTATGAACCGTTTCCTTCTGAACCTATTAAGGTCAGATAAAAGAGGTGGGTACAAACAACGTTATGGCGTTACCAGAAGGTAGCGCTATAACGTTAAAAATATGGAGGATGCTGAATATGTGCTTGAATTTCCTTAGCGTTGGCAAGTTTCTTGGTCAAACAGCGAAGTTGATGGTCGGAGTACCCGATTATGACACTTACGTTCAACATATGAAGAATGTTCATCCTGACCAGACGCCCATGTCTTATAATGATTTCTTCCGGGAGCGTCAGGAAGCAAGATATGGAGGGAAGGGCGGTTTCAAATGTTGCTGACATGAAAGGCAAAAAGAAGGGGCTTACCGGTTTTTTACAAAAACGAATAAAATTAGAGAATAGTGAAATCAATGGATTCGAAAGATTTCAATTGGTTTTTCCTATTTTTTAAGTACGCAATCTTTTAATTGCACCGTCATATTTCATGTTGATGTTCTTTATCGTAAGCGAGGCGAATTAATAATTAAACTGCTGTAAAGACTTCCGGATTTGAAACGCAATTCGTCCGATAATAACGTGGCTGGCTTTATGATTATGCCTCGAATATGCTTGTTCTATTCATGGGGCACGATGCCCTTTCTTGCTCCCTTCAAATAGCTCATCGAGAAGGCAAGCAAACTCACGATTGACGATGGATTTCAATTGGCAGGTTGGTTGCGATGTTTTGAATAATGGCAGAACATTCTCTGCTTAATTGCCGAATTTTACGTGGCTGTTTCGATTTTTAGAATGTGGTTAACCTGTTAAAATTCTAAATTTGTCTCCTTTATTGCTTTGATAATCGTAGTACTCAAAGTTGTTTGAGCCGGTTTTTACAAAACGAGATATCTGCAACAATATTTTTTATTCTGTGTGAAAAGGCCCGCTTGAACATCCAGACGGGCATTTTGGCAAAAATTAATCTACAATTACAATTTTTAAATCACCGTGCAAAAGAAGTCAGTATCCGACAAATTCGAGAAAGACGGGTATCCTCATTTCTCTATCGGTTTGATGACTTATGGTCATTTTTTTCTGCCTGTATCTTGTCAATCAAGATTGCATGAAGAGATTTTGCAAGACTTTTATAATCTTCATCAAAATGATGTCCGCCAGGCAGTTTTAAACGTTTTGTTGCATCAAGCGCAGGATCTGTACAAGCAGTATCATCTTCGTCCTCCCCATAGACACAGACCGTTTTATCTGCAGGCACATATTGCATCTGATCAAGAACAGGTGTGTCACCCGAACCGCCGAGCCAACCATCAATGGAAATCTGAAAATCCGCTGTTTTGGACAAGCCCATGAGCGCTATCATAACCGTTTGGTCTTTGACCGTTTCATCAAGTACTTCCCAAGCAAACGGTAAAACATCCGCTCCGAAAGAATAACCGAAAAGTGCAACCGGTAACCGTTGTTCGGGGTCAGCCTCTTGAACAAGTTGCTCTATATCTTTGGCAATTTCCTCAGGGGTGCGTGTACTCCAGAAATAACGTAACGAGTCGATGCCGATCACATGAATATCCTGGCTTTGCAAAAGATCGCCAATTTCCATATCGATATCACGCCAACCGCCATCGCCAGAGAAGAAAATAACCAGTGCCTTTGCCGGGTTTTTGGATGGCATATCAATAATGGGCAGGTCGGCATCCGCCGCATCGCGAATAGCATAATCAAGCGCTGTATCAACAGTTTCCTTCATCCGCGATTCAAAAGCCGGGTCCTTGATGATTGCGGCAACTTTATCTCGTGCCGCCTGCTTTACGTCATTACCGGCCAATGAATTACTGATAATCGTCACCGGAGAGGGGACTTTTACACCTGTTTCATAACTATAGCCGCCGTCGGGCATTTTTGTTGCGTCAGCCTCTTCCGTGCAGGAAGGTAACCGTGTGTGCGACGATTGCGACGGATCAAGGACTACAGTGCCGGCTAATGTATTTTCCGGAGAATCGGCGGCTGCTGCATAGGAAACCGTGCCTCCTTCACCAATTCCGACCACAACAGGATGAAAATAAACGTCAAGATCCAACCGGCGCAAAATGTCTTTTGACAGAGCTTCAAGATCGGATACGAGATAAACACAATCGCCATCTTCTTTATCCAGTTCCTCGCGCCAGTTATCAAAATTGACAGATGCCACAATAAGGTTCCGTTTCAGCAATGCCGCAGTCATATCTGTTTCCCGTGTTTTTGGACCACCGGTATCGGAAACGAGTATAACAAGACCTCTGATATCTCCTTGCGGCAAATAAACCGGTATATCGGTGAAACGTTCTCCTTCTGCATAAACAACAGGAGATGTGGAGCCGATGAAACTTGCCCATAGCCGGTTGATCTTGCCCCGATGCAAAACACCATAAGCAGCGGCTGCAATAATAAAAACGGCCAAGACCAATAAAATTATACGTCGGATTGTCATTTGCGTAAAAACTCCAGCGGGTTGCCGTTGATAAGTGTTGTGACATCAAAAAGAACTTTAGCGGTTTCAAAACCACCGGGGCAGATCAGATAATGCGGTGACCAAACCGGATCGAACTTATCCTTGAACGCTTTCAGGCCATCAAAATGATAAAGATCACGTCCGCGCCGATAAATAAAAGAGCCTATACGTTGCCACCTTGCAGCCAGACGGTTGGTCGACAGACCAGCGAGAGGAGCAGCTCCCAAATTGAACCACTGGAATCCTTGTTCTTTGCCATAAAGCAACAGATTGGCAAATAATGCATCCATCATAACTTTGGATACATTGGGCAGGTAACGCATCATATCGACTGTTATTTCATTTTTGTTACCACTTTTCCAGACATTGGCAAAAGCGACAATCTGATCATCTTTGGTCATGACTGCGACATCGTAACGTTTTAAAAATTCGTCATTGAAATAACCGATTGAAAAACGTTTTTCAGCTCCGGATTTCGAGGCAAGCCACGTATCAGACACATGTCGCAGTGCTAACAAATGATTTTCTACTTCATTTGCCGGAATAATGGAAAACACCAAGCCCTCGCGGGTCGCTTTACGTTCAGCATAACGGAATGGTTGGCGTTTTGGCCCGTCAAGTGAAAAATCGGGGAGGTAGACTTTGGCGACCTCGCCCAACTTGATTGCGGTTAACCCCATATCGAGATAAAGCGGCAAATGACGCGGACCTACGCCGTAAAAAACAGTGCGCAAGGCTGCATCATCGGCATGTTTACGAAATTCCCAAGCGAGATCGTTAAAAACCTTTTCGTCATTGCTTACGGGTTCACCTAAAGCAATCAAGCTACCACCGGATTTACTGTACATAATAAAGCCGTCCTCGTTGGGAGAAATCAGAAACTGTTTATCTCCAAGTAGCGCTAATGCAGTATCCGACAAAGGTGATTGGGCAACGAGCTTAGGGATACAATCAGGAATCGTTGTCGCGCGTTTTAACCGCTTGCGCAGTGGTCTATGGATAATATTGTAAAGCGCTGCAATAAAGATAACGGAAAATATGACAACGCTTGCTCTTAAAAAACGCGGTGCATTGGCGTTCCAGGCGAAACTCCACCACAATTCATTTGAATATTCGACGTGACGGTAAACAAAAAAGCCGAGCCATATAACCGCACATGCAAAGGCGGCAATACTGGCAAGCCAACCCCAACTTATGGTCAAACCATTATTCAATGGCCGACGATAAAACGAGCGTTTGAACCCCCATAAGATCAATGCAAATATGCACAGAATAGTAGCTTCTTCCCAATCAAGTCCTTTGGTCAGGCAGAAAACCGCACCTGCAAGCAAAAGGAAGATGGTAACAAACCATGCATTGACAAGGCGTCGCGCCAATCCGTAGGAAACAACGAGAAGTGTTACACCGATAAGGCTGGCGGCCAGATTCGAAGTCTCGATAAAGATCAGGGGTAATATATCCGACAGGACATCAAGTCTTATCCGGCGCCCGGGAGTGACAACCGATATCAACATTACGACACCGGCCAGAAAGGTCAGACCGGCCGATATGAACGGTATCATCGGTTCGATAATGCGCGAAACCTGTGCGGCACGTGCCGAAACACGTTTGCGTTGCCGGAACATTTCCCAGAATGCGATGCCGACAATTGCAATGACGAGCGGCAATATTGTGTAAATCAACCGGTAGGTCAGAAGAGCAGCCACACCTTGTGCGTTTCCGGCAAGGCCCAAACCACCAATGAGAATGGCTTCAAAAGCGCCAAGGCCACCCGGTGAATGGCTAACCACACCGATAACAATGGCAACTGCGAAGACCAGATTGAAAGCGAGAAAACCGGTTTGTAAATCGGCAGGCATGAGCACATAAAGCGTGGCAGATGCAGAGGTAATATCAATCAGACCCGCAAAAATTTGCATCAAAGCGCCGCGAGAACCAGGAAGTTTCAAAGAAAGCGGGCCAATTTTCAGCTCTCTTGCTCCGCCGTAAAGCCACAAAATCAAAGCAATCAATATGAGAATAATGGCGATGCCGGCAATCCTGTCAGCCGTTAAATTTAAGGTGCCGAGAAGGGGGAGATTTTCAGGTTCGAACGCAAGCGCAAATCCGATAACGGTAAGCAAAGCAAACCACATTGAAAACCAGGACATGCTGATGATACGCCCGATATCGGCAAGACCGACACCTTCTCCCGCATAAACGCGGTAACGGAGTGCTCCTCCGGTAAGAAAGGAAAAACCGAGAGCATTGGATACAGCATAACCGGCAGATCCAGCGAGAGCTGCGACCGGCATTGTGATTTTACCAGGTGCTATTGTGCGAGCCGCTACGACATCATAAAGCGCAATGCCGCAAAAACTTAGCGCGGTGAAGAACAATGCAAGCAACAATGTCGGTGTTGTATAACTTTTGAAAGCCTCGATTGTGTCGTGTCTGGAAGTCGTTTTCAAAAGTTCCCAGAGAACAAAAAATGAAATTGCAGCGATTGTCAGTCCTAATAACGGAACAATCGATGTTTTTGCCAGATGCAAAAGGCACGAGGGCTGCTTGCGAGCGTTTTTGTCAACGGTGTTCTCGTTCAGTTCATTTTCGCTTGTCATTTTTATCCTTTTAAACCGTTGGTCAATGCGCCTATCGGGACTGTTTGGAACCAGTATTGCAAAACTCTATGGATTTAATTTGTCATATTTATACGAAGGAACAGATTTTTATAAGTGTAGCTTTTCGTAAGGTTGAAGGTTTTCATTGAGATTAATATAGGATAGAACTGTTACAAAATTTACGGAACGAGACAGTTGTTTTCAGAATTATCGACATTCGGGGTATTTTTAGGCGGAGCACTATCATTTTTATCGCCTTGTGTATTGCCGCTGGTGCCTCCTTATCTATGCTATATGGCCGGTGTTAGCGTCGAAGATTTTCGCAATAGCGACATGCAAAACAAACAGCCCGTCCGTCTAGCATTGTTTGTCGCTGCAATCGCCTTTTCATTGGGCTTTTCAACAGTTTTTATCGCACTGGGTGCAACAGCCAGCACCGTCGGGCATTTTATCGGTCAATATCGTGACATATTGGCGATGGTTGCCGGGATTATTATTATAATCTTCGGACTTAATTTTTTAGGTGTATTCAGAATCGGAATTCTCGCGCGGGAAGTTCGCTTCCAGACGAGAAAAACACCGGCGGGTCCATTGGGAGCCTACATTATTGGTCTGGCGTTTGCTTTTGGATGGACACCCTGTGTAGGACCGGTCCTTGGACCGATTCTGACTTTTGCCGGATCAAAAGAATCGGTTGGTGAAGGCGCATTACTGCTCGGTATATATTCGCTCGGTCTTGCTATTCCTTTTATTCTGGCGGCCTTGTTTTCAAACTTCTTTATGTGGTTTTTAAGCTCGTTCAGAATGCATTTGGGAAAAGTCGAAAAGATCATCGGTATATTGTTAATTATCGCCGGTATCCTTTTTTTAACCGGCGATATGCAAAATGTTTCATTCTGGTTGTTGGAAAAATTTCCGTCTTTGAGCAGTGTCGAAGCATTGGGCTGGTCGGACATTGTCGATTTTTTCCATAATCTCTTTTGAGGATTTAAAAGGCAAATGATTAACCGTAGCTGTCTCTCAATAATTCTAGCAGCAGGCGAAGGCACGAGAATGAAATCGGATTTGCCGAAGGTGCTGCATAAAATTGCCGGTTTGCCTTTGGTTTGCCACGTCGTTCGGCAAGTTCAGGCCGTCAAAAATGGTGAAATTGCAGTTGTTGTCGGGAAGGGAGCCGAAGAGGTATCTTCGGTGGTAAAAGACTTTTCCAAAAGTGCCAAAATATATGTTCAAAAAGAACGACTTGGCACTGCGCATGCAGCACTGGCGGCGCGCGAAATGCTGTCCAAAAATTTTGATGATGTGCTGGTTGTTTTTGGTGATACACCACTCATCGAGTTAGCTTCGCTCAATCGCGGGCGTGATGAGCTCGCGAACGGTGCCGACATTGTTGTAATGGGGTTTGAAACCGAAAATCCGTCAGGCTACGGTCGTTTGATCGAAAAAGACGGAAAACTTCAAGCAATTGTTGAAGATAAAGACGCAACCATTGAACAGAAAAAGATAAAATTATGTAATGGCGGTGTTATGGCGTTGAATGGCAAACGTGCTCTTCCATTGCTCGAACAAATCAAAAATGAAAACGCAAAAAAAGAATATTACCTCACGGATGTTGTTACAATTGGTATTTCTCAAGGACTGGATGTCCGAGCAATTACGATACCGGTCGAGAATGTTCTGGGTGTGAATACGCGCGTTGAACTCGCCGAAGCCGAAGCATTGTGGCAAAAACGTAGAGCCAAAGAACTCATGCTATCCGGAGTAACAATGCTGCGACCGGAAACCGTTTATTTTTCATATGATACCGAAATTGCCCGCGATGTCATTATTGAACCGAATGTTTTCTTCGGTCGTAATGTAAAAGTGGAAACCGGCGTTGTAATTCATGGCTTTAGCCATTTGGAAGGGGCAATTGTCAAAACGCATTCGGAAATCGGGCCTTATGCGCGTTTGCGTCCCGGAGCGATTCTCGAGAATTCTTCAAAAGTCGGTAATTTTTGCGAGATAAAAAATGCAAAAATTGGTGAAAAGGCCAAAGTCAACCATCTTACTTATATTGGGGACGCAGAAATTGGTGGCGGCACAAATATTGGTGCGGGAACCATAACCTGTAATTACGACGGCTTTAACAAGTGGAAAACGATTATCGGCGAGAATGCATTCATCGGGTCAAATTCCGCTCTGGTCGCGCCTGTTGAAATTGGTAAAGGTGCTTACGTTGCGTCGGGCAGTGTAATAACCGAAGAGGTACCAGAAAATTGTGTGGCCTTTGGTCGCGCAAGGCAGATAAACAAAGAAGGACGAGCGGATTTGTTGAGACAAAGATTCTCGTCAATGAAAACAAAAAAATAATTTATGATAGAAAAAATCCATTTTTGACATTTAAAAAAAAGGAATTATTTTCTATCTAGAACTAACCCAGGCCAGAAAAGTCAGGAACAAAAA
Organism: Bartonella sp. M0192; assembly: GCF_016102305.1. Classification (NCBI taxonomy): domain Bacteria; kingdom Pseudomonadati; phylum Pseudomonadota; class Alphaproteobacteria; order Hyphomicrobiales; family Bartonellaceae; genus Bartonella; species Bartonella sp. M0192. The sequence continues at coordinate 1,647,410 of NZ_JACFOU010000001.1, read as the reverse complement.
CACTTTTAAATTGGTTATGCTGTCCTAACTCTTCTAATAAACAGATTAATACCCGGAGCGAAGTTTTATATGTGCGGAATTATTGGAATCCTTGGTAAAAGGGACGTGGCACCTTTGCTGCTTGACGGTTTGAAAAGGCTTGAATATCGGGGCTACGATTCTGCAGGCATTGCTACTGTCTACCAAGGTCATCTTGGACGCTTACGAGCCCCCGGTAAGCTCGTCAATCTTGAGGAAAAACTGAAAAAAACGCCGCTGAAGGGCGAAATTGGCATTGGACACACCCGTTGGGCTACCCATGGCGCACCGATTGAACGTAATGCTCATCCGCAGATGACTGAAAAAGTAGCTGTGGTTCATAACGGCATTATCGAAAATTTCGCCGAATTGCGGGACGAACTCGTAGCTGATGGCTGTGTTTTTGAATCTGATACGGATACCGAAGTTCTGGCTCATCTCGTAACGAGAGAAATAAAAGGTGGATTGACACCGGTCGAGGCAATGCGTGTTAGCCTCAAGCGGTTGCGCGGCGCTTATGCTGTTGCTCTGATTTTTGAAGGCGAAGAAGACCTGATGATTGCGGCTCGCTTTGGCCCGCCACTTGCTATCGGTTATGGTAAAGGCGAGATGTTCGTCGGGTCGGACGCGATAGCACTTGCTCCATTCACCGATCGGATTTGCTATCTTGAAGACGGTGATTGGGTTGTACTTACCCACAATAGTGCAACAATCTATGATGCCGATGACCGGATTGTCGAACGTGAAATATCGACATCTTCAGGTAATGCTTTTCTTGTTTCGAAAAGTAATCATCGCCATTTCATGCATAAGGAAATGTTCGAACAGCCTGAGGTCATTTCGCACACTTTGGCCCATTATGTCGATTTGGGGGGTGGCAAGGTCAATGAATCTGCCAATCCGATCGATTGGGTCAATATTGATCGTTTGGTCTTTGCAAGTTGCGGAACAGCCTATTATTCGACATTGGTAGCACGTTATTGGTTTGAAAAATTATGCGGGCTGATTGTCGAAAATGATGTTGCTTCGGAATTCAGATATCGCGAGCCGCCTATGACCGATAAAACCTTGGCGATGTTCGTGTCACAGTCGGGGGAAACCGCTGACACACTTGCATCCTTGCGATATTGTCGGGCCAAAGGAATAAAAACAGCAACTGTTGTCAATGTTCTGGAATCGACCATGGCAAGAGAAGCGGATTTTATGTTCCCAACGCTTGCCGGCCCCGAAATAGGTGTTGCCTCGACAAAAGCTTTTACCTGTCAATTGTCTGCTCTGGCATCGGTTGTTCTGACTGCTGCCAAACACCGAGGTATGCTTGACCGGAAAACCGAACAGAAAATGGTTCAACAGCTTTCCGAACTTCCTAGAATTATTACGGATGTTCTGAAACTGGATAGCGACATTGAAGAAATATGTCGTGATCTTATGAGTGTTAGGAACATTCTCTATATTGGTCGCGGCACGTCCTATCCAATTGCTTTGGAAGGCGCTCTCAAGCTCAAAGAGCTGTCCTATATCCACGCCGAGGGGTATGCTGCGGGGGAATTGAAACACGGGCCAATCGCACTTATTGATGAAAACATGCCCGTTATTGTGGTCGCACCACATGATAGGTGGTTCGACAAAACGGTTTCGAATTTGCAGGAAGTGGCTGCGCGTGGCGGACGCATTATTCTGATTACAGATAAGGATGGTGCGGCTAAAGCAGGGGTGAATAGCCTGTCAACAATTGTTATGCCGGACGTTCCGGAATTCATTGCACCGATTGTTTATGCAGTTCCGGTCCAGTTGATTGCTTATCACACGGCGGTCCTGCTTGGTACAGACGTAGATCAGCCACGTAATCTCGCTAAATCTGTAACTGTTGAATAGACCGATATTCAACTTGCTAAAAAATAATCATTCCTCCTCGCTTCTGGGGAGGAATGATGTCAATTGCCTGATTTTTGCTCCTGCGACTCCAAAGGGATAGCGACAGCAATAATAGGACCAAGCCCATACCACCAATCATAACGTTTCAGTTCGGGGGCGTAGAGGCTTGAGATTGACCCGTCAAGGAAGAGCGCGTTCGGGGTTTTCATTTCATCACGAAAAAACCGCGCGAATTCTTCAAAATTCACTCGTCCTTCGGAATTGACAAAAACAACAGTTCCATCTGTTCTGATGCCAACGCCATTGCGATATTCAAGGTAAGGCGAGTTGACAATAAACCGTGGATGAATTTTGTTTTCGATGACGAGCATCGGCCCGGATTGTGTTGCAATATCCGGTTTGATTGTCGATTTCAGAAATCTATCCGTATCCATAACACCGGCTTTTTTCCCCTCGACAAAGAAAATACCGTTCGGCTTCATATGAAAATTTCCCGGCCCATCCTTGGTAGAAACGGGATGAAGCGTTTTGCCATTTTCAATATAAAGGCCGACCGCTGAAAAATCCTTGTGGTACATGCCGCCATTGACAGCAAAAGCAATCGTTTTCCCTTGTTCCCGTAAATATTTTTCAACATTGCGAAAATATTTGAAAGGTTCACCGTTTGCATTGTTTAGAAAAAGCGAAATATCATATTTTTCGGGATCGACCTCGCAAACGATATAAGATTTATTTTCGAATTTCTGGTGGTAGCAGAAATTGTGTGTTGTGATTTTTTCTTGCGTTTCTTGAGGTTTTTGATCTTGTTGTTGTGGCTCGGTTACGATGGGCGGATTGGAACCCTGCGGTGTGTTCTCAGGCTTTTCGAACGTTGGTGTTTGTCTGAAAAACATAAAACTTCCCACTGTTACCAATATTCCGGTGAGCGTTATCAAAAGCGGCGTGATGATATGGTTCTTTTTCATAATTTAACCGGCTCGAAGTAATCTTATGGCCCCGTCCTGGCGGAAAAGGTAAAGCAACAGTCGCAATGCCCGACCGCGTTCCGACATGAGTTGCGGGTCTTTTTCCAGTATGAGGCGCGCATCCTTTCGGGCAATTGCCAATAAATCGCTGTGAACTTCAAGATCGGCCATGTGAAATTCGGGAAGTCCGGATTGTCTGGTTCCTAATACTTCACCTTCGCCACGAAGTCGTAAATCTTCCTCGGCAATACGAAAGCCATCTTGCGTTTCACGCATGACATTCAGTCTCGCTTCGGCAATTTTACCAATCGGTGCCTTATAAAGCAAAATACAAGATGATTGTTTGTCACCTCTTCCAACTCGTCCACGTAACTGATGAAGCTGTGAAAGACCAAACCGTTCGGCATGCTCGATAATCATAATCGATGCGTCAGGGACATCGACGCCGACTTCCACGACGGTGGTAGCGACAAGCAAACGCGTTTTGCCTTGCTTGAAATCCTGCATCGCCTGATCTTTTTCGGTGGCAGCCATTTTACCGTGAACAATTCCCACAATATTGCCAAAACGGGCATGGAGAATATCAAATCGCTTTTCAACGGATGTGAGCTCCAGGCTTTCTGACTCCTCGACCAGTGGGCATATCCAATAAATCTTGTCACCACGTTGAAGTGCCACACTGACGCGGTCGAGAAGCTCTGCCAATCGCTCTTCCGGTAAAATAGCTGTGGTTACCGGTTTCCTCCCTGACGGCTTTTCTTTTAGTTGTGAAACATCCATGTCGCCAAATGCAGTCATAACTAAAGTTCGTGGAATAGGGGTGGCGGTCATGACAAGCATATCGGGTCGGATGCCCTTGGCCAAAAGATTAAGGCGTTGATGAACGCCAAAACGATGCTGTTCGTCAATAATTGCAAGCGAGAGATTATGATAGTCGACGCTGTCCTGAATAAGTGCATGCGTTCCAATGATTATCGCGGTTTTCCCGCTTTTGATATCATCAAGAATTTTTTCGCGGCTTTTACCTTTTTCGCGGCCAGTCAACAAAACGGTTTTCAGGCCGATTTTTTCAGCCAAAGGACCGATTGTTGCAAAATGTTGCTGTGCCAGAACTTCAGTAGGCGCCATGAGTGCGGATTGACCGCCATTTTCGGCAATTTGGGCCATTGCCATAAAAGCCACCACAGTTTTACCGGACCCGACATCGCCTTGTAACAACATCAACATTGCCTCGTTCGAGGCGAGGTCTCGCGATATTTCGGCAATGGCCGCTTCTTGACCTTTTGTCAAAGTAAAGGGCAGGGCGTGCAGGAGTTTTTTTGTATATGTGCCTCTTTGGGGATTGGATTTGCCAGCTAGTTTCTTGGTTTTGTGCCGGACTAACCCCAGCGCTAATTGACCTGCCAGAAATTCATCATAAGCAAGGCGTTTTCTTGGTAGACTGTCGACACTGACATCGGCGGGGTCTACCGGTGTGTGAATACGGCGCAAAGCGACGCTGAAGGATGGAAAACCGGATTGTTTGAGCATTGTGTGATCAATCCATTCCGGTAATAAAGGCAACCGGTCAAGCGCTTCACCTATTGCACGGCCTAAAGTTTTTCCAGACAAACCGGCCGTTAGCGGGTAAACGGGTTCTATAAGTGGCAGTTTTTCACTCTGCGATGCAGGAACGATATAATCGGGATGAACCATGGTAACATGGCCGTTAAATCGTTCCACTTTACCGGAAACAATAACTTTTTCGCCCTCGGGCAATTGGCTTTTTAGCCAATTTGGTTGAGCATGAAAAAACACCAAGGTAATTTCCCCCGTGTCGTCATGACCGAATATCCTATAGGGAAGGCGTTTATTATTGCTTGGAGGAGCCTGATGATAATCGACAACTATCTCGGCAGTTGTGACAGCACCGTCTAACGCAAAAGCAACGCCGGGGCGCTGTCTACGGTCGATAACAGAGTGTGGCATTAACTGGATGAGATCGATAAGTCGGGGTTCGTCTTGTGCCGGATCGATGTTCAGGAGTTTGGATATTGTTAAACCGACCTTTGGCCCTATGCCGGAAAGGCTTCGTATCGTCGCAAAAAATGGGTCAAGTAATGTCGGTCGCATGACTATGAATTTAGCGGCGGGAAACCATTTTTACCAGTATCAAAATCCTGTTCATCAGCTAAAACTTTTTGAAGCTGAAACGGTTTCGAAAATCGCGAGGAATGTTTTTCCGTACGGTCAAAAAGGAACAAATGTCATTCCTTTTGAAATGACGATAATTGTTATTGGTCTCTCACTGCATATGCCGGATAGACTGGTCTTTTGCTATTCTCCTATTCGAAGTGGAGTCGTAATAATTCGAAACCTTAAACAGTTTGTGGCAGGAGTTCCATGAAGCTTTAAGCCATTCAATATCAACGGAATTTTTTTAAATTCAAAAGAATGATTGCAGAAAAAGCATGTTCGACTATTTTGACCTTTAACATGCATCTTGAGGACCGGATAGGCGCCTGTTTTTTAAAAGCCTGATAGTTTGAAACATTCGTATTGTCGTTTTGTGCGGATTGGCTATTTTAAGCCTCGAAACAATCGGCCGATCATTGCGAAAGTGCTGACGGATGCCGCTTGAGCGAAACTTCTCATTTAAAAATGCAGGACTGGGCGGGATCGGAAACCCTGTATCAGTCGAATATCTGGGAAACGATAACGTGTAACCGAACCTTGGTTGCAAGGACAAAGTCCTGACGAGAATATTTCTCTCTTTTGAAATTGTGAGAGGAAATATCATTCATGGAAATAAATCATTAACTATGGAAAGCATGGCGAAAATAAAAACTTGAAAACAGAACAAAACCAGAACATAACGGATACATAACAAGAAAGGAAAAGCTGATGTCCGAAATTTTATATGATGTGTTGTCCTTTGTTTCTGTGAGTTTGTTCGTGACAACGATAGGAATCTGGTTAATAACGTTCTAAAACAAAAGCGTGATTTTGCGAGTTGGGGCTGATGTTGCAAGCCGGGGCCTTCGCCCAAAGCTATGAAAGCCTTTCCGAACCCGTCGTGATGATGATTGAGACATGCATTGATCACGATAGCATCCCGCAGAATCAATTATATTTTTTGGCGTGGCAATCGCGAACAATTATTGGAAAGATTGAACGTGTCTGACGGTAGTACTGAAAAACAAAACGAGGAAATTGAACGCCCGCGGTTTATCCATTTGAGGATTCACTCGGCCTATTCATTGTTGGAAGGTGCAATAAAGGTCAAAGAAGTCATAAAATATGCTCTTCATGACCATGCTCCGGCGATCGCGATTACCGATACAAATAATCTCTTCGGTGCACTCGAATTCACCCAATATTGTTTTGCCGACGGTATTCAACCGATTATCGGTTGCCAATTGGCTATCGACTTTGAAGATGTGGGGTACGACCCACGTGTTACCAAATGGCGTTATCCTTCGGACTTTACGTCAATTGTTCTCCTTGCAGCCACAGAAACGGGCTACAAGAATTTGGTGCATCTTGTAAGCCGCGCTTATCTCGATAAAAGCGAGACTGACCCCGCAAATGCGAGGATTGAATGGGTCGAAGAATTGAGTGAGGGCATTATTGCCCTGACGGGTGGACCAAACGGTCCGATAAACAGCTCGATTGTTGCAGATAAAAAAGATCGCGCTATCGAACGTTTGCAACGTCTGCAAAAAGCATTCGGCGACCGGCTATATATGGAACTACAGCGGCATGGCAATTATGATCGCGCAACGGAAGCGGAAATTGTCGAACTCGCCTATAAATATGGCATATCGTTGGTAGCGACAAATGAAGCTTTCTTCAAAGATAAAAGCGGTTATGAAGCGCATGATGCGCTATTGGCAATTGCAGAAGGACAAATTGTATCCAATCCGGATAGACGACGCGTCACACCCGATCATTACCTGAAATCGCAAGATGAAATGGTCGAGCTGTTTTCCGATCTTCCGGAGGCAATCGACAATACCGTTGAAATTGCGATGCGCTGTCACGCCTATACGCCGACAAGAAAACCGATTTTGCCACGTTTCACCGGCCAATCCGATGATCCTGCAGCAGCTGTCAAAGCGGAAGCTGACGAAATGATACGTCAGGCAAGAGAAGGGCTGAAGATGCGCCTTGAAACGGCCGGGCCTTCGGAGGGTTATACGCCCAAGGATTATGAAGAACGACTGGAATATGAAATATCCATTATTACAAAAATGCAGTTTCCGGGCTACTTCCTGATCGTTTCCGACTTCATCAAATGGGCAAAAGCGCATGATATCCCCGTAGGGCCGGGACGTGGATCAGGTGCAGGCTCGCTTGTTGCCTATGCTTTGACAATTACCGATATAGACCCGTTGCGCTTTTCATTGCTGTTTGAACGTTTTCTCAATCCGGAACGTGTATCCATGCCGGATTTTGACGTGGATTTCTGTCAGGATAGACGCGAAGAAGTTATCCATTATGTGCAATCCAAATATGGCAACGAACAAGTTGCACAAATTATTGCACTCGGTAAATTACAGGCTCGAGCAGTTATTCGCGATGTCGGTCGCGTCCTTGAAATGCCTTATCGTCAGGTAGATTATCTTTCCAAATTGGTTCCGCAAACGCCCGGAAACAACGTCGAGCTCGCAAAAGCCATCAAGGATGAACCAAAATTCGAGGAAGAAAAGAAAAAAGATCCAACGGTCGGACATCTCCTTGATATTGCACTTCAGCTTGAGGGACTTTATCGGCATACATCCACTCATGCCGCCGGTATCGTTATCGGTGACCGGCCTTTGTGGCAATTGGTGCCAATGTATCGTGATCCGCGCTCGAATATGCCGGTTACGCAGTTCAATATGAAATTTGTTGAAAAAGCGGGGCTGGTCAAGTTCGACTTCTTGGGGTTGAAAACCCTTACAGTTTTGAAGACGGCTGTCGATTTTGTCGCGCGCAAAGGAATAAAGATCGATCTTTCCCATATTCCGCTTGATGACAAACCGACTTATGACATGCTGACGCGGGGCGAAACAGTCGCCGTATTCCAGGTTGAAAGTACGGGCATGCGCAAGGCGCTTATCGGAATGAAACCTGACCGTATCGAGGATATTACTGCCCTTGTCGCGCTTTATCGGCCGGGTCCTATGGAGAATATCCCGACCTATATTGCCCGTAAACACGGCGAAGAAGAGATTGCCTCGATTCACCCGAAAATAGATTATCTTGTGAAGGAAACCCAAGGCGTCATCATCTATCAGGAACAGGTGATGCAGATTGCGCAGGTGCTTGCGGGATATTCGCTTGGACAAGCGGACCTTTTGCGCCGCGCAATGGGTAAGAAAATTCACGAAGAAATGGAGCGCCAGCGTGTCCACTTCGTTGCCGGCGCGGTGGAACGGGGCGTGGATAAAAATCAGGCAAATTCCATCTTCGATTTGCTGGCAAAATTTGCCGATTATGGTTTTAATAAATCCCATGCGGCAGCTTATGCTTTTGTTTCTTATCAAACGGCCTATATGAAAGCCCATTATCCGGTTGAATTTTTAGCCGCTTCCATGACTTACGAAATGGGCAACACCGAAAAGCTTAACGATTTTCGGCGTGAAGCAGAGAGGCTCGGAATTGAAGTCGTCGCCCCTTCGGTCCAGACATCCTATCGTGCGTTCGAGGTCGGCGAAAATCGTATTTATTATTCACTTGCTGCGATCAAGGGGGTTGGCGACCCTGCAGTCAATCACATTGTGGAAAAACGCGGTAACAAGCCGTTCAAAGATCTGGAAGATTTTTGCGAACGCACGGATCCACGTATTGTCAATAAGAGGGTGATGGAAAGTCTCATCCATGCCGGCGCCTTCGACTGCTTCCATATTCCGCGTGAAGTGCTCGTGGCAGGAATTGATGTCATCAATGCCCGTTCAATGCGGGTGCTTGACGATAACCGGAGCGGCCAGACCGATATTTTCGGAATGAGCGACGGACCGAAAGAACCACTTTTATTGCCTGAGGCAAAGCCATGGTTGCCGGCTGAAAAGCTCCATCACGAGTTTCAAGCCATCGGTTTTTATCTATCTGCCCATCCATTGGATGAATATAAGGATGTTTTGCAAAAACTCCGCGTTCAAAACTGGAACGATTTTTCCAATGCTGTGCGGCGAGGGGCAAATGCCGGTCGTCTTGCCGGAACGGTCAGTGCAAAACAGGTAAGAAAGACGAAATCGGGAAAGAAAATGGGCATTATCCAGTTTTCCGACCCGACCGGACAATTCGAAGCGATCCTTTTTTCGGAAGGATTGGCGGCCTATGGAGATATGCTTGAACCGGGGCAATCGGTCGTCATAACGGTTAATGCTGAAAATCGTCCGGAAGGTATCAGTTTACGAATAGAAACAGTTCAGTCATTGGAACATGAAGCAGAACGCATTCATAAAACAATGCGTATTTTTGTTCGTAATGCCGATATGGTAGAAGAAATCGGCAGTAGCCTTGAGCGTGGCGGCGACGGGGATGTAGGCTTCATTATCATCAAGGATAATGGTGCCCGCGAGATAGAAGTTTCGCTCCCACATAAATATCGCGTAACTCCGCAAGTAGCAGGTGCTATGAAAGCCATTCGCGGTGTTGTCGATGTCGAGCTTGTATAAAATTATAAAATGGTTTAACAAAAACATACAACCGATTGATATTTAACAAAAAAGAGGAAAGTAAATCTATTACCTTCCTCATATTGTAATTTTGTTATTTTTTTTGAATTATCTTCAGAGTTTTGTCGCGATTAACGCCTGTTCAAGATCGGCTTTCAGGTTATCAAAATCCTCAATGCCAATTTGAAGCCTCAGAAGTGAACCTAAATATTGGTGTTTGAAAACGCGGTCTTCCAAGTGGACTTCGACAGCCAGACTTTCATAGCCGCCCCAGGAATATCCGAGTTTGAAAATTTTAAGTGCATTCAAAAAAGCGTGAGCTTCTTTTTCGCCGCCGCCTTTCAAAACAATCGAAAACAATGACGAAGCGCCTTTGAAATCACGTTTCCAGATTTCATGGCCTTTATGGCTTGGAAGTGCCGGATGAAGCACTTCTGCAACCTGCGGCATAGTTTCCAACCATTGGGCGAGATCTAAAGCAGTCTTGCTTTGATGGGCAAGTCTTATTCCCATGGTGCGCATCGAGCGCAAAGTATTGTAAGCATCGTCACCGGAAACGCTCATTCCAAGAAACATATGGGCGTCTTCGACAATTTTTTTTGTCCGTTCATTTGCAGAGATGAAACCGATCAGAATATCGGAATGGCCTGCCGGATATTTTGTTCCTGCGGTAATTGAAATATCGACACCATGGTCAAGAGGTTTGAAATTAACAGGTGTTGCCCATGTATTATCCATCAGTACAACTGCGCCATGTGCGTGTGCAACCGAGGAAATTGCCGGTATATCCTGAATTTCGAATGTATTTGATCCCGGTGACTCGGTAAAAACCACCTTGGTGTTCGGCTTCATCAAAGTTTCTATAGCTCTGCCGATTGTCGGGTCATAATATTCTACCTCTACCCCCATTTTCCGGAGCATATTATTGGCAAAACGACGTGTCGGTCCATAGACAGAATCGGCAATCAATGCATGGTCACCTTGTGCCAATACACCAAGGAGTGGAACGGTAATTGCGGCAAGCCCGGAAGGCACCAGAACGGTTTTTTCCGCTCCTTCAAGCATGTTGATCGCCTCGCAAAGAGCATCGGTTGTAGGGGTTCCATGCGTGCCGTAGGTATAACGTTGATTTTCGGATTTTAAAGTCTTCGCATCGGGAAACAACACCGTTGAAGCATGAACAACCGGTGGATTGACAAAACCGAAATAATCGGCCGGATTATTTCCACAATGAGCAAGTTTGGTATTGATGCCAGACGGGTTTGAATATTTATTTAAGGTCATCAACTGTACTTTCCAATTTTTTATTCCACTTTATATTTTACCTTTGATAAAACATGATAAAGGTCAAGCAAAATCTGTTCGCTTTTCATTAGAATGATAGCACGCTATTTGCTTGACGTTATCGGGATAATGCTTTTCGATAGCGATCAGGACAAGTTTTTGCAAAAACAGGAGAGGACATTATGTTTTTCAACACTTACATCGCTGCTGTCGGCGTTGCTGTTGCGGCCTTAAGCGCTGTTTCGGCCTCTGCAGGCACTTTGGATGACATTAAGGCGAGGGGATATCTGCAATGTGGCGTAAGCACGGGACTTGCCGGTTTCAGCATTCCCGATGAAAAAGGCCATTGGACAGGTTTTGATGTTGATTATTGTCGTGCCGTTGCTGCCGCTGTTTTCGGAAGTGGTGACAAAGTAAAATTTGTTCCCTTAAGCTCTAAAGAGCGTTTTACGGCACTTCAATCAGGTGAAATCGATGTTTTGATCCGCAATACCACTTGGACAATCAATCGGGAAACAGCCTTGGGACTGGATTTTGTCGGTGTCAATTATTACGATGGACAGGGCTTCATGATTAACAAAAAGAATCTTGAAGGTGTGACATCAGCGCTTCAATTATCGGGTGCATCAATATGTGTTCAGTCTGGCACATCAACCGAACTGACACTTGCCGATTATTTCCGTAATAACAAAATGGAATATACGCCTGTTGTTTTTGACAAATTTACCGAAGTCAATCAAGCCTACGATGCAGGGCGTTGCGATGTTTACACAACCGACCAGTCGTCACTTTATGGCTTGCGCTTACAGCTTAAAAATCCGGAAGATCATGTTGTTTTGCCGCAGATCATTTCGAAAGAACCTTTCGGTCCGGCCGTTCGTCAAGGTGATCCCCAATGGGCGGATGTTGTGCGTTGGACGCATAATGCACTGTTGAATGCTGAAGAATTCGGCATAACACAGGCAAATGTCGACGATATGTTAAAATCCGACAATCAGGATATCCGGCGTCTTCTCGGAGTGGAACAGGGTAATACAATTGGTAAAGACTTGGGGCTTGATAATGATTGGGTCGTAAAAATCATTAAAGCGACCGGCAATTATGGTGAAATCTTCGAGCGTAATATCGGGCAGAATACACCTTTGAAAATTTCACGCGGCATCAATGCCTTGTGGACGAAAGGCGGGCTGCAATACGGTCTCCCTATTCGTTGATGGTCTTTTATAGCGTCAATTTTCCTAATGACTAAACACCCGCTAATAATGTCCGAGCGCTCCCTGAAGGCAGAATTGGCTGCCTTTTTCAATATGCGTTCGCTTTTATCTTTTGGCCTTCAGTGTTTGGTCATTTTGGGGCTTTTTCTGGTTATCAGATGGATAGCCCACAATACCATTGTGAACCTGCGCGCTTCCAATATTGCTTCCGGTTTTGATTTTCTGGATAAACGTGCCGGATTTAACCAGCCATCAAGCATCATTCAATATGATGATAACGCAACCAACGGCGAAGTTATTGCAGCAAGTCTCGTCAATCTGGTGTTCATTTCGGCAATAAGTCTGGTAACAGCTACGCTGATCGGGCTTTTTATCGGTATTGGCCGTTTGTCGCAAAATTGGCTGGTTGCCAAGCTCTCGCTCTGTTATGTCGAATTTTTTCGTAACATACCGCCGCTCGTCCTGTTATTTTTCTGGTCAATCGGCATTATGCAGATTTTACCGCCGGCAAGACAAAGTCTTCATTGGGGTGATTTAGCAATTAATATTCGGGGAATTTATCTGCCACGGCCGGTTTGGGGTGAACATGTATTATTATTTGTAGTTTTATCCGTTATATTGATGGCTTTAGCGTTCGTTCTCCATTTCCGTGGCCGTTATATGATAAAGGAAACCGGTGCCACACGGATAAAATGGTGGTATGGCCCCTTTATCGGTATTTTTTGTCCGATCATTCTATTTCTGTTATTTGCCTATCCCACGTCGTGGGACATTCCTACATTGAAAGGTTTCAATTTCAGTGGCGGGTATTATATTTCGCCGGAATTCCTTTCGCTTTATCTTGCACTATCAATCTATACGGGTGCATTGATTGCCGAGACAATTCGTGCAGGTATTCAAGGTGTGGATAAAGGCATGTCTGAGGCCGGTGCATCGCTCGGTCTTTCCAATGGCCTGATTATGCGTCTGGTTATATTGCCGCTTGCCTTGCGTATCATTATTCCACCGCTTGCCAGCCAATATATGAACCTGATCAAAAATACATCTCTCGGCGCAGCCGTCGGTTATTCCGAACTTATGATGGTCTCAAGCACCATTATGGAAAGAACCGGACAGTCCGTTGAACTCGCGGTTATCTGGATTGAAGTTTATCTGGGCTTGAGCATTGTCGTTTCGCTTTTTATGAACTGGTTCAACCGACATATGGCTTTGGTGGAGCGCTAGAATGACCGAGCGTTATGTCCAGACGAAGTTTATATCGGCGTCTCCTCCTCCTATACTCGATAGGGGAATATGGCATTGGTTGAGGCACAATCTTTTTTCCACACCTCTAAATTGTGTAGTGAGCATCATACTTCTGCTCGCAGTCATCTATTTTGCCGTTCCGCTTATTAATTGGCTCATTATCAAAGCTGTATGGAGTGGTAGCGACCGCAAGGCCTGTACAACAATCACCCAAGGCGGAGTAATGCCGGATGACTGGAGCGGGGCGTGTTGGGCTTTTGTGAAAGCGAATTTCTGGCAATTCATTTACGGGCGTTATCCCGATAGCGAACGTTGGCGTGTCGATCTCATGGCATTGATCGTGGTTATCATAAATTTGCCATTACTTATTCCCTCTTGCCCGCTAAAAATAGCCAATGCACTTGTATCGCTCTTTGTTGTTCCGCTTATCGGCTATTTTTTGCTTTTTGGTGGGTATTTTCATTTACAACCAGTCGCAACCCAATTGTGGGGCGGATTGCTTGTGACTTTGACGATTGCCTATTGCAGTATTACCATTGCACTTCCCCTAGGGAGCCTATTGGCACTTGGCCGCCGTTCGAAGATGCCCGTTATCCATACGATCTCGTTGATTTTTATAGAGACTGTACGAGGCATACCTTTGGTTGCAGTGTTATTTATTGCCAGCGTTATGCTTCCTTTATTTCTTCCGCAGGATATAACCTTCGACAAATTTTTGCGCGCTTTGATTGGCGTTGCATTATTCACGTCTGCTTATATTGCCGAAGTCGTTCGTGGCGGACTACAAGCAATACCGCGCGGACAATATGAGGCGGCAGAAGCGCTTGGTCTTGGTTATTTCAAAACAATGGGTCTTGTTATCTTGCCCCAAGCCTATAGCCTGGTCATACCGGGCATTATAAATGTGCTCATCGGAATGTTTAAGGAAACAAGCCTTGTCTATATTATCGGGATGTTCGATCTTCTGGGTATTGTGCGTCAGGCAATTCAACAGGCGCAGTGGAGCACTCCCCAGACACCCCTTACAGGAATGGTGTTTATAGGACTGGTTTTCTGGGTATTTTGTTTTGGCATGTCAAGATATGCGCATTTTATTGAAAGGCGCTTGAATGCTCCGAAGACTAACGGTGCGGAAGGATAAGTATTTGCGGAAAAATCCCGATATAATTGATGAAAATTTGGATGTATCGATGCACCATGTCAACAAATGGTACGGCAGGCTTCATGTTTTGCGCGACATCGAACTCGAAGTCAAACCAAAAGAGAGGGTGATAATATCCGGTCCATCAGGGTCGGGAAAATCCACATTGATACGATGTATTAACGGTCTGGAAAGGGCGGAAGAGGGGGATATTACAGTAACGGGAATTCCTCTCAAGCATGGAATGTGGAGTTTGAACAAAATACGCCGGAATGTCGGCATGGTTTTCCAGCATTTCAATTTGTTTCCTCACCTGACGGTTCTCGAGAATTGTGTGCTTGCGCCTATCTGGGTAAAGCATGTAGGCCGGCGCAGAGCAGAAGAGCAGGCAATGCATTATCTCGAACGTGTCAAAATTCCGGATCAGGCCCATAAATATCCCGGACAGCTATCAGGTGGACAACAACAACGTGTTGCTATTGCCCGTTCTCTTTGTATGGAACCGCGTGTCATGTTGTTTGATGAACCAACCTCGGCTCTGGATCCGGAGATGATCAAAGAGGTTCTGGATACAATGATTGATCTTGCCGAAAATGGCATGACGATGCTTTGTGTCACCCACGAAATGGGCTTTGCCAGACAAGTTGCCGATAGGGTGATTTTTATGGATGAGGGGCAAATTCTCGAAGTTGCCCCACCGGATGAGTTTTTTGACCATCCGGTGCATGAAAGGGCAAAGGCATTTTTAAGCCAGATTTTATGAGTCTGCTATTGGTTGTTAGCAAAACCGGTAGCGTCATAGCCATAAAGCCAATCAAGATTTGCCATAAAACTTTCTGACGGACGTACCTTCATGACCAAATTGCGTGCAAGAGCAACTGGTCCGGTGGCATGGTATACAAACCGGTTGAACGCACCCCTTTTATTGACTGCTGTAACGCGTGGCGTACGAATATTACTGTAAAGCCTCATTGCCGAAGACAAGTCCATGTCTTCATTAGATAAAATTTCAGCCAGAGTGGCCGAATCTTCAATAGCCATAGCAGCACCTTGCGCTGCAAAGGGTAAAAAACCATGCGATGCATCGCCAACAAAAACGCGGAATTTATTATCGGTGAAACGATGCGGTAACATTTGGAACAATGGCCAGAACGTCCATTTATCGACCAGAGTGAAAATATTCCTTATCGCCGGATGCCAGCTTTTGAAATGCTTGAAAAGCTCGTTTTTATCGCCATCACGTGACCAGATTTCACCCGGGTTGTTTCCCTGCGTGATAGCAACAAAATTAAATGACTTACCTGCTTTCAACGGGTAAGCGACGAGATGATTGTTCGGTCCCATCCACGCGGTTACCGTCTTTACATCCTCAAAAGAACGCAAAAATTCTTTCGGAAGAGTATCAACATCAATTGTAGCTCTCCAAGCAATATAGCCGCTAAAACTGGCTTGGTCGTTTAATGGTGGAAACTGTCTTAACTTCGACCAAACGCCATCACACCCGATGACAAGCGGTGTTACAAAGCGTTGTTCGAAACCCTGATGATCAGACCGAATTTCTGCCAAGTCATCGGTTTCTTTAGAAACAGCAATCACTTTTTCATCCAATTTAATATCGATCAAGGGATTATTGTTGGCTTTTTCGTAAAGGACATTCTGCAAATCGGCACGGTGAATTGTAATATAAGGAGCATGCCAACGTCGCTCCGAGATATCCTGCAAGTCGACATGGAGAAGTGTCTTGGCTGATGAACCGTCTCTGAGCTCAAGGAATTTGGCTTTGACGCCAACGTCCAATAATTGATCCAGAACGTCCCAGCGCTTTAATAATCGGGTAGCATTCGGTGCCAATTGAACACCGGCGCCGACTTCTTCCAGATGATCTCGACTTTCAAGAACAAGGGTGCTTATTCCCTTTTGAGCTAATGCCAATGCCGAACTTAACCCGGCAATTCCTGCCCCCACTATGATTGGTTTTTCCTGGTTCTGCCAATTCATAGTTTATTCCTTATTCAATATTGATAGATTGACAATCAACCCGCGATTTTGAATTGCTCCACGTCAAATGTGCAACCGGCAGGTTTCGTTTCTGTTTCAGAAAGAGACGGGTTATATCTGTACAATGTCGAGCAATATGAGCAAATTTTTTCGTCATCCGCTCCCATATCTATAAAAATATGCGGATGATCGAACGGAGGATTGGCACCGACGCACATGAACTTCTTCACGCCGATTTCTATCATTTTATATCCACCATCATTTTGAAAATGAGGAATGTTATGATTAGCCATGCCTGAACTCCATGTCGTTATTGAAACCCTGTGCATTTTACGCACTTCTACTGATAACTTTCTCTCTATAACCTAATTGTTCAATAATGGCTAATAATTTGTACGAGAGAGCCGACACGAAAACTCGATTATCCATTTTTCATGGTCGATAGGAGAAGAGAGCTATTTAAAACCAGCTGCGATTTTTGCGGTTATCTGAAGTAAAATGATCAAATTTTTCAGCAAGCTGAACAACCATTCAACTACAAGTTACGATATCACAATATTTTTGGCTAAAACCGACGTTTAGTGTTGCAATTTCGTAGAGTTTTTGATGCGGTATACCGAGCTTTTTCTGGCCGGCTTCAAAACTGTTAAATCAAAATAAAACCGGCTAATTGTGCTAGCTACCCAGTTGTATGTTTTCCGAAAAAAGAGCCAGAAACACTGGATAAAACGAATATTGGTATCAAAAAATTGATATTGGATTTGTCATAGCGGTATCCGAGTTGTAAGCTTGAAGTTGTGACTAAACCGGAACTTGATGACTCGAAACGTTTTCGCCGGAAGCGGACTAATGTGATTATTTCGGTTGCAGCATTAAAACAATAAGGATGAAGGGAAAAGCAATATGGCTTTACGTACAAAAAACTCATCAAATTCCGAGGCAAAACAGCCTAATGCTGATACAATCAATATGGAAACTCCGGAACGTTTTATAAATCGCGAGTTTTCGTGGCTTCAATTCAACAATCGTGTGTTGATGGAAGCTGCCAATAAAAAACATCCCTTATTGGAACGTCTACGTTTTTTATCCATATCGGCAACAAATCTTGACGAGTTTTTTATGGTTCGTATTGCCGGTCTTGCCGGTCAGGTGCGTGCAGGAATTGTTACGCGTAGTGCGGACGGGCGCACTCCTCAGGAGCAGCTTGATTTTGTATTGGCTGAGGTGGCAAGGCTACAAGCCAATCAACAACAAGAATTGCGTGCATTACGTCATGAACTTGAACAGGAAAAAATTGCGATTATCCGTCCTGATCGTCTGACCGAAACTGAAAAAACATGGCTTGAAAATCATTTCCTCGAGACAATATTTCCCGTCCTCACGCCTCTTTCAATCGATCCGGCTCACCCGTTTCCGTTCATTCCGAATTTAGGCTTTTCGATTGCACTTCATCTGTTACGTCGTGCAGACCATCAGCCTATGACAGCACTTTTAAGGTTACCGACTGCGCTCAAACGTTTCACGCTGCTGCCCGATGAAGGTCACGGTTATCGCTTTATTTCTTTGGAAGATGTTGTCAGTCTTTTCATCGGCAAACTCTTTCCCGGATATGAAGTGAACGGGGCAGGAACATTCCGGGTCATTCGCGATAGTGATATTGAAGTCGAAGAAGAAGCCGAAGATCTCGTTCGGCTATTTGAAACCGCTTTGAAACGTAGACGTCGCGGTCAGGTCATTCGCATAGAATTCGACGCTGAAATGCCGGATGATTTGCGCCAGTTTGTAACGACCGAGCTTGGTGTTCCGGATAATCGTATAAGCGTGCTTGATGGCTTGCTGGCACTCAATATGATTTCGGAAATTGTTTCAATCCCGCGCGAAGATCTGAAATTTGTTCCTTATAACCCGCGTTTTCCGGAACGGATCAGAGAACATGCGGGAGATTGTTTTGCGGCCATTCGGGAAAAAGACATTGTTGTGCATCATCCTTACGAATCGTTTGATGTCGTCGTCCAATTCCTGCGCCAAGCTGCAGCCGATCCGGACGTTTTGGCAATCAAACAAACGCTCTACCGAACATCGAACGATAGCCCGATTGTACGCGCGCTCATTGATGCATCGGAAGCAGGGAAATCTGTTACGGCTCTGGTCGAACTTAAAGCCCGTTTCGACGAAGAAGCGAATATCCGCTGGGCGAGAGACCTAGAGAGGGCGGGGGTTCAAGTTGTTTTCGGGTTCATTGAACTCAAAACCCATGCTAAAATGTCGCTGGTAGTTCGTCGCGAAGAGAACCGGTTACGCTCTTATGTTCATCTGGGGACAGGAAACTATCACCCGATAACAGCAAAAATCTATACCGACTTGTCATTTTTCACGACAGATGACGACATCGGGCACGATGTTCAACTGATCTTCAATTTTATTACCGGTTATGCACAACCGGACGAGCCGATGAAACTCGCTTTTTCACCTTTGACATTGCGGCGTCGTATTCTGGGACATATTGAGGATGAAATTGCTCATGCAAGGGAAGGGAAACCTGCGGCAATCTGGATGAAGATGAACTCGCTTGTCGACCCTCAGATTATTGATGCTTTGTATCGTGCGGGGCAGGCCGGTGTTCAGGTTGATCTGGTAGTTCGGGGCATTTGTTGTTTACGCCCCGGTATTCCCGGGTTTTCCGATAATATTCGTGCAAAATCGATTGTCGGGCGTTTCCTCGAACATAGTCGTATTTTCTGTTTCGGCAATGGAGAGGATTTGCCGAACGAAAATGCAATTGTCTATTTCGGTTCGGCCGATATGATGACGAGAAATCTTGACAGACGCGTTGAAACGTTAGTACCGGTCTTCAACAAGACAGTTCACCAACAAATTCTTTCCCAGATCATGCTGGCAAATATTATAGACAATCAGCAAAGTTTCGAGATATTGAGCGACGGAACCTCGCGCCGTATTACTCCGCTTAAAGGTGAAAAACCGTTCAATGCCCAGGAATATTTCATGACCAATCCAAGTCTTTCCGGACGTGGTAAATCTTTGAGGTCCTCGGCTCCTCGAATTATTGCATTACGCCGTCAACAAACTGATACAACGAACACAGATAAAACCGATACAACGAAAAAAGACTGAAACATAAATGGATAGCTCCGTTGCTCAAGGCCGTTTAAAAGGCCGAAAACCTGTTGCCGTAATCGATATCGGATCAAACTCGGTTCGATTGGTCGTTTATGAGGGGTTGGTGCGCTCCCCCACGGTTCTCTTTAACGAGAAAATTCTTTGTGGACTGGGGAAAGGCGTTGCAAAAACCGGTTGCCTCGAACCGGATTCGGTCGAAATGGCGTTACGTACTTTAAGACGCTTCCATGCCATTTGCGAGCAAATCGGAGTTTCAGCAATCCATACATTGGCAACAGCTGCAGCACGTGAAGCCAAGAATGGACCGGCCTTTATTGCAGAAGCTGAAAAAATTCTCAAAGCTGAAGTAAAGGTTCTGACCGGTAAAGAAGAAGCGACCTATTCCGCCTATGGTATCATATCTACTTTCCATCATCCGGATGGGATAGCCGGTGATTTGGGCGGAGGAAGTCTGGAACTGGTTGATATCCATGAAACCTCGGTTGGTGATGATGGAATTACTTTGCCTCTCGGAGGTTTGCGGCTTCAGGATATGTCTGACAATAATCTGGCAGAAGCTACAAAAATTGCCCGACGCTATCTCAAGAGCAGCGAGATTCTTGGCAAAAACAAGGGGAGAAACTTTTATGCTGTCGGGGGGACATGGCGAAATCTCGCGAAACTTCATATTGCAGTCAAACGCTATCCTCTTCCTGTCATGCACGGCTACGAAGTCGACGCATCCGATATGGAATCATTTCTTCACCGCGTTGCAAAGGGTGAGATGGACCAGTTAAAAAATATCTCCGCCATTTCCAAAAACCGCCGGCAACTCCTATCTTATGGAGCAACTGTCCTGACAGAACTGATGCGTTGTCTTAACCCGAAGAAAATTATATTTTCAGGTGCGGGAGTACGTGAAGGATTTATGTTTTCAGAACTAAGTCCCAAAACACGTCTGGAAGATCCGCTCATAGCCGCCTGTCAGGAAATGGCAACTTTGCGTGCCCGTTCCCCGGCGCAGGCTTATGATCTGATCGGCTTTACAAAGAATGCTTTCGATATTTTCGGTTTTCAGGAAAACGAAGAACAAAAAAGATATCGCGAAGCGGCTTGTCTTCTTGCCGATATCGGTTGGCGTTTTCACCCCGATTATCGAGGCGATCAATCGGCTAATCAGGTGGCTTTCGGGCCTTATCCCGGCATTACGCATCTTGGCCGTGTCTATGTCGCATTATCGGTTTTTTATCGTAATGAAGGACTATTTGTGGACGATGACGCACCGTCAATCATAAAACTTGCGAATAAAGAAATCATAGAAAGAGCCCGTTTTCTGGGTGGGCTTATGCGTGTCGCCAATCTCTTTTCCGCCTCGACTGCCGGTATTCTGCCAGATTTAATATGGAAAACACAAGGTAAGGAAATTGTTTTAACAATACCGGAACGCCATTCCGATCTTATTGCGGAACGGCCGATAGGGCGTTTGCAGCAACTCGCAAAAGTTACGAATAAGGACTTGCGCTATTTGGTGGTTTGAAATTTTAAAGAAACTACCGGCTTTCTCATTCAGTTAGAGGATATTTAAAGGCAAAGCATCCGCATTTAACCAAGGCTCGTAGTTCTAATTGAAAACAGAAATCAACTTTAAGACTCTCGTGTAAATTTCACGCCTTAGGTGGCCTTCAACATAGAAGTCCCAATTAGTTGGATAGACACCCGATTAATGACCAAAGAGACGGTGTTTTAACACTTTTTGAACGAGACACTGAACATACAATCAAAAGGCTATTAAAGTCGATTTCATCGGGTTAAATTTTTAAAACGTTTTCATTAAAAACTCATGATATGAATCAGTTAAAGACGAATTTTAATAAAACGGACGAACTAAAATAAAACCGGAATCTGTTTTTTTTAAGTGCCGGAACACCCGTTTCAGAAGATAAATAACCGTATGTCGATAAGGCGCGCTTCCGACGTCGTTACTAATTTAACAAACGTTGGATAGTTGTTATTATTTCCCTGAATAAAGCTCACGGGAATGCAGCAGTTAAATGCGCTGCGATCTATTTTTATATGACTAGTGCTAAAACCCGTGCATCAATCCAAAGAAAACATCCAAATGGTTGCCGAAACTAGATCTATAATGTGCCGATGGAGGGGCTTATAGCCCCTCGACTTTTTTAGTCCTGTGATAGAGTTGCCGGACCGATATTTTTACCTTTGCGGGCAAGATAATTGTAAAGGCGTTTGATATTTGGAAGCTGACACAAACCGTTTCCTTTTTCAGCCACAGCAGCAGTGCCACAGGCTGTTGCCAAACGAAAAGCATCCTCGGCTTCCCAACCAAGGGCCAATCCTTGCACCATACCGGCAACAAAGCTATCACCGGCACCAGAAGCACTGATAACACGCACATGAGGTGAGGGGAGATAAAGTGTTTTATCCTTTGTGGCCAACACCGCCCCCTGATGTCCCAGCGTAACAGTGATAATTTCGGAAGCGCCCTTGATGCAATATTCCTGAGCAGCTTTGGCAATATCGTCGGTAAGATTATAGGTTTTTCCGGTACAAGCCTCGAACTCTCCCTGACTAGGTTTTACAAGTGTTACTCCGCCTTTATCAAGGACATGTTTAAGAGCCTCGCCAGAGGTATCTATTACAATACGGGCATTTCTTTTTTTAGCAATGTCTATCAACATATCGTAGACATCAATAGGAACATTTCGAGGAAGACTACCGCTTACAACAATCCAGTCCCATTCGAGTTTTTTTGTCGCATCAATGACCGCTTTCCATTCTGTCTCTTTCATAATGGGACCTTCGGCAATAAAGCGATATTCCATACCGGAAGCCCGTTCGTGAATAACATTATTCACACGTGTATTTCCTGAAATCGCAATTTTAATGCACTGTATGCCACGGTCTTCCAGAAGATGGTTTAGAACGTTGCCCATAATGCCACCGCTTGCATAAAGCGCTTTGACATCGCCACCCAAACGATGAACCACGCGGGCAACATTGATTCCGCCGCCACCTGGATGAAAACTTTCATCAAATGTTCTGATTTTATGGGTCGGACGCACGAACTCCGCTTCGCTGGCAGCGTCAACGGTCGGGTTAAATGTAACTGTAAGGACTTTTTCCATCATCCGCCTCTGCAATAAAACTGCGTGTTTCAAGCCAAATCAGAATTTTGATCGGATATTTCTTTCCGTTCAGAGTTCTTTTGTCAATATTTTCCCGTTATGAAAATAAAAACCCAAATTGCCATTTAACAGTTTCTCTGCTTTTTCACCAAATATCTTGTAACGCCAGCCTTCCAACGCCGGCACATGACCATCGCTATCCTGTTTTGCAATTTTTTCAAGTTCATCATTATTCGCGATAATACGGGGAGCAATATTTTCTTCATCCGCCACAAGCTTAAGCAATACACGTAGTAGCTCGACGGCCGCTGCCGTACCATTTGCAACGGGAACATGTTTATGAATTGGCGGTAATGTACTTAGGTCTGTCGTCAGACCAGTCTGGACTGCTTTCAATAATTCTGCGGCCGCAGCCGAACGTTCCCAACCTTTCGAAATACTGCGCAATTTAGCCAAAGCATCGGCATCTTTTGGTTGTTGCGTTGCAATTTCGATAAGACATTCATCTTTTAAAATGCGTCCGCGTGGGACATTGCGATTTTTTGCCTCTTGTTCGCGCCATGCAGCAATCTGTTGGAGAACGGCCAATTCTCTTGGCTTTCTTATGCGCCCCTTAATTCTCTTCCATGCATCTTCATTTGGCATGTCATAGGTTTTTGTCGAAGTTAAAATAGACATTTCATCGTCTATCCAATGGGTTCTTCCAGTTTTTTCAAGCTTTTTATCAAGATATTTATAAACGTCTCTCAGATGGGTTACATCCGCCAATGCATATGACAACTGTTTATCGCTGAGCGGTCTTCTGCTCCAGTCTGTATAACGGGATGATTTGTCGATATGCTGACCTGTAACGCGTTCGACAATTTGTTCGTAAGATACACTTTCGCCAAAGCCGCAAACCGCGCCCGCCACCTGCGTATCGAATAAAGGAGAAGGAATGATATTTCCAAGCTTGTAGATAATTTCTACATCCTGACGCGCGGCATGAAAAACTTTTACAACATTCCGGTTTTTCATGAGCGAGAATATCGGCGCGAGATCAATTTCAGGAGAAAGCGGATCAACAATGACCGCAATATCGTCCGATGCCAATTGTATGAGGCACAGTTGCGGCCAATAAGTTGATTCACGAATAAACTCCGTATCAACAGTTACAAAATCCGATTTAGAAAGTGTAGCGACGGCGTCCTGCAGGGCGTCTGTATGTGTAATAAGTTTCATATTCAAGGCTATAACCCATTATATAATATTTGTCTTTTGCTATATTTTTTCATACACAATCCTTCAATAGCTTGACAAATGTGCGGCAAAATGCGCTTTTGCGCACAAGTAGACTATTTCAGAATGCATGAAACAAAAAAGGCAAGACTATGCATCGTTATCGTTCCCATAACTGTGCCGCTCTGCGCAAGAGCGATGTTAAAACAAAAGTTCGTCTCTCGGGATGGGTTAACCGTGTTCGGGACCATGGTGGGATATTGTTTATCGATTTGCGTGATAATTACGGCATAACACAAATCGTCGCCGATCCGGATTCACCGGCGTTTAAAATTGCCGAGATGGTGAGAAGCGAATGGGTTTTACGGGTTGATGGTGAAGTTCGGGCACGTTCCGATGATACCGTCAATACCAACCTTCCGACCGGCGAAGTCGAAGTATTTGCCAACGAAATCGAAATTCTATCGAAATCCGATGAATTACCCTTGCCGGTATTTGGTGAGCCGGATTATCCTGAAGATATTCGCTTGAAATATCGTTTTCTGGATTTGCGTCGCGAAACATTACATAAAAATATTCTGCAAAGAACAAAAATAATTGCAGCTATCCGTCGTCGTATGCAGGAAGCCAAATTCACTGAATTTTCGACGCCGATTTTAACTGCCTCATCACCGGAAGGTGCGCGCGACTTTCTTGTGCCGAGTCGCATCCATCCCGGAAAATTTTATGCTCTGCCACAAGCTCCCCAGCAATATAAACAGCTTTTGATGATGTCGGGGTTCGATCGCTATTTTCAGGTTGCACCATGTTTTCGTGACGAAGATCCTCGTGCCGACCGGCTTCCCGGGGAATTTTATCAATTGGATATGGAAATGAGTTTCGTCGAGCAGGAAGACATCTTGCAGGTCATGGAACCCATCATCCGTGGTATCTTCGAGGAATTTTCCAACGGTAAACCTGTAACGCAAAAATTTCCTCGTATTCCATATAACGATGCAATGAGAAAATACGGTTCTGATAAACCGGACTTGCGCAATCCGATTGTTATGGAAGAGGTAAGCGAACATTTCCGTGGTTCAGGGTTCAAGGTATTTGCCAATATATTGGAGAGTGATGCAAAAGCAGAAGTCTGGGGTATACCTGTCAAGACCGGCGGTAGCCGTGCTTTTTGTGACCGCATGAATTCATGGGCACAAGGCGAGGGACAACCGGGACTGGGCTATATCTTCTGGCGCAAAGAAGGTGATCATATTGAAGGTGCAGGTCCGATCGCTAAAAATATCGGGCCGGAACGGACAGAAGCTATACGCAATCAGCTTAAACTTGCGGATGGTGATGCCTGTTTCTTCGTAGCGGGAGACCCACGTAAATTTGCGCTTTTTGCAGGGGCTGCAAGAACACGGGCGGGCGAAGAGCTTAACCTTGTTGACCGTGACCGGTTTTCACTGGCCTGGATTGTTGACTTCCCGTTCTTTGAATGGAACGAGGATGAAAAGCACATTGAATTTTCCCATAACCCGTTCTCTATGCCACAGGGCGGGAAAAAAGCTTTGGACACCGAGGAGCCGTTGAATATCAAGGCTTATCAATATGACGTGGTTTGCAATGGTTTCGAGCTTGGTTCAGGCGGCATCCGTAACCATTCGCCGGAGACTATGGTGCGTGCTTTCGAGATTGCCGGTCTGTCGAAAAAAACGGTTGAAGAGCGCTTCGGTGCACTCTATCGGGCATTCCACTATGGCGCTCCGCCACACGGTGGCATGGCCTGTGGAATTGACCGTATGGTCATGTTACTTCTTGGTGTCAAGAACTTGCGCGAGATTTCGCTGTTCCCGATGAACCAGCAGGCGTTGGATCTTTTGATGGGGGCGCCTTCGGAGGTGACTGCGGCACAACTAAGCGAGCTATCGCTTCGTATTGCACCTTTGAAAAAGGATAATTGATTAGAAAAACGGTTAGACAAAAAAACCCGGCTAAAGCCGGGTTTTTCCATGAAAGATTTCGACTATTTATTCGCTTTCACTTTCAATTTTAATATAAATTTATTAACTTAACGTCGGATTTCTCACCAATTGCGGCGATAATATCCGCAGGGACTGTTTTTCCGGTAACATACTGACGGTCAGTGAAACGGGATTTTCGAGAAAATTACCTAATTGTTCGGCGGTGTTCTTGACAAATTCAGGGTCATTAATTTGGGTTCCTATCAACGGCCGTATCGACTTGATTTATGTTCTCGGCGTCTGGCGTGTCATCCGGTTCTTTTCTGCATTGTAATCCAAGGCCCTGTTCACGAAGCCTCTATCATCATACCGGATAGTCATATCGCCGATTTTTAATTGATCGCCAATAAGATCGAAAACAGGCAACGTAGCAAGCGGATTGACTTCGTTTTGTACAAGAATGAAGTGTTTCATCATAATTTTGGTAATTCCACCGAAATTCACGCTGATCTTGCGGTTTCCAATATCATCAAGCTTGATCCCATTATGATTGCTAATCAATTTACCATTATCAATATCCCCATTTTGTTTGGAAATAGAAAGAAGCTGAATGTTACAGCGGTAACAACTTGGACGTCGTAAGTGTGTTTCCGGTTTCGTCTTTCGACATATTATCTCTACAATAAAGTTTTTAAATATTCGTTTTTCGCCCGACATTCCCCAAAAAAAATCCAAGTTAAGAAATAAAATAACTTGGATATGCTGCGAATTTTTCGCCTAAGGCGATTTATTATTTATTAGCGTCTACTTTAATTTTGAACAAATCTATAAATTTTGCACCCGAGGTAACCGCGGCCATATAGGCAATCGGTAATGGAACTGCTGCTTCCGGTGTAGCACTAACGGAAAGGGATTTTGGATTATAAAGAAAATTTTCTATTTGTTCCGACGTAGATTTTATAAATTCGGGATCATCAACTTTAGCACCGATCAGCGACCAACTTTCCAGAATTTGTTTTATAAAATCATCACGCGTTACGGTGTTCTGTTTTGCGCAGTAATCAAGTACCCGGTTAACGAGTGAATTATCTTCATAACGTAGGTTTATATTACCAATTTTTAGTTGTTGTACAATTCCCAAAAGAATCAACGTTTTAGCGTTATCATCGTCTGTCTGATTTGAAGTCTTTTGCTGTTTTGCATTTTGTATTTTATAGACGTTATTGATTAAATCTTCTGTAATTCCATCCAGATTTATACTGAATTCCAATTTCCCGGCGTTATCGATCGTAATCTCGTTATGGTCGGCAACAAATTTACCGTTATCGCTATCCCAATTTGCATGAAAATTTAAAGAACCGGATAGTTTGTCATATCCAAGGTCTTTTATCCATTTATACTCAACAGGTTTGTAGATCTTATCAGGCTCGTAACTTAACGATTTTACGCTGTGAACGAGATCCATACGTTTTCTGTCGGGTTGCCAAAGATATATTGCCTTGAGAGCTTCGACATTCAGAAATATCTGATCTTGATAGGACGAGTAAATCTGCCCGATAGCCAAGCTTTCATACGGGAAATATAAAAATAAAGGATCTTTGTTTTTTTCCGATGCAAGCCTGATTTTATCAATAGAAATATCTTTTAGATTGAATGTAACCTCGGAGATCGTGCCTTTGAGCGCAGGGATCGAAACATTTTCTGCGTAATAATTTCCGTCCTGATCCTCTGTTACATTTTTAAAACGCAAGCTGTCAATTTTATCAAAAACTATGGCAGCAGTGGGGCTCACATTTTCGTCCGGCTCTTTTGATTGTTTGTCCGAAGGAGAAGATTGGTCAGTTTGTTCTCCGATATTACGTACTCCCTGAACCTTTATTGTTACATCGCGCAAAACAATATCATTGCCGTCTGCTTCAGACTTCGTTGAAGAAATCGAAAAGTCTGATTGTTTTGTGCTTTCTTGCAAACGGGAAGTGAAAGCATTCGGATCGACGGCCCAAGCCGATATCGGAACTGTCGTCATTGTTAAAAGAGCTAATGTCGATCGTGTTAATGCACTTTGAAATCGTCTCATCAGAAGACACCTTTTTTATTCAGTCATTCGGTTTGGCTTTTACCGATCAGTTAGTAATCGTTATCATACTTAAGTAAAAACGAAAACAAGTCCACGGCTTGCGGTGGATTCACCAAATTGCTATTCAACAACTATGTCAAGTAAAGTGATTCGATTATCCGAAAAAGATCATATTGAACCCATAGAACTGCGCTCTGCTTTGCAAGAGCGCTATTTGGCTTATGCACTGTCGACAATTATGGATCGCGCTCTTCCCGACGTACGTGACGGGTTAAAACCTGTTCATCGTCGTATCCTCCACGCAATGCGCCTGTTGAAGCTCAATCCCGATCAGGCTTATGCAAAATGCGCACGCATTGTCGGCGATGTTATGGGCAAGTTCCACCCACATGGCGATTCGTCAATTTATGACGCGCTTGTGCGCTTGGCACAGGATTTTGCGGTGCGCTATCCGCTTGTAGACGGGCAGGGTAATTTCGGAAATATTGATGGCGATAATGCGGCCGCGATGCGTTACACAGAAGCACGTATGACAGCGGTCGCGACATTGCTTCTTGATGGTATAAACGAAAATGCGGTTGATTTTCGTCCCACTTATAATGAAGAGGATGAGGAACCAGTCGTATTGCCATCTGCTTTCCCAAATCTGCTGGCGAATGGTTCTTCAGGTATAGCCGTCGGAATGGCAACGTCCATTCCACCCCATAACGTTGCCGAGCTTTGCGATGCCGCGACATATCTGATTGCACATCCCGATGCGACGAATGACGATCTTGTCAAATTTGTAAAGGGTCCCGATTTTCCAACCGGAGGGATTCTCGTCGAGCCTCAAGAAAGCATCCGTGAATCTTATAAAACCGGACGTGGTGTTTTTCGTTTGCGTGCACGTTGGCACAAGGAAGAGGGAAGCCGTGGCGCTTATTCAATAGTTGTTACAGAAATTCCCTATCAGGTGCAAAAATCGCGGCTTATCGAAAAGACGGCAGAATTGTTGCTTGCCCGTCGCTTGCCAATGCTTGACGATATACGCGATGAATCAACAAAAGATATCCGCATTGTTCTGGAGCCGAAAACGAGAACGGTCGATCCGGAATTATTGATGGAATCCATTTTCAAGCTGACAGATTTCGAAGTGCGTGTGCCGCTTAATCTGAACGTTCTAACTCTCGGAAAAATACCGAATGTCCTTTCTTTGGGGCAGGCACTACAACAGTGGCTTGACCATCGGAAAGATGTTCTCGTTCGTCGGTCCAGATTTCGTCTTGACGAAATTAAGCGGCGTCTCGAAATTTTGGAAGGCTATCTCATTGCTTATCTCAATCTGGATGAGGTTATCCGGATTATTCGCGAAGAAGACGAGCCCAAGAAAAAATTGATGACGAGCTTCTCGCTAACTGAAAATCAGGCAGAAGCAATCCTGAATATGAGATTACGCTCGTTACGTCGGCTTGAAGAAATGGAAATTCGCAAAGAATTTGATGCTTTGAAAGCCGAAGAAAGCGACCTTGATGCTCTCTTGCAATCCAATACAAAACAATGGAAAGCAATAGCTGGTGAAATTGCAAAAGTTAAAAAGATCTTCGGTCCTGATACAGCTTTGGGTAAAAGACGCACCACATTCGAAGATGCTCCCGATCATGATATTAAAGACATAGAACAGGCAATGATCGAAAAAGAGCCGGTAACGATTGTTATTTCCGAGAAGGGCTGGCTAAGAGCACTAAAGGGACATCTTTCAGATTATTCCACCCTTACCTTCAAAGAAGATGACAGGTTGAAAATCGCATTTCATGCGATGACAACCGATAAAATTATTGTCATGAGCACCGGCGGGAAATTTTTCACCATTGCTGCCAATTTACTGCCAGGTGGGCGGGGGCATGGTGAACCTATCCGCATCCTAGTCGATATGGATAATGACGAAGATATCTTGACGGCATTTGTTCACGTGCCCGATCGAAAACTTCTGCTTATTTCTTATCATGCGAACGGTTTTATCGTTTCTGAAAATGATGTCATTGGTACGACTCGGAAGGGTAAGCAGGTCATGAATGTAAAATTGCCTGACGAGGCAAAATTATGCCTGCCCGTTGACGGTGATCATCTCGCGATCGTTGGAGAGAACAGAAAAATGCTTATCTTTCCTCTTGAACAGATATCGGAAATGACACGCGGCAAGGGAGTGCGCTTGCAACGCTATAAAGATGGCGGAGTGAGTGATGCCGTTACCTTCAAACTGGAAGATGGTCTCACATGGCATGATACTGCCGATCGGACCTTTAGCCGTAGTGCAGCAGATTTGATAGAATGGCAAGGAACGCGCGCCGGAGCAGGGCGGATGGTACCGAAGGGCTTCCCGAGATCCGGAAAATTTTCCGGTTAGCTCCAGAATAGTCCCAAACCTTCTTATTCATTAAGTGAAGACGGAAAAATGTTCTTTTTCTGTCTTCTAGAACGTTTTTTTTAAGTTATTTATCAACCACGACCACGATAATTGGAAACGTTCTGCTCGGGAATCCAAACGTCCTCAGGCGTTTTTCCTGTTTGCCAGAAGACATCAATCGGTATGCCACCACGAGGATACCAATACCCTCCGATGCGCAACCAATGGGGTGACAAAAGTTCTACGAGGCGACGTGCTATCGTGACCGTACAATCTTCATGAAAAGCGCCATGATTACGAAAAGACCCCAAATAAAGTTTTAGCGACTTGCTCTCGACCAGCCATTCATGGGGCACATAATCAATCATCAGATAAGCAAAATCCGGTTGGCTTGTGATAGGGCAAAGTGATGTAAATTCAGGTGCTGTAAAGCGGACACAGTATTTTACATCGGCCTGAGGATTGGGAACACGCTCCAGTACCGCTTTTTCAGGAGATTCCGGAAAAGGTGTCTTTTTTCCTAATTGCTTTAGATTCTCGTAAATAGAATGATCGGATGCCATTGAATTGTCCTTGAGGCAAAGTTAATTTGTAAGCGATATTAACGAAGCTTTTTCGCTTTGTTGCGATTGACTGCTTCAATCCAGAATGAATTGTCCTCATATATTGTTGGATCATCTACCCCTGCCAAGGCAAAGGCCTCCCGCCGTTCAACACAAGTCCCGCAACGGCCGCAATGGTGTTCGCCTCCTTTATAGCACGACCAGGTATCGGCAAAAGGAACGTTATATTTCACACCATCTTTTACAATTGCCGATTTATCCTCATCAACATAAGGGGTTAGTAATCGACACTGTCCTTCCAAGGACAATTGTTCCATTTTATTGAACGCATCGATAAAATCTGCACGACAATCGGCGTAAATAAAATGGTCTCCACCGTGTACGGCAATCGCGACGCTATCTCCGTGTTTTGCCGCTGCAATAGCGAATGCTATCGAGAGGAAGACAGCATTTCGATTGGGAACAACAGTCGATTTCATGTTTTCCTCGGCGTAATAACCATCAGGAACGGCAATATCATCTGTCAGTGACGATCCGGATAGATTTTTTCCAATTGCCGATATATCAATCGGATAATAGTCGGCTCCAAGCCGTGAAGCACATTTTTGAGCGAAAATGAGCTCTTTCTTATGCCGCTGGCCATAGTCGAAGGAGATTACGCCTTTGAGGCTTTGTTCATGGGCAAGGCGATAGGCAAGTGTGACGGAATCCAGTCCGCCTGAACAGATAAGATAGGTTTTCATTTTGTCCCTTGTTTTAAAAAACCGGGTGGGCTGCGACCGGTATATACCCTTGCTACCAAAGGCTCCGAGAACTGTAAAGCCCGTCAGTTTTTTCCGTTTTTTATTCGTTCCATAAAATGTTCAAACCGCGCATAAACTTTAAGATTTTTCTTTGTATTGACCGAAGGAAAGTAGGTTCTAACCTTCAAAGCGGATTTTTCAGATATACCGTCTATTATAACAACTTCTTCCTTGCCGTTGCGATAAGCCAGAACCAAATTCCAGGGGTTAAGGTCATATAAAACGACATTGGTTTGTTTCACCCAATTCTCGAATTCATCTAAAGCAGTGCGGATCTTGCTAACATCTTTAGCGAAAGCCGCAACCGGTTTAGCGTAGTCGTTGTTCTTGTCCTTTTCCGCTTTAACAACCAATCCCCAACCGAGATCGGTTTGCTGGAGTGCGACGACTGTAAACATGTGAGGCTGAATGCTTTCCGCATGGGGATTGATGCGCACAATTTCAAACAATTCATGCATGTTGACAGAATTAGCGCCCAAAGGCTTGAACCGCTTTTTCCATTCCGGTACTTGCTTTGTTTTCGCTATCCATTCCGGCCGCAAAACCTTCACCAGCAAATCGGGGTTGTCGGGATGAATGAAGACCAGGCGTGCATTCCCCTTGAATTTCGGTTCACGCCCCTTCAGTTCAATCATCTCGTTCAGCATATGGAGTTCCTCGCAGGACTAACTTTTTCCCTACTCTTTTGTTAACTTCCAGCCGCGAGATGTCAAATGTTCCTGGGGGTGATAATGCGATTTATAGTTCATTTTTCTCGCCCCCTTAACCCAATAGCCAAGATAGACATAAGGAAGACCAAGTCGTTTTGCCCGTTCAATGTGATCCAGAATCATAAACACGCCAAGAGAAGACCGTTTTTCCTCCGGTGAAAAAAATGAATAGACCATTGATAATCCGTCTTCTACTTTATCGGTCAATGCACCGGCTAGTAGTCCGGCCTTGTCATCTTCTCCGTTAGACGGCTTCCGCCTATATTCAATAAGCGATGTTTCGACTTCCGTGTCTTCGACCATCATTTGATAGTCCTGAAATGTCATCTTACTCATTCCACCATCGTCATGGCGTATTTCAAGATAATGTTTGAAAAGCAGATATTGCTCGGCCGTTGCCTTGGGAGGACAGACCTGACCAACCAGTTCACGGTTCTTCTTGATAATTCGTTTCATCGTTTTGTCTTGGATGAAATCTTTCACAACAATACGAACAGACACGCATGCATTACAGCCATCACAAACGGGCCGATAAGCAATATTTTGCGATCGCCGAAACCCGCTTTGCGTCAAGACAGTATTTTTTTCTATCGAATACGGGCCAACAAGATAGGTAAATACTTTTCTCTCCAAACGTTCGGCCAAATACGGGCAGGGCGCCGGAGCTGTCAAAAAAAACTGTGGTTCGTCTTTATCACTGGTTGTCATAATTATCGCATTACGAAAACACCACACAACTTTTTATACTGAAAACTATAAAGCTTGCCTCTATCATTCATCAAAACAAAAGAGCTTGTCAAATAACAACTCTAGCGTAATTTCTAGACAATCATTCCATAAAGGTCATAATCATCAGACTGTTCGATTTTTACCGTTACCAATTCTCCGGTCCGGATTGGACGACGAGATGTCAAATGTACAACGCCATCCACTTCAGGAGCATCATATTTTGTACGCCCGATGCCTTTATGTCCATCACTTTCGTCGACAAGCACCTGTAACCGTTTACCGATTTTTTTCTTCAGAAGTTGTGCGGAAATTGTTTTTTGATGTGCCATAAAACGTTTCCACCGACTTTCCTTAATTTCCTCAGGAATAATTTCCAATCCTAGGTCGTTAGCCGCTGCACCTTCTACAGCCTCATATTTGAAGCAGCCGGCACGATCTATTTTTACCTCGCTCATCCAGTCCAGAAGCAATTGAAAATCTTCTTCCGTTTCGCCCGGAAAACCAACAATGAATGTTGACCGCAAAGCAATATCCGGACAGATAGAACGCCATTTTTCAATGCGTTTATTAATTTTTTCAAGATGTGCCGGGCGCTTCATATTACGAAGAACTGTAGGAGAAGCATGCTGGAAAGGAATATCGAGATATGGCAGTATCTTGCCCTCGGCCATAAGTTCAATGACGTCATCAACATGGGGGTAGGGGTATACATAGTGCATACGGATCCAGACACCCAGCTCTCCAAGTTCTTTGGCTAGATCATAGAAACGGGCCCGCACCGAATGGTCTTTCCAGACACTTTCGCTATATTTCAAATCTTGCCCGTAAGCACTCGTATCCTGCGAAATGACCAGTAATTCCTTTACGCCAGCTTGTACCAGTCTTTCTGCTTCTCGTAAAACGTTTGACGCTGGTCGCGAAACGAGCTTTCCTCGCAATTGGGGAATAATACAGAAGCTACAATGATTGGAACAGCCTTCGGATATTTTTAAATAAGCATAATGACGCGGTGTCAAACGAACGCCTTGCGGTGGAACAAGATCAACAAAAGGATCATGAACGGGTGGAGCAACCTTATGGACCGCTTCCATTACGCTTTCATAAGCTTGTGGTCCGGTTATTGCCAAGACATTCGGATAAGTTTTGGTCACTACCTCAGGTTCTGCACCGAGACAACCGGTCACTATGACCTTACCATTTTTGTTCAAAGCTTCACCAATATTGGCGAGCGATTCATTACGTGCAGAATCGATAAAGGCGCATGTATTGACAATTACAAGATCGGCCCCGTCATGTTTGGGAGCGATCTCGTAACCTTCAGACCGTAATTTTGTTATGATGCGTTCAGAATCTACCAGTGCTTTAGGGCACCCCAAAGATACAAAACTGACACGTGGAGCTGACATATTATTTCCTGCAAGTATCCGAAATTCCAAAATACGTTTTGTGGTGGCCTAATCTCTTTTACCAAAAAGGCAAGCCCCTAACGCTGAAAACACTATAAACATCACGGTCAAAAACAATCAGTCCTTGTTATTGGACATCACGACATCACCGGACTGCCACAAAGCCGCATAAATTGGTATTAAATTTCAAGCTTTTTTGTTTGATCGGCCAATTTGTCATAATTCCTGAATGAAACGTCATCCCTATGCGAAACATCGCTGTCAAAAACCGGTCATTTTAAACCGCTTTGACAATCCTTGATATAAAACTTCCGACAATCATCAATATTAAGCAGTGTGTGCTAGATGGCGTCGTTCATGAGCTGAATTTTTATGCAAATCGATAGCACCTTATTAACCCGTCAGTAGCGTCTTATCAACCCGACCAATTTCCCTTGAATTTTGATACGATCCGGACCGAATATTCTTGTTTCATAAGCAGGATTGGCTGCTTCAAGAGCAATTGAGGCGCCTTTTCTTCTATAACGTTTCAACGTTGCTTCCTCGTCGTCAACGAGGGCAACAATAATTTCTCCCGGATTTGCGGTGTTTCCACGTTTGATTATCACCGTATCGCCATCAAAAATTCCGGCATTGATCATGGAATCCCCTTTAACTTCAAGAGCGTAATGTTCACCGCTCCCAACCATATCCGGAGGCAATGAAAGCATGTTGGTCTGGTTTTGAATGGCCGAGATAGGAACTCCTGCAGCAATACGCCCCATAACCGGAACATTTACGTTGGCTGCCGGACCGCTTTCGCCGTCATTGAGCTCTTTCGCAATGATATTTTTAAAGGGTTTGTTCTTCGTGCCTTCTATGACATTTGGAGAAAATTTACGCACAGTATTTATAGGAGGTACCATGGATTCGGGCAGTTTCAGAACTTCCAAAGCACGTGCGCGGTTGGGGAGGCGACGAATGAAGCCACGTTCTTCCAAAGCTGTAATCAACCGATGAATGCCCGACTTCGATGCTAGATCCAATGCTTCTTTCATCTCGTCATATGAAGGGGGAATACCGGTTTCTTTTAGGCGGTTATGAATAAACAGAAGCAATTCATACTGCTTGCGGGTTAACATAAAACTCTCCAATAACACGAATCAATGAGAAACAAAACCAGAACATACACTATATGTTCTATTAATGTTCTACAAGCATTTAAACATTTTTCACGTACGATAAGGTACCAATAAACATTAAATCGTATTGTATTTTTAATTCAGGGAATAAGCGGCGTTTTTAAATATCGTTCGGAATGTACTTATATCAGGATTTATCTAATGAATTTAACAAGGATGCGCATTTTCCCGAATGGCTTGAATAAACCTCTACATAGCAGATATTGAGGTAACATTAGAACCGCATTTCTCTTTAACTTGTAGTATAATAGCTGGCTCGGTCATAGTTTCATAATGTTTAAAGATAAAGTTATGCGAATTCTTTATTTCTACAGACAAGTGAATTATTTACGACACGCGGGAATGGTATTTTTATGATTTTTTCCACGTTTTTCGACGTTTTTAATAACTCTTCTTATTCATCTTTTGTGCTTGTCACGGTGTCGCAGCGCTAGACATATTTTCCAAATTTATTGCATTTCCCGACATTGTGCACAAACCTTTTCTTTACAATATGAATGCCCAGATAAACGGCAGGAACAGTCACCCTTGTTTCTGCCCTCGTGGTGTTTCCATATGTTCCGGATAACAAACACCCATCTTTTTTGGCACGACTAAACGCCTGTTCAATGAGTCTTTCAGTCATCACCAGCTTTTTCGCGATAGCTGCCACTGTATAACCATGACGACGATACTACTTGATTTGTTGGTTTCGTGCCAGCGGAACACGAATTGTCGTGTTCCCGACATCCCGCACCAGTTTTCCATCTGCATCATTGCCGATTGGATTCGATTACCGCTTGATTTGACCTTTGGAATAGAAAGACGGCAATCATCATAATGCTCGACAAATGCAAGAAACATGTCTTCATCCAAAAGTTTGGTCAATTCTTCTGTCGGATCGTTCATTGCAAGGCCCTTCGTCTTAAAGGTAGGACGGTAACGATTCCAGCCTATTTCATTGGTTCGGCTTTCAGGTAAAAGCGCATTGAGCAAACGGCGGCCATTGGCTTCATGAGAGGTTGGAATAACGAGATGTTTGGTTGTGATAATTAATGGCTCGCAGCTATCGCTTTCCAGGTTCGTCATGGATTTATCAGGAGCTTTATAATTTTCCTTGTTCAAGTCAGTTTTCGAAGTGCAAGCCCGTTGCCAAAGCCCAAGTGCGGCATTGGAACGACCACGCCCGTCAAAGATATTATTGGTCACGGAAAAATATATTATGATCGCGTTTATCATCCAATGTCGCGAAGCTGAACGGCATCTAGTTCCGGAATATGAGCAGTTTCAATGATTGATTGCAATCAGGTAAATACTATGTAGTTGCCGTTCCTGCTTGCTGATTGGAAACGGTCACCGGTTTGTTATCGACAAGAACTGAATGATCACTACCCAATAAGTACTGTCCATTGAAGCAACGGGTTTCTAAACCTTTGCCTAAAAGACTGAATACCAAGTCATCGGGATGTAACGCAGCATCTCTTCTAATCTTTTCCATGATTGGTCTGAAGATACCTTTTGATTGTCTTCAATCTTCTCACAGGGAGCACAAAACGTTAATTCAAAGTTCAGGTTTTTTGATCTGATAGCTGGTTCTTGTCAGATCATGCGTTATACGATCGCAAATCCTTTAACAAATAGAGGGAAAAAAGCGAGCCGGCCATAGTTTTTCTGCTATTGTCAAGGGAATAACCATCGACACGGTTACATGAAAACTTGTTGCGCGCTTGAACCCCTTGTTGAAGTCGGTTTAAAGCCTTTAAAAAGACCGTCCGGATAGCGGTGATGCAACCGCTGTTGCAGAAGTTTTGACGCTCGTAAATGAAATGCGCTGCAAAGGTATAACTTTTTGGCAGTTTTCACCTTGTTACATTGGTCCGAAATCACATGAGCATTGGAAATGCGTACCACGTTCTGACATATATCAAGTTTAAATCTTGCGACGCCGAAAATGTATTCGAGGTATAACAAAAAAAGGCAATGCGCATATTTTAAATTGGACTGTGCCTTAATCCATGATTTTTCTGCAAGATAAATGCAAGATTCATTTGCATTAATATTCATTTCGATTATTCTATTCTTATTAAAGTTAATCCAATCGTAATGAGATTAAAATGGGGAACAAAGAGCATATTGGGGCGCTCGTTCAGCTATTGGGCGAGAAAACTGTATCAACAGACGAAATCGAACTACAATCGGCAACCGAAGATTGGCGCGGCCGTTACCGCGGGGAAGCATTGTGCCTATTGCGACCTGATACGACGCAGGCCGTTTCCAAAGCGATGCGCTATTGTTTCGAGAATGATATTCCGGTTATCCCGCAGGGCGGCAATACCAGTCTATGTGGCGGTGCGGTTCCTGATGCGCAAGGAAGACTACCCGTCATCCTCAATCTTGACCGTATGAACAGCATCCGACATATCGACATTGTGACCAACACGATGGATGTCGATGCCGGATGCATTCTATCTAACATCCATGACGCTGCGCTGATACACGACCGCTTCTATCCTGTCAGTTTGGGTGCGGAAGGTTCGTGCCAGATTGGCGGTACGATAGCTACAAATGCCGGTGGGACATCCGTTCTACGCTACGGCAATACACGTGAAAACGTTCTGGGGTTGGAAGTTGTGCTTGCCGATGGCAGCATATGGAGCGGGCTTAATCGGCTGCGTAAAAACAATACCGGCTATGATCTTAAACAGCTATTCATCGGTTCGGAGGGTACGTTGGGAATAATCACCGCTGCTGTTTTAAAGCTGCATCCACTATTAAAAAATCATGCTATGGCATGGGTCGGGTTGACATCGCTTGATGCAGCATTGCAGCTCTTGCCACTCGTGCAGGAAAAATGCGGCTCGCAGCTAACTGCTTTTGAACTTCTCAACCAATTGCAGGTTGATCTGGTGGTAGAGCATGTGCATGATAGGCGTGCGCCTTTAGAGACTGCCTTCGAATGGCAACTCCTGCTTGAATTATCCGATAATGGCGCCCCGCAAGAACTGGATGCAGCGTTGCAAAACGTACTTGAAAAAGCGTTTGAAGCGGGTTTGATAGAGGATGCCGTTATCGCGCAAAACGAAACGCAGCGTTTAACCTTTTGGGAAGTGCGGCATAGCGTATCCGAAGCCAATAAAAAGGCTGGTATTGGATTAACAACCGACTGTGCGGTGCCACTTTCGGCTATCCCCGACTTTATCCGCCAAGCGACGAAAAATGTTCACGCAATTATTGCCGATTTGCCCATCATTGTTGTCGGTCATCTCGGCGACGGCAATATCCATTTTATTCCACTTTTATCATTCGAATATTGGAAGGATTGCGCGGATAGAGATGCTCTGGCTGTTCGGCTGCGTCGTGCTGTGGATGATGCGGCGATGCACCTCCATGGGACGTTCAGTGCCGAACATGGCATCGGACGTGTTTCATTGCCCGAAATGGCGCATTACAAGTCACTGGTAGAGCTGAGGTTGATGCACACAATAAAGTCGGTTTTTGACAAGAAGAATTTGCTCAACCCCAGCAAATTATTGCCTGCAGATCAAGGTTGAGGCCTAAATTATAATAAAATCTGACCATGAAGAGGAGAGCATGATGAAGAACAAAATTTCACGAAGAAAATTATTGAAAACCGCAGCTTTGACGATGGGGACCTTGGCTGTGCCTGCGATATGGAGCCCATCGCAGGCACAGGGTAAAAAGCGGATAACGATCCGCGATGATGGCGGCATCTATAACCTTGCTTATAGCGCGGTGTTTTATCGTCCTTTTACAGAAAAAACCGGTATCGAGGTTATCAGCGTTCCTGCCAATGCCGAACCTGCTGCCCAAATTCGTTCAATGGTTGAGGCGGGAAGTTACACTTGGGATATGGCAAAGATTTCCCAGCCGACAATCTTGATGCTGACAAGCGGAGACAAAAAATATCTACAAAAGCATAATTTGGAAAGCAATCCGACGATTGCTACAATCCCGCAAAAATATATGAGTGAATGGGGCGTTGGAAATAATATTTATGCAACCGTTCTGGCCTATCGGAACGAAGCGTTTAAAGGTAAAACCGTACCTTCTGCCTGGAAGGACTTTTTTGATAAGGATAAATTTGAAGGTCGTCGTGCATTGCGCCGCCATCCTTTTGATACCATTGAGGAAGCACTTTTCGCCGATGGCGTGGCCAGCGCGGATATTTATCCCTGCGATATCGACAGAGCATTCAAGAAGCTGGACCAGATCAAACGAGATATCGATGTTTTCTGGACAAGCGGCGCCCAAGTGGAACAAATGTTGCAATCTGGTGAAGTCGATATGGTGCCGACCTGGGTTTCGCGTGCCCACTCGGCCATAGCTGCCGGTACAGATATCGGTGTCGTTTGGGATCAAAATATCTGGGGCGTGGACAATTGGGCCATATTGGAGGGAACACCCAATGCAGATCTGTGCCGCGAATTTATCATTTTTGCCTCCGATGCCGAACGTAATGCAGGATTGATGAAATTCTTTCCCGCTGGTATTGCGCAGGTTGACGCATTCAATTTCATCAAACCTGAAATTGCAAAGAATTCGCCGAGCTTCCCGGCCAATAGCGAAAAGGGGTTGCAGATTAACGCGGCTTATTGGCGCGATAATCAAGCCAAGGTAATCGAGCAATATAACCAATGGCTTTTGGGCTGATAATGTCGGGGAGAGGGTAACCTTTCCCCGACATATATGAGATCGATTTAGGCCACTTCTATCATGCGTGGCTTATGCCCTCTGCTATACCCGCTCGAATGAAAATCTCGCAAAAAACAATAAGAGGAACACGGCATGTCTTCATTCAGTTTGACAGTCAAACAACTTGAAAAACGCTATGGCGAGTTTGTCGCGCTGGCACCAACCGACCTGTTTGTACCAGCGGGTGAGTTTCTTACGCTTTTGGGGCCGTCGGGATCAGGTAAAACCACATTGCTTAATCTTATATCCGGCTTGACCCGTCCAGATGCGGGATTTGTGGTGGTGGGAGAACGCGATATGACCTATCGTCCGCCACATGAACGTGATTTTGGTGTTGTGTTTCAAAATTATGCGCTTTTCCCACATATGACAATTTTAGAAAACATTGCTTTTCCGCTACGCATGCGCAAGGTCGCAAGCAATGAAGCATTGCGAATGGCGCAGGAAGCGTTGGATATGGTGCGGCTGCCACATGTGGCCAAACGCTACCCCAGAGAGCTATCGGGCGGTCAACAACAGCGTATCGCTCTGGCGCGTTGCATGGTCTATCGTCCATCAATCATCCTGATGGATGAGCCGCTCGGTGCGTTGGACAAAAATCTTCGGGAACATATGCAGATCGAGATCAAGCAATTGCATCGCGATCTGGGAACCACAATTATCTACGTCACCCATGATCAGGAAGAAGCGATGACAATGTCTGATCGTATCTGTCTCATGAATACCGGACAGATAGCGCAGCTTGGCTCACCGGCCGATTTATATTTTCGCCCGCGTTCTTTATTTGTTGCCGAGTTTCTGGGTGAATCCAACATTATTTCGGCTGATGTCAGTTCCGGCAGTGACGAAGAGATTACACTGAGGGTTCTCAGGTCGGGCGCTACAATCAAAGCCATGCGCAATAATGTCGATGTGGCAAATCAGCAAAATGTCCGGATCATGATACGACCGCAAAATATCGTTATTTCCGACGAAGCGGGCGCTGATACGATAAAAGCCTGTGTCAACGATGTTATGGTGACCGGAAGTTTGACGAAGATATATTTCAATCCAATAGAGGAGGGGCAGGGGCAACTTGTAGCATCATTCCCGACACGCAACGACGACGCGCATTACAATGCTGGCGATGTGCTCAACCTTTCGTGGCGCGGTCGTGATGCCGTTGTCATACCGGCTTGATGGAGGGGAAAGAATGACGCATTCATCTGCATCCTCAAAACCATCATCGCGTTGGTGCAAACCCATACTTTTGGGCGCTCCCATTATACTCCTTTTGGCAGCTTTTCTGGTTTATCCGGTGGCGCAGCTTCTGTTCCTTAGTGTCTGGGGCAAGGATGGCTGGTCTGTTCTTCCCTATAAACAACTCTTTGCTTCCTCGCTTTATCTTAATGTTATGTGGCTGACGTTGAAAATCTCGTTTTTGACGACGTTTTTTGCGGTACTGCTCGGTTATCCCGTAGCTTATGTCATATCGACGGCAAGTGAAAAGTCGAAGGGGCGGTTGATATTCTGGGTTTTGCTTGCTTTTTGGACAAGTTTTCTGGTGCGGGCCTTTGCATGGGTTGTCATATTGGGACGTAACGGTGTGATCAATAGCACTTTGATGTCGTCAGGCCTGATCAACCAACCCCTCAACCTTCTTTACGGGCTGAATTCTGTCTTGATCGGTATGGTCCATGCCATGTTGCCATTGGCTGTGATGACCATGCTGTCAGTCATGGAAAATATT
This sequence comes from Bartonella sp. M0192, assembly GCF_016102305.1. Lineage (NCBI taxonomy): Bacteria > Pseudomonadati > Pseudomonadota > Alphaproteobacteria > Hyphomicrobiales > Bartonellaceae > Bartonella > Bartonella sp. M0192. The sequence continues at coordinate 1,605,329 of NZ_JACFOU010000001.1, read as the reverse complement.
GATCGTAACTTGCCAAAAGCCGCAGGCACTTTGGGTGCTCGACCGGCAAAAGCCTTCTGGACAGTCTATTTCCCCTTGTCCATGCCTGGCGTAGCTGCCGCAAGCATTATGGTTTTTGTCACCTCTATCGGTTTCTTCATCGTGCCTGCGCTTCTGGGCGGACGCCGTGAAACGATGATTACCCAATTGATTATCGACCAGATACAACAAACCCTGAACTGGGGGCTCGCAGGTGCGGTTTCCGTTTTTCTACTCTTGGTCGTTATTATCATCTTCATCGTTTACGATCGTATATTCGGTTTTGAAAGCTTGACTGGTGATAATTCTGCCAATAGCGCCCAGCGCGATTCATGGCTACGCCGCTTTGGTAATGGCTTGCTATCTTTGATCGGCGACCTCTGCGACCGTGTCTTGTCGCTCTTTCCCCGTCGTCAAAGCGAGAAACAACAGGCAGCCTTCGGTACACGTCTTTTTGTCTGGCTATTGCTTGTTGTGATCAGTCTACCAGCGTTTTTGATGATCCCTTTATCCTTCAGCACCGCCAACCTTTCATGGCCGCCAAATGGTTTTACGTTGCGATGGTATGAAGCTGTGTGGAATTCACCCGTTTGGATGCAAGCGATATGGCGTTCATTGGTGATCGCATCGGGAACGGGAATCCTGTCAATGCTGATTGGCGTACCGGCAGCATTTCTAATGGTGCGTTCACAGATGCGGGGGAAAGCTTTTATGCTGGCTTTCATTCTTTCTCCTGTCATCGTTCCGCGTATCATTGTTGCTGTCGGCTTGTTCTATGTCTTTGCCCAATTGGGGTTGGTCGGCACAATTTTCGGTCTTATCCTTGGACATACCGTTGTTGCGGTCCCCTATGTGGTGATGACGATGATGGCGGTTCTGCGCAACTATGATGTGCGGTTGGATCTGGCAGCGCAAAGCTTGGGCGCGCGCCCTTGGAAGGTCTTGAAAGACATAACATTCCCGATTTTGGGCGCCGGCATGTTCTCATCTTTTCTATTTGCTTTTGCAACCTCGTTCGATGAATTGACGATTGCTCTGTTTTCGACGGGCGGCGTGACAACAACTTTGCCAAAACAGTTCTGGGACGAAGTCACCCTATCCGTTTCGCCTGTTATTGCTGCTGTTTCAAGCGGGATTTTGATCTTTATCGCTATTCTGATCTTTGTTGCCGACAAATTTCGTCAACGCAGCATAAAGCGTTGAACAAGCGTATACATTTTTGAAAGGTTATTGATTATCATGTTGAACGCAAAAAGCCTTAAAGGCATCATCCCCGCCGTTCCCACACCTGTGACCACGGACAATGTCGTGGATGTTGAAGCCTCAAACGCAATGTTTTCATGGCTGTCAAAACAGGGCATAGATGGTATCCTGACGCTTGGCGGAACAGGTGAATATGGGGCTTTGTCAAGGATGGAGCGTGTGCGCTTTGTTGGTTTGACCGCGCAGGCAATAGATAAAAAGGTGCCCGTTATTGCCGGCGTTCTTGATACCGGTTTCTATGACGCTTGTGCATCAGGAAAGGAACTGGCAAGCGCCGGAGCGGATGCTCTGCTCGTTCTTACACCCTATTATACAAACCCTACACAAAATGGTCTCCGTGACTATTTCATGCGTTACGCCGATGCATCGCCTGTTCCTGTATTGATCTACGAAATTCCCTATCGAACACGTGTTGCAATCAGTCCGGACGTTTTGCATGAGCTATCGAGACATGAAAATATTATTGGTATGAAGGCATGTAACACGGATATGTATCATTTCCTTCGTATCATGGCAGGCGTAGGGTCGGATTTTGCGGTTTTAAGCGGTGAAGATACGTTGTTTCCTCTTCATATGGTAGCAGGTGCTGTCGGCGGCATTGTGGTGACAGCAACCATGTTGCCCAAAGCATGGCGCAGAGTGTTCGACCTGTGTTCACAAGGGCGGCTTGATGAAGCTTTGAAGATTCACCAGGCATTGATTCCGATGATGAATTTGGCATTTGCCGAAACAAATCCGGGGCCTATGAAAGCGGTAATGGATATGGTTGGCGTAAACGCTCCCCATGTTCTTATGCCATTGGAACAGCCAGCCGAGACATTACGCGCTTCTTTACGTGCGGTTTATGGTGAATTGCTTGAACGTTTCGAATATTCTGGAAAATAATGTCGTTCGCAAGATTTTGCATATTGGCGTGCGTGTCTTTATAAGCGCAACAACGTTATTGGCAGTGGAAGTGGCATAATGGGCAGATCCTCGGCAGATGTAAACAAGCAAACGAAAAAAAAGGAGAAGGATCCGAAAGGTTCTTCACTTTTTATCGGGTCTACGGAAAAAACATTCAGGGTGCTGCATGCCTTTGACGGGCCGCAGCGCCATTTGCCTTTATCCGACATTGCAAAGCGTGCAGGATTGGATAGGAGTGCAGCCCAACGCATCGTCTACACTTTGGAAACCTTGGGTTATCTGCGCCGGGTGCATCAAACGCGTAATTATGCGCTTTCGCCCAAAATACTGCAATTTTCTTATGATTATTTGCGCTCGAACGAATTGATCGACAAAGCTGCGCCTTATCTTTTGGCCATCAGTCGTGATATTGGAGAAACGACAAATCTACAGGAATTGGACGGCGCCGACGTAGTATTTGTCGCACGTTTCCCCGGGCAGCATCTGGTCAATGTCGATATTACTATTGGCAGCCGATTGCCTGCCGTCTTTACAGCAACCGGCACAGCGATCCTCTCGCGCCGTCCTTCAGAGGATCTCGATATCGTGTTGGCGCAGACCAGACTTGAGGCGCTGACGCCGTTTTCGGTCACCGATCCACGAAAAATCCGCGACCGCGTGCAACAGGCAGCCGAACGAGGCTACGCCATCGTGACTAATGAAACGGTTATGGGCGATATTTCCATTGCAGCCGCCATTACGGATGAGCACGGAGTAGCAGTCGCGGGCTTGAACATTGCTGTGCCAACCACACGCTGGACAGTCGAGCGGGCAGAAGAAGAGCTGGCGCCGTATGTACAAGTGGCGGCTACATCCATTTCATTTTCCAAGTTTAATTCCTACGCGCCGCAGACAAGCTTGAATAGAAAATCATAGCTAAAGAGAAGGGGGAGAAGCATGAAGGGGGGGGAGGAACATGGAGACAAAGCTCCATAATTTTTATGATTTTCGAGCCTATGCGCGAAAGAAACTTCCCCGTCTTCTTTTTGAATATATTGACCGTGGAACAGAAGATGAAATCGCTCTGACAGAATTACGCCAGTCGCTCGATAGTGTGCGCTTCGTTCCTGAAGTTCTAAGCGGATTGGAAACAGTTCAAACCGATTTTATGTTTGCCGAGAAAACTCACGCACTCCCTTTGGTGATAGCGCCTACAGCATTGGCAGGACTTGTGTCATTTGACGGGGAAGTGAAACTAGCGCGCGCTGCAGAGCGAGCCAGGATACCATTTACGATTTCTACCCAATCGGTCACACCAGTGGAGCATATCAGGGCAGGGGTGCCTGATGCGGATTTATGGTTTCAGCTCTATGTCTGGAAAAACCGCGCATTGACCGATCAATTATTGGATCGTGTTTGGGCAAGCGGCGTGACAACGCTGGTGATTACGGCTGATACACCGGTCTCGCCTAATCGTGAATACAATTTGAAAAACGGTTTTTCAATACCATTCCGGCCTTCCATACGGGCCGGTTTGGATGTTGCAACCCATCCTCGCTGGTTTTTTCGCGTTTTATTGCCATATCTGCGTTCTGGCGGAATGCCATCTTACGGGCATTACCCGCAAGACTTCCGCCATAACGTTACATCGTCGGTGCAATCACAAGATTTGCAGCTCGAAAATTTGTTGAATTGGAATGATGTAGCAGAGCTGCGTAAAAAATGGCGCGGCGAGATCATTGTAAAAGGGATCTTAAGTGTCAACGATGCCCAAAAAGCACGGGCAATCGGCGCAGACGGCATTGTGGTTTCCGCGCATGGTGGGAGAAATTTGGATATTGCTGTCACACCTTTGGATGTGCTGGGCCAAATCGTTGAAGCTCTAAACAATCGCCTAGCGGTTTTCGTCGACAGCGGCGTGCGTCGCGGCAGTGACGTATTGAAACTGCTGTCTTACGGCGCCAAGGCTGTTTTTATTGGTAGAGCACCACTTTGGGGATTGGCTGCCGCAGATGAACAGGGAGCTGATGCGATGATCGCCATTTTGGCAATGGAATTGCAAAAAGCTATGACGATGCTCGGCCGGGTTTCAATAAATGACTTGAAAAATGTTACACGTTTTGTCAGTCGCTAGGCTCGATAAATTTTGGCTACAACTTAGAATAAGAGTCCTAACTATTTTGGCGTATTTATAGCGGTTGAGACCTTTGTTTTCACAAAACCGGAGAAAGTGCCAGTTCAACATACCAAAACATCGGCATGGTATTTATGTCGGGTTGGTTATCAATAATGAGGAGCTTTATTATTTTCTGGACATTTTTATTGCTGATTTGATCAACGACCAGCGTCCCCGTCTCTCGTGCCCGATATAAAAAAGTTCCATAATATATCTTATGCAATAAAAGGACGAATAAGAGAACGAACTCCCGGTGCATAGTGATTACGGCGCAGTGACAACAGAACAAGAGCTCCTTCTGACCGATCTAACAATTTGCAATTTTATTGTTCGCAATTTATATGCGTGCAATCCAACATCGAGATTACGAAAATGACACTTCGATCATTCCAGAGATCGACTCCTATGGCGCTCCTTTCAGCACGTGAAGCGATTATGGAGTATCTCCGGCCGCATTTGAGGAATTTCAATCTAACAGAACAGCAGTGGCGCGTGTTGCGAACCTTAACGGCAGTCGATGAAATTTCTACCACCGACTTGGCTGACTCTACTGTCATTCTGGGTCCTTCGCTCACACGCATTTTACGTGATCTTGAAGACAGGAAACTGATAAAAAGGTGGACTAGCCCAGAAGACGGACGACGTTCAATGGTAATGATAAGCAAAACCGGTTCCGACCTCATCGGGGAAGTCGGGGTTGGTTCCGAAGTGATATATAACGAAATAAGTCGGGCTTTCTGCCGAGAGAATTTGTCAGAATTGCATAAATTGCTTGGTGAATTTATAGAAAAAGCTAAACTGGCTGGTACCATTATCCATAAAATATTGGAAGAAAACGCTGGCCAGCCCGAAGAAAAGTAGCTTACCGATTTTGAGTTTTGTTTTCCGACAAGGAAATATCGTTAATCCAGTCGGTAGTTATCCTCTTTCTCGTATCTGACTGGTTCTTCAACTTCTATTAGTCAAGCGACATAACGGCATTTACCTGCCCTGTTCCGGAAATAGCAAAGAGTTCGGTAACAAACTCCGCTGTCCCTTTGTAGGTTTCTCCACCTAATACGCCTAACATCCATAGACGTGTCATGCATAGAACCTTCACCAAAGGAAACAAGAGAACAGTGAGCTGCTTTCGCAATAATTTCAAGATCAACCTGTGAAATCACATTGAAAGCCGTTCTTCCATCATCTGCGGCTACCGAATGGTCATTGACTTGGTTAAGTACTCCATCACGACGAAACCGTTCAAAATCTTTATTCGCCTTTTCAATCCGCTCTCTCAGTGTATTTTTGCCATCTGTCCTCTACCCTTGCTATGCATTATTTTTCAAACGTGAACGGATGGAATTTTCTTTCGGGAAGCGTTTTTATTGATTTTGTTAATCTCGAATGAAAGCGTGAAATTTGGTTCGCTAAAAAGCTCGGCGCAAAATTTGCTTGCAACTAGAAAATTTTGTTACCGGCATTAATGATTTGTTGCTTTGTGTGCCCTGCTCCGATGCCTAGCGTCAGCGATATAAAAGCGCACAATCGGCTATGCGATAAATTTCTGTCTGTTAAACACTAACCCTTATACCGCCTAAAGTGAATATCGGGTTCGATTTAAGAACTCACCATAGCGAGTCACACAACACATCAATATCAATGCGATTTTCAAAATTCGCTGAATATTCAACAATCATATGTGGCACGATAAAATTTACTAGCACAACCGATCTATTGGTTACTATAATATTTAATACGTTAAATAGTTTAATAAATATCAAGAATTGATTTCAAAAACCGATTGCGAGGTGAGTGAAACTTGTTCAACCCAGCGGCAAAATAAAAATCCAGAATTTCAAGGAACACATGTTGAATCGAAGCGAGGTGCCTTGATATCAATGTCGATTTTGTCGGCTACTTACCTCAAGATTTGAAGGAATGTTTACTGCCGATGAGCTAAGTTTCAATTTCTCTTTTTTTAGTTTTGCATCAATATTCACATACCGCGGACTTTTAACCAAATATAGAATCGATGAACGTTATCGCATCAATGGAATAGAGATTTTTGATACCCCTCAAATATCTTACATCCATTTATTTTCGTTCGGAAATTTCATCAAGAATAGAAAGGCTACCCAATATAAGTGCACGAATGCCAATGGCATATTCATCATCTATACCCAAAATGCCGAGGCTTGATTGATAACGGGTTAAATCTTCCTCATCTGTATTATCCGGCAAAACGCTATCGGCTACCGAAAGTGTATGATAACAAATGGTAAAAGCGAGCCAATGCGACTGAATGAACGAAAGATGGTAGGTTTCAGCGAGTTTCTGTTGATGTATAAAAATGCGCTGTTCGATTGCGGGAGTAATCATATCGCGGCGAAGCAGATAAGGCGTTATACCTTGGTGAGTTTCGACGAGTTTCCACAATGAAGAAGCAAGTGTTACAAGATAATCATGCAAACTAACGTTTGACGTTATTTGAGGTAATTTCCACTTCAAGAAAATGGTTTCTGCAGCAAGAGTTTTTAAAGCCTCCAACCCGTTAACGTGATTATAGAGAGCCATATGGCTCACACCTAATTTTTCAGCAACGCCAACAAATGTAATTTTGGGTAGCCCAATTTCAATAGCGGCTTCCAGTATTCTATCTTTGTTGATTGTAGGCGGTCTTCCCCGTGAAAGTTTTTTGGGCGGTTCAGTCATTAGAGCCAATTTTGTTCGAGTTTTAAGAAAGAAATTTGAAAAAATATATCACGAACAATTGAATAGAACAATCAGATGGCTTCCGAGCCTAACAACTTTTTGTCTTTAAAATCTGCTTATTATGTGACGCGAGCAAGTTTTAATGAGTGACAATTTATCGGGGTGAAACTGCCCGATGAATCTACACCCACTATGTGTCTGCATCATTCCTGTTTTAATGGTTTTATTAACCCGAAACAGTGGATTAGCCTACTTAATTAGACAGGCGGCTCAAACATTTCAGTCAATCCAAACAATCAAAAGAACAAGTGGTGCGTTTTATGTTTCCTGTATTTTTTTATGAAACAAATATCTCGCTCGATAAATGGCTAACGAAAAAGCCATATAGAACGCTATATGGCTTTCTCGTGATTTGACCAGTCAATATGTAATAACGACCATTAAAATTTCATTTTCAAACCAACACCGAATTCACGTGGTTCGGTAATATAAGCTTGAATACCAGCTATACGATCGCGATTTTTTTCTGTCGGAACACGTTCATCAAACAGATTTTTTGCATAGCCAAATATTTCCATATGATCATTCGGTTTATATGATAGCTGCATATTGGCAATTGCATAGGATCCCACGCGTAAAGCCGGATCATTATCATCTGTTGAATAGTAGTCATCTGTGTAGCGCACATCGCCACTCAAACGAAGGTTTTCGATGATATCCCAATCAGCACCGACATTGAACATGTAACCCGGTGCTTTTGCAAATTTCTTACCATCAAACACATTGCCGCGTGTGTCACCGAATTCACTTGTATCGGTATGGAGAAGCCCGAGGCCTCCGCGCAACAGAAGATTGTCAAGCAATTGATAATCGGCTCCCAATTCCGCACCGTAAGTTTTTGCTTCATCGGCATTGACGATGATTGAACCGAATTGTTTGCCGTTCATGTAATCGGTGACAGAACGTTGGGAATCTGTGTAGCGGGTGTAGAAAATATTCGGAGTAATAGAGAGTTTGCTGTCAAGCACGGTGATACGCGAGAAAATTTCATAGTTCCACGCTTTTTCAGCATCAAAATCATAATACCGCTTACCGGAAAAATTAAGTCCGGTTCCGCCCGGCAAATAACCGCGAGAAGCCATAACACCAACAGTTATATCGTCGCGAATATCGTAAGAGAGTGAAATTTTCGGAAGTACCGCATCAAAACTTTCATCATAAATGTGGCGAACACCCGGAACATAGCTTGCAACACCGTCGTGCCGGATACCGTCATATTGATAACGCAAACCTCCGGTCAACGCCCATTTTTCAGCAAAACGATATGTCAGTTCGCTGAAAACACCGACACTGTCCTGATCGACGGTAAAATCGGTTGATGCAAAGTCGTGCAACATATGGTTGTCCGAATTGCTTTTTGAATAAAACACGCCGCCAAGACCACTTAAAGTCGTTGTTTCGTCGCCAAAATTGACGCGAAATTCGTTCGAAACATTATCGTAGTCTTTTGAAGCGGTACCGTTAAACGAACGACCGAAGTTATAATCATAAGTGCCGTTTGAATATTCTAACTCGTTAAACAGAATAACCGTGTTTCCCAGATCGTATTTCATGTCAAAAATACCGGCATCGGTTTTGGTCTGGATATTGTCTGTACTATTACGTGTATCGTGAAGTTGGTCATAAGGGTGTGAGGCAATTTCGAAAGCAGGCCGCCGTGAATCCATGTGTGAATAGGTAAGCTTGCCTTCCAATCCGGGTATTTCTGACGGTTGCCAAAGCAGTTTTACACGGCCGTTGACATTACGCGGGTCGTTATCCATATCCGAATCCAGAAACTGGGGATTTGTATATTTGATAAACGTATCGCGCCCGCTATAATCAAGTGCGATACGACCAGCGAGTTCTGGTGTTATAGGCCCCGAAGCCATAAGAGAGCCGCGTTTTTGTTGTCTGGTGCCATAGAGAGTTTGTATTTCTGCCTCTGGCGTAAAAGTAGGATCTTTTGTCTTGATAACAATCGCACCGGCGATCGCGTTTGCCCCTTGGGTTGTGGTCTGCGGACCGCGGAATACTTCAACAGATTCGACATCCCAAATCGGTGCAGCGCCAATACCGAATTCGCCCGCACTCAGATAACGTCCATCGACGCTGATTGTCGCACGGGGAATTGGGTTAGCCAAATAGGCATTACCTTTTACCAACGGACCTTTAGTATCAACGCCACGGATAATCGGCGCATCACTGTCATTTGTATAAAGAACGTTCGGCGTTCCTTTGAGAAGATCGGTCAGCGTTGTCACAGCAGGCCGTTCCGCGATACGGTCACCGCTGAGCACCGTCACCGAACTTGCGGTGTGTTGAAGCGATCGCAAAGATTTTTCACCGCTAATGACGACTTTTTCCAATACAGTATTATTAGACGTTGTTTGTTTCTGATCCTCTTTTTCCTCGGCAAAAGCAGAAGGAACTGCAGAAGATAATACAATCAGACCACAAATGATCCGATAATGGGCTGACGATAGGAAAAACCGGTTTTTCGATAACGTTTTTGACATCAGATGAAACCTTTTAGGGAAAACGAAGAAAATATGAGTTTATTACTCATGATATAAATTAAGTCAATAATTATTTTATATAGTGAAACAAAATATCCTCATTTTGTTTTGGCCCATTTTCTCACTTCGCCTAATGTGTAACGGGCACTCAAAAAACTGGGTGTGAAGACCTTGGAGCCATCAAGATAAATGACTCGTCCCTCACGCGCCGGTTTCATATAGGTTGCCCACCCCGGCACCAATTTATTCAAAGCTTCGTTTGTCGCTTCAACGCTTTTGTCAGGGGCCCCCCAGTTAATGATTACAACAAGAATATCCGGATTAAGGGAACCGAATGTTTCTGCACTGATTGGCAATACTATTTTTGGAGATCCGTCTGAATGGGTCTTGTCGTTCGAAACTTCAAAAGGTTTCATCCCCAAATCATTAAGAGGTTGAGAAACGCCAATTCCCTCTCCCACAATGTTGATCTGATCCATTATGATGACGGGTAGATATGTCTTGTTTTCGAGACTTTCCGGAAGCTGTTTTTTTGTTTCCTGAACATCTTCAAGATATTTTTCTTTTAGAGTTTGGAATGCGGTTTCTTTGCCAAAAAGTTTTGCAAGGTTTTCTTCAATGACAAAATTATCAAGATGGCCGGTTGTGTAATGCTGCATATAGACGGGCGCAACGGTAGAAAGCTGTTTGACCTTATCGACATCGAACTCCGTACCAATAATAAGATCCGGTTTCATTGAATAAAGTTTTTCAAGATCAACTTGACGGTTATTCCCTATTCCTTGAGGTTTTTTCTGGTTCGGCCCGAACAGAGTATCAATGAAATCGGCACCGACCTGATATGTGCCGTCATCGGCGCGGCCAAAACTGCCAATCGGATTGACTCCAAGCTCGATCATCGGAATGGCGATTGCTGGCTCACTCATTACAACGACCCTCTCGGGATGATCCGGAATATCGACTGTGCGCCCCATAGTATCAACGACTTCCCGAGCCTCGGCGGTTGCGGAAATTGTCAGTAGAACAGTGCTAATTAACAAAGTTGAATATTTGATACGCATGAAATATTTCCTTATTTTTGAAAATACTGACGAAGGGTTTTTAGGCGTAAAACGATAATGAACAACGGAACACCGATAATGGTGGTTGTTAATCCCAAAGGCATAGCAATGGTTGTTGCGTTTTTCGAAATGATGTCGGCCCCGATGACGAGATTTGCCCCCACAAGACCCGAAAGATAAAGTCTGGCACTCCCATTCGCACCACTCATAAATTGTGCAAGTTGCGGTGCCAGAATGCCTAAAAAAGCAAGCGGCCCCACAATTGTTACAGAAGCGGCACTTAACAAGACTGCGAATAATAATAATAGGGGACGGGAAATGATAACCGGTTCACCGAGCGACTGCGCAAGCTCGTTTCCCAAGTCGTACCGGTTAAGCGAATGTCCTGAGAGAAAAATTCCGACGAGGCTGAACACAAAAAGCGGTAAAAATGCCGAAACGCTTAACCAGTTGGCCTGAAAGAGAGAACCGGCCATCCAGCTTGATGCATTGTAGGACGCTTCGGTTGGCAGATAAAGTATCAGGAAAGAATTGATTGAAGCGAGAACCGTTGCAACGGCAATCCCCATTAAGAGAATGACCAGACCGCCAGAATGCCGGTTACCAACCAAAGCAAGCAACACTAATGCGGTGCCCAAGCCTCCGGCAAGAGAGGCAAATGTGATGAGAAGACGGGATGCTGTAGGAATGAAAGCAAGCAAAACAATTGTCGTTGTCAAGGAACCGTGACTGATACCGAACAAACCCGGATCAGCCAAAGGATTACGGGCAATCGGTTGTAGAATAGCTCCGGAAACTGCCACACTCCAGCCAATCAAAAATGCCAAAGCCAAACGTGGAAGGCGCACATCCCATAAAGCAAAATAGGATTGGTGATTGATCTCTTCGCCCGAGACAAGTTTCAAGAAATCGTAAAGGCCGGTATCGATTGTCCCCAAATTCAAGGAAATGAGAAAAAGAAAAAATGCGGACAATAAAAGCAAAATCCCGACCAGGAAATTGCGGATGACAAGCTCTTTTCCATTTGCAAAGCGGATCGAAAGCCGTTCGTCAAGTGTGCGCGATATCTTCATATGTCGTTCCTGTTCTTTGGAGAAACATAGAATTTTCGGATCAATAAAATGAAAACGATACCGCCGAATAGATCCAGAATAATTCCGGTATTGACGACATAGGGTTGAAAAGCATTTTGCGAGATAGTACTCGCCAAAAGACAAAGGGTTGCTCCCGTTAATGCGGAAGCCGGTAAAGTTACTTTAAAATCCTGTCCGACAAGCGGTTTTATCATATGTGGAACAATCAGACCTATAAAACTGATTGGTCCGCAGACCGCTACGGCAGAACATGAGGCGACAATTGCACATGCCAGAGCGAAGCGGGAAACAGCGACCGTTCTTACCCCCATTGAAGAGGCTTTCTCGCTGCCAAGGAGAATGAGGGTTAGCGGCTTCGACAACATAAAAATCAATGCGAGCGCCAAGATACCAATCCACCAGAATTGATACAACCGATCAATATATGCATGGTTGATATTACCGGCAATCCATGACAGGAACTCGCCTCTTCTATCGGCATAAGACAGTAAAAGTGCATTGCTTAGGCCGATGAGCAGCATGGATACAAGCGAACCGGATAAAATAAGCATGAGACCGGTGGTCTTTTCATTGCCGCCGGCTATACGTGCAATGATTGTACAGAGAACAAAACCGAACAGGCCACCACACAAAGCGGCCAACCCCTGCTCTGCCAGATTTGCACCGAAAAGTAGCGCACCACCCACGACAAAAAGCGTAGCTCCTGCATTGATTCCGAGTGAAGAAGCCGAAGCGAGCGGATTACGGATAAGCCCTTGAAATACCAATCCCGAGCTTGCCATAATCAGACCTGCATAAATAGCAATAATTGCGCGTGGGAGGCGCTGGTAAAGGATGGATGCCTGACCATAATTGTTCGGCTCTCGCCATACCAGAACTTGAAAAACATCAGACGGCGAAGAAAATGTGCCACCCCAAGCTATTCCGAGATAGAAAACAAATAAAAAAAGAACAACACTCCCAGCCCAGAACTTGGAAAAATTCATTTTATTCTTCCATGTAACGAACAGACTGGGCCGCGTCGGGATAAGGCTGACAAATGAGATGCCCGTTATGAACAAACAATTCTGCCGGAATTCCGAAGACTTGCTGTAAATTTTCTTCCGTAACAACATCTTGCGTTCGGCCGTGAGCATGAATTTTGCCCGCTTTCACCATCACAACATAATCGGCAAAATAGGTCGCCAGATTGATATCGTGCAAAACGACGATGACAGTCTTTTTCAGCTCGCAACTCAATTCCCGAACGAGCTTCAAAATAGCGTACTGATATTTGACATCGAGATGATTGACCGGCTCGTCAAGCAATATCATATCGGTTTTTTGCGCCAATACGAGCGCGAGCCAGGCTCTTTGCTTTTGTCCGCCCGAAAGAGAATTAACTGGTAAATGCGCCTTGTCAGCTAGCCCGACAATCTCGAGAACCTGATGGAAATATTCGCGATCTTTCGCTGACGGGCCGGAAAACAAAGAATTACGTGCATAAGAGGAGAGCTCGATAAGTTGTCCCAATGTCAGATAATCGGGACAAAAACTCTCCTGAGGAAGATATGAAACGAGTTGCGCAAGTTTTTTCCGATGAAAACTTCTGATATCGCGCCCATCCAAGGTGATCTTGCCACCTTGAAGATCCAAAAACCCCATGATCGCTTTGAGAAGCGTTGATTTGCCACAACCATTTTGACCGATAAGAGCTGTAACTTCACCAGGAATAAAATTGACGGAAATATCGTGCAAGATTGTCAACTTGCCATATCCGGCTTTTACGTTGTGTAAATCCAGTTTCATATCGCCCTCAATTTATTTTAGGGCGTAAACTATATAAAATTTCTCAAGTTTGCAATCTCAAAAAATAAGGGAATATTTTCGGATATTACCTGTTTTCTATAAGATCATACGGATATTAAGTCGAGTAGACACCGTCATGATAAAATTGAGCGCTCCACCTGCCCTTGTTGTGGTTGCGGAAATGCTAAAAACTTCGACATTTTGAACTAATAGATTTCCGTATGCGATGAAGCTAACAAATTATTTTTGCTATCCACTTTAGTAACGAGATAGCTAATCAATCAATATAACCCATTCGATATGCCGGATAATGGGTTAAAACCCAATATTCCGAATTTGTCCGGCGCACTCTTTTCAGCCTCTCAAATTCATGATCTTTGGGAACAAAAAACTGAAAAGATGGCCAGTTTCAAAGCTGTTTGTTAACTGGAGTCATTGATTAGTCGACAGGATTTTGGGCTCATTCCAAAACTGGGAAGTTTTCACAGTGCCATGTAATCATCACCGTAATATGTGATTATATTACCCGACATCTTGCAGAAAAAATGCCGACATCTGGATGTTTTTTAACCGAGAATATTGTGCCGGCATTTTTATTCAATGGGCCTATTTTGCGTCGACCTCGAAAGTTAGTCCTTGATAGGCTGGTTCGACATTGTCGGGCGTATATTTCGCCACCTCGTCGTAATCCAGAGCAATATGCATATGTGTCAAGATAACCCGCTTGGCATTGAGTTTTTTACCCCATTCAACCGCTTGGTCGACGGAAAAATGACTTGGATGAGGGCGATATTGAAGAGCACCGATAATCAACACATCAAGGTTTTCGAGATATTGTGGGGTCTCTTCAGGAAAAGCATTCACATCGGTACAATAGGCGACGTTATCCAGCCGGAAACCGAGCGAGTGGATATCCCCGTGTATTTGTAAAACAGGCATAAGGGTTATCGGCCCGCCCGCACCATCTATCGTGAATTTGTTGTAAGGGGTAATTCTTATACGGTTTAATATTGGAGGATAATTCGACCCTTCCGGCGTTTTGAAACAATAGCCAAATGCTTCGTCCAGTCTTTGGTATGTCTCATCATCGGTATAGATATTCATAAGATGATGTTGGCTTATTGCATAAGTCCTCAGATCATCAATTCCGTGAATATGATCTGCATGAGGATGAGTATAGACGACAGACGTTATTTCATGAACATGATGGTCAACCATCTGCGAACGGAAGTCTGGCCCTGTGTCGACAACAACGGTTGTTCGATCTCCATTTTCCTTGATACGTTCAATCAATATCGATGCGCGATAGCGATAATTTTTAGGATTATCGGGGTTGCATGCCCCCCAATCACCATTAGCACGGGGAACCCCCGGCGAGGAGCCGCAACCAAGTATTGTAAACTTGTAGCGATCTTGCATAAATCTTGTCCTATTTCATCTTGGAGAAAATACGGTAAGCATTTTCCGTGGTGTGCTTGGCTATTTCATCAAACGGGACACCAAGAACATCAGCCAATACTAACGCAGTCTGTTTGACAAAGGAAGGTTCATTTGTCTTGCCCCTGAACGGCACGGGCGCGAGATAAGGTGAATCGGTTTCGACCAACACTCGTTCTATTGGCACGGTTTTGGCAATCTGGCGGACATTTTCAGCATTTTTGAACGTCAATATGCCTGAAAACGAGATATATCCGCCAAGTTCCAGTGCCGTTTGTGCAAGCTCACCTCCGGATGAAAAACTATGAAGGATGAAAGGAAATCTTCCTTTTTTTGTTTCTTCAACCAGAATGTCGCGTGTGTCATTGTCGGCATCGCGTGTATGGATAACAAGTGGCAAAAGGCTTTCGCGGGCGGCAACGATATGTTCGTGAAAATTACGTTTTTGCTCCGCGGGTGTAGCATCGTCATAATGGTAATCGAGCCCCACCTCGCCTATCGCCACAACTTTCGGATTTTTTGCAAATTCCAGAAGTTTTTCAGCTGTCGTGTCATTTTCGTCATGAGAAGAACTTGGATGTGTGCCAACCGAGCAATACACATCCTCGAACCGTTCTGTTATATCCAACAGCTTGTCCATATCCCGAACAATCGTGGAAATAGTGATCATCCGAGCCACGCCGGCCTTATGAGCACGATCGACGACTTCATTGAGCTCTTTGCTGAAAGTCTCGAAATCCAGATGGCAATGTGTATCGACAAGCATGGTCAATCTTCGTCTTCTGTGGGAACGTAACGTGGAAATACCGGCTCTGGTGCCGGCAATTTCGTTTCCGGAACAATTTTCCGGTTAACTATATCATCAAGCATACGTTCGTTTTGATCAATTGCCAGCAAATCAAGGAGTTTTGAAGCTGATTGCGGAATGAAAGGACAAAGCAAAATGCCAACTTCTCTCAGTACTTCAACTGTTACATAAAGAACCGTCGAGAAGCGTTTGAAATCCGTCTTTTTTAGTGCCCACGGTTCTTCGCCAGCAAAATAACGATTCGCATCCGAAATAACTGCGAAAATGGCACTTAAAGCCAAATGCGGTGCTTGCTTTGCCATTGTTTCACGAGCTATTTGAAGCGCGTTTTTGCATTTATCCAAAAGCTCGCTATCCTGCTTAAGAAATTTGTCAGGAACCGGCACAAGGCCATCACAGTTTTTCATAATCATCGAAAGTGATCTCTGCGCGAGATTACCAAGATCATTGGCGAGATCAGCGTTTGTCCGATTGACGATAGCATCGTGACTATAACTTCCATCCTGACCGAACGGCACTTCCCGCAGAAAGAAATAGCGCACCTGATCAAGGCCGTAATGTTCAACCATCTTGAACGGATCAATAACATTTCCGACTGATTTCGACATTTTTTCCCCACGGTTCAATAAAAATCCGTGTGCAAAAACACGCTTTGGAAGCGCAATCCCCGCCGACATTAAAAATGCCGGCCAATAGATTGCATGAAAGCGAATAATATCTTTACCGATGATATGGGCATTCGCAGGCCAAAAATTTGCCCTTGGCGTATTCTTGTTCGGAAAACCGGTGGCTGTCAGATAGTTTGTCAGCGCATCGACCCACACATACATGACATGCTTGGGATTACCCGGTACCGGTATTCCCCAATTGAATGTTGTACGGGATATCGAAAGGTCTTTCAGACCGGATTTCACAAAACTGATAATTTCGTTCCGGCGTTCATTCGGACCAATGAAGTCGGGATTTTTTTCGTAAAATTCCAATAAACGATCTTCATATTTAGACAGACGGAAAAAATAGCTTTCCTCTTCATTCCATTCCACCGGTGAACCGACTTCTTTCTCCCGCCGGATTCCATCTTCCCCTACTTCAGTGTCGCTCTCGTCATAGTAAGCTTCCTGACGCACAGAATACCAGCCCGAATAACGATCAAGATAAATGTCGCCGTTTTCTTCCATCAACTTCCAGATGGCCTGACAGGCATCATAATGGCGCTTTTCGGTTGTGCGAATAAAGTCATCATTCGAGACATTCAATGTCTTGAGCATTTTTTGAAATACGGCGCTGTTACGGTCCGCCAGCTCCAGTGGTGTCAATCCCAGTTTTTCGGCAGTCTGCTGCATTTTTAAACCATGCTCGTCGGTGCCGGAAAGAAAAAACACATCCTTGCCATTGGCTCGTTCAAAACGTGCCATAGCATCTGTTGCAATAGCGTTATAGGCATGACCTATATGGGGATTGCCATTCGGATAAAAAATCGGTGTTGTTATATAAAATTTTTCACGCATCGGATATCCAACTATATCAATATCAGCTTTTCATCTGACATAGCGATAGTTGAGGCACTTGTCACGGAAAAACCAAATAGTCAGACATCTTCCGCAATCAATTTATGAAGCTTATAAAGAACATTAATCACAAATTGTTTTTTATCCAGATTAAAAGCTTCTGTTTTTGCGATCTCGTCGGCAATATTCTTCCAAGCATCGGCATAGCGGTTACTTAGCAACGAATTCCCGCCAAGCCCTGCTTTCATCGCTTTTGATGAGATAATAGAAAGCAAATTATCGCAAAACTGGTGAAATTGAATGATAGCGTCGCGCCCCGATAAGGCTTGCGCAATTGTCTGAGCTTTAACGACATCAAAGACCGACCCATTCAATAGTTCCCGTTGAACACGGATAATTTCCATTCCGCCATAACATATCAATAGAGCTGCTTTTCTGACACTTCCCTCGGATTCTGCTATGATTGCGTCCAATTCAGATGTCTGTGGTAACTGGTTTACCAAAATATGGTGGAGCGCTTTTTCCATATTATCGTAATCAAGTGGACGAAATTTGACGAGATGACAGCGCGAACGGATTGTCGGTAATAAACGTCCCGACGAATTCGATATAAGAATAAAAAGCGTTTTTTCCGGTGGTTCTTCAAGGGTTTTCAAAACGCCGTTTGCGGCAGCCCTATTCATATCGTCAGCGGTATCGATGATCACGACTCGCCAGCCACCATTATAGGAGGTTTGACCTAAAAACCGGTTGATTTCTCTTATATCGTCAATCGTTATACCGGTATTGAAGCGTTCTGTTTTGTTGTCATATCGCCTTGAAATATGGATAACGGAAGGATGACTGCCTTGAGCAATTTGCCGCCAAATCGGCGAGCTATCATCGGGTGCTATAAAATCTCCGGAAGCCGAGGAAAGAATATTCCATGCCAGATGGTAAGCTAATGTTGCCTTTCCGATACCAAGCGGGCCTCCAAACAACAGGGCGTGATGGAGACGCCCCTCTTTGCGCATATTGCCGAGCGAGCTTATTACGCTGTTGTGGCCAAAAATATGTGTGTTTTGCGAAGGACGGATAACGCCATCAATGTCATCATATTGTCTTGGCGTTTCAAGTTCTGGCATCTTTTTTCCTGTCCAAAAAAAGCAAAGTTATATTTTCTATTTTTTTCGCGATGTCATTAATATCCCGGGTTGCATCGATAACATAACATCTTTGCGGTTCTGCTTCCGCTATTTTGAGGAAGGCTTGCCGACGCGCTTCTTGAACTGCAAGAGCGTCTTTTTCAAAACGGTCCACTTTTACGGCCTTTCCACGCCGCTTATTTGCCCTTTCCATACCCGCTTTTGCCGGTAAATCCAGTATAAAAGTGATATCGGGCATATGCCCATGAATTGCCGATTTCTCGAGTATCTCGAGATATTGATTGATATTCTCGCCATTTGCCCCCTGATAAACTCTGGTCGAATCAATGAACCGGTCACACAAGACAATTTTTCCTTCTTTTAATGCCGGTTCGATGACTTCGTTCACATGATCAATGCGTGCGGCGGCAAAAAGTGTGGCCTCAAAAAGCTTACCGGCTTTTAAAGCGCTTCCCGAAAGAAGGACATGCCTTATTGCCTCGCCACCCTCAGTGCCACCGGGTTCGCGGGTAACAACCACGTCATAACCTTTTTGTTTAAGGAATTGTCCTAATAGATTGATTTGAGTAGACTTTCCAGCACCCTCCCCACCCTCGAATGTAAAAAAATAGCCACTCACTTTGAAATCCTGAATATTATTTATGACAGATCAAATATATTTTCTTAGCCAACCGATTGTCAGTTCATATAAGGCATCTTTGGCTTTTCCGACAAGTCCTGTCTCATGAACTTCATCAGCAGTAAAAACCGGCTTTTCCAGAAGAACGGTTTTATTCGCCAATATTTGTAATTTACCGACTTCAACATTAGGCGATATAGGCGCGTCCAATGGGCCATGATAAACGATCCTGGCCGATATGACCGGTTTTTTTTCGACATTCATCAAAATGTCGACAGGCTCCTTGACCGAAAGCGGGACAACCGGCTTCACGCCGCCAAAAACACGTGCGTAACCAACAATTACATCTTTCGGAAAAACCTGTTTGAATTCGAATGCATTCATTCCCCAGTTCAATAATTTCGCTGCTTCGGTCGGCCGATCTTTTTCTTTTTTAATACCGTTTAAAACCAGAAAAAGTTGTCTGTTATTATTCTGGATAACTGAAGATGTGGAAAATCCTGAACTGTCACTATAGGCATTTGCAAAACCTTGAGCACCGATATCCAATGCAAAAAGCGGATTTTTATTACGTTGGGTAATTCTGCTCCAGGTTATTTCCGGCTCGGAATAAATTTTGAAATATTTCGGATAATGCGTCGCTATATATCGTGATAATCTTACAATATCGCTGGCGGTGGTATATTGGCCATTTTGCGGTAATCCGGTTGCATTTACAAAATGGCTCGAGTTCAGCCCCAATTCTTTGGCTCGTTCATTCATAAGATCAGCAAATTTTTCTTCACTGCCGGAAATACCTTCCGCCAAAGCAATTGCCGCATCATTGCCGTTTACGATAATCATGCCGCGCAGCAAATCAAGAACGCTTATATCACTATTAACCGGAGCAAACATTGTATTTGTCCGCGATGGTGCACCTCCGGTCCTCCATGCGTTAATGCTGATGTGAAAAAGCTGGTCTTCACGCAATGCGCCACTATCGAGCAGATGAAAAACCACTTCCGCAGTCATCAGTTTGGCAAGAGATGCAGGTTCAAATTTCGTGTGAGGGCTTTTCTGATAAAGTATCGACCCTGTCTCACCGTCGATCATGATCGCTTGTGTGGCTGAAACTTCAAAATTTTGGCCAAAAGATTTCGACGTTACAAAAGCGAAAAAAATGGACAATAACAGTTTGATAATAGTTGAGCGCATCATTGGTCTCCGTGATTTGATTTCAGCACAAACCAGCGGTTCACTCAAGTGCTTAACGGAGACTAGCAAAACTGAAAGCTTCACTCACACCTGTTGCCCAAGCCAGTTCAAGACCATGATCCGGTGTTCCAACGGCTGCTTTTGCAACTCTTGCAGCCGACTTTACCTCGGCTTTCGCAAAATCTTTTCCAACAGTTGTTTTTGCGCTCTCTTTCATGTCGTTTTTGTCGGCCGGTTTTCCAGCTTTATTTGCAGAAGAATCCTTCGAAACAGGAACAGATTTTAAATTGTCATTGTGATTGAGAACGGTATTGAAAACGTCATCTTTAGAGTTCTTGATCGCCTGATCAGCAAAGGCCACCAATTGGGAGTTTTCCGGCTTGAAAGCAGGAAGAGGTCCAACGTCCGGTAAATTCGGGTAAGTCGTTCCAATTGTCGTCTGCTCATTAAATTGTGGAGCAGCTTCTATGTTGGAATTTTCCGATGCATTCTGTGTCGTCGGCAAATTAAGGTTTACCCCGGCCATAGCGAGCAATGTCTCGGGAGTGATATTGCCTGGCTTGTAAGACGCCATAAGGAACTCTTTATCATTCCCTTCAATGGGAGCCCGCCCGACATATTCCACTTTTACGTCAGCCAAACCGTCATCTTTATAATCAAGCATTGTGGCTGCTTGTTTAGAGAGGTCAATAACCCGATCAGCTGCAAAAGGCCCTCTGTCATTGACGCGAACAATTATGGAAGCGCCATTTTCCAGATTTGTTACGCGTGCATAACTCGGGAGAGGCATTGTCGGATGGGCCGCCGTCAAATTATGCATATCATAAATCTCGCCATTCGCCGTCAAACGACCGTTGAAAGCTGCTCCATACCATGACGCACGACCTACTTTTTTATATGCCCGTTCGGATGTTGAAAGATAAGCAATGGGCCTTGCGGTCTTGCCTTCTTTATAGAAGCTATTTTCGGCCTGTACTGCTTTTCTCAAATGCGGTGTTGCCGGTTTTGCAGCAGGTATTACTGTATAAGCTTTTACTTGGCTGCTTTCGGGTTTGACAGGCGTTGTGCCTGCTACTTCTTTTGCATGATTGGCACACGCTGAAAGCATTATTGCAACGACTGAAACAAATAAACCACGAGCAAAAACCTTGCTTTTGTTCTTTGTATTCTTTTCAACTTCTAACAGCATCAACTAACCCGTCTGATTTAACCATCAATAAGAGAAGGTGACGTGAGGCGATCATTAACCTTGACATATTTACCCACGTTCCCGAGCCTTATCGTGTTGGATAAGATTTCATGCCGTTTCAATTAACACATCTTTAATAATTCTTTAAGAAGTGTATACGCGCGTGAGCCGACTTTCTTAAAATATCGTTAACAAACGCGCTTTTCCAATCCTGTCGCCCTTCTTGATTTTGCAATACCGACCAATGTGATAATGAGGTTGAGAGGCAAGCAAATAGCACAAGGGAAATAAAATTCGGAAGCCTATTCCGACCCTACGGGAGTTAAAGCAATTAATTTTGTTATACGGAAAAGAATGTAAATCAGACCAGTTTTATAAAAACAAACTTTTTGATGAACTGGTGAGCGCGCAGGGATTCGAACCCTGGACCTACTGATTAAAAGTCAGTTGCTCTACCGGCTGAGCTACGCGCTCTTTCACTATGGTGATTACCTGATGAAAGTGGGCGGAACATACGGGCGAGATCGCGTCAGGTCAACACCTTTTAGCAAAAAATTTTCAACTCGTTTAAAAATTCTTGCTTTTCCCGACATAAGTACACCAGCTAAATACATATTTTTGCTGATCCCTCAAACGCCAAAAAGCGCGATCTTGTTTGACTTTTTACGGTACTGCCGAACGTTGATTGCCAATAATTGTCTATTGTAACGGAACAAAAAGCCGGTTTAACCGGTTTCCGGTTTATCGTTTCGGTGAATTAAAACCCATATCGTAAATTCGCTGTCGCGATGCAGATTCTAACCATCAATCGTTCATCGCTTTGTTCAATGTCTATTCTTGCGAATCGCAAACATCTGATTGCGGTGACTTTATGGTTGCGAGCCGATCTGACACAGATTCTAATCGGCAAATGATATAACTGATGGCTAACTGCTTGATATGGACGGTAAAAAAGGATTACAAGGCACAATCAAAATTTTTGGAAATTTAGGAGCTTGGTATGTCGCTTCCGGATAAAGCTTTTCCCGTAAGCTGGGATCAATTTCATCGTGATGCACGCGCCTTGGCGTGGCGTATTGCTGACCAGAAAAAGGAATGGCGTTCTATGGTTGCCATCACCCGCGGCGGTTTGGTTCCCGCTGCTATTATCTGTCGTGAACTTGGGATTCGCCTTATAGAAACTGTATGTATTGCATCTTATCACGATTACCGACACCAATCGGAAATGGAGATACTTAAGGGAATTAGCGACAACGTCAAAGTCGATGATGGAGAAGGAGTTCTCGTTGTCGACGATTTGACTGACACGGGTAAAACAGCAAAAATCGTTCGCGATATGATTCCGAAGGCCCATTTCGCAACAGTTTATGCAAAACCGAAAGGCCGCGCACTCGTTGACACTTTTGTGACCGAAGTCAGTCAGGATACATGGATCTATTTCCCTTGGGACATGGGATACGCGTTCCAAAAACCGATAGCCGATTCACATGCAGGTTAATGGCAATCTAAAAAAAGATTCATCCTATCTCTTTCTAATCCGATTTGTATTACAAATCACCTTGATGGATTGACCCGACATAGGCTCCAGAAAAACAAATTCTGGAGCTTAATTTATTTGTGCCTTACGACAACTGTCCTGACAGAGAAGAATAGACATGCAGATCGATTTTAAAACCTGTTTTCTTAACGGGATGGGCTTTTTAGAAAACCGTTAGCGTGTCTTCAATTGGAAGCAAAATCGGCTCAACAAAATCGAGCACATGCCCGCCCCCAAATACTTTTTCACTTTTTCGTTGCCACTCCACATTTCTTCGCCAATAGATCTTTTTATTTAATTCAACAATTAGTCGGCGGAGCTCGATGCCCGAACCTTCAAACTGAAAACACTCGATCATTCGACACGCTTT